>NZ_CP071316.1:0-14143 GCF_018873185.1 Rhizobium sp. X9 | reverse complement strand
TGCGTCTCCTACCGCTCAAGCCCGAGACTGCGGCCCCGCGAAAGGGTGCGGTCCATCTCCTGGGCCATGTTCTGTTCCCGGCGAATCTGGCTGACGCCGAGTTCCTTACTCCGATTGCGCAGGATGGATTCAACCTGCGGATCGCGCTCAAGCCCCTTGGTCATGTCGCGCATCTGGCCTTCGACCTTGGCGCGGGCCTCGTCGTGTTGCCAACCACGAAGCTCCTGGCGCTGCCCCTGTAGCTCCTGCCAGCGCTGCACGAAACGGTCAGACCTGACGTTCGGGTCCGCCAGCGCCGCGCGCTCGCGGTCCATGCCGGCCACGAGCTGGCCAACACGCTCCCGACCGGAAAGCTCGGTCATGGTGCGCGCCGTCTCCGGATCGTGACGCATGGCCGACACCATGAGCCGGGACGTTCCCGGCCTGTGGTGGTCGAGCTGCTGGCCGGCCTGCTGCAATTCGGACTTCTGGCCTTCCAGCACCGGGACGCCCTGCCGGTCCTGTCGCTCGGCCGCCGACCAGGCGCGGGCAAAGCGGTCAACCGACTGCTCGAATCCGGACATGGGCCGCAAACGATCTGCCTGCTGGCCTTGCGCCGGCGCCTGCCGCAAGCTCTCTTCCCTTTCCGGCCGCTCGCGCGCCGCTGAGGCGGCATTGAGCTTCAGGCCGTCGAACATACCGCGCCGCTGCTTCTCGGCCGGCTCCGGTCCCTCCTGAGACCGTTCCTGGCGAAACTCGTCGCGGTCCTGCATGGCCGGCCGGGCGGCTGACGCGCTCCGAGACAGTTTCAGGCCCTCGAACGGATTTCGGCGCTGCCGCTGCTGCCGATCGTCGCCGCGATCCTGAGCGAGATCCTTGCGAGGATCTGCACGGAGATCCTGCGTAAGATCTGCGCGCCCTTTTTGCGAAGATCCTCGCGCAAGCGTCTGACGCTCGGCCGTCGCCTCCCGCTCGTGCAGAATTTCGATCTCGCTGCGCACGCCCATGCGCTCCGCGATCCCCCGTCTTTCCGCAAATTGGCGCTCGGCAAAGTCGCGCGCATAATCGAGCGTGGTTTCCTTCACACCCGACCGCGACAGGCGGTTTTCAAGCTGGCTATAGGCTAGCTCGCCGGCGTCCCGCACCTTCCACGAATGGCGCTCGGCCGTGGTGCCGTCCGGAAGCCGAACCGGCTCCGATCCGGCATGTTGCAGACCGATCTTGTCCCCGATCTCCGGCGCGGCCTCTTTCATGGCGCGCTCAAGATCGACCCCCCAAATGGTATTCCGCTGGCCCTTGGCGTTTTCCAGCGTCACGAAATAGCTGTCGCTCTGGCCATCCTGGTGCTCATAGGGCGCGGCCCCATGATCGACCAAGCGGCCCGAAGCCAACGTTTGGCCGGCCTGACGGTTGGTGAACTCGTCCTGGGCGGCGTAGAGTTGCGCTCCGTCGCGATGCCGCGTCATGGCGACATAGGTCAGATGCCGGTCCATCGTCCCCGACGCCAGTACGAAACTGCGATCGACCGTAGCGCCCTGGTTCTTGTGAATCGTCGTCGCATAGCCGTGGTCGATCGCCTGATAATCGCCCATCGGCACGCTGACGCTATCGCCGCCCCGGCCGTCGAGCTGCGCGACGATCCGGCCGGCCTCGACATGCTCGACGGTGCCAAGCATCCCGTTTTTCACGCCAAGGTCGCGGTTGTTCTCAAGGAACACGATGCGGTCGCCCGGCGCGAACTCCCGCTTGCCGTGATTGGTCTGGAAAGTCAGCGCGACGGCGTCCGAGCCCACGGCGGGCACGTTGCCCTGGGCCAGCAAGCCGCGCTCCTGAAGCGCGGCCCGGATACCCTCATTGATGGCCCGAACATCGGCCCGGCGATGCGCCATCGCAACGCGCGTCCCCTCCGGCCGCTCGTCACGATCGGCAAGGAAATCGCCCACGATCTCGCCACGCGCGTCCTCGCCGCTCTCGCTAAACCGAACGTTGCCGCGATCCCGATAGGCCGCCAACCCCTCGGCCGTCCGGTGCGTGGCAAAGGAAACCGACGCCTCCCGCTGCCAGCCCACGCGCTGCCGGCGTATCTCGGAAAGCTCGGCATGGCCGATTTCCTCCGTGATCGCCCGGAACGGTGCGCCGGCCCCGATCGCCTGCAACTGCTCATGGTCGCCGACAAGGACGATCTTCGCCCCGCGCGCCTCGGCCTCGCCAACGAACCGGGCGAGCTGCCGGCTCCCGACCATGCCGGCCTCGTCGATCACGAACACGTCGCCGCGGTTGAGCGTGCGGCGGTCGTTCTGCCAACCCAAATCCCATGACGCCAGCGTGCGGCTCGCAATCCCGGATGATTCCTCCAGGCCCTCGGCCGCCTTGCCCGACAGGGCCGCGCCGTGGACCTGATAGCCCTCGGCCTCCCATGCCTCACGCGCCGCCGCGAGCATGGTGGACTTGCCAGCGCCGGCATAACCGACAACGGCCGCGATGCGCTCCGGCCCGGTGATATGCTCGATTGCGCCGCGCTGCTCGGCCGACAAGCCCGCTGACGCATCGCTGGCGCTCCGCTGAATGGCCGCATCCTGCGCGCCGATAGCCCGCTCGACATGCCGGCGATCAACACCATGGTTGTGCGCCTGGTGCAGCCGCTGTGCAGACTCGACCATGCCGGATTCGATCTCGACCATTTCGCGGGTCGAATACCGGGCAAGCTCGATCTCGCCGGTTTCCGCGTTCGCCCGCTCGGCCTGAAGTTCAACCAGGGCCGGCGAGGCCATCACCTTCGCGAATGCGCTCTGGAACTCCTGCGGGTCGTCGTTGATGTAGCGATGCAGCGCCCGCGCAACATCGCGCCGGTCGAACACGCTCTTTTCGCCGGTGATGAGGGTTAGAACCTGTTCGGGCTTCTCCCGGATCAGTTCGGCGTTGCGCTGCGCCGTCTCCGCATCCAACCTCGTTCTTGATACGTCGAGGCCCCGCCTGTCCATCTGCGTGGCATGGACGCCCATATGCTCGGTCGGCACCAGTTCAAGGCCGCGCTCCGAATGCGAACGATGGTCAATGCGAATATCAAGCCCGGCCATCGCAAGCCGCTCGTTGGCGATTCCCTCCCACCTCTGGCGAAGGTCGCGAAGCTGCATATCGGTCGTCGGCAGGTCGTTCGCCAAGAGCCATTTGTTTTCGCGCTCAAGATAGGTCTTCTCGCCTAGACCGTCCTCCGTCACCTGCCGCGTGGTCATCATCACATGCGCATGGTGATTGCGAACGTCGCTCGCCTCGTGCGGTGCATGAATGGCGAAGTCCACCGCCGCGCCATAACGGTTCGCCAAATCCTGCGCGAACTCCCGCGCTGCCTCTAGGCGCTGTTCCGCCGATAGCTCGTGCGGCAGGGCAATCTCGAATTCACGGGCAACGCGGGCGTCCTTCCGCTTTTCGGCAAACTCGGCGGCGTTCCACAAGTCCGACCGATCATGCGCCCAATCGGCGTTCACACCCTCGGGCAAGACGATCTCGGCATGTTCCACGCCCTGCTTGGCCGTGTAGTCATGCGTGATCCCGTCGCGCTCGTTGGTCAGCTTCTCCCCGGCACGATAAGCCACAGAAGCGACGGCGCTACGGCCCTTCGCCCTCGAAACTGGCTTCATGCTCAAATGGTAGATCGCCAAGCAACAAGCTCCGATGCCGTTTCCATCTTTCTCGCCAGCCATCTAGCTGGCAGCACGCTGAGTTACGCAGTAACTCGTAAGTGCGCCCTTCACAACTCAATCGCTTCGCTCTTTCGTCGTTTGGTATGGCGCTTGCCGCAAGCTCAATGCAATGAACTGAGACGGCGATTGTGCTGCAATTCCGGTGAGTTTTCAAGCGAAGTAGGCAAACAACTGGAAATGACGGCCGAGAATGATAGTCTTGGCGAACGATCGGAAAAGGAGATTCAGGCATGGCGCGCAAATCCATCGAAGAACGTCTAGCCCAACTGGATGCACAGCGCGCCGCTCTCAAAGCACGGCTTGGCAAACAGGAGCGTGCTAACGATACCCGCCGCAAGGTGCTGCTCGGTGCGCTCGTCCTGCATCGCCTCGAAGGCGGAAAGGACGACTTTTCGCGGAACCTGGGCGACTGGTTGCGCCGTGAGCTGCCCGGCTTCCTGACGCGCGACGGTGACAAGGAACTCTTTGCCGATCTGCTCGGCGCATCACCGGCCGGGCAAACGGCAGGGAGCACCGGCGAGGCTGGATCGTGAACCGGGCAACGCTCGCATGGGGTGCTTTCAAGAACATGCTGCGCGCCGCCGCGCATGATCCTGTATGGGCTTTTGTCTCCCTGATAACTCTGCCGTTCCGCATCTGGCAAACGCTGCTGCGCGTTCTGTTCATCCTCATCATTGCGCTTTTCGTCGTTGGTATGGGTGGCCGGTTTGCGCTTAACGATCTCGGCTATGGTCCCGGCACGATTCCGTTCATTGCGCTCGATCTCGTCACGCTGCTGGTGCTGGCCGCCATCGTCTTCCGCGTCGTCACCAATCCGCTGATTATCCATTTCGGGGACATGGAAGGCGAAACCCACGGCTCGGCCCGCTTCGCCACCAACAAGGAAGTGGCTCCCCTCTCCCGCGCCAATACCGGCTTGCTGATCGGCCGCGACGCCAAAACGAAAAGGCTGCTGCGCTATGACGGCCCGGCCCATCTGCTGACGATGGCACCGACCAGAACCGGCAAGGGCGTGGGAACCATCATCCCCAATCTGCTCACCGCCGACCGCTCCGTGATCTGCATCGACCCGAAAGGCGAGAATGCGAAAATCGCCGGTGACGCCCGCAAAAAGTTCGGGCCGGTCCATGTTCTCGATCCCTTCGGCGTCACCGGCCTGCCCTCGGCCGCCTTCAATCCGCTGGAAGGGCTCGACCCGGCCGACCTCGATGTCGCGGAAGATGCAAGCACTCTGGCCGACGCGCTCGTGTTCGATGAACCGGGCATGGCTGGCGAGGCCCATTGGAACGAGGAAGCCAAGGCACTGATTGGCGGCCTGATCCTCCATATCGCCGCCCAGGAGCCGCGTGAGCGGCGAAACCTCGCCACCCTGCGCCACTCACTCACCCTCGCCCCGGAAGCCTTTGCCGCGATCCTGAAGGACATGCAGGCGTCCCCTGAAGCGGCCGGCCTGGTCGCCCGCGCGGCAAATCGACACCTCGGCAAATCCGACCGGGAAGCGGCCGGCGTCCTCTCGGCCGCGCAGCGCCATACCCATTTCCTCGACAGCCCGCGCATGGTCGCAGTCCTCGGCCGCTCCGATTTCCGCTTTGCCGATCTCAAGCGCCGCAACGTCTCGGTGTTCCTCGTCCTGCCGCCCGATCGCCTGTCCACCTATTCCCGCTGGCTGCGCCTGCTCGTCTCCCAAAGCCTCACCGACATGGCCCGCGATCCCGCCAAGCCGGCCGTGCCGGTGCTGTATCTGCTGGATGAATTCGCCGCCCTCGGCCACCTGGCCCCCGTCGAGCGCGCCATGGGCCTCATGGCCGGTTACGGCGTCCAGCTCTGGCCGATCCTGCAGGACGTCCACCAGCTCCGCGCCACCTACGGCAAGCGCGCCGGCACCTTCCTGTCAAACGCCGGCGTTCTACAAGTCTTCGGCGTCAACGATTACGACAGCGCCCGCCTCGTCTCCGATCTGCTCGGGCAGGAAACTGTTGTGTTCCAGACCATGAGCCGCGCCCTCGATTCTGAAAAGACCGGCATCACTTACGGCGAGCAACACACCGCCCGGCCGCTGCTGACGCCCGATGAGGTCCGCAACCTGCCGCAAAATCTCGAATTGCTGTTCCTGGCCGGGCAACGCCCAATCGTCGCCGGTAAGCTGCGCTACTACGCCGACCCGGAATTCAAGGGGCTGTATGACGCTCCCTGACGTGACAAGAAGTGGACCCGGCTTTGCGCCGGGACTTTGTTACAAACGCCCTCCGACCTGGTGCAAGCTCTATTCAGGGAAAACCACGGCCGCGTCGGTAGCCCCCGGCCGGCCCGCTCTCATCATCTAGGGCCGTAGGGATGGCCGGGGGGACGGGTCAAATGCGCGAGCATTAGCGTATTAAGCTATTCACGTATCACGTATCACGTATCAACGTGCATAAGGCCCGATCGGCGGCAATCCGTGCTGTGCCAGAACCGCCGAAAGCCCGGCCTCGGCCATCGCCTGAATTGTCGTTCCCTCTGCATCCGCGAGTTGGCGAAGGCGCTGCCAGTCCGATCGTCGGACCTTGACCGTAAGCGCGACAGTCTCGCCCCCTCCCCTCTTTCGCCTCGGCGTCGGGATTTCCACGGCCGGGCGGTCGTCCTCGATCGCCGCAAGGCTGGTGGCTTCCGCGCCGGCCTTCGGGCGGGTGAAGGCCGCGAGGCCGGTTGCTTTCTTTGCCATAGGTTTCGCTCCTTCAATACGCGATTACGTGGTTAGCTATTACGTTCTAACGTGTCCTTGATCCACGCCCACAAGGCCCGGATTTCCTCCGCTGCTTTCCCTTCGGCCTCGAACTCGGTCACGGCGCTACCGGTCGTGACAGCGCGGGCAAACGCGCGCCGGTCGGTAATCTCGCCGGGAACGATCGGCAGGCCGTAGGCTTCCAGCGCCGCGCGCGTCTCCCCGATCTCGGGCGCACGGAATGGGCAGGCAGATAAAACGAACGCGCCGCGCACCTTCGCGGCCGTCACGATCTCGACGGCGGCCGGGACCGCAGCGAGGTCAAACGCGGAGGGTCGGACTGGAATCAAGACCAGCTCCGACCTTCGGGCAATCTGGCCGGCCGCCGGAGCGGCATGGGGCGGGGCGTCCACTATCGCCAAGGTCATGCCCTCAACCTCGGCCGCCCTAAGCGCCGCGTCCATCTCGCCGGCCTGCGCCGTGGCGACGATCGGTGTTCCGGCTTCCCGCGCGCTCGCCCATGCGGTCGCGCTTTCCTGCGGGTCCGCGTCGATGACGCAAACCCGCTGGCCGGTCGCCTCGGCCGCCACGGCGGTATGAACCGAAAGCGTGGTTTTTCCGCTTCCGCCCTTCTGGCTCAAAAACGCAATGACGTTCATGCGTTAATCCTTCTTTGCGTGAATACGTATTCAAGCATATAGCTATGACGTTGCTACGTCGTTAAGTTAGTGCGGCCATTCTTCAGCCGGCCAGTCCCGCGACGTGTGGATGACGCGCACGATCACGACGCTTCCCCGGCCCGCCACGTCCCGCAGCTCATAAGCAATGATGTAGGGCAGGCGAGCGACAGACTTCTCATAGGTTCCTGTCACGCGACCGGGCCGGCCCGTCGCCATGTCCCCAAGGGCCTTGCCCGCGTCTCGAATTCGATCTGCAACCCGCGTGGCGGCGGGTGGGCTATCTTTGGCGATATGCTTAACCTGCACCTTGATGTCGTCCAGCGCCTCGCGGGACCATGTGACCGACCGTTTCACGCCTTGTTCGCTTGCTTTTCGGCTTTGACCTCCTCGATGACGGCATAGATTTCCGCCATCGCCTCATCATGGGGGATCACGCGGCCGGCCGCTGCGTCGGCCATGCCGCGCTTGATGCCGTCAATGATTTCAAGCTCGCGATCTACATAGGCGGCGACGGCCTCGCCGGCGAGGAAGGATTTGCTCCGCTGCGTGTCGCTTGCGATCCGGTCGAGCTTTTCTTTCACATCGGGCCGAACCCGAATCGTCATGGTGGTGCTAGCGGTCATGGAATCGCCTCCGTGTGTTGAATTGTGTACACTCTATCACGTTTCCCCGGCCGCCGCCATCGCCTTCTAACAAGCTGATACGTCTAAACGTTAATACGTATTTACGTAAACAATTAAGTGCCGGCTTTGCCCATCACTCCTTCTCGAAAGCTCATAGGTCGCTAGCCGCAGGCGCGAACGGTGCGGATTATGTGGTGAAGGTGCCGTTTCCCGGACCGCTTATTACGCGGTCCGGAACCGCCGCAGGGTCGCGTGAGCGGCCCGAACAGCGGCGTCCGCTTATGTTTTCACATAGAGAATAGAATTAGAGGGGGATTCAGTCTGGTTATCGGACTCACGTTTCATGAAGGTCTTTGCCATCTTCACAAGGGCCTGCCCCAGCGGGCTATCACCAGCGTCGAGCTGCGTTCGCTCATCGAGGGGCAGGGTGTTCCGGTAGACGTCGATTGCCTGGCTCCATGCCTGCTGATCCTGTCCATGATCCGCAGGCGGGGGAGGGGCCTTGCCAAACCGGCCAAGAAACTGCCGGGCCTTTTCCGGCAGGGACAAGCGGTAGGCGTTGCTCGCCTGCTGCACCTGGGGGCCGCGCCCCTCGTTCCCGGTCGGCTCGTAGCGCCGCAGCCAGTCGATGAAGCCATGCGCCCGCAGGTTCTTCAGCGCCCGCACGATCGTGTCCCGCGACCGGCCCAGGCGGTCCATGATCGTGGTGATTGACGGCTCCAGCCGGCCGGTGCGGAAGTCAATCAGATTGACGAACAGCCGCAGCACGTCGAGCGCCACCGATCCGAGCGGGCCGCTGCGCTCGCCCTTCTTCTCGCGCAATCCGGCCTCGTTGTAGATTTCGGCGGCCTTCAAGATCGCCTGCACGTCCTTGCGGTTCGTCGGCCGCCAGATACGGCCCTCCGATCTGCCCTTGAAATAGCTGCGCCGCCGAACCGTCGTCGGGCACTTCTCGGCCGGGGGAGGCAGGACCAGGCCAAGCGCGGCCTGCCCTGATCCCCGCCATGCGGCGCGGCGCTCCTGGGCGAGCGCGGAGAGCTGGCCGGCGTCTTCCTCGGAGAGCTGGCCGGCGCTGTAGCGCATCCAGACTTCCCGCATGATTTCATCAAGCGCGTTCCCGCGCGCGCAGCCGATCGCGGCCGCGATTTGCGTCCTTAACATCTG
This sequence comes from Rhizobium sp. X9, assembly GCF_018873185.1. Taxonomy (NCBI): domain Bacteria; kingdom Pseudomonadati; phylum Pseudomonadota; class Alphaproteobacteria; order Hyphomicrobiales; family Rhizobiaceae; genus Rhizobium; species Rhizobium sp. X9. Next base: position 5,295 of record NZ_CP071316.1, on the reverse strand, counting down.
TCCTTCGTCCTCCGTTCAGGAGGGCATGACGGGTCTGGACGGCGGACAAAGTTTCACCGTTCCCGGCAAGACTCACTCTTGCCGGGTGGCACACTCTCGACTATGTTGGGGGCTGTAGAGGCTGGCCCAACAAAGCCGGTTCCGTAATCCGAAAACCCCTTGCCGCTGCGAACGGCTAGGGGTTTTTCATTTCATGCCCTCGGGTGCTTTCTCGATATAAAACCTCAACGCTTCCTCGATGATCGGCGCGCGACCAAGCACGCCTCGCTGTTCCTTGATCTTGTCGATTTGGGCGAGAAGATCAGTCGGAACATACGTAGTCAGCGCGATGCGGCCGGCCGCGAGCTGCCGCGCCCGATGGGCGGCAACGTCCTTCCGAATCTTCTCCGAGTCGCGCTTCATCCTTAGCAGTAAGGACGAACTCGCCCGATTCTGCAATCCCTTGCGGAAGGAACCCCGAAAGACACTATCTCTAGGGCCGGCAACTAAACGTGGTTACGTCAATGCGTATTCACGTTTTTGCGTTCTATAGCCCGGTAGATCGTGGCGCGATGAACGCCCAAGAGCTGCGCGACTTCCGCCACCGCCTTCTTGTCCTCATGGATGAGCTTGCGGGCGTGCGCGATCTGCTCGGCGGATAGGGCAGGGGAGGGGCCGAACCGCACACCTCGCGCCTTCGCCGCGATCCGGCCGGCGCTCGTGCGCTCCACGATCAAGGATCGCTCAAAATCCGCGATGCCGGCGAACACGGTCAGCACCATGCGCCCGGCCGGCGTCGTCGTGTCGGCCCAAGGCTCGGCCAGCGAGCGCAGGCCCGCGCCAACCTCCTTGATCCGCTCCGCGATCGCCAGAAGGTCGCCGGTCGATCGGGCGAGGCGGTCTAGCCTGGTGATCGTGACCACATCGCCAGCGCGCAGATGGTCGAGCACCCGCGCCAGCTCGGGTCGGTCCCGCTTCGCCCCGGAAGCCTTTTCTTCAAAGATGCGGACGCAGCCGGCCGCACCAAGGGCGGCCCGCTGCGCATCGAGGTCCTGCCCGCGCGTCGAGACGCGGGCATAGCCGATGAACGCCCGGCCGGCGTCGGAATCTGGTTGGCGGCGCACGGCTTCCCCCTGTCGCAAATCATGTCGCAAGTGACGTAGCACTTGCGACAAAGACATGCGACACAAAAACCCCTGATTCTCCGGGGGCGGCCGATCTGTTGCAGGTTTTAGGACAATTGCGACGCATCTGCGCTGGGGAGATGATCGAGTGGAAGGGGAGCTTGGGGCTTGACGGTCTGGATCGCGAAATTGCTTCGTATGTCGCTGACGCCCGGCAGCTTAAGAAGTGTGCCGATAAGCAACCTTTCATATGCCGCCAGATCAGGAACGACGACCTGCAACAAAAAGTCGGACTCGCCCGACACCAGGTGGCAGGATACAACCTCTGGCAAGGTGCATACGGCTTCCCTGAACGCCGCTGCCGGCTCGTCGTGGTGACGCTCAACCTTGATGCCAACAAAGACAGTCAGGCCAAGGCCAAGACCGGCGCGATCGAGACTCGCATGATAACCGCCGATCACTTCGGCCTTTTCCAGAAGACGCACCCGCCGTAGGCATGGCGACGGCGATAGCCCGACCTCTTCCGCGAGTTGCACGTTGGTCAGGCGGGCATCCCGTTGCAAAGCCGCAAGGATACGGCGGTCAATAGCATCCAGCTTCAATTTTGGCATTTAAGCATGGTTCCTTATGGGCATATTGGCATAACTGACCAATAAACTCACCCAATCCAGCACAATTCACAAGGACATGCCCTCGACGCTCACGATACCCTTGCCCGGAGAACTCTTATTTTTGGCCGGATCATGAGCGAATTGGGATTATTCATCGGAGCCTTGGTCGTCGTCTATATGGTGCCGGGGCCGGATATGTTTCTGATCCTGCAAACCGGCGCGACCGCAGGACGCGGCCCAGCTCTGGCGACAGCTGCGGGCCTCGCGCTCGCGAGGGCAGCGCATGTGGCGCTGGCAGCGCTCGGACTGGCGGCCTTGCTCTCCACGAGCCCGATGGCCTTCGAGGTCGTGCGCTTCGCGGGCGCGGCCTATCTCATCTGGCTCGGAATCGAAATCTTGCGCGCTCGATCTCTCCAACCCGACACGACAGAAACGCAAAAACCGAGCCGAGCGCGCGCCAATAGATCGGCCTTCTATCGGGGGCTATTGACGAATATCCTCAACCCCAAGGCCCTGCTTTTCTGCTCGGTGCTGCTGCCGCAATTCATCCAGCCGGGCCAGGAGAGCGTGGCGGAGCAATTCCTGCTACTGGGGGTGATCCTCGTCGGCGTGGGGCTGGCCTTCGATCTCATTTATGCGAGTGCCGGACTCGTTCTCAGCCGATGGATCGCCCGGCATCCGTTTGTGCAGAGACTACAATGCTGGACGTTCGCGGCAATATTGATAGGCTTCGGGTTTCGGCTGGTCCTCTCACCGCGCCCTCTATGATCTCGCTCTAACGCTGTTCCTCGCTCGTTGCGAAAATCGCGGAGCCTACAACGTAGCGGGATTTAGGGATTGTGCGATGAAGGACGGAAAGCGGTGTCCGGTCAGCGCGCAATCAGTGCGATCGTTCTTTCGAGGTCCTGATGCGCATACGGCTTGCGTAATGCGGGAACGTCGCGATAGCCGTCAACAAGACCCTCAGTGCCGTATCCAGTTGCAAATGCAAAAGGGATGCCACGCTCCCGCAGGATATCGGCTACGGGAAAGGACGTCGCGCCGGCCACGTTGATGTCGAGAATCGCCAAATCGATGTCGCCTTCGCGGGCAAGGTCCATCGCGTCGTTGATGCGGGTGGCAGGCCCGATCACCTGATGCCCCATTTCCGTCAGCAAATCCTCAAGATGCATGGCGACCAGAACTTCATCCTCGACGATCAGAATCCGTCTCGCTATCTGGCCGGTCACCCGTTCCCCCCCAGCACGTCTCGTCGTTGGGGTACAGGCGCGTCGATCGTGCAGACCACACCGGACGGTTCATAGGCAACGCGCACCTTGCCGCCAAGTTCCTGTGCCAGCGCCCGCTCGATCAGTCGCGAGCCGAAGCCCTTGCGCTTCGGCGGCTCCACCGGCGGGCCGTCGCTCTCGGTCCAGGTCAGGTTCAGACGACGATCGTCGCCGTCGAGTCGCCAGACGATGTCGACCTGACCTGCGTCACTAGAGAGCGCTCCATATTTCGCGGCGTTGGTGGACAATTCCTGCAAGGCCATCGCAATCGCCAGCGCTGCGCTCGGCGCTAGTTGCAGGTGCGGACCATCAACCCTAAAGCGGTTTTCTCCATGCGGATTGATTGTGTCGGCGACAACCTCCGCCAGGGGCGCACCTGACCAGCTTTCGCGAGTCAATATGTCGTGTGCCTTCGCCAAGTTGATCAGCCGCGACCCGAACGCGGCGCGCGCTTCCTCCACAGTCGAAGCGTTGCCAAGTGTTTGGGAAGCGATGGACTGGACGACCGCCAGCGTGTTTTTTACCCGGTGATTGAGTTCCCCGATCAGGACTTTCCGATGCTCCTCGCTCGCGCGCAGCGCATCCTCGGCCTCGCGGCGGCCGGTGACGTCGAGCACGAACTCGACAACTCCGTCGCCCAGTCTGCGGGCCGCGAACAGGCCCCACCAGCGCGAGCCGTCCTTGCGGAAATACTGCTTCTCGTAGGGCGTGATCTCGCCGCGGGTTGTGATTTCCTCAACGGCGCGCAGCGAGGCCGGGTGGAACTCCTCGGGCGTCAGCTCCTGCCAGGTCTTGCCCAGCGCTTCCTCACGGCTGAAGCCGCACATGTGAAGGAAGGCGTCATTCACCTCGGTCAGCTAGAAGCCCGAGCCCCAGAAAATGATGCCGACCGTCTGGATCGCGAACGCGCCGCGCAGCCGCTTCTCGCTCTCGCGCAGCGCTTCTTCCGCCCGCGTGCGCTCGGTGATGTCCTCGATCGCCAGCAGGATCAGTTCCTCGCGGCCGCCCTCTCGTGACAGCTTGCGGGCGTTGAGCAGCATGGTGCGCCGCCCGAGGTTGGGGAAGTCATGCTCGATCTCGAAATCCTCGAACGATTTGTCCTCCGACAGGACCTGCTCCAGAAGCTTCCGCAGGGCGGGAATATCCCACTGGCCATTGCCCAGATCATAAACGAGCCGGCCCTGGGTCTCCTCCCCTGAAACCTCGAACAGCTCATAGAAGGTGCGGTTGCTCGATCGGACGCGAAGGGCGGTGTCGAGAACAAGCAGCGGCTGCCGGACCGTCTGCACGATGGATTCGGCGTAGATGCGCGCTTCATCAACCACAGCGGCGGCCCGCTGGCGGCCTTCCGCATCCGGAGCCAAGCCTTGCTTTACATTTGAGCGCTGGCTTTTCTCGGATGGTCCTTCCGATATATTTTGCGTCGTCTCTGACGGACACATGGCGGTCCCCAAACTCCAATCTAAGGAATACGTTGGAGTTACACGCCACCATTGCATGCGACCCCCCCCCCAAATTTATTTGACAAGACCTATTCCTTGTCGAGAGGAACGAATCAGTTTGGCATGGGCGCTATCGTGCTGGTACCGGCACGGAAACCTCGCATTTCTGCGGCGTTCCGGCCTGCTGTGCCGCGTCACGGCAAGCCTGAATCGCTTCGGCGTTGTCACGCACGAGCTGCGAGGCATCGACCACGCTGCGCCAGCCGCCGGGGTCGGCCGTCTGCATCATAGTGACACCGCCGCTCCATCGGTCCTGGCCCATGACGATCGCCGCAACATGGGTGTCGGCCGCAAACGGCAGGATGCGCGGCAACAGCAGCACCAGGAACGCGCCGGCGAGCAAGCCGATACCGCCCGCGATCCACATGCGCAAATCCTGCGAGCGCCGGTCATAGGCGCTCTTGGTGTAGGCGGCCAGGTTGTTCGCCTCGCGCTCGAGGTCGCGGCCCTTGCCCTCGAGCTGCTGCGCGGCGGTGTGGATGAGGCTTTCCCCGCTGCGCTCGAGCGCGCGGGCATAGTGCCCGGGACCGTTTTTTAGGATGGGCGATTTTTCGACCGCATTCAGGCGCTCTCCGACATGGGCGAGCTGCTGGACGATCTGGCCGAGGTCCGCGCCGTAGTCGGGCGGCGGCTGAATTTTCTCGAACTGGTCGAACGCCGCTTCCACGCCCTTGCGGATCGTGGTCATTTCCCGCCCGAGATCGCCGGCGAGGTCTTCGACCGTGCGCCGCAACGCCGCGAACGCCTCGGCCGGGTCGCCGGCCTGGCTGTCATCCTCGTGCTCGAATCCTTCCCTGTCGTCGTCACTCAT
>NZ_CP071315.1:0-18766 GCF_018873185.1 Rhizobium sp. X9 | reverse complement strand
GGGGGAGGGAGCTTTCACTTCGTTTTGGGTACTGCGATAATGACCGCTGCGATTTAAGTGGTCAAACAGTATTTAGCGAAGTGCGATTTAGCTACTGCGATTGGAGTATACCCAAATGAAGATTACAATTTCAATTGTGTTCTTTGTAATATAAGTTACAAATAAGGAAGAAATAAGAAATGATGAGACGTGAATTATTACAGTATACTGTGCACAATACTGATTATCGCTATGGCGTACTACATATATTATATATATGTAAAGGCGAAAGGATACGCGGCGATCACGTCAGCTATAAGCAAAAGTATGGGGACAATTGAGTTTACCGTCAATGGCGTTGCTGTGACTGCGAATGATAATTTCTTGAATCTCCTTGGATACAGCCTCCAAGAGATTAAGGGCACTCACCACAGCACATTTGTTGCGAAGGAATTCGCGCAATCCCAGGAATACAAGGATTTTTGGAACATGCTCCGGCGGGGTGAGTTCGTCGCGGGCGAGTTCAGGCGCTTTGCCAAGGATGGACGCGAAATTTGGATTCAAGCATCCTACAATCCAATCCTCGACCTCTCCGGCAAGCCGACAAAGGTTGTGAAATTCGCCTACGACATCACCGAGCAAGTGAAAATCCGTATGGAAAGCCAGCATACCAAGGATGTCGTTGCCGGAAATATTGGCACCGTGAGCGCGTCGGTCTCGGAAACGCAAAGCATTATGGAGAGCGTCAGCCGGGCTGCGCATGACCTAACCTCGTCGGTTCAAGACATAGCTAAGAATATGGCGATATCACGCGAGGCCGTGGAGAAGGTGGTCGAGCAGGCCCGGCATGCGAGCCTGTCGGTCGCCGAACTGACGGCGGCGTCGGAAAGCATGAACAAGGTGGTAGACTTGATTCAGGGGATAGCCTCGCAGATTTCCCTTCTTGCCCTCAATGCCGCTATCGAGGCCGCCCGCGCGGGCGAGGCAGGGCGCGGCTTTGCGGTTGTATCGGATGAAGTCAAGAAGTTGGCCCAGCAGACGGCTACCGCCACCATGGATATCAGCGGTGAAATCCAGCACATGCAGGCTATATCTGCTAAAGTCACCCAGGCCCTTGACGAGATTTCGAACTCCGTGACCTATGTTTCGGATAACATCACCAGCGTTGCCACCGCGACCGAGGAGCAATCCAGCGTATCAACCCAGATATCCCGGAGCATGGTGGAGGTCGAGGGCGCCATGACCGCCATCAATGGCAGCATTATCGAGATCGCTCAAACCACGGGCGCTATTTGACGCGCTGAGATAGAGGGATGGAAAGAGAAGCCAGAAGCTTCGGCAGATGCTCCGGTGGGCAGGCCTGACTAAAATACCAGCCTTGCAGGCGGTCGCACCCCATATCCGTCAGCAGTTCAGCTTGCTCCATCGTCTCGACCCCTTCGGCCGTCACCGTCTTGCCAAGGCTATGGGCGATCGCAATGACACCCTGGATAATGGCGCAATCTTCCTGGCTGGCGACCATATTGGCAACGAAGCTCCGGTCGATCTTGAGACTGTTGATTGGCAGTTGGCGTAGATGGGTCAGGGAGGCGTAACCGGTTCCAAAATCATCGAAGGCGATTTCCACACCGGCAGCATGCAGGCGGCCCAATCCTTGCTTGACGCGCTCCTGATGGGAGCCAAGAAACATGCTTTCCGTCACTTCCATGCAGAACATTTCTGGAGAGATGCCGGTCTCCATGGAGAGGGCGAAGAAGCGTTCCACGAATTCATCCGACCGGAAATCAGAATTCGTCAGATTAATGGCAACGCGATCTAGAGGGATCCGCGCATCCAGCATCCCTGCAATGTCCTTGAAGGATTGCTCCAGCACGAACATGCCGAGCGCTGCCCGGACAGCGGGATCGGTGAAACCTTCCTGAAAGGTGCCAGGCGTCAGCAAACCGTATTGAGGATGCCGCCAACGCATAAGGGCTTCCAAAGCCACCCGCCCATTGCCGATAACGGGCACGATCGGCTGATAGTATAGCTCGAAAGCATTGAGCCGCAGGCCATTCTCAATTTCCAGCAAGAGCTGGGAGCGGTGTTCCGCAACCTCCCTCAGTTTAGGCAGGAAATGCTCGAAGCGGTCACGCCCCAGAGACTTTGCATGGTAGAGGGCCAGATCGGCGGCCTGAAACAGGTTCTCTGCATCGCGCCCGTCATCCGGAAACGCGGCGACACCTAGACTCAACGAGAAGCGGCGGGTAGTCGCGCCTATCTGGATAGGTTGCCGGATGACAGCGAGAGCCTCCTCAAAGAAGACCTCGGCGGAAAGCGGCGTTTCCTCAAACAGGATGATACCGAACTCGTCACCACCTAGCCTGGCCATGGAGCCTCGCCCCTGGCAGAGTGTGTCCAGGCGGCTCGCCACAGTCTGCAAGAGCTGGTCCCCCACGGAGTGCCCGAAGGAGTCGTTCACTTCCTTGAAGGTGTCAACATCCAGAAGGGCCAGATGGAAGGTGCGGCCATGGTCTTTAAAGTCGTGGACCGCCGCCTCAAGGCATTCCTGAAATTTACGGCGGTTTGGCAGCCCGGTTAACGGATCGAGGCTGGCAATGCGCTTCTGGTGCTCCTGGCTCGCCCTTAAATCAACTTCAAGCTGTTTTCGTGCGGTAATGTCAAACCGGATAGAGGTGTAGCTGTCCGCTTTCCCCGTTTCTGACAAATGCGGTACGACCGTCGTGTCAACCCAATAGAGGGAACCATCCTTCCGCTTGTTGCAGATTTCTCCATGCCAGATACGCCCACGGGCGATGTCACGGTACATGGAGCGGAAGAACTCGATATCGTGATGGCCGGATTTAAGCTTGCGATGGTTCTCGCCAAGCAATTCGTCCTTTGTGTAGCCGCTAATCTCACAAAACTTGCGGTTAACGTACGTTATCGTGCCGCGAACATCGGTAATGGCAACGATAGCAGCATTATCGAGCGCGTACTGGATAAAATCCTGCTCGTGTTGTGTTTCGACGCCGAACCATGAGGAATGCCGTAACTTGGCAGCCGCGCCCGCCAAGGCCCTCGTCATTTCATCTGCTGCGGCTCCCTCCGAGGGGAAGGATTCGTAGTCAGGCTGAGGTTGATTTGTCATATTTATCCATGCACAATATTAAAATTCTTCCCATGCTTCAGCGACCGCTGCACTGGTGCCGCGAGGTGTACGCATTGAACGGGCTACTGCCTGAAGCGGTGAAGCGGATGGCGGCGGAGCTGGCCGGTCGCGGGTTCGTGCGGCGCTTCCCACGAGGCGGAAACGGCGGATAAGCTCATGCAATGCGTCGGCCTCATGAGCCATGGCATGGCTTGCAGCCGTGCTCTCCTCCACCATTGCGGCATTTTGCTGGGTGGTCTGATCCATCGCATTCACGGCCTGGTTGATTTCTCGCAGTCCTATGGATTGTTCACGGGCCGCTTCTACGATGGCGGTGACGTTGGCATGCGTTTCCTGAACCTGCGCCAGGATGGCCTGCAATGCCAACCCGGTTTCGCCGACAAGTGTCACGCCACTACGGACCTGCTCCCCGGATGTGACAATCAACCCCTTGATGTCCTTGGCCGCGCGCGCGGAGCGCTGGGCAAGTTCACGCACTTCCTGGGCAACGACAGCAAAGCCTTTCCCAGCCTCGCCCGCGCGCGCAGCCTCGACGCCTGCATTCAGCGCCAGAAGGTTGGTCTGAAACGCGATATCGTCGATAATCCCGATGATACTGGAGATCTCATGCGAGGAGTGTGCAATCTGCTCCATGGCGGAGATTGCCTTCCTGACGACGTCACCGGAACTTTCGGCTCCGATGCGCATCTTGCCAACCAAGGTGCCCGCCTCGTCGGCACGGCGGCTGGAATCGCCCACCGTCGTGGTAATTTCTTCGAGAGCCGCCGCCGTCTCCTCAACGGAGGCGGCCTGTTGCTCCGTGCGTTTTGCAAGGTCGTCGGCAGCCGACCGTATCTCCTGTGCCCCGGAAGCAATCGCATCGGCATTCGCCTCTACCGCGCGAATGGTTTCATGCAGCCCGGCGATGGCGTCGTTGAAATCTGTGCGCAGAAGCTCCATCGAGGGGACGAACGGATGGGAAAGACGCTGCGTCAGGTCGCCTTGCGACAACGCCTTGAGAGCGCTCCCCAGCTCCCCAATAGCCGCCATGCGTTGGGTTACGTCGGTTGCTATCTTGACCACCTTGTAAACCCGCCCGTTCACGTCGTGGACGGGGTTGTAGGCGGCTTGAAGCCAGACTTCCCCTCCACCTTTCCCGTAGCGGACAAATTCGTTAGCGATGAACCGGCCTTCCGCCAGGCTCTTCCAAAAATCCGTATAGGCTGGCGACTGCACATAGGCAGAGGCGCAGAACATTCGGTGATGCTTTCCGACGATTTCGGAGAGATCATAGCCTAACGCGGTACAGAAATTCTCGTTGGCATATAGAATATCACCTGAAGGTGTAAACTCGATGAGGGCCTGAGAGCGCGCGAGGGCTTCCAGCTTGCTCGCATCCTCGGCGGATTGGTGGCGCGCCTCACTTATGTCGGTTGCAAATTTGGCGACCTTGTAAGGCTTTCCGCCACGCAAGATAGGGTTGTACGTAGCCCGGAGCCAGACATCGCTGCCGTCCTTACGGCGCCGCCTGTAACTGTTGGAATCATGCTCGCCACGGCCAAGTCGCGCCCAGAACTGACGATACTCGTCACTGGCGGCATATGCCGTGTCACAGAATATCCGGTGATGCTTGCCGAGTATCTCGCCCAACTCATACCCGAGCGTATGACAGAAGTTCTCGTTCGCCGTTAATACAATTCCACTGAGGTCAAATTCGACAATGGCTTGCGACTTGGACAGCGCGTCCAGGATGCCATTGGCATTTCTCAGTTTGGGAAAAAACAACATTTCTGCCCCTGGATTCATCATAGAATCAGCTGGATACACAAGCTGGAAGTAGTGCGGAGAAAGAAAAATAAACATTGGGCGCGATAGAAATTCTCCTATCATCGACGTCATGTCGATAATGCGTAATCGCAAAGCGCACCGTAAAAATTATAAGTCGTGCCTTAATAAATAATGAAGTATCTTCGTTGTGGCAGGCCTTCTGCAATCCTGCCTTGGTCGGCGAGGTTGGGAGCGGCAAGGGGATCAGACGTCGGGCGGGCCGCTGGCGCGGGGCGCCTGTCAGTCGAGCCAGTTCTCGATGTCGCGGGGGCCGTAAACCACCGCCACCACGAAAATCCCGTAGGGCATCGGGTCATAGATGACGATGTAACGGCCCTCGATGAGGATACGCGCGGTAGGGCTGATTTCGGGGCGGGATGGCCCCATGTGGGGATGCGCGGCCGCCAATTCGGCCTTTTCGGCAATCCGGCGTAAAAGTGCATCCGCAGCGCGCTGGTTGTCAGGGGCAATGTCCCGCCAGATGTCGCGGAGGTCGTCCTCGGCGCGGGGGCTGAAAACGCACTTAGCCACGGTTCTTGGCTTCTGCCTTCAACTCCGCAAGAAAGGTGTCGATGTTGATTTCCCGACCTTCACCGCTGGCTTTGCCCTCATCGTAAGCTTTTTTCAGACGAGCGATTTCCATTTGCCGCAATTCCTCGCGCCGCTCCCACAGGCGCAACGCGTCGCGGACGATTTCGCTGTTGGACGCATAGCCGCCGGTTTCGACGGCGCTCTGCATCATCGCCGCTTGGTGCGGCGTCAGGGATACGGTGAGGGTGCGCATGTTCGTAGCTTTCATTGTGCAGACTTATAGCACGCCTAACAAACTTTAACAAACTTTGTTAGAAGGACTTTTTTGTAGGTGCAGGTTGCAGGTCTCCTGCAACCCTGCCTGACCGGCGAGGTCGAGGGTAGCAAGGGCAAGGGTTTCAGGCGGCGGACGCACAAGCGCAGCGCGGAGCCTCGGGAACCGCCCCCTTGCCCGCGCGAGGAGCAACGCCCCTTAGCTCTATATCTGGTAGCCGTGCCGGCTCCCTGCAGCACGCCGGCGCACAAGGAATTGTGTCAGGCGTCGAGCGCGCGGAAGCTGTATTGCAGCACGGCGCCAAGGAATGAAAGCTCGCTGGTGTTGACGGTATAGGCCTTGCTCACCTCCATGATGATGACCTGACGCTTGCCCCGCCATTCCGGCTTGCGTGCCAGCAGCTCGGTCAGCTCGACCCACCATAGGTGCCCGTCCTGTTCAAGGTCGAGGCAGGCCAGCAGCGTGGTCAAATTGAACATGCGCGCGAAGCGCTGCTGTTTCTCCAGCTCGGCCACGTCGAAAATCAGGCGGCCATCGTAGAGCGTCTTGGCCTTCACGTCGAACGCGAGCGTGCCGGTACGGGGAATGCCCACAAGGTAATCCGGCCGCTTGATGCGGCCGCGCATGCCCTCGGGCACGGTGAGCGGGGATTGCTCGACATACATGAAGGCGACGCCGGAGCGGTTGAGCCATGCGCGGAAATCGGCCTCGGCCTTGTCACCCTTGGCTTTGAGTTCGGGAGATAAGCGGAACATGCCGGATTTAGGGGGCAAGCCCACGGCTTCGTCCACGGCCCTGCTCATGAAATGAGCATTGCCGTTGGAGTGGCTGGGGAGGGGAGAGGAGCGCCCATCACTCGGAGCGAGCCGACCCAGCCCGAAACCGGCAACGGCGGGCGGTAGCCCGCTGCGGCCATTAGAGCCGCACAGGCGGGGGCGCGGGGGTTGCAAGTTCCCCGCTGGGCCGCCCACGGCCCACAGGGAGGGTTTGGGAGGGCGTTCCTCCCATTCGGCTGGGTCACGCCTGTGTCACGGCCGACACAAGGGCAGGGCACCGTCCAGCCCTGTCACTACCGCGCGCAGGTAGTGACAGGGCGCGCCGCTATCGCTTGCGCCGCATGGGGCAGGCCGGTGGCGCATGTCAGGTAACGGGTGAGGGATGGCTGCATAAGGGTGTGGCGAGGTTCACTCGGGCCTCGCTGGTACTAGCGACGAGACATCTATGCAACAAACCCACGGGCTAGGAGCGCCCATTTCAACCGAAAGGACAACCTGATGACTGCTGAAACCGACGCGCCGGAGGGCGCACCACAAAACCCCCGCCCGCTTGTACGGCCCTACGGGCACGACACGGGGGAGCCAAGCTAGGCAACCCACAGAGAGGACGCACGATGCACGACCGCATGACGCAACGGCCCGTGACAGGGCGACACCGCAGGGAGACTGAACGACCGTAGAAACGGAGATAACAACAGGGAGTATCCGGCCTTTTCCTTGCCGTTGGCAAGGGCCTTGGACGCCGCACGCGGCCCCATGGCTGGTCATTAAAACTTACCGAAAGACATGAACCATGGACGAATTGAGCTTTAGCCTGAAAACCCTCTGCACCCGCTCGGGTGAGGGGAGTTTTGGCACCCGTGCGCTGCGGCAGCGGGGCTTGTTGGCCATGGCTGACGATTTGAAGGCGCTCGGGTATCGCCTGCCCGACGCGCGCAGCCTGAAGGGCAAGCATGTGACCGCGCTTGTCGGCCGTTGGAAGGCGGGCGGCCTGTCCGACCAGACGATTAGGAACCGCCTCACATGGCTGCGCTGGTGGGCGCATCAGGTCGGCAAGACCGGCCTCCTGCCGAAGGCGAATGACACCTACGGCCTCGCGGAGCGCGGCCGGTTCTCCGGCAACAAGGCCAAACGCCTTGAATCCGACGCCCTCGCCCGCATCGGTGACGAGCGGGTGCGGCTCGCCCTGAAGCTGGAAGCCGCCTTCGGCCTGCGTCGTGAGGAGGCTTTGAAGCTCCGGCCGGTGCTGGCCGACAAGGGCGACCGCATCGCCCTGAAGGCGAGCTGGTGCAAGGGCGGGCGGTATCGGGAAGTCCCGATTACGCACGACAAGCAACGCGCGCTCCTCGACGAGGTGCGCGAGCTGGTCGGCGACGGCTCGCTGATAGGGCAGGGGCGCAACTATTTTCAGGCCGTGAAGGCCTATGAAAACCAGCTCCTGAAGGCGGGTATCAGCAACGCCCACGGCTACCGCCACGCCTATGCCCAATGGCGCTACAAGCAGCTCACGGGCTGGTCGTGCCCTGCGGCCGGTGGCCCGACCGTTGACCGCATGACGCCCGTGCAGGCGGCGCGCGACCGCGCGGCCCGCATGGAGATTTCGCACGAGCTGGGGCACGGTCGCCTCGATGTGACCGATACCTACCTCGGCCGCCGCTATGCGATGGCCGCCAAGCAGGATGCGGCCGCATGACAAAGCCCATCACCAACCAATCGACCCTAGAGCGGGTCAAGGAAATGACGCGGCAGGCGCTCGAACGCGAAGCGGAGAAACTGCTCGCCCTCGATGCCGTAAAGGTGCGGATTTCGGACGCGGCGGGGGAAGGGTACACCCGCCTCACGGTGGCGCCGGAGCGGGGGGTGGACGTATCGAAAACGACCACCGCCAAGGCCACGGTCGCGGCCTTGCTGGCCGAAGGATTCAGCACCGAATGGGAGGTGCGCCAGCACCCTGACGGGCGCACGTCGCAGGCTCTTGTCGTCCGCTGGTCTTAATCGTCGTCGGCGCGGCCGCCACGCGGTTTGCGCGCGGGGTCGGGCCGCCCCTGCGGCGGCCGACCGTCGGCCTGCTTGCCCTCCGGCCGCTCCTTGCGGAAGCTGCGCAGCTTGTCCATGAAGGACGTCGGCTGCGCCGCCTGCCCCATGGGCTGCTGCGTCGGCATGGTGTTCTGCGGCTTCCGCCATTCCGTGCCCTTGGGCTGCGGCTTGCCTTGGCCGCCCGATGGGGTGCCCTGCCCTTCCGGCGGGCCGTATTTGTCGCCAAAGGCCCGCTCGGACGCCTCGCGGTTCTTGCGGTCTTTGGCGTGGTTATCCCAGAGCTGCGGCAGGTCGCGGCGGGCCTCGTTGGCGTCGGCGCGCTTAGCGCGGCCCTCCTTGGTCAGGGGATTGCCCTTTTTCACGCCGAACTCGCTCGGCCCCGCGAACTCGCCGAACCGCTCCTTGAGCGCGTCGGCGCCCTTGTTCTTGTAAAACCGGTCGATGCTCGGCCCTGCAAGGTCAGGCCGCATATAACCCTTGTCGAGGGCATTGTCGCGCGCCGCGCGGCTCTTCTCCTCCCGCGTGCGGGCATCGGCCAAGTCGGCCCTGCGCCGACGACGTTCCTCATCGTCCGTATTCATCACATTCCCCTTGCGACCTAGGTTTTTATTCCCAATAATGAGCTGGTGATTGATATTCTGCTCGACGGGTTTTGCTGGCTGTTCGGCCGCCCGTTGGGATGGTTCGAGGATTTTGTCATGGCCCGCTCGCCCCGCAATCCCCTGCGGCGCGGCTTTCTGGCCGTCACGGGCTGGTGGGATAAGCGGGAGGAGGCCGCTTCGCGGGCCTTCCGTGCCGCGCAGGCCCGCGAGGTTGCGGCCGACAATGCCCGTATCGATGGGATGCTGATTGACGACGCCATGCGTCACCGGCCGCCGAGCCGCAAGGGGTATCACTGAATCCGGCCGGTGATGGATGGCGCGGAGCTGTTCCAGCTCACGCGCCTGATTATCAGCATCCACCGCCCGCCAGTAATCGGCGGGCGTTTCCCTGACATCACGGTTATAGGCAGGCCGCGAGCGGCCGCGGTCGATGTCGCGGTAATCGACTTGGCGACGCGGGAGCCGAGAGCCTGGTCGATTGCGGTAATGACGCAGGCGGCTTTCCGGCCGTGCGCCCCGCCGCTCCATCTGCTGCGCCTTCGGCCCTTCGTGGACGGTCGGCGCGCGCTCGACGCCCTGTGCTTCCAGCGTGCGCCGGTCGATGCGTTCGGGCCGCCCTGCCCGCTCTAGGGCACGGTTGGCGTGGTTCTCCCAAAGCGTGCGCAGGCGCTCGGTGCTGCCCAGCTCGCTTAGGCCTGCCACCCGCTTGCCGGTGGCAGGGTCGCGGTCGCGGATGATGAGATGGGCGTGGGGGTTGTGGGCATCCTTGCCTTGGTCGTGGAACGCCGCCAGCCATGGCGCCCGCCCCTGCGTCACGTCCTCGGCATAGCCGCGCACCAGCTCGGCCCGCTGCTGGGCGTCCAGCTCACGGGGCAGCGCCAGCATCAGCTTGTCAGACACCCGTGCGTTCTTGCGGTCGCCGTTCTCGGCGTCCGCCATGAACGCCGCCGCCTCGCGGGGCTTCGTGGGCATCCGTCCGCCCTCGATGCGGCTCGCGGCCGAGGGCCGCGTGATGTAGCGCACATGGGCGGCCGAGGTGTGCGGGCGCGCCTGCGTGCTTTTCCCTATCGGCTGATGATGCAGGCTGTAAATCGCCATTTCATGCGCCTCGGACGGTTGGACGGAGCGCGGGTTTCGGAACGAAACCCATAAGTGCGCTCTATGCTGCCTCTCCCATGCTACACAACCCGTTAGGAACCGCAAGCGGCCGACTGACCGTGACCGATGCAGCGCATGGGCCGGTCGCGGTCGCGTGGTGCCCGCCACCCCGCAGCGCACGAAAAAACCACCGGCATGACCGATGGTTTCGGACGTGGATTGAGGGAGGGGCTAGCGCCCCTCGTCCTCCGGCTGGGTCTTGTCGCTGGCGTCCAGCTTGCGCACGACGAGGCGCCCGTCGAGAGGCAGGCAGGTGAGCTTGATGCTGAACCCGTCGCCCTTTTCGTGGGGCCATGCCGCGCCTACCTTCGTCCAGAACCCCTTGCGGTCGCCTTTGCCTTCCTCGACTTGATAGACGCCGTAGGTGGGGCGGTTGGTGGTGGTCATGTGATGTTCTCCCGTTGGTTATCCGTCCGCGTCCATCGCGGCCGGTCGGGTCATCAGGGGAACGGTCGGTGTGAGGCGCGTGTCGCGCCGGTCGCAGTCAATGGGTTTTACGGGAGCGCAGCGAATGGAGCGCAAAGCCCGTTGACGGCGGCACACCGCCGTTCCACACCCCCGACCACTCTAGGCCGCGTGACGCGAACGGCGACGGGAGGCCACGGCCGCCCCGCGCCCGTGTCGGCTCCTCACTCGTCGGGGAACAGGATGGCTTCGTAGTTCTGGGCGCCGTTGAGGACGTGCAGGATGTCTACGGTATCGGGGCCGATGTGGTAGAAAATCAGGTAATCGCCATAAGGGCGGCGGCGCACGCCGGTATGTTCGTAGCGTGGCACTAGCGGGAAGGCACGGGGCATGTGGGCCAATGCAAGGCATCGTTCCGTCAGTTCCCAGACGAACGTGTCAGCCCGCACGGGGTTATCTATGGCGATATAGTCACCGATACGCTCAAGGTCGGCTCTCGCCTCCTCCGTGATATGCACATTCACAGGCCGCGTTCTTCTGCCATTTTGCGGTATTTGGCGCTCAATTCCGCTGCAACTTCCTCAATCGGGCGGGTGCGTCCAGCGGCCACATCGGCAAGGCCGCGTGCAATCGCGACATCGAGGTTGGCGAGGCGCTTTTCACGTTCCTCGACAAGGCGCACGCCCTCCCGCAGCACTTCGCTGCGCGAGTTGTAACGCCCCGTTTTCACGAGGTCGGAAACGTAGGTTTCCAGCTTGTCACCGAGATTTGCACTACTGGCCATGGTCATTACTCCTTTCCCCCTTATGCCACAGGTTGATAATTGTTAGCAAGTTTTTCTGACAGGGGCAGGCGGTGGTTTGCTCTGCAAACCCTAGGTGCGGTCAACACCGCACCGGCCTGCTGACCTGCATCGCGCCACCGCTGATTGCCGGATTGCACCCACTCGCCCCTGCGGCTAACGTGGCGGCGGGCATAGGGGCTGATATGGAACTTCTGACGTTTGTAGGGGTGCTGGGCGCCCTCTTTTTCGTGGCGTTTATGGTCACTCAAAGCGGGGGTGTTGGCGGGGGCGCCGCACGCTCCCGTGCGAGATCCGCCCCGCCACTCCCCGCCGCAAGGTCTACCACGCCCCTCCCCTCCGGCGCCGACCCGCTCGCCGAAATCGAAGCCTTCCACGCCAACGAGCTGAACGCCATCACCATGACCGTGGCCGAGCTGACGCCCGACCTCCTGAAGGGGGTCAGCTTCCACCGGCTGGCCCGTTCCATCGCCGACAAGCACGCGCATCTCGACCGGCGCGCAAACGACGAGGATTATATTCTCAAGGCGGCGGGTGCCGTCGAGCGTGACTATCTGCACGCGACGGCGGAAATGGCGCTCAAGGGCGCCGCGTTCCAGCGCACCCTGCGCGACATGACGGAGGCCGAGCGGGCCACGCTGCGCCTGACCGACCTGCTGGCGAAGGTGGGGCAGATTGACCGCCGCGAGCGGCTGGCAATCCTCGCCCCGATTGTGTGGAACGAGGGCAAGGGGCTGCTGGTCACGGGGAGCCTGCTCAAATCGGCCGACCTCCTCACCGAACTGCGCCGCACGTTGACGACGCTGATAGAGGGCCACCTTGGCCCGAGCGGGGCCGCGACCGAGCGCCTGCAACAGGCGCTGCGGGATGCCCTCGCCTCGCCCAGCCGCCTGACCGAGCGCGAGCGCACCGTGTTGTCGCGCCTGCTGCACAGGGGCGCGCAATGGATGGCGCCGGAGGTGGCAAACACGGCGCTGTGCTATGCGCAGCCGCCGCGCCCCTCGGTGCTGCGGCTCGGCCGCATCGAAGGGTCAGACGCCGAATTGCTGTATGACCGCAACGAAAGCCTCATCACCATTGGCCCTCCGGGTCAGGGCAAAAGCCAGTCCGTCATGCGCAACCTGCTGACGATGGACGGCGGCGCCGTCGTCATCGACATCAAGGGCGAGCTGTTCAGGGATACCGCCGTATGGCGCGCCCGCAACGTCGGGCCGGTCTACCGTTTCGCGCCGTCCGACCCTGACAACTCCATCCACTTCAACCCGCTCGACACGGTGCGTTCGTCGTCGGTGTCCGACGCCTACGAGGATGCCAAGAAGCTGGTTGACCTGCTGATGGTGCCGCAGGAAGCAGGCAAAAAGGACTATTGGGATAAGCGTGGCCTATCGCTGCTGGCGGACGCCCTCCTCGATTCCGCCCTGTTCGATGAACCCCACCAGCGCAATATGTCGTCGGTCTTTGACCGCCTGTATCTCGAACCGCTCGGGCCGGACGGGTCGGAATCCACTATCGCGGGCAGTGAGCTGGAACTCTGGCTGAACCACCTCGCGCAATCGAACGTCAAGAAGCTGCAACGCACCGCCAAGGCGGTGCGCACGATGCCCTACAAGGTGCGCGAAAGCGTCACCGAGACGGCGCGCACGCACATCGACACATGGCAGGCGCCGCGCATCGAGGACTTGACGATGCGCTCGACCTTCGACCCCATCAGCCTGCGGCGTGACAAGGCCACGCTCTACATTTGCATCAGCATCGACGAGCTGAAGGAATACACCTCGTTTTTCCGCGCACTCGTCGGGCAGGCCTTCTTCACGCTCTGCCGTGGCGAGGCCGACCGCACCACGCCCGTGGTGACGTTCTTCCTTGACGAGATGCCTGCGCTGCACCGCCTCGACATTCTGGAAACGGCCCTCGACATGGGGCGCGGCCATGGCGTGCGCCTGTGGATGTTCGCGCAGAACTACGGGCAGCTCAAAAAGTATTACGACAACCCCGAGGGCTTCTTGGAAAACAGCTATGTGCGGCAGTTCATGGGCTTGAGCGGCGAGCAGGCGCTTAAAATCTCGAAGCAACTGGACGAGCGCCACGGCCTGATTGACGGCCAGCGCAAGCCGCTGGTGTTCCCGCACGAGCTGACCGGCGAGGCCTTCCGCGACCTGACCCTGACCGTGACGCAGGGGCATTCCCCTGCGCGCGTCCTCAAGGCCTACGGTTTCTCGGAATATGGCGCCCGCATCGAACCTGCGACCGCCTTCGACTATTCGGGCGGGCTTCTCAAGCTCGGCTAAGGAGCTGGGCCTTGCGCTGGTCGAACTCGTCCTGCGTCAGGTGTCCGGCGCTCAACAGCGAGGCGAGCTTGGTGATTTCATCGGCGACGCTCGGGCCAGCCAGCGGCTCCGGCTCGACGTAGCTCGCGGATTCGCGGTTGTTCTTGATTTCGCGCACCACCTTACCGGCCGCGACGCCGGTTTTAACCGCCGTGACCCCCAAGGACGCCATACCGGCCGCACCTGTCGCCAGCCCACCAATAAAAAGCGGTATGCCGACGAGGGCGCCCACGCCCGTGAAGCACAAGAAAAGGCCCGCAATGAACATGAACGAGCCGACAATCAACTTGACCATAAAATCCCCCAGCCAAAGCAACTTAAAGCAGCAACGCAGTAAAAGCATTGCGTGCGTCTTCCTGCAAGTGGGGGCTGTCTGCCCCCACAACCCCCGAAGGTATTTTTCCAAGAGCTAGGCCATTGCTTCCGTGAGGCGCGCGTGATTCACTTCCGGCACGGTACAGGCTGAGGAGCCGATGACCGTCAAGGGCTAGGCTGCTGGGTTCGCCCAGCGCCTACCATGCCATCACGCCGCCGCAAAACGCCGTGGAGGCGTTTTCGCCCTATCGCATGAGACTTGCCCTGTCAGATGAACGAAAACGCTCTGTATGCCGCTTGTGTAGTGAGTGGTTTTCAGTCGTCGTCTATGGGTTTTCAATCCTCTTTTTCTTCTCAAAAAATCGAAAAATCCTTTTTCAGAATATTCGGTTTGATGTTTAGAAAAAGTGTTCCGCAATGTTCCGTAATGTTCAGTTCTATATATAGGCGCGACCGATTCAGCGTAAAAGCGCGACCGATTCAGCGTAAAGGGCGCGACCGATTCAGCGTGATTTGAGGCCTAAGCGCGACCGATTCAGCGTGACCCCGCGACCGATTCAGCGTGACCCACCCTATAAGCCATTGAATCATATAGGGTGAAAACCCATGCAGGGCGCGACCGATTCAGCGTAGCTAAATCCTTATGGTTTCACGCTTTTTTCGTGGAACGTTTGGCTGGTATTGACAGCACGTCCGAATCGGCTGGTTTCAGCCGGATTCCGGTTTCCGTCACGCTGACGGGGAGCTTGGGAAACACCTCGCAAATATGCTTCAGCTCTTCCTTGAACTTCGCGCGGAAATCGCGGTCGCGGGTGTAACCCCCCGTCTTCCCCGAGGTCACGAAATGCCCTTCGCCGAACTGCTCCTTGAGGGATTCCCAGCTAATCGCAATCGGTTCGGTGAGGCTGTAGCTGCGATGGCTAAGCCAATAGTAGATGTCGATTTTGCGGGGGGAATCCGAGAATGCCCGAATGGCATGGACGTTGACCGGCAAGGCGTGTTTGGCAAGCGTGTCGTAGAACTCGCGGCTGAACGTGATTGTGCTGGGCCAAAGCATTTGCTGGTCTGGATTGGTCGGAAACCATACGTCCAGCGACGCAAAGGGGGCCGTGTTGACCGTCTTGGCCCGGCCGCCCTTCTCGTCAAAGGTGCCGATGGTCATTTTGCAGGCGGCGAGCGCGTTCACCTGCTGCTTGAAGGCGGTCAGGTTGCCGCGTGGGCCGCCGTTGGCGTCAAAGCCCATCTTCTTGATGAAGGCGGTCAGGCTGTCGTGAATGTTGATGGTCGGGGATTGCTGGCGGATAGCTTCGCTGCATAGGTGGAGCAACAGCAGGCGCGCACGCGAGCCATAGGGCAAAGGCTGTTTGACGAACTCGCCTTCGGGCGACAACAGCTCACCCGCATTGACGATGAGGCGCATGTTGCCCTGCTTGCTGCGATATTCGCGCTCCTCGATGGGCTGACGGCTGTAGGGTAGGCCGCACAGGGCCAGAACGCTGTGAATATGCCGGAGGTCTTCGCGCTGGCCGCCGACTTCAAGGGCGTCCTTGCTTTTCGCGCGTCGGCGCGCTCCGCGCGGCATGGCTTCGAGTTCGGCCGAACGTGCGGCCTTGGCCTCGTCGCGCTTGGCCTGCTCCTCAATAAGGAGCTGCACCTCAAGCTCGTACATTCTGGGCGCCAAGTTGCGCCGCTGGTGGCGCACCAGCTCCTGTTTCAGGTCGGCGTCGCGGATAAGCGAACGGTCGGGTTTGGTCTGTTCGGTCATGCCTCCCTCCCCTTCTCTGTAAGGCGCCGTAGTGCTACAGCGCTATAGCATTGTAGCGTTATCACGCTTTGCTGCTTTCCCTGATTTCGGCGGTAGTCGAGTATCCGCGTTTGGTCAGCACGGCGTCGATGCCTTCAATCAGGAGGTCGTTGAACTTCTTGCGGCCTTCGTGGAAGGCGATTTCGTGCAGCTTGTCGGCTACCGCGCGCGGAATGTAGACGCTGGTGCGAAACATATCGGCCTCGTTCTTGGCGGGGGTCTGGGCTTCCTTCACCTCGGCGCCATCGGCCGGAGCGACGGCGGCGGTAAGATTGCCTAGCACGGACGGGCGGGGTGCCTTGCTCATGCGGATTTTCCTTTCATGCGTTTATTTGCCCATTGCCAGAGGTCGCGCATTTCCTGCGCGGCTTTGCCGTTGGGGTCTCGTTCCGTGACCCCCTGCCCTGCTGCATAAGCGTCTTGGTAGTCGGCGCGCTGGCAGATGAAGGGTTCGGCCAAAACGCCAAGGGTGCGTAGCCCTGCGGCCATTTCGGCGGCGCGCGAGTTGCGCGGGATGGTCGAGCATTGCGATAGGACGAACGCGAACGGTTTGCCAAGGCGCTGCAAGGCCTGTGTGGTCGGCATGACGGCATTACCGTCGATGCTCGTCGGCCGGAGCGGTACAAGGCAGAGGTCGGCCGCCTGCATGGCAAGGTGGGTGGTCGGGTTGTCGGCACCTGCGGTGTCGAGGATGGTCAGGGTAAACCCCTGCGCCTTCACCCTCTCCAACAACTTGGGCAGGTCGCCGACGATGTTTGTAGGAACCTGCTCGACATGGGGTAAATCTGCCTCGCGCAGATTGCCCCATGCGTTGAGGGAGCCTTGGGGGTCGAGGTCGAGGGCGAGAACTTTCTCGCCCACATCATGGGCGGCGACGGCAAGCGACGTGGCAATAGTGGTTTTGCCCGTTCCGCCTTTCTGGGTGACAAGGGTTATGATTCGCATTGTGGCATTATAATGCCGCAACGCTTAAGCGCTACTGTGTTGAAGCGTTGCGACGCTATAATGTTAGAGCGCTGTTGCATTTATGCATTGCTGCGCTATAGCGCTGCAATGCTATAGCGTTGTAATTCCAGCCTCAATACTCCTCGGCCAGCATGATGGTCAGCACGCGCCGCGTTTGCTCCGAGTCGGCTGGGTCTTCCGAGCCGTGCATCATATCCAGGGCGTAGTAGTCGATTTTCCAGAACACCTTGCGGCCCTCAATGCTGAAGGACCCGAAATCGTGTTCGCCGTGCGGGTCGTTGTCGGGCGTGAACGCGTCAAAGGTCCGCACATGCTCGATGGCGGACAGCATTGCGATGTCGGACAGGCTTTTGATGCCGGAGGTGATATGGATATTGCCGCCGAATCCTGTGGTGCGGAACCGGTCGTTCAGCTCGCGGATACGGAGGGTTTGCGGATTGGTCATGGTCTTGGCTTTCGTTGGTTGATGCGCCGGAGCGCACCACCGTCAAAAGCGGGGGAGAGGGCGGTGTCCTGCCCAACACGGATGGGAGCGGGCAGGGCATGGATGCCGACCCATGCCCCGCTTAGGTGTGCGATTCCCTCCGGCCGTCATCACGAAATGCCATAGACCTGCCCCGCAGGGCGCTACCGTGGGCTAATGATAGCCCCTGCGCACCTTGGCGGCGCGGAGCTTTTCCATCGCCTGTTCGGCCTCGACCTGCCCTGCATACGTGCTGGCTCTGACCTGTCCGGCGCGGCCGATGCGGCCCCACTCGCGCACCAGCGACCATTCACCGAACAAGGTGGCCTGTACGCTCATCAGGTAATAACGGGCCATGTTCCGGCTCGCGTCCGTGCGGGTAAGGTAGACGCGGGGCGTCATGTTAGTGCATCTGCTTCCTTGGTGGGCGGAGGAGGGCGGCGGCCTTGTCCGCCACGATTTTGAGGGCCTGCCACCCGGCCAGCTTCTGTTCGGCGATACGCTCCTGAATGGCGGTCAGTATCCAACCGGCGGCGGCAACATCATCGGTCGCCTTGTACACGTCGATACGCTCGAAGCAGGCGACGATGCGCGGGCGGGTGGAACCGTTCTCCCGCGCGATACCGGTAACAAGGACCTGTGCCGTCTCGTAGGCCTCGGCTATCCGCTTCCGCTCGGCGGCCGTGCAAACGGTGATGACACCGAGCGTGTGCATCAAGGATTTCATGAGGTCGGCGCTCTCATCAGGCATGGGCATCCTCCTTGAGGCGTTTCGCCAGCCGGTTCACCGTCGAACTGGAGCAGCCCGTCGCGCTCTGGATGGTCGCCCATGGCGTGCCGCTACGCAACATCGCCATGATGGCGTTGTTACGGTCGCTGTCCTCCGGGCGGCCCTTGTAAACCCCCGTCGCCTTGGCGGCGGCAATACCTTGCTTCTGCCGGTGCCTGCGGGTGTCGTAATCCTTGCGGGCGATAGCCGCCAGCATGTCCAGCATCATGCCGTTGACGGCATCCAGCATGCGGCTGTGGATGTCGTCGCGGTCGGCGGAAGCCAACTGCCATGAGGTCGGCAGGTCGAGCGCCACCACGCGCACGCGGCGGCTTTGAATCTCGGCCTTTAATCTGTCCCAGTCCTCGGCCGTCAACCGGCTGAGGCGGTCCACCTGCTCCACCAGCAGGACGTCGCCGGGCTGGCAATCGGACAGGAGGCGGAACAGCTCCGGGCGTTTCAGGGTCGCGCCGCTCTCGTTCTCGATGTAACTCGCCGCTATCGTCCAGCCCCGGGCGGCGGCGAACGCCCGCAGCTCGTCGTGCGCGCGGGTCGCGTCCTGCTCCTTGGTGCTGGCGCGGAGGTAGGCCCGGATGAACAT
>NZ_CP071314.1:0-90919 GCF_018873185.1 Rhizobium sp. X9 | reverse complement strand
AGTTGGTTTCCATGGATCGTTTGTCATAAACGAGGGTTTTTGAGCATGCCATAGCGCATGCCGTCACGCCCCTTGAATGGCGCGATGGAATCTTCTCAAAACTGTTATAGAAACGGTTGTCGCAAAATGCTATGTGTCCAACGACTTTCAAGAACATTTGGATGGCTATGCGGGTCGGGTACGCCAGGGTCAGCACGATCGATCAAAATCCGGAGCTTCAGCTTGAGGCGCTGAGACGCGCCGGTTGCGAGAAGGTGTTTACCGAGCGCGGGTCAGGCGCTCGCGATGACCGCCCGGAATTGGGCCGAATTCTCTCCGACGTGCTTCGCACTGGTGACACGCTCGTTGTCTGGAAACTCGATCGGTTGGCGCGATCGCTAAAGAAGCTCATCGCGACGGCGGAAGAGTTGGAGCGCGCGAAGATCGGGCTCGTGTCCTTGACCGAGAGCATTGATACGACGACGCCGGGCGGCATGCTGACCTTCCATGTCTTCGGTGCGATCGCCCAGTTCGAACGTGCTCTGATCCGCGAACGCACGACGGCTGGACTGGTCGAGGCGCGGCAACGTGGCCGCAAGGGTGGCCGCCCGCCCGCGATGCGCCCGGGCGATATTGCCGCGGCGCGCGCCCTGATGAAGGAAGGCAGCATACCGGTACGCAATATTGCGCAGCGCATGGGGGTTTCTGTTGCAACCCTCTATCGTCATATCGGCAAGAAGGGTGGCTCTCCCAAAACAGTGGAATCCGAGGACGTCCATGGCTGAGCGGAGAAAGCGGCCGCCCGGAGAGGCTCTTGTCGATCTTCGACGCCGATTGTCGCTGCTTTCTCCCCGTGATCCAGGCCGTACCGAGATTGTTGCTCGTGCCGCCGATGCCTACGGCATCTCGATCTGGACCCTGTATCGGGCGCTGCGGGAGTTGAACCGCCCGAAATCCGTACGGCGCGCCGATCACGGAACCTCCCGGATCGCCCCGCAGCCGGAGATGGAAACCTATGCCGAAATCATCGCGGCCCTGAAGATCAGAACGGCGAACCGGAAGGGGCGGCATATCTCCACGGCGCGCGCCATCAAGCTGCTTGAGGAAGACGGCGTGGTGACGCCCGATGGCCTGGTCCGTGCACCGCCCGGCATCTTGAAACGCGCAACGGTCGATCGGCTGCTGCGTGTTTCCGGCCTGGATTATGCGCGCGTCACCCGCCCGGTGGCTGCCGTCCGATTCCAGGCGCGGCGTTCCAACGAACTCTGGCACTTCGACATGAGCCCGTCCGACCTGAAGCAGGTGGAAGCGCCGCTTTGGGTCGAGGAAGGGCGCGGCCGGCCGACGCTGATGCTGTTCTCCGTGGTCGATGATCGCTCCGGCGCGAGCTATCAGGAATACCGCTCCGTCTACGGCGAGGACGCGGAGTCCGCCTTGCGCTTTCTCTACAATGCCTTCGCCGCCAAGCCTGAACCGGAACTGCCGCTTCAGGGGATTCCAACGACCATCCATATGGATAACGGGCCGGTGAGCCGCTCGCGCGTTTTCCAGTCCGTCATGGGTAGCCTTGGTGTCCGGGTTCTCACGCATATGCCCCCGTCGGACAGCGAGCGGCGCACGCCGGCGCGAGCGAAAGGCAAGGTCGAGCGGCCGTTTCGCACGATCAAGGAAGTGCACGAGACCCTCTATCATTTCCACAAGCCGAAGGACGAAGAGGAAGCCAACCTTTGGCTCAGGCGCGCCTTGGTCACCTACAATAACGGCGACCATCGCACAGAGTCTCATGCACGCATCGAGGATTGGCTGCGGCATCTTCCTCCTGACGGGGTGCGGGCGATGTGCTCCTGGGAGCGGTTCTGCGCCTTTGCGCGCGAACCGGAACGACGGACGGTTGCTGGAGACGCGACCGTATCGGTCGAAGGCGCATCCTATGAGGTCGAGCCCGAACTTGCCGGCGAAACGGTGACCTTGCTCTGGGGCCTGTTCGATCAGGAACTGTTCGTCGAGCATGAGGGCAAGCGCTTCGGTCCATTCCAACCTTCGCGCGGGGCGGTTCCCCTCTTTCGCTATCGCAAATACCAGAAGAGCAAGCTCGAAGAGCGGCTCGACAAGGTGGTGCGCCTGGCAGACCAACTTGGGCTCCCCCGCGCCGCGGTCACCGGCGGGGATCGTCCATTGCCTTCGCTGCCCCCGACCACGGCTGGGCTGAGTGTACGGCGGACACCGTTTCCGGAACCCGCAATAGAGACCGCTTATCCAAATGGCCTCGCAGCCCGTGGGGCCATCGCCGACCAGCTCGGCCGGCCGATCGGCGCGATGAATGCCGGTGACCGCGCCTTCATCAATGAACTGCTTGGAGAAACACTCGACAAAAAGATGATCGCGGCCCGTATCCGCGAACGCTTCCAGGCGCGAAGAAAGGAAGAATGATGCTCGCTGACGTTCAATCCAGTTACGGCCTCGACCGGCCTTTCCAAGGGGCCGGCAACTTTGAGACCGAGCATCAGCGCACGATCATCCGCGAGGTGTGTGCGGCCGTCCAGACCGGTCGGCTTGTCGTGGTCTCCGGCCTGGTCGGTTCGGGGAAAACCCACCTTTTGCGCCGCATCGAGGCCGAACTCACCAAAGCCGGCAAGGTCGCACTCGCCAAATCGCTGGCGGTCGACAAGCGGCGCACTTCGCTGCCATCGCTCATTGAAGCCCTGTTCTACGACTTGTCTCCCGGCGATCGTGCGCAGGTCAAGATCCCCAAGCAGGCCGAGCGCCGGGAGCGCGACCTGCGCGACATCATGAAAAAAGGCAAACGGCCGATCGTCCTCGTGGTCGACGAGGCCCATGACCTGCACCACAAGACCTTAACCGGCCTGAAGCGACTGATGGAGGTGGTCGCCGACGCCGGCGTGCTCCTTTCCGTACTTCTTGTCGGGCATCCCCGGTTGCGCAATGATCTGCGCCGGCCGCAAATGGAGGAGATTGGCTACCGCACGACCATTTTTGACTACGAGGGGATCGGCTCCGCGCGCCGCGACTATGTTGCCTGGCTGCTTGGCGCCTGTGCGGCCGAAGGCGTAAAGGTTGGCGAACTCCTCGAGGAAGAAGCCATCGACCTCATCGCCGAACGTTTGCGCACGCCGCTTCAGATCGAGATGCATCTCACCCTCGCATTCGAGCAGGGCTTTCGCCTCGGCGCCAAGCCGGTTACCGCCGAAATCGTCGAGCAGGTCCTGTCCCGCGCCATCGACGATCTCGAACCGACGTTGACCCGAAATGGTTACGATGCGACGGCTCTGGTCACGCACCTCAATGCTCGGCCGTCGGATATCCGCGCCTTCCTGGCGGGCACCCTTGATCCCGAATATTCCCGTCAGCTGACCGAGCAACTACGACAGGCAGGCGTCCCGGTTTGACCATGCCGTCGCTGGCAATTAATCTGAGCACGTGGCGGATGTTTGCAAGCAGACCCGGATGTTTGCGAGCACATTGGCAAAGAGCGTGAGCACGACGCCCGCTCCATTGTCAGATAATTCGAGCAGAAAATGCCGATGTTTGCGAGCAGAGGCGCTTATGTTGGCAAGCCGCTACAGCTACTAGTCGCACAGGCACTGCATCTGAGCCCTCGACAGCTTCGAGCGTGAAGGCCAGTGCCTCGGGGTCTTGTTGTTCGACCGGCACCAGTGGCAAAACTTCTTTTGCGGCTAGATCAATCTCGCGCTCGACAAGCGGATAGGCAATGCCGCCTGAGCAATATTGCGTCACCCGCAATATTGCCCGCCCCTGGCCCTCCAGACGCAGTGCAAGCGTTGACAGGCCAGCGATCCGGCGCCATTTTAAAAGGCTAAACGCATTGTAATATGTGTTGAAGGCAGCTACCTCGCCAGGCACTAGAGACAGGCCGTTGGTATTCGCCAAACGACCGCCGCCAGATGGCCAACGGGTGAACAACGGAGAGATGAGAAAGTGATCCGGGCTCGCCAGAACAATATTCTGCAAGACAGATGGAGTGGGCATCTCCCTCTTGGGGATGCTCGCCGTTGCGTTACCATCAATGCAATTATTCATTTTCTATATTCTTTAGTCTGTGGCCGTTGCAATTGGGTTCTGGTACCTGTGAACACCATGTCAACGACAGTGCCCTTTTGCAATGCTATATCATATTCCGCCAAGTCCGGCGTTGGGGCGTTCACAAGAGTATCATAATCCACCGCATCGCCCATGAAATCCGCCCAGTTCGACCCAAGCTCTGTCAGTGAACTATGCTTTACGCCATAATATGCATCGCCGCGATGCACATAGGCACCCTTCGCCCCTAACCTTGCGGCAAGGAGGTGCAGGTGAAATCGCGTGGTGATGCATATGTCCCCAGAAGATATAGGTAAACCACGGGTCAGGATATCATATTTGTGCATCACATGTATTTCATTTGAAATCTGTGACTGAATTTCTTCAAGAAATTTTCTATCTGGCTCATCATGAAGCTTTAGATAGGATATATCAATTCTATCTCCGGCCTGGTTTATTATATCTTTTACTGTGTTCATAATCTGTGGGAATATCACATCTCCTTGCAAATCTGATTGAATGCATAAATGCAGTCGTGGCTTTTGGATTGTTTTTGATCTTTCACGCTTGGGTGGAAGGATGAATGCGTCATCTAAACCGAAAATAAAGTTCGATAAGCTGAATTTTTCCGTAAAATACGTAAAGCTCGCTTCGTCGCGCACCTCGATAAAAGAAAATTTAGAAAGAATATCTACCAAGACATCATCATTGCAAACTGGTGCTGGCGTCATGCCAAGCCCAGTTCCAAAAATAGGAACACCCAGTGTTTGTGCTATATTAGACAAACATGAGGCCATACCCCAAGCTTCATGGAAAAATGTGTTCCAATACCCGCCTCCTAAAAAGTGAACAGCATCAATAGATTCTAGAACCTGCATATAATCACGCGATTCTTTTAACTTTGCTGCAGCCGATTTACCCGCAATGATCGCTCTTTCTGTCTGATTTTCTACACCAGTTATATCTCCAAAAGCGCGCTCATATTCCTCGGTTATTACAGGCATTAGCTGAAAAAGCGGATTTGATTCATACAGATTTAAAAGCCACCTGTCTTTTCTCGGCGATATTATATGCAGATCAGGGCGACGGCTTTTGTAAAGATCTATCCATCGATCCAAAATATAGTCATCGCCAAAGTTGCCGCAGCCACCAAAGCTATACAGTGCTCTGAGCCCCAACATTGGACCGCCGGATATTAGAGTTTTCCGGCTCTGATCACGATAGCGGGCTGGTTGCGCCACCGGGATTATGCATGTCAATCGGGACCTTATACCCGATTGAAGAATGAGGACGATCCTCATTATAGTATCGACGCCAAGTCTCCAACTTTTCGCGTGAATCTGCACGCGTTAAGAACCAATGGGCGTTCAGGCACTCTGCTCGCAGCTTGCTGTTAAACGCCTCGATGAAGCCGTTATCGGTCGGCTTTCCGGGCCGGGAGAAGTCCAGGGTGACATTGTTGGCATAGGCCCAAAGATCGAGATCGCGGGAAACGAACTCACTGCCGTTATCAACCCGGATTGTTCTGGGATAGCCAGTCCCCTTGCAGATACGTTCCAACGTCTGAACCACATCCTCACCGCGATAGGTGAACCGAGCGTCGGTGGCAGGGCAATAGCGGGAATGCGTATCCACAACAGTCAGGATACGCAGTTTCTTGCCTGTCGCGAGCTGGTCGTGAACGAAGTCCATGGCCCAGACATCGTTGGGACCAACCGCAGCCTGGCGGTCATCCCGAAGCTTTGCCTTCACCCGCCTCTTGGGGTGTTTGTTGCGCAATTGAAGGCCTAACTCGTTGTAAATTCTGCGCGTCTTCTTCATATTGATTTTCCATCCGTCACGGCGAAGGTGGACATGGACACGGCGATATCCATAACGAACGCGCGTCTCGCATATCTCCTTGATCCGTCGCTCAAGTGGGGCCTGTCCGGTTCGTCGGGATTTGTAGTGATAGCTCGAAGTGTCAAACATCAGGACCTTGCAGGCCCGTCGGATTGATATTCCCCAATCCACCACCATCGCGTCGATCAGCTTGCGCTTACGGGCAGGCCTTAGAGCTTTCGGCGGATAACGTCCTGCAGCATCTCGCGATCTAGCGTCAGGTCGGCAACGATCCGCTTCAAGCGGTTGTTCTCGTCTTCCAAAGACTTCAGACGACGCATCTCGTCCGGCAGTAACCCTGCGTATTTCTTACGCCAATTGAAATAGGTCGCCTGGCTAATCCCCGCCTTTCGGCAAATCTCTGCCACCGGCGTGCCGTCATCACCCTGTTTGAGAATGAACGCCTTCTGGGCGTCCGAAAAATTAGATGCTTTCATCATTTCCGCTCCTGTTCCCAGCCGGGAAAATGCACCGGAAAACTCTAAACAAAAACGGTCCAGTTTGAAGGGGTCAGAGCACTGGCGCGGCGGCGCTGCTGGGTAGCCTGCCAAAGGCGGGTTGGCTTCTGGCAGATCGGGGGTATGATGCTGATTGGTTCAGAGAAGCCTTGAAAGACAAGGGGATAAAGGCATGCATCCCCGGTCGTAAGTCCCGCAAGAAGGCCGTCAAATACGACAAGCGGCGTTACAAACGGCGCAACCGCATCGAGATCATGTTCGGGCGGCTGAAGGACTGGAGGCGTGTCGCGACGCGTTACGACAGATGCCCACAGACATTCTTCCCTGCCATCTTGCTCGCGGCAACCGTCTTGTTCTGGCTATGATACAGAACGAGTCCTGACCCTAAGTTGACGGTCTCCGACAAATCCGGGGCGATTCAGACATGCCGAAAGCAGACCCTTCCTCTTCAACTCAT
Source organism: Rhizobium sp. X9 (assembly GCF_018873185.1). Lineage (NCBI taxonomy): Bacteria > Pseudomonadati > Pseudomonadota > Alphaproteobacteria > Hyphomicrobiales > Rhizobiaceae > Rhizobium > Rhizobium sp. X9. Next base: position 84,085 of record NZ_CP071314.1, on the reverse strand, counting down.
GCCGCCAGGCATAGATTTGCTGCCGTGTCACAGCGTGCCGCTGTGCAACCTGAGTCACCGTTGCGCCGCCCATCCCAACCGACAAGACGATCTCGAGCGTATCATCGTCGCCCCATCGTCGTCGCCACTCAAGCCCAATAATATCGCCCCGCATCACCAGCCCCACATAAGACACGTCCTTAACGACGTCGTTATGCACGTGCTTTAATCGATCAGGCCAAGCTCAGGCAGGCGGCGCCAACCGGGCCGTTACGGTGTTTCGGAGTTGCTCATGGCATTGATGATCATTTCCATCGACCAGGCGGTCAGCCCCCGAGGCGACAACAACCATGGCCAGAACGCCGATCAGGTAATATTTGCCCTGCGTCGCCATCCCGTAGCGCAGCAGACGCAGGACGATATTGCGATCCGCTCCTGTTTTCAGAAGCGGCCAAAGATTGTGTCAATCAAACGCATATCGTGTCGCCTTCACTTCAAACGGCAAAATCAACCGGTCCGCGTTCCCAGATCCGACAGGTCAAGCGGCTTGGTCAACTGCCGCCTGATCAGTTTCATGACCGAAACCCGCAGCGGCGGATCGGCAACCCAACCCCCGTCCGAAGCCCCTATATCACGCAGCATCTGACATAACACCCTGAGCCGACCATGAACAGCCTGCCCACCTTGCGTCACGCCGCCGTAGGCTATCGGGGCAATACGGTGATGTGGCGCGATTCCAAAACGGGCTTTCAGCAGTGCTTCCTCGTCCTCGGGGCGCGTGGTTCCGGCAGCTTTCATGATCTGCTTCAGCGGGCCGCCGACCGGGCGGGTATGGCGCATGGAAACAGCATCCAGAATCGCCGAGGGTCCGTGCGCTGCACCGGGCAGCCTGCACCAGATATAGTCCAGCCCATAACCACTTTTGGATTGCGCAAAATGCGGCAGCACAGCGGCAAAGACGTGACGATCAAGGCAAGGCGCCATGATCTCAATGTAATTTGTGTAGCGCAGTTTGAAACTGGGGGACTGCATGAATATGAAATGGGAATAATAACTGTCATGCGTCAGTGCAGGCTGCGCCACTTTCAGTCTGTATTCTGCGGCGATGGCAAAAGTTTGGTTTATATCTTCGACGGATATCCACAGATCATCATCGGGCAGCCAGATATAATCATAAGCTGCCAAATCAGGTTCGTTGACGGTCTTGTAAATACCATCCCATTTTCCACCTGGCACAAAAGTGGCATCTACCCCATCGGATGGCACATGCGTATTATAGGCGTCCTCATCAAAGTAGCTGACAATAACGTCAAAATCGCGGGCGCTGTAGGGCAGGTCAAACCAATGATGATGCAAAGATTGGCGCCCGGCACGCACGATCACAAGGTTTCTCTTCATTCAACCCGCTTTGAACATGTTTTTGATTGCATTATAATCTAAGGGATTGCTCATCAGGCCGAATTTGTAATTCATTTGGTAACGCATATTCGCAAAGAAACGCGCAAACTGGGATTGTGATTTGCGTGCATTTCGTGACAGTTCGATCTGACTTGCGCCGCTTGGCATTTCGTGAATCAAGCAGCGATCAACCGATAAAATGGGGACGCCATGCCGCCAGTAAGATTTGATTGCCATATCAATTGGCATTACAATGTTGTCCAGCCGTCGCGATAGAATATGAGCGGCGCGTTGGCCGACGATATACCCTGTTGTCAGCGGGGGCAAACGTGGCCCTGCAAGCAAGTTGAAGCGACCTGTTTTCGCAACAGGTATTCCGCGCCGAATAACGCCATCCAGCTTGATCAGGCAGTTCTCAATCCCTGATATATTTACGATTTCGTGCAAAAATTCCGGTAGTTGCGGATCCATTTGGAAGTCATCTTCCAGAACGACAGCTGCACGCACGCCGCTTTGCTTGATGTCATCCCAAATCTTCATATGGCCATATGCACAGGCGATTTCCTGCAAGCTGAGTGGCCTTTTGAATGCACGCGCATTATCCTGAGGGTTGTATAATTGCCCAATTTTGCCCGATGACATATTGGGGCCGTATTCCGCGTCAAAGAATGCGAAAGACAGGCCAGACCCGCTCAGTTGCATATTGCTGCTGAACCGTCGCCGTGAAGCTTGTGGCAAGCTAAGAACGTATATCGGTAAGGGCATGCGTTTCCTTTGCCTATTCATCATTATTTAAAGGAAGACAGCGTTGTCTGCGCGCCGCGGAAACCTGAACCGCAGTGTATTTTTTCACATTCCCAGCAAAGTTACAATCAGGCGAAGTGCCCTTTGAGCCTCAGGACGGGGGCGGCCGGATTCGGTGAGCATATTTTTGAAAATATCCAAGATAAACTTATTTTCAGAATATTATTCTGTAAATGTCGGATAATTCGTAGCATTCGTGTGATGCAGGCAGCAACCTATCTTGTTGTTCATACGTCGCGTTGCCTATACGCACCGCGCTATCACCGATGGTATTAAAATTTGTGCGTGTCGGCGTGTGTCGATTATTTGGACTCTGTGGGTCTTGCGATCACGCATATAGCGGGCGGCAGTCATATCTGCAGCCCGCATAAAGTTGTTGAAAGAAAATGATAACTTTTCAGCTCATTGGCTGTAATATGATTGGACGGCATCCAAGCCTACATCAATGGATCTTTGACAAAAACGGGCATCTGCTTTTTCGCCTTTAGGCTGTCAAGGTATATACGCGCTGTATCCAAAGCTTCCCGGATCGTGACATCCATATCAAGATAACGATACGTCCCCAAACGGCCAACAAAAGTTATTCCGGACTCTTTATATGCCATATCGACATAATCGCCCAAGACCTGCTTTTCTGTCACAAGCCGCACCGGATAATATGGAATATCATCGGGGCCACATTCTCTGGAATGCTCCTCATAAAGCACAGAGCCTTCGTGGCTTTCCCACGGCGAGAAGTGCTTGTGCTCGGTTATTCTGGTCCACGGCACGCTCACGTCGCCGTAATTCATGACTGCGCAGCCTTGATAGTCCCCGGTATAAGTAAAGCGACGGAAATCAAGCGTGCGATAGCTCAGCCTACCCAGACTATGGGCAAACCATGCGTCAATTGGGCCAGAGTTGAACACATGATCATACCCGGCAACGTCATCACGCGTCAGATGGGTATCAAGTTCGACTTTGATATTCGGGTGATCAAGGATTCCAGCCACCAGCTCGGTATATCCATTTTCTGGCATACCTTGAAAGCGGTGGGCGAAATAATCGTCATCATAATTGAAGCGCACCGGCAGGCGTTTCAAAATGGATGCAGGCAATTCCTTGGGGTGCCGGCCCCATTGCTTTACCGTGTATCCCTTGAAGAACGCTTCATAGAGATCCTGCCCGACAAAGCGCAGGGCCTGATCCTCAAATGTTTTGGGATCAGTGATCGAGGAGTCGCCTTTGGTGGTGATGAATTCCCGAGCTTCATCGGGGCGCATGGTTCCGCCAAAAAACTGGTTGATCGTATGCAGGTTGATCGGAAGAGAAAAGACTCGTTTTTGCGCCGTTATCTTCACCCGGTTCTTGTAGGGTATAAATTTGGCAAAGCGGTTCACATAGCCCCAGACCTCGGAGTCGTCAGTATGGAAGATATGGGGGCCATAGACATGGACCATGACCTGCGTGTCGGCATCGCGCTCAGTATAGCAGTTTCCGGCGATATGGGGGCGGGCGTCGACCACCCGGATTTGGTGGCCAGCCTCGGCAAGCTCGCGGCCAATGACAGCGCCGGACAGCCCGGCCCCAACCAGAAGAACGCTTTTAGGTTGCACTTCGCCCATCCCTGATTTGTTTTCGATGGTTGCCTATCGCATAATCGTGATCTGATGGCCAGTAGAGGACTTGTGCTAACATTACAGTTGCATTCTTCTTCCTGCTCTGAATCAATGCGCTACCATGACTAAGTTGGGGCTCATGGATGGTGGGATTGTCGGTCGAAGAGACGCTGGAGCTGTGGGCTTCCTCGCTACGTGAGGTAAAGGCTCGCATCCGGCCGCTGTTTTCGCAGGAACGGGTTGCGGCATCGGCCGGTCAGTTTCTCGACGGCTTGTTGGGTGAGGACCGGCGCAAAACGGGTTGGATGCGGGCCGAGGCGGCCGGAGATCCTGGGCCTTGGCGTCAGCAGGCGATCTTGGGTCGAGGGCATTGGGATGCCGATGGCCTGCGCGACATTTTGCAGGACTATGCTCTGGAAACGCTCGCTGATCCCGAGGCGGTGCTGGTGATCGATGAAACCGGTTTTTTGAAGCAGGGGCACGCCTCCTGTGGGGTCGCGCGCCAATACACGGGGTCGGCAGGAAGGCGTCACGACACGAAAGTGGCGAATCTGTCCGACTTTTAAGAACGTATCCGGAACTCAGGTTGGTTTGACCGTGGATGTCGTTGCTTTTTCGGCCTTGAGAGCTTCGTAGAGGGCGGTTTTCCCGATTTTCACGCGGGCCGCGGCTTCCCGGACGTTCAAACCGGCCGCCAGATGCTGGCGGGCTTTGGCAAGTTTGTCCGGGGTTACGACGACTTGTCGGCCACCGCGTCGGCCGCGTTCCTCTGCGGCTTGCAGACCGGCACGTGTTCGTTCCCGGATCAGATCGCGCTCGAACTGTGCCAGCGCGCCGAACAGGTGGAAGACCAGGCGACCGCCGGATGTCGTAGTGTCGATGTTTTCGGTGATGGATCGGAAGCCGACGCCTTTGGCCTCCAGTTCGGTGATGATCTCGATGAGGTGCTTCATCGACCGGCCGAGGCGGTCGAGCTTCCAGACTGTGAGCGTGTCGCCGTCGCGAACGTAGCGGATCGCCTCCGCCAATCCGAGTCGGTCAGTCTTCATGCCGGATGCCTTATCCTCGAACAGCCTTTCACAACCTGCTTTGCGCAAAGCGTCGAGTTGCAGGGCGGCGTCCTGGTCGCCGGTGGAGACCCTTGCATAGCCGATAGCGGTCATGAGACGTGGTTTGTCCGTTTTTCCGTTGAATACGGACATTGTCCGATTTGCCGTTTCATGACAAGGTTTGCGGACAAGAACTGTGGATGCCGCGAAACGGTCGTTTGTCGGACATGGATTTTCCAGTTCGCTGCGGTTTTCGCAATGAACTGGAAGCCGAGACAATGGCCAGAAGAGCACTGCTGAGCGAGATATGGTGGCAACAGGCGACAACCATCCCGCAGGACGAAAGGGAGATCGTCAAACATTACACGCTGGACCGGCCGGATCTCGACCTGATCATGCGGCAGAACAAGGCCTCGAACAGGCTGGGCCTTGCCTGTGTCATAGCCTTGCTGCGATATCCCGGCCGGCCGCCTGCGGATGGTGAGGTCTTGCCGTTTGGCGTTTTGCGGTTTCTGGCACGGCAGATTGGCGTCGATCACCGCGAGATCGATCGTTATTTCGAGCGCCCGCAGACCCGGCGCGAGCATCTCGCCCTGCTTTTCGACAGGATGAAGATGCGTCCTTTTGCGCCCGCGGACGTGAAAGCGCTTACCGGCTGGCTGACGCCTGCCGCGCAAAGCCTGCGCCAAGCCGATGCATTGGCGGATATGGTGGTGGAGGAGTTGCGCCGTCGCCGCATTCTTCTGCCTGCGCGCCAAGCCCTTGAAGCCATCCTTCATTTGGCAATCCGGCGCGGGATTCGCATAGCCCACCGGGCGCTGGCGGGCGGATTGTCGGAGGGCCAAAAGCTCGACCTGGACAAACTTCTCGACCCGCGTGAGGGGACGAGCGTCACCATTCTCGCCTGGGCGAGGACACCAGCATTATCACCAGCCGCCGCCAACCTTGACAGAATAGCCGAGCGAATTCGCTTCCTTCGGTCCCTAAACCTGCCGGCGACGCTGATGGAGCGCATTCCGGCCAAGGTCTTTGATGAATTCGCCGCGGAGGGGATGCGAATGAGTGCCCAACATCTGCGCGACCTCAACCCCGAACGCCGGCATGCCGTGCTGGCGGCGACGGTGTTGTATCTTTCCCGCCACCTGACCGACGGCGCCATCGACATGTTCAAGAAACTCATGGGTATGTTGACGCGGCGGGCCGACAGTCAGGCGGCCGCCCGCGTCACCCGCTCCGTGCGGGAGGTGCAGAAGCCACTGAAGGACGTTTCGAAAGTTTGCCATGCGATCATCAAGGCCAAGGAGAAAGGCGAGGATATCGCCAAGGCGCTCGAACAGGTCGTTCAATGGCCAGCCTTTGCCGCCAGTGTCGAGGCGGTCGACACGCTGATCGCGCCGGATGTCATCGACGGTAAAATCGAAATGCTCCAGCGCTATCCGACGATCCGGAAACTTGCGCCGCAATTCCTCTCGACACTCGTGTTCCGCGGTCACGCCGTAGCGGCGAATCTTTTGCGCGCGCTCTCCGTGATTGCCGATCTCTATCGTGCAGGGAAACGAGCAATACCGGACAACGCTCCCATATCCTTCGCGCCGAAAGGCTGGATGCCGCTCGTCCTTCAGGATGGCAGAATCGATCGCAGAGCTTATGAACTCTGCGTGTTCACCGAGCTGAAACGCCGGCTCGATGCCGGCGATGTCTGGGTGGAGGGGGCGAAGCGCTTCCAGTCATTCGAAAGTTTTCTCATTCCCACGCCGACATTCGAGCTGATGCGCGAGGAAGGTCCGCTTCCGGTCGCCGTCGATACCGACGTGGAAACCTATCTCAGCCAGCAGCGCCAGATTCTGAATGATGGATTGGCTGACCTCTCCCGTCTTGCGGCCGCCGGCGAGCTCGATGATGTCGAACTGACCGGGGCTGGATTCAGTGTCACGCCGCACAAAGCGATGTTTCCGGACATCGCCAAGTCGCTGAAGCCGAAGGTGGAAAGCCGTCTGCCTGCGATCCGCATCACCGATCTTTTGCTCGAGGTGGATGCCCGCACGGGATTTTCCAACGCCTTCACACATCTGCGCACCGGTCGAGGGGCCGACGACAAGTTCGCTTTGCTCACCGCAATCCTGGCGGACGGCATCAATCTTGGCCTGACGAGAATGGCCGATGTTTCGCCCGGGTTGACGATGCGTCAGCTCGCCTGGGCACATGACTGGCACATTCGCGAGGAAGGCTACACCGCCGCCCACGCCATCCTCGTCAACGCCCAGAGGCAATTGCCTCTCGCGAAGCTGTGGGGAGACGGAACCACGTCATCTTCTGATGGCCAGTATTTTCCGGCGGGAGGGCATGCCGAGGCGATCGGCGATCTCAACGCGCGGTACGGGCCTAACGGCCCCTGAACATTAAAGGGGCACAGATATACGGTAGGGGGATCAGACCGAGAACGGGAGAGGTCGGAAGCCTGTTTCATCGAGTGCCGGCTTGTCTTCCCATATGTAGTCACCGGTGAGGTTCACGTGCTCCCAGGTAAGCGGCGAGAGGCTGGATAGCAAATGATCAGGCACATGCTGACCGCCGGTGTGCAAGGCATCGACCACGCGGCCGGTATAGATCGTGTTCCAGTGAATGATGGCGGTGACAACCAGGTTGAGGGCGGAGGCCCGGATCGAGAGATTTTCCTGGCTGCGATCGCGGAAGCGGCCGAGGCGATGGAGATTGACGGCCCGCACGAGGCTGTTGCGGCTTTCCCCTTTGTTCAGTTCTGCCGTTGTCGTCTTTCTCAGTTCCTCGTCGTTGATCCAGTCCAGCGTGAACAGAGTTCGCTCGATCCGGCCCATCTGACGTAGTGCCTGGGCAAGACCGCTTTGCCTGGTCGTTGATGACAGCCGTTTGAGCATGAGCGAAGCGCTGACGGTGCGGGTGCGCAGTGAGGTCATCAAGCGCAGAATCTCGTCCCAGTGCGCCCGGATCAAATCGGCGTCGATGCGATCGCCCATGACATTCTGGAGAATGCCATACTGCTTGCCGGGGCCAAAGCCGTAGAGGCATCGGCCATCGAGATCGGGAATGCGCGGGACAAATGCAAAGCCTAGCGCATGGCAGAAGGCGAAGACGAGATCACTGACGCCGCCACCATCGACATGATGGCGCACGATGTCGAGGCCCGCATCCGTTTCGAGAAGCGCGTCGAGAACATGGACGGCCTCGCTCGCCGTGGCGGCGATGATTTTGGTATGGAAGGGAGCATATCGACCGGAGATCGCCGTGTAGAGCTTGATGATCGGGTTGGTTCCGTAACGGCCGTTGACGCCACCGGCGATTTCGCCGCCATCGCCGAGATGGATATGTTGTCCGTCGGAAGACGATATCGTGTTCGAACCGAAAACAGTGGCGATCGGCGCCGCGTGCTGGGCTTCGACCAGCCGGGCAAGTGCCAAGGTGAAGGTTTCCTCCCGGAAGTGCCAGATCGCCATCTGCTGTAGCTGGCGGCGTGTGATGCCGGGGCAGGCCAATGCCATCTTCGAGAAGCCGAGATTGGTGGCCTCGGCGATGAGCGCGGCATAGAAAATTCGCATATCGCCCGGCGTTCGGCCTGTCTGAAGATGCTCGAACAGTGAGCTGAAACCGGTCATTCGATCCACGTCGGCGACAAGATCCGTCAACCTGATCGGCGGCATGCTGCTCGCAACTCTCCTTGCGAAGGCGAGCGCGGCTTCGGTCTCGGCAGTTTTGACCGCAGGCACCCGCAGGCCCTTCGCGCCGATCCGCGTGTCGCCGCGACCCGCCTCCAGCCGGCTTGCTGCCTCACGCAATTTTTGATCGAGCGCCTCGGCTTTCTGGGCGAGATAGATCTCGACATCAACCGGGATGGCGACGGGAATGCGGGCCTCGGCCTTGATGATGGAATAAGTCTGATGGGAGATCATGCCCTCATCGAGGGCGCGATATGTGCGAGAACCTTTGATCCAGATCTCGTTGGCAGCGATCCGGTTCTTCAGCTCAACGATGACAAAGATTTCCAGCATTCTGCGGTCAACCGAGCCATCTGGCGTTCTGATTTCCTTGCTCCACCGCTTGTCGACCAGATCGAGCGCCGCTTTGATCCATTGCGCGTCCAGAGAGCGACGGCGGCTTTTCCCTGCGGCCGTCATTTGCATCACCACGTTGATGAAATCACGGCTCTGACGATTACCCTCGAACGTGAAGGCTGCCAGGAATGGTGCTGCAAAGCGCCGGATACGCATATATTGCGCCGGCAGATAGGCAATCAGATCATCGTCCTTGCGGGGACGAGATGCTGCCTTCGCAGCCGCGGTTGCCCGCATCAACTGCTCCCAGCCGCCGACTGCATTGACCGCCTCATCGAGCGAAAGGTCGGTTTCTCGCCTGGCAGCGATCGCCTCACCGAAGCCCACGAAGAAATCCAGCGCCGATGTCGCCGAGGTGGCGGTTTCCAGCAGTCGTTTGTCGCGCTCTGCCTCGGCCCGCCGAAACGCCTTGCCGATCAGGACTTCGAACATGGCGATTGCGGCATCCGTGAGCGCGATTTCCATCTCCAGAAGGAAAGCTGCGAGCGTAGCATATCGGCGGCCGGGCCGCATTTGCTCGAAGTTCTGGGCGGTCAGGCGCCGGCCCTCTTGTGCCATGCGGCTCACCCGATGGGCGGGGACGGCCTGAAGCACATCACTTGAAAGGCCAACGTGGCGCACGGCCTCAAGCCGATCGATCAGACCCCGCATCGCTGCGTCTCCAGCCTTTCCGGCAGGTTCACGTAACCAGGAGACCCCGCTCTGGCGGACGCGTGGACCAATACCGAGCAGCGCTTCCATTCTGACGATGATGTCGGGCGTCAGCCTTCCGGCAACATCGGCAAACAGCGCCTCCTCAGCCTCGGTGCATGCCTGTCCGGCCATCCGTTCGATCACGGGGTCAGAACAAGAGCTGCTCGAAATCGTACGCTAAGCTTGAACGGAGCGGGAACGCTTGATTGACCGCATTTCAAAAAGGGCATCTATGACCGGACATTCTGGAACCTGATCGCCGGTGCATTGCGCCGCCATATTCGACATGGCCCGCTCCAGACGCCGCAAATCGGCGATTTTCTGACGGATATCTTTCAAATGTTCGATGGTGAGCGCATGGACCTCCCGGCAGGTGTAGGTATGCCCATCGACCAGGCGAAGCAGGCCGCGCAACTCGTCCAGGCTGAAGCCGAGTTCACGGCCGCGCCGCACGAAATGCAGCCGCCTTGCGTGTTCAGTTGTGTAGATACGATAACCCGCTGCGCTGCGGGCGGGCTTCGGCATGACGCCGATTTTCTCGTAATAGCGGATCGTCTCTATGTTGACGCCGCTGCGCTCGGACAGCACGCCGATCGAAAATTCATCATTCTGTGTCATCACATAGCTCGCACAAATCCGTGAAAATTTCTCGCTTGACCCTGTAGTCGCTACAGGCACTAGGGTCACGATAGATCAATTGCGGGAGCATGTGAACGATGATGCAGGATGAAACACGGACGCTGGCAAATACAGTCACAGAGCCAGCCGAAAAGGGTTTTGATCGGGCAGCATTGCTGTCGGTCGGCGGCATCGTTGCGGCACTGGGCGCAGCAACCTGTTGCGTGCTGCCCTTTGCCTTGTTCTTCGCTGGCATCAGCGGCGCGTGGATCGGCAATTTGACCGCGTTCGAACCCTACCAGCCTGTGTTTATCACGATCGCGCTCGCCTGCCTCGGCTACGGTTTCTATCTCGTCTATCGCAGGCCGAAGGCGGCTGAATGCGCCGAGGGTTCCTACTGCGCGCGTCCATCATCCCATCGGAACGCCAAGATCGGCCTTTGGGTCGCAACTGTCTTGATCATTATCGCCGTGGGCTTTCCCTACGCCGCCCGCCTTGTCCTCGATGCTTAATCCCAAGGAGAATCTCATGAAAATCCTGCCCCTCATTGCCCTTACTGCGTCCCTGCTGACGGGTGGTCACGCTTTTGCCGCCGAGCAGACCGTAACCTTGAATGTTGCCAATGCCACCTGCGAACTCTGCGGCCCGATTGTGAAGCGGGCGCTCAGCAACGTTCCAGGCGTGCTCGATGTTGATGTATCGGAGGCGACCGGCGCGGCGATCGCGAAGGTGCGCTTTGACGACAGCCAGACGAATGTCGCCGCGCTGATCACCGCAACCACCAATGCTGGCTATCCGTCCGGCGTTTCGCAGTAAGGAGGTTCAGCATGACAGATGGAAAGTTCATCGGCCTTGGCGAAGTCGGGTTTCTCGCCGTCATCTGTTGCGCCGCGCCATTTCTTTTGGTCGCCGCTGGCTCTTTTGGCTTTTCCGCATGGTTCGCAGCGGCCGGCTATGTGCTGATCCCGATCGCTCTCGCCGCGATTGGGGCGTCCGCACTTTATCTTTACCGGCGTCGGCGTTCCGCCTCATCAGCGGATGCCAATTGCTGCTCGATGAATAACAAGACAACAAAGGTGAATTGAATGTGTGAAGCTTGCGACGTTCCAACTTCCAACAAAGGCAACGGCCGTTATGATCTTGTGGTCGTCGGAGCTGGCTCGGCCGGTTTCTCCGCCGCGATCACGGCCGCCGAACTAGGCGCCCAAGTGGCTCTTGTCGGGCATGGCACGATCGGCGGTACATGCGTCAACATCGGCTGCGTGCCCTCGAAAGCCCTGATCCGGGCCACGGAGGCTGTACGTCACGCCAACGATGCGGCTGCCCGGTTTGATGGGATCGAAAGCGGCGCGCGCGTGGTTGATTGGGCCGCTCAGATCGCCCAGAAAGACGCTTTGGTTGCCGGTCTGCGACAGGCGAAATACGCTGATCTGCTGCCGGAGTACAACAATGTGGTCTACCACGAAGGTCCGGCCCGCCTCGTTGACGGCGGTGTCCAGGTCGCGGGCCAGCACATCGGCTCCGAGCGAATTATCATCACCACCGGTGCGCGTCCGGCGTTGCCGGGGATTCCGGGGATCGCTGACGTATCGCCGCTCGACAGCACGACAGCGCTCGCCCTGACCGAGCTGCCACGCTCGATGATAGTGCTTGGCGGCGGCTACATCGGCGTGGAGCTTGCCCAGACTTTCGCACGGGCCGGTGTCGAAGTGACACTCGTGTTCCGCAGCCGGCTTCTGCCGGAGGCTGAACCCGAAATCGGCGCTGCGCTTGCCACCTATCTGGCCGATGAGGGGATTAAAATCGTCAGCGGCATTACCTACGAGTCCGCCCGCAAGACCGATGATGGTGGTGTTGCCCTCGCCATCGCGCGGGACGGACGTCCGGAAATCTTGACTGCCGAGCGGATTCTTGTGGCGACGGGACGCCGCTCGAACACTGAAGCCCTTGGGCTTGCTGAAACCGGTATAGACCTGACACCGGCCGGGGCCATCATCGTTGATGATCGCATGCGCACCTCGAAGGCGGGCGTCTATGCCGCCGGCGATGTAACCGGAAAAGATCAGTTCGTCTACATGGCCGCCTATGGCGCAAAGCTCGCCGCCAAGAACGCATTGAACGGCAACAGCCTGAGTTACGACAACACCGCAATGCCCGCCGTGGTCTTTACCGATCCGCAGGTGGCGAGCGTCGGCATGACCGAAGCGCAGGCGCGGGCTGCCGGACATTCGGTTCGCACCTCCGTCCTTTCCCTCGACAATGTGCCGCGGGCGCTGGCGGCGCGCGACACGCGCGGCCTGATCAAGCTGGTCGCCGACGGGTCAACCCGGAAACTCCTTGGCGCTCACATCCTTGCACCAGAGGGTGCTGACAGCATTCAGACGGCAGCCTTGGCCATCCGCTGCGGCCTGACGATCGATGATCTCTCGGAGACGATCTTTCCATATCTGACGACTGTCGAAGGTTTGAAGCTTGCGGCTCAGACCTTCGACAGGGATGTGAAAAAACTGTCCTGCTGCGCGGGGTGAGGCGAAAGGGAAACGGGTGCCTACTCAAGTCACGGCTTAAACGGAGCGGTCGCCCTCGATCCTGACACGCATGATGGTCTGGCGGCTGGTGTCAAATTTTCTGGCGAGTGCGGAAACGCTCATCCCGCCCGCCAAATCCGAGAGAACATCCAATTTCTGCTTCTCATTGAGCCGAGCGGGACGGCCGAGGGTCTTGCCTTCCGACTTGGCTCGTTTGAGGCCCGACTGCGTGCGTTCGATCAGCAGATCACGCTCGAACTGAGCGACGGCATTGATGACGCTCATCGTCATCTTCCCGGCGGAACTCGCCAGATCGACGCCGCCGAGGGCCAGACAATGGACCCGCACGCCCAGCTCCTCCAGTTTCCTGACCGTCGTACTGACATCGATCGCATCTCGGCCGAGCCGATCGAGCTTGGTGACGATGAGCACGTCCCCGGCTTCGAGTTTATCCATCAGTCGCGAGAAACCCCGGCGCTGCGCAATGGCGACGCTGCCCGAGATGGTCTCGGTGACTATACGGCGTGGCTCGACGTGGAAGCCGGCCGCTTCGATTTCCTGAATCTGGTTTTCGGTGGTCTGTCCGGTCGTGGAGACACGGACATAGGCAAAGGTGCGTGGCATAAGGTTCAATTTCGTCCGAATAGGTTGTCCGAAAGGTGATGCCTGTCCACAAATAAGTCAAGATAATTTGTGGACAGGGTGATTTAGGCCTGTACGCAAACGACCGTTTCCGGACATGCCCGGAACCATCGACGCAAGTTTGTATGGAGTAAAAAATGGCGCGGCGGAAGTTTCTCAAAATTCAGGATCAACAGGAGCTGTTCGGCGTACCGACCGATGAGGATAGTCTGATCCGTCACTACACTCTATCTCCATCGGACCGGCTGGAGATCGAAGTCCGCAGGCGAAAACATAACCAGCTCGGCTTTGCTGTCCAGCTTTGCATGATGCGGCATCCGGGCCGGGCTCTCATGGTGCACGAAATTCCGCCGAGGGCGATGCTCAATTATATAGCCGAACAATTGGATGCTGATCCGGAGAGTTTCCGTTCCTATGCCAGGCGGGAGGAAACTCGCCGCGAGCATATCGCGCATTTGCTTTCCTATTTTGGAAAACGAACAGCAACAGCACAGGACCGGCGCGCCGCCTTACTATCCGCCGTCGAAACGGCGACCGCAACGGACAAGGGCCATTCTATTGCCCAAGCTATTGTCACCACGCTGCGGGAGCGGAAGGTGTTACTTCCCGCACCTGACACAATAGAGCGGATCGGCTTTGCCGGCCGCGTAATAGCCCGCCGTCGCGCCGAGGCTGCCCTGATATCGGGCCTTTCAGCCGAAAAGCTCCAATCCCTCGATGATCTTTTGACGGTTGATCCCGAGATACGACAGACGCGATTCCATTGGCTGCGATCTGCGCCAGATGCTCCGGGAGCAACCAACCTGGTCACGCTGACCGACAGGATCGCTTTCATCCGCGCGCTCGATATCGATCCCCGACTACAAGCCCGCATCCACTCCGGTCGCTGGGAGCAGATGGTCCGGGAGGGCGATGTGACACCGGCATGGCTTGCCGCCGACTTCAACGCCAGTCGGCGGCGCGCGACGATCATCGCGCAGATCATCAAGCTTGGGCAAAAGCTCACCGACGCCGCAGTCACCATGTTCATCAAGCTGATCGGCAGGCTGTTTTCGCAGGCGAATAACCGCAAGAAGCAGCGCCATGTGAACACCCGGATGGAGACGGCTAAGGCACTACGGCTGTTTCTCGACACGATATCGGCTCTTCAGTGCGCCAATGACAATGATGAAGATGCAATTGAAACGCTCGACCGCCACGTCGGCTGGCATCGCTTGGTGCAGGCAAAGCCGACGCTTGCGGCGATGGTGGAAGACAATGACGCCTCACCCTTGCTTATTGCAGCTGAGCAATATGCCAATGTTCGCAATTATGCAGGCCGGTTCCTCCTGACCTTCACATTCCATTCAAGTCGTCGGTATGATCCTTTGCTGGCAGCGATCGAAACACTCAGATCCCTTTACGCGGAAGGAAGGCGCGTGCTTCCCGAACGTGTCCCGATCGCTCATCTCGGCGCGGCGGAGCGTAAACTGATCTTCGGGCAGGCAAAGGCCGATCGCCGTCTCTATGAGATTGCAACACTGGCAGCGTTGCGCGAGCGGCTTCGTTCGGCCGACATCTGGGTCGAAGGCAGCAGGGCGTTCCGGCCGATAAATGAAAATTTCATGCCCCGCCCTACTTTTACCAAGCTGAAGGAAACTGACCAGCTTGGGCTCGGTGTGCAGCGCGACGGGGTGGCTTGGCTCACCGAAATGCAACAATTGCTGGACTTCAATCTGAAACGTCTCGCCCATCGCGCCCGCAACGGCAAACTTGAAGGCGTCCGTCTCGATGCCGGAACCCTGATTGTAACACCGCTGGCGAGCGAAGTGCCCGCTGCAGCCGATGAACTAAATATCGAACTCAGCGAAATGTATCCGCTTGTCGAAGTGCCGGATCTCTTAAGAGACGTGCATGAGTGGACCGGCTTTGCCGACCAGTTCACCCATGTTCGAACGGGCGATTCACCGCAAAACATTCCGGCCATGCTCGCCGGCACGCTCGCGGACGCCACCAATCTTGGCCCGAAACGTATGGCCGGAGCCTCCAAGGGGATCAGCGCCCATCAGATCGGATGGATGCGCATGTTCCATGCCCGCACGGAAACCTATCGCGCAGCGCAGGCATGTGTGACCGACGCCCATGCGCGTCATCCCCACGCCCAGCTCTGGGGAACAGGGACGACCGCATCATCTGATGGTCAGTTCTTCCGGGCCAGTGATCGTGCCGCCAAACGCGGTGATATCAACCTGCATTATGGCAGCGAGCCAGGCTCGAAATTTTACAGCCACCTTTCCGATCAGTACGGCTATTTCAGCATTCTGCCGATCAGCCCGACCGAGAGCGAGGCAGCCTATGTTCTCGACGGCCTGTTCGACCACGACACCATCCTGGAGATCGAGGAGCACTTTACCGATACCGGAGGTGCGAGCGATCATGTATTTGCCCTCTTCACTCTGATCGGAAAGCGTTTTGCGCCTCGGCTGCGCAATCTCAAGGACCGGAAGTTCCATACTTTCGAAAAGGCCGACTCATATCCAGCACTGGCCAACCATATCGGCGCGCCGATCAATACCGCCCTCATTCTGGAACACTGGGATGACCTTCTCCATCTGGCGGCATCAATCACGACACGCTCTGTTGCGCCCTCAATGATCCTCAAAAAGCTGGCGGCATCCTCGAAACCGAGCCAGTTGGCGAAAGCCCTGCGTGAGCTCGGGCGCATCGAGCGATCCCTGTTTATGATCGAATGGTATTCCAACCCGGCACTTCGCCGGCGATGTCAAGCCGGTCTTAACAAAGGAGAATCCGCCCACAAGCTCAAGCGGGCCGTTTTCTTCCATGAGCGCGGCGAAATCCGCGACCGATCGTTCGAAAGTCAGGCATTCCGTGCCTCGGGCCTCAACCTTGTCGTCAGCGCCATCGTCCACTGGAATACCGTTTATCTCAGCCGTGCCGTAGCCCATCTGCGTCAAAGTGGTCGAACTATCCCCGACATATTGCTCAAGCATGTCTCGCCACTCAGCTGGGAGCACATAAATCTCACCGGCATCTATTCCTGGGACACCGAGCAGCAGATGCCCGAAGGCTTCAGGCCATTGCGACTTCCTGGAAGAATCCTCCGCGCTGCATGACGTTCCCGCTCCGTTCGGTCTTAGCGTACGATTTCGAGCAGCTCTTGTTCTGACCCCGATCTGCGGCGTTCCCGCGGTGGTCCCCGCCGGCATCGACTCCTTCGCCGCGCCCGTCATGCTGCCGCTCCTGGCAGGAGCACGGCATAATCGGCGGCCGAGGTCGTCTTCACCGACGTCTTCGGCAAGTGCGGATAGGCCGCCAGGTCGAGGCGGGCCGGGCGCCGTTCCAGACGCGCCAGCGCGATCAGCTTCACCGCGTCGAAGCCGATCGCACCGAGCCGGATTGCCTCGCCGACGGCCAAGCTCACGACCTCGCGCGGAAGGGCTTCCATCAGCCGCAGCACCTGGATGAACTCGCGCTTGCCGCGATTGCCCATTCGCTCCTCCAGCAGATGGCGAAGGTGCTGGAAGGTCTCGGGCAGGTCCCAGCCCTGCAACGCCGCCGCCTGGTCGAGCGCGTTCGGCTTGACCTCGATCAGCGCCAGATAGTGCAGCGGATCGGCGACGAACACGCCGGTCCCGTAGCTGCGCGGATGTCGGGCGATCTCCTCGCCCCGGCACAGGACCACGACCTCCTCGACGAAGCCCTTCACCATCACGTCCTGGAAGCCATAGGCCGTCGGCACCGCCGGCAAGGGGCGCAGGGCCTCACAATCGGCAGCGAGACGGTCGCCGATCGTCTGCGCGTGACGACCGGCGCGCTCGTCCTGCCGCCGGCGGCAACGCTCGGCCAACATCGCGTTCAGCTCGGCCAAGCTCGCCGCCACCGGGATCGGCGTCATGAAGTTCGAGCGGGCATACTTCACCAGCCCCTCGACCTTGCCCTTGTCGTTGCCCTTGCCCGGGCGGCCGAACCGATCCCGTAACAGATAGTGGCTCACCAGCTCGGTGAACGCCCGTGTCCGCTCGCGCCGGCCATCGCCGCAGATCTTCGCCACCGCGATGCGCGTGTTGTCATAGAGCACCGACAGCGGGACGCCGCCAAAGAAGCCGAAGGCCGAGACGTGCCCGTCCAGGAACGCCTCCGTCGTCTCGCGCGGATAGGCCTTCACGAAGCAGGCGTCCGACTGCGGCAGGTCCAGGCAGAAGAAGTGAATCTTCTGCCGCACCCCGCCGATCACCGCGATCGCCTCGCCGAAGTCCACCTGAGCGTGACCGGGCGGATGCGCCAGCGGCACGAAGGTCTCCCGGCCCCGCGCCCGGCAGAGCCGCACATGGTCCTTCACCACCGTGTAGCCGCCGGCAAAGCCGTGCTCGTCACGAAGGCGCTCGAAGATCCGCTTCGCCGTATGACGCTACTTCACCGGTGACGTCCGATCCGCCTCCAGGATCGCATCGATCACCGGCAGAAGCGGACCCAGCTTCGGCTTCTCGACCGGCTTCGTGCGTGTGTAGCCCGGCGGCAGCGAGAACCGGCACATCTTCGCAACCGTCTCGCGGCTCAGCCCGAACACGCGAGCCGCTTCCCGCCGGCTCTTCTCCTGGTTGAAAACGAAATCGCGAACCGCCGCGTAAATCTCCACAGCGAACATCCCCGCCAACCCCGAAAGGGGTCAGCCTATCCAATGGCCGACTTTTACGCCGCCCGCGCCGGCACAAACGCAGGCGCTCCACTGGATGGTTTTCTCACCGCCGTGCACAGTCCGATCGGGCGCTGTCGGTCGTGAACGACCACCGCGCAATCGAGTTTTTCCTTCGCAACATCAATGCCGAAGAACACTGTCATTGAGCTTCCTCTCGTCAGGAGGCCCCTTGCGCTGATCAACCTTGTGAATGCAGGTTTACCCGTCTCGGGATGACCTTTGATACCGTCCGATCTCAGCTGGGGCGCGTGGTGAGGCCGGGCGCACCATCTACATCGCAGACTTGGGTCTGAAGTTTCGTTCGAGCTATCCCGGCCTCATGCTATGGGAATGACCCACAACACCCATCAAATACAAAGTTTCGTCAACGTGCCACTTGGCAGTGACGGCTCGCTTGCGTGCATTGAAGCGCTTCAGAAGTTCAGGCGAGTAGCGCACAATCCATCTGTGAATGGTCGCGTGATCGACGGAGATCCCTCGCTCGGCCATCATCTCCTCAAGATTGCGCAGGCTTAGGTTGTAGGCCAGATACCACCGGACGCAGAGCAGGATCACCGATCGATCAAAATGCCTGCCCTTGAACACTGCGTCCCCCACTACTGTGACCGCGGTCTCAGTAGCTGAAACTCTGAAACAAATTGTTGCGACAGATCCCGAAGCCCTCGACAGTCGCTATCCCAATCTGCGCAAGTTCAGGATCGCCATGCGGGAGTTCCAGGTCTACATCACCAGCAATGAGCGTAGCTTGATCAACTATGGCGAGCGCTACCGGTCTGGCGAGCGGATCTCCTCGGCCTTTGTTGAGGCGACGGTGAATGCGGTGATCATCAAACGCTTTGCCAAGAAGCAGCAGATGCAGTGGAGCCGGCGCGGAGCTCATCTGCTCCTGCAGACGCGGACCAGGACTCTGGATGGCTCGCTGCGTGCCGCATTCGAGCACTGGTACCCCGGCATGATGAACGACAATAGCTGGGATCAGAGTCGAGCAACTGCCTAACTGCCCCACAACTCCTCATGCTCTCCCAATAAAGACATTATGTAGCTTATGCGTTCAGGAAAGGAGCACTGGCTCAAACTTAGACTGATATGCCTTCAGCGCATAGGTCATGTGTGCTGACCTATCTACCACGCAGCAGCATAAGAATTATCTATCCATCACAGGAGGCTTGTTGAACGCCTCTGTAGAGGGATAAGAATCATGCTCGTAACAGCAATCCTCCGCCTCGTGATGCGCGTCGTTAATGCAACTGCCTACGCGAACCAGCTCAGGGCCGAACGTGTTCTGAATGCACATCTCGCACGCGCTGGCAACAAACTCGACTGAGTGCGGGTTTCAGTATCTCGCGGACAGGCATTTCAGTAAGTCGCGGACAGTTATCGCGGCGGATTTAGATCGACTTTCGTGAGCGCCGATCTGGCACTTTGCCCTCGTGGTTTGAGCGAGGACATGATGCCCAGGCGGAAGCAAGCGAGACATACTGACGTGAAGGATATCCGATCGATCCTGCGGCTGACTTTCGAGCAGGGATTATCGATACGCGCCGTTTCCGAGCGGCTCAAGATCAGCAAGACGTCGGTTTCGACGTACCTGCTGCGGGCAAAGGAAGCTGGGCTTGCGGTCTGGCCTCTACCTCCGGGCCTGGACGAGGACGATGTTCTTGAGCATCGACTATTCCGGCGAATGGGACGGCCTCCACGCGATACCGTCGAGCCGAACTGGCCGAAGATGGCCAGCGAACTGAAGCGCAAGGGCGTCACGCTCCATTTGCTGTGGCAGGAATACCGGGAAGCTCACCCGGATGGCTATGGTTATACATGGTTTTGCGGCCGGTTTGCCGATCATGAAAGCCGAGCCAGGCCCACCTACCGCAGCCGTCATGTTGCTGGTGTCGCAATGGAATGCGACTATGCCGGCCATACGATCCCGATCATCGATCCATCTACCGGCGAGATCCGTGCAGCGCAGATCTATGTGGCGGTGCTAAGCGCATCGCAACTGACGTTCGCCTATGCCAGCTTCAGCCAGAAGCTACCCGATTGGATCGAAGCGAACCAGCGGGCCTTCAGCTACTTCGGCGGCGTGACGAAGACGACGATCTGCGACAACCTCAAATCGGCTGTCGCCAAGGCGCTTTGGTTCGAACCGACGCTGAATGCGACGTTTGCGGCTTTCGCCGAGCATTACGACACGACGGTGGTTCCGGCACGCCCTCGGCATCCTCGCGACAAACCCTCCGCTGAAGGGACGGTTTTAATCGTCGAGAGATGGGTGCTGGCCAGGCTTCGAAACGAGCAGTTCTTCAGCCTTGTCGATCTCAATGTCCGCATCAGCGCCTTGATCGAAGATCTCAATAGCCGAACCATGCGGCGGTATGGCAAATCTCGCCGGGCTTTGTTCGATGAAGTCGAACGCTCGCAGCTCAAACCATTGCCTTCAACGCCGTTTGAGTATGCGGAATGGAAGATCGCCAAGGTGCATCCTGACTATCACGTCGAGGTCGACAAGACCTTCTATTCCGTGCCGCATGGGCTGATCGGAAGACGGGTCGATATCAGGTTGACCTATCGGGCGGTCGAGATCTTCTTCGACCACAAACGTGTCGCCAGCCACATCCGGAGTTCGCAGCGTTCAGGCCACGTCACCGTTAATGAACACATGCCCAAGGCGCACCAGCGCTATGCAAACACGACACCCCACTTGTTGCGCAGCGAAGCAGCAAAGGTCGGGATCAACACGGCGACGTTTATCGAACGTCTGCTCAGTCATCGCCCGCACCCCGAACAGGGCTACCGATCCGCCCAAGGCGTTCTCTCCCTGGCGCGCCGTTACGAATCCGATCGACTGGAGCTGGCTTGCGAACGGGCGCTGGTGATCAACGCGCTGAGCTATTCGTCTGTCGCCAACATTCTCAGATCCGGTCTCGATCAGGCTCCGGCCATGACCGAGGCCGTGAAGCCGGCGCCGCCGCACGGCAACATCCGCGGCAAAACCTACTATCAATAAAAGGACATCAGATGCTGACACATCCGACACTTGAGCAAATGAATGCGCTTGGTCTGGCCGGCATGGCAACGGCCTATCGCGAGCTCCTCGAGCAGGCTCATGGAAATGATCTGAGCTTCGACGAAAGACTGGGGTTGATGCTTGACCGCGAGATCGCCCTCAGAACGGACCGAAGACTGACAAATCGGCTCGCCACCGCCAAACTCCGCTTTGCCAACGCTTCCATTGAAGACATCGATTTTGCAGCGCATCGGGGCCTGGATCGCCGCAACGTCCTGTCTCTGGCGCAGGGAGCATGGCTCAAAGCAAATGAGAATCTAATCCTGACGGGCCAGACGGGCACTGGAAAGACGTGGATCGCATGTGCCTTTGCACGCCAGGCGGCCCGCCTCGACCACTCTGTCCTCTATGTTCGCATGCCGCGGTTGTTTGAGGACCTCGCGCTTGCCAGGCTGGACGGGCGCTTTCCGCGCCTCATCGACAAGCTTGCTCGAGTTCATCTGCTCGTGCTCGATGACTGGGGAACACATACCTTGAACGATCGGCAGCGTCTCGATCTCCTGGAAATCTTTGAGGAGAGATATCGGCGAAAGTCCACCCTGATCACGGCCCAGCTTCCCGTGGCTGCTTGGCATGAGATGATCGGTGAGGCCACCTTAGCGGACGCGATCCTGGACCGTATTGTTCACAACGCGCACCGCATAACGCTCGAAGGCGACAGCATGCGGAAGCGGAAAACACCAACGCTCTTGACCGGCGCCGAAATAAACGAAATCAATCACCCCTGACAGGAACCAGGCTGGCGGAATTCGATCGAACCCGCTGTCCGCGACTTAGCGAAATGCTTGTCCGCGACTTGCTGAAATCGCTGTCCCGATTCATCGAAATCCGCAACTGAGAACGCCAAAAGCCCTAAAGGCAAGATTCTGCCGTCTCTGCGAAGCAACTCACCGCCCTACCCGTTATGGCGCGTTGGGGCTATCAGCGACAACTAGGCTACATGCCTGTGACCGGGAAAACCGGACACGAAATCGTTCCAAGCGCGAAGAGCCGCCTCCTCCGCTTCAGCTGCGGTCCCGCACGGTTCTGACAAAGGGCCTTGTGGTGCGACTTCGCTCTCGCAACTGAGGCAGAGAAAATGCGCCTCGTGCTGCCCATATAATTCAAGGCAGTTGATTCCTAATTCGGCGCTTCTGCACACTGGGCATGGCTTAGGCTCAGTCATTGTCGTTCCACTCTACCGTTGATACGGACATTGCGGACTAGGGAAGCACTAATCTACACGTATGAGATTGTCGCTCGTGCCTTTCCGAGGCTCTCACTCGCTGATGTTGAGGATCGAAATCTTCGATTCTTCCCGACGCCATAACCAGTAACACTCCTGAATAGCCTCACGAGCGAGCTCCGGCTCGCGATCCCTTAGGGCTTGCACGAGTGCGCGGTACGCTTCGACGTTTCGTTCGAACGCACCGCGGACCATGGAGATGATCCTGACCTTGTTCGCAATCACAGATCGGATGACGGACGAGAGGCCATCGATGACGATGACGATTACAGGGTTGCGGCACGCCCTGGCGAGGCTGGCGTGAAGCTCGAACTGGAGCTCAACCACATCTTCCAAGGAGTCTGATGCAGCGATCTGGTCAATGAGATCCTCGAGGGCCTCAAGATCAGCATTGCTGGCCTGAATCGCGGCGGCTCCTGCCATTTCTCGACCAATCATTTCCATGGCGTTCTGGATCTGATCAATCGAGATGAACCCGAGCTTCAGAGCAACGCCGAAATAGAACTGCAGGAACCGCGAGTTTGGCAGCGCCAGATAGGTCCCGCTGCCTTGGACGCGCTGGAGCAACCCGAGCGTCTCCAGAACGGTCAGCCTATCCCGCAGAGTCGGGCGCTGGATGCCGAGTTGATCGGCCAGCTCACGCTCTGTGGGAAGCTTGATCCGTCCGCTGCTGTCGGGTCTCAGCTCCATCGCGATGTCGATGACGCGCGCAAGGATATCGTCTTCGCCGTCCGTCATATGAAAACGTAGTTCCTTTTACCCAGTGGCTCGTACCCCAAGCCGGGGCCGCGCCTCTTCATCCGCGTACGGGCCAGAACTACGATCTGCGAGAGCATGCATCAAGTCGCACAGTTGCGGGTAAGCTGCGTCAAAGATCGTGAACATGCGGTCGTAGGTCTCGATCGTCCGTTGGGACCCGGGCCTGATCGCTGTTGCGTTGGCCGAGATCAACGGAAGCTCCCTATCATCACTGCCCGTGAACAGCCCTGCCGCTATGGCACCAAGCAGGCCCGCTCCCAGTGCCGCAGCATCAGGCATATCAGACATGATATAGTCGAGCTTCAGGACGTCCGCCTTCATCTGCCCCCAGAATTTGTTCCGCGCTCCGCCGCCTACACTGAGCATGCGCTCCGGGCGCTTGCCCCATTTGGCGGAACCCCGCTCCAGAATCTGCCGAAGGCCGAACGTCGTGCCCTCAAAGACGGCGCGAACCATATCCTGTCGGCTGTGTCGGAGGAGAAGCCCGAGCCAGCTGCCGCTCGCCTCCGCATCCCAGATGGGGCTCCGCTCGCCGGCAAGGTAGGGCAGGAACAAGAGACCGTTGGCTCCTGGAACCGACTCCTGCGCCAGGCGCTCCAGCTCGGCAAGAGTCTTGAGCTCCGGCCAGACCTTGTTGTTGAGCCACCCGAACGCACCGCCCAGCGTCGACATTGCCCCGTGGGCGAGCCAGCGGCCGGGCACGATATGATGGCGATGCAGGAATGACGGCTCGAAGTCCGGACGGTCAAGGCAGAAGGTAATGACCCCGGACGTGCCGACGGACTCGAAAACCTCGCCGCTGTCCATCAGGCCAACCGCGAAGGAAGCCGCTGCCGTGTCGGCAGCGCCGAGCGCTACGGGGATGCCGGCCGGAACTCCAGTCAGGATGGAGGCTTCATCCGTCACTCGACCGATCATATCGGTACAGCCACTGATTTCTGGCAGGATAGCCCCATCGAGTCCCCACCTGGCTAGGAGGTCGCGACTCCACGACGGCTCGGGATCAGCAATACGCATCAGACCCGAGTAAGACGCTTGGGTCGGCTCGATGCCGTCCTGGCCACTTAGCCGGCGAGCCAGGAAACCGTTAAGCATAGTAACCCGCCGCACTTTTGCCCAAGCACCCGGTTCATTCTCACGGACCCAGGCCAGGTTGGCTGCCCAGCAGGTAGACGTGCTAGCCCGGTTGCCGGTCTGCTGCACCTCTGCTTCAGCGTCGGCACCAACCACATTTTCAAGACCTGCTTGGGCCCGGCCATCGAGGTAAAGGATGCCCGGCCGTATTGCCTGACCCTCCTCGTCGAGAAGGATGGTCGTCGGGCAAGTTGTGGCAAGCCCAATCGAGCTTATCGTAGGGACGCGGGTGGCAACCTCCCGAATAGCATCGGCGGTGGCCGCCCAATAGCGGTCGAGGTCGATTTCGGCCCAGAGCGGATAAGGTGTGACCACGGGAACCGCCCGGTGTGCCTTCGCAACCAAGCGGCCTTCGCGCGTGAAGGCACAAACCTTGATCCCGCTCGTTCCAGCATCGACCCCGAGGAAGGCTTCAGTCATTGCGGATTGCCACCTTAAGCGCCCGCCCACTCTCTGCCTCCTTCAGCGCCTCGACAGCATCTGCCAATCCGAAGCGATGGGTGACAAGCGAGTTGGCATCGATGAGCCCGCCTGCGAGCAGGTTGAGAGCCGTCTCATAATCTTGCCGACGCAGCGCGCTGGCTCCGGTCACGACGATCTCGTTGTAGTGCACGAGATTGACATCGAACGTCGCCATGTCACCCGCCGAGAACCCCGCGAAGAGGTTGACGCGGCCACCTTTGCGCACGAGCTTCAGCGCCTCGTTAGCAAGCGCCGGAACGCCGATGGCTAGGATCGCCACATCCGCGCCGAGACCGTCAGTCCCCCCGCGGATTACCCCTGCCAAATCCTCCTTGGTCGGATCGCAGGCGATGTCGACGCCGCGCTCGAGGGCAGCCTCGCGGCGCATCTGGTTGGGCTCGCTGACGATGACCAGGCGTGCCCCGGCCCGACGCGCAAGCGCCGCATGCATGAGCCCGATCGGCCCTGCCCCGAGGATGACCACCACGTCACCGAGTTCAACGCCGACATTGCGCAAACCATTGATGCAGCACGCCAGAGGTTCCGCCAAAGCCGCCGCCTCGAACGGCATCCCCTGCGGGATACGGGCTGCGTTGCCGGAATCAAGCGCCAGCGCCGGCACCCTCAGGTACTCGGCATAAGCCCCATCGAACTCGTATCCGATGGCCTGACGATTCTGGCAGACATTCTCCCGGCCGGTTTTGCAATAGGCGCATTTGCGGCAGGGAATGACAGGATTAACCGACACCGGGTCACCGCAGGAGAACTGCGAGACGCCTGCCCCTACCTCAACCACCTCGCCCGCGAACTCGTGGCCGAGAATGGACGGGAAGCGGACGCCCTTGGTTTTGCGGCCACGCAAGATGCGGATATCTGTCCCGCACACGGTTGCGGCCCTCACCTTCAGGATCAGCTCACCGGGTCCGGCGGACGGGGTTGCGACATCCTGCAAGACGACGTCGTCGGGAGCGCGAAGAACTGCTGCCTTCATTTCTGGAGATCCTTCTCTTCTTCAAGGGCGCGCTCGTAAACTTTGAGAGCTCCTTCGACGCTGGCGTCATCGTGCATCAAAGCGGACAAGGATTTGATAACGGCGGAGGTATGCGGGTGAGACCACACGAAGCGGCCATAGGTAACACCGCGCATACCAACATCGAGTGCCTGGCGGGTCATGCGCAAATAGTCCTCCAGAGTCTCGCCCATCTCGCCACCAGCCAGAGCCACGATGGACGGGCAGGCATCCACCACCGAGCGGAAGCTCTCGGCTGAACCAGACCACATGGTTTTGATGATGTCGACGCCAAGCTCGGCGCCAGCGCGCACCGCGTAGGCCAACACCTCAGCGTCGTGCTGATCCTTGATCAGAGCGCCCTTCGGATAGATGTGCGCGACAAGCGGCATGCCGGCCGACGCTGCTTCTTTGGAGATCTTGCCAAGGAATGTCAGCTGCTGGGCCTGATCGGGGCCGCCGACGATGCAGCCCACCGAAATAGCGTCAGCGCCAAAGCGCACCGCTTCCTCCACGTCCGCAACGGGCGTGTCGTACGTCGGATGGTACTGCACGGAATAGGCACTAGCCTTCAAGATGATTGAGGCCTGGCCGGCATAGGGTGCGAACACCTTCTCGGCGATGCCCTTGTGCATGGTGATACCGTCAGGCTTGCCGGCTACAACCTTGCGCATAACAGAGCGGATATCCACGAGTCCGGGCATCATCCCGCGGGTGATCGGATGGTCAACCGTAATGGCGAGCATGCGGCCAGACTTGGGATTCACGATCCGGTTCAGACGAACTTCTTTCCCGAGAAACATAGAGGCTCCTTAATGCAGGTCGGATGTTGCCGACGAAACTGGTACTAGATTTGGTTATACCAATTAAGGCTGAGGTACAAGTCCAAACATCAATTGGTTGCACCAATTTTACGCGACTAGGTTCCTTGGGTTGCCGGCCCGAAACAGCTCGATGTTCTCAAACAGCTGGTCCGTGAGCCCCTGGACAGCCTCGCTGCTCGCCCAAGCTACGTGCGGCGTAAGGATGAAGTCGGGCCGGTCCAGCAGGCGCATGAATGGGTGATCCGCAGCTGGCGGTTCCGCCGTGACCACATCAAAGGCAGCGCCGGAGATTTGTCCAGCTGTGAGCGCATCCGCCAGGGCAGCCTCGTCCACCAGCCCTCCGCGGGCCGTGTTGATGAGCAGGGGCCGACGCTCCATAAGGGCGAATTCCGGAGCGGCGATCATGTTGCGGGTCGATGGCATCAGCGGAGAGTGCAGCGTGATGACATCGCTCTGGCGGAGCACATCCTCGAAAGGGGTGTAGAGCGGACCCATGCCGGTTGAGCCCTTGTAGGCGGAGAACAGCACTCGCATGCCGAAGCCGCGGGCGATGTCGGCGACGGCTTGACCAAGCACGCCATCGCCGATGATACCGAGGGTCGAGCCGGCGAGATCGCAGATTGGATAGTCGAAGAAGCAGAACTGACCCGCCTCCTGCCATCGGCCTCGGCGAACAGCATCCGCATAGGCTAGGATGCTGCGCCGCAGGGCGAGGATCAGCGCGAAAGTGTGTTCGGGCACAGTGTTCACCGCATAATTGCGGATGTTGCACACGGAAATGCCGCGTTCCTGGCAGGCTGCGACGTCGATGATGTCGTACCCGGTGGCCGCAACAGCGACGAGCTTGAGCCTGGGTGCCTGCGCGATGGCATCGCGTCTTACCGGTGCCTTGTTGGTGATGACGATATCAGCATCAGCAATGCGTGTGCCTACATCGCCCGGAGCGGTCTTGCCATAGGTGATAAGCTCATGAGGGAAAGATAGCGTTCGCAGCTGCGTTTCTGGAGAGAGCGTCTCTCGATCGAGGAACACAATGCGGGCCGGCGCACCGGGCAGAGATTCAGTCATACGATACCACTTTCTGCGAGTCGGTTGTGGCGATCTATACGCGGCATGTGAGGTCAGGATCCGCCTCGACAAACCGGCTTCCACCGTCGCCAGGAAATGCAAAGGGCCTGATGTTGATACACCCTGCCCTTTCTTGACTTGTGGCCGTCAATAGAGCCCGAGGAGCCTGATCGGCCCCAGAGTCAAAACTGGAAACAGGACCAGCGCTAGGATCGCGGCGGTCAGGATCCCAACCGGGATCATAGATCCGCGGATAACGTCCTCAATCCGCATTTTCGCCACTTGAGCCACAGCGAACAGACAGACACCTACCGGCGGCGTGACAAGGCCAAGCGTGAGGGAGATCACGGTTACAATCAAAAAGTGCATCGGGTCGATGCCCATTTTCAGTGCCGGAGGTAGCAACACCGGTATCAAGATGAACATGGCCGCAATCGCATCCATGAACATCCCAACCACGATGAGGAACAGGAAGATCAGGAACAGCGCCATGGTCGGGCCGGTGCTGATGCTGCCTAGGAAATTAGCGACCTGGACTGGCAGGCCGTCGAACGCGAACACCCAGGCAGCGAGCTTCGCGGTCGCGGCAATGAAAAGAATCGTCCCAGAGGCCCGGGCCGTCTCGACCAGGATATTCCATATCTCTGCTGGAGGAATTGAGCGATAAACGATGACTGACAGAAACATCGTATAGAGCACCGCGATGGCGGCGGCTTCCGTCGGCGTGAAGAAGCCATTGACGATACCGCCGAGCAGGATGACCGGTGTCAGCATCGGCAGGATAGCGCGAAGCCCAGTCGTCACGACCAAGCGCAGATTGAACGGAGTCGGTGGATTATAGCCGTAGCGCACAGCGTAGAAATGGTTGAATACCATGAACACGAAGGCGATGAACAAGCCTGGGATCAGGCCAGCTACCAGCAGCGTGCCGATGGAGACGTTTGCGATCGAGCCTGCGATCACGACCAGGATAGATGGCGGGATGATGGAGGACAGCGTCGAGGTGACGAGCGTCATTCCGACCGCGTAACTCTTGGGGAAGCCATGCCGCTCCATAGCTTTGATCTCGATCGCGCCGACAGACGCGATGTCGGCAACGGACGATCCGGAGATGCCGCCGAAGATCACGGAGGAAACCACGTTTACGTGGCCGAGGCCGCCGGGCATCCAGCCCACCATCGCCTCGGCGAAGTCAAAGATGCGCTCGGCCACACGCCCCCGCTCCATGAAGTGCCCGACCAGGATGAAGAGTGGCACGGCTACAAGCAGGAAGGAGTTCATCGCCGAGAACATGCTCTGCGAGAGGAGATCGATCGGGGTGGACGTGAACATCATAATGACCGCCACGCTAGCCAAGCCGAGCGCCACTGCCAAAGGAACGCCAAGGGCAGACAGCCCTAGAAAGAGAAGAAGAAGCGCAATGCTCACGGCGTATGTCCTTTCGAAACAAAGACATCAGGCTCGTCGAGGTCGACCCGCGGCGCGCCAACCTCCGGAAGCGCAATCAGGTCGCGCTTCGTCCTCAGCGACTCAACGATGGCCAGGACAGCTAGAATTGCCGAAATGGGCATGATGAGACCGATCACCCACATTGGGATGGCGAGCGTCGCCGCCTCCTCGCTCATCATGATCTGCTGGCGAACGAGGCTAAGGCCAGTCCACCCCATGATGCCGAAGAACAGAACGGATGAGACCACATAAATTGGCACCGCCAATCGCCGGAATAGGCTTGGCGCCGCAGCGATGAACACCACAACCCGGGCACTTTCAACGGTGCGGAAGCCTGCAGCGAGGCCCAAGAAGACCATCCAGACGAAGAGAAAGCGGGTGGCCTCCTCAGACCAGGAGACAGGCTGCCCGATCAAGCGGCTTACAATCTGTACGACCACCACAATCAGGATCCCGGCTGCCGTGGCGCCAGCTGCAAAGTCGGCAGTGAGCTTGACGAAACGGCCGAGCAAAGACGGTTGTTGAGCCATGGGGCTTCACCTCTCAGATGGATTCTGGCCGCGGGATCGCGGCCAGGACGCCCTGTAGGACTGTCTTACTACTTGCTGACGGCTGCGATGGTGCGGTCGAAGAAGGCCTGATCTTTCACGAGCTTGGCGAAGGTCGGAAACAGCTCCTTGGCGACGTCCGCGAAAGCCTTCTGTTGCTCAGGGGTCAGGCGGTCGACCTTCATGCCCTTCTCGGTCAGCGCTGCGATCGACTTGCCCTCGTCTGCAGCGTCGTTTTCCACCTTCCAGGCCTCGGCCTCAACAGCGGCTTCTTTGATAGACTTCTTCTGGTCTTCAGGGAGTGCGTTGTACTTAGCAGGGTTGATCCCTAGCACCCAACCATCCGCCATATGGTTCGTCATGGTGGCGAAGGATTGCACTTCATAGAACTTAGCCGTGACCGGGATGTTGATCGGGTTTTCCTGGCCATCAATGACCTTCAGCTGCAGGGCATTGTAAACCTCTGCAAAGGCCATTGGGGTTGGAGCAGCGCCCATCTTCTTGAAGAACTCGACCCAAAGCGGATTGTTGGGCACGCGAAACTTCATGCCGGCCAGATCCTGCGGACCCGTGATCGGCTTGCGGGAATTGGTCATCTGGCGGAACGGACGCGGCCACAGGCCAAGGCCTTGAATACCAATCTTGTTAAGGTCAGCGATCAGCTCCTGCCCCAGCGGTCCGGACAGGTATGTGCGGAGCTGAGCCGTATCTGTAAAGAGGTACGGAACTGAGATTGCCGTGAACTTCGGATTGAAGTTGGCGTAAAGCGACGTCGAGAGCAGCAGCATGTCGAGCGAGCCACCTGAAAGCTGCTTCACTGCAGCTGAGGGATCGCCGCCATACAGCTGACCATTTGGAAATACCTTGATCGTGACCTTGCCACCTGTCTTCTGCGACACCAGCTCGGCGAACTTGTTGGCCGCCAGAGTGATCTCAGAGTTGTCCGGATCAGGTGTAGAGAGAGTAAAGTTGGTCTGAGCACTCGCTGCAGTCGCAGCAATCATTACAGCGGCGGTGGCCAAGCCACGAATCATGGACTTCAGCATTCTTTGTCTCCTCCATAAAAACGTTACGATGTTATTATTGGTTATACCAAAGGTTAGCCGAACGCGTAGCGGATGGCAAGCGCTGTCTGAATTGGCATAACCAATTATCAGAGCCCGTCCCGAAAGGATTGAGCGACTGGGGCACTCGTGATTCCAAGGGGTTGTTCAGGCCATCTTGGAGCGAGCGATGTGGACCCCAGCCACTCGCCGGCAGCATAGTCGCGCGGGACTTCGATATGAAACGGATTTGACGGATGCGGAGTGGCGGCTGATTGCGCCGTTGCTACCGGCGCCGAAGCGGACGGGCCGGCCGCTCTCCTGGCCGCTGCGCGAGATCGTCAACGCGATCTTTTACGTCATGCGCGGAGGCGTCGCCTGGCGGCTTCTGCCGAGCGACCTTCCGCCCAAGAGCACGGCCTATCGCTGGTTTGCGGCCTGGCGAGACGGGGGCGTGTTCGAGGCTCTCAACCATGCGCTGCTGATGATCGATCGCGAACGCAGCGGTCGGCCGGCCTCGCCCAGCGCCTGCATCATCGACAGCCAGAGCGTGAAAACGAACGAAGCCGGTGGGCCCCGTGGCTACGACGCCGGCAAGAAGATCATGGGTCGCAAGCGCCACGCCCTCGTCGATACCGACGGGCGTGGCCTCGTCCTCTTCGCCCATCCCGCCAGCGTGCAGGATCGCGATGGGGCGGGCCCGCTGCTGGCCGCCTCGCGCCGCCCGTTCCCCTTCATCGAGAAGGTCTTCGCGGACGCTGGCTACCAAGGCCCGCGTGTCGCGACCGCCACCCGCATCGCCGTCGAGATCGTCCGGCGCAAGCCCGATCAAATCGGCTTCGCCGTTCAGCCCCGGCGGTGGGTCGTCGAGCGCTTCTTCGCCTGGATCAATCGAAATAGACGGCTCTGGAAGGACGCCGAAGCCACCATCGCCTCCGCGACGGCCTTCCTCTACGCAGCCGCCGCCATGGTTCTTATCCGCCGCATCGCGCGAGCGTCATGAGTTCCGGGACGGACTCTGACGGCATGGGCGGATTTTATTCATCTCAGTATAGCTCCCAAGGATTGGCTCGTTCCGGGAAGAAACCCATTTGGAATCTACATTTACACGCAGGATGTAGACAACATCGCTTCTAAACTAGGCGAGCGATTGGCGCATCAACCCAAAAAACAACCATGGGGAATGTATGAATTCGCCGTATCCGACCCCGACGAAAACCTCGTGCGAATAGGCTGCGAACTCTGACCAAGCTCCACATGCCGTAGCTGTCGCGCAACTCCCGAAACATGCGAGCAGGCTTTAGGAATTTCGCGAAAGGCAGTCGGCCAGAGTCGACTCCCTGCGGCATTGGTAAGACGCTTCTCATGGCGCTCATTCTGAACGCCTGGCGCAAGGCACGACCAGTCGCAGTCTGCCCTTGCTGGCAGGAGGAGACGAAGGGAAAGGCCAATAAAAATTGGCGCAACAACCGACTGAGATGCCATCGCCGGAAGGAGGTGAGATGCCACCCATCTGCAATTCCTTCTCTTACACATGGGGAACGACATGAAAAACTACAAACCCAAAGGCCATCCGGATGTATCCGTCTATCTCATGGCAAACGAAGCAGAAGCCGTCATTGATTTTGCCAAGCGTTTTCTTGGAGGGCAGGTATTGCGCGCCGAAGAACGCGCCGATGGAACGCTAAGCCATGGCGAAATCCAAATCGGCGACAGCGTCGTCATGATCTCGCAGGCGAATGAACAGTATCCGGGATTTCCCGTATGGCTGCATGTCTATGTGAAAGACGTTGATGCGACCTTCGAGCAAGCCAAAGCGGCAGGCGCCGCTGTTATCCAAGCACCGTCATCCAGCGGTGATGGTGATAGGCGAGCCGGCCTCCAGGACAGTTCTGGCAACATCTGGTGGGTATCGACAACTGAGACTTGATTGTTCCCGATAGCCGGCGGCGGTGATCCTCCATCGCTGATCGAAGGATTCAAAACGTGTTGTCGCACAAATCCTAAAACCCGCGACAACTCTACATTACTGCTCCGGCGCTGACACGGTGATTGTGCATCGCTGATCTTTCTTCATCTTGGCGGCCGCCTCAGCGCACGCGGAAAGCGCCTCCCGATTGGCGCGCACCAGATCGCTCGCCTCCACGATGCTGCGCCAGCCTTCGGGGCTTCCCGACTGCATCAACACGCCTCCGGCCTTCCAACGATCGGCATTCATGACGGTTGCCGCAACGGCCATGTTGACCGAACCGGGCAACACGCGCGGAAGGAACAGCATCACCAGCGCGCCAACGATCAGGCCGATAGCGAAGGCGACGACCAGCCACCAATTTTGCCGCTTGCGCTCCCGTGCGCTGGCGACGTGCGCCGAAAGGTTCCGGCCGGCGCGCTCGAGGTCGGATGCCTGGCGCTCGAGCTGCTGCACGGCGGTCCTCACCAGGCCCTCGCCGCTGCGCTCGAGGCGGGCGGCATAATGCTCCGGCCCGTTGCGCAGAATGGGCGACTGCTCGACGCCCTGTAGATGCTCCGCGACAACGGCGAGCTGCTGCACGAGCTGGGCGAGCTGGGGCTTGTAGTCCTGCGCCGGCTCGATCTTTTCGAGCTGGTCGAAGGCCGCTTCCAGCCCGCGCCGCATGACGGTCATTTCCGCGCCGATCTGCGCGCCCTGCGTCTCGATCGTGCGGCGCAGCGCATCGAAGGCGGCGGCAGGATCGCCGGCGTCCTCGTCCTGCATCGGCTCGTGGGCCTGCCTGTCGTCGTCCAGTTCCGTCATGAACTCCCTTTCTACATCGATATGCCCCGGCTAAGCCGCTGGCCGCGTGTCATTTCGTCCTGAAGGGCGCGGGCAACGCTCTGCTCGCGGCGCAGCTCCTGCCCGATACCAAGCTCCCGGCTGCGGTTTCTCACGATGGATTCCGCCTGCGGGTCGCGCTCAAGGCTCTTGGCAAGGCCGCTCATCTGGCTTTCGACCTTGCCGCGCGCCTCGTCGTGCTGCCAGCCGCGCAGCTCCCGGCGCTGGCCCTGCAATTCCTGCCAGCGGTTCACGAAGCGCTCGGCCCTGACGTTCGGGTCTGCCAGCGCCGCCCGCTCCCGATCCATGCCGGCGACGAGCTGGCCGACACGATCGCGGCCGGAATGCTCCGTGATGGCTTTGGCCGTCTGCGGGTCGTGCTGCAGGGCCGACCGTATCAGGTCGTGCGATCCCGGCCGCGCCTGGTCGAGCTGCTGGCCGGCGACGTGGATTTCCTGGCGCTGCATGTCGAGAACCGGCAGGCCGTCGCGCCGGTGCTGGTCGATTGACTGATAGGCCCGCGCATAACGGTCAACGGCGGCTTCAAGCGGCGACTGCCGCCGCGCCCGATCCGCAAGCCGGTCCTGCGCCGGCCCCTCTGGCGCCGACGAAGCCCGCAAGCTCCCCTCCCTTTCCGGCCGCTGCTCCGGCGTGCCTGTGCTGCGCTCCAGAGAGGGCGCGGAACGGGCATTGAGCTTGAGGCCGGCGAACATGCCGCCCCGCTGCTTCTCGGCCTGCTGCGGCCCTTTCTGCTCGATCTGCGGGCCGTCCTCGCCGGCACGGTCCAGCTTCGGCCGCTCGGCCGTCGACTCCCGTTCCGCACGTAGCCCGGCGCGCTCGGCCGGAATCTCGATCTCGCTGCGGATGCCGATCGCTTCCGCGATTCCGCGCCGCTCGGCAAAGTCGCGGGTATAGTCGAGTGTCGTTTCCTTCACGCCAGACCGGGACAGGCGGTTTTCTAGCTGCTCATAGGCGAGCTCGCCGGCGTCCTGAACCTTCCATGTGCTCCGGTGCGTCTGCGTCCCATCCGGTAAGGTGACGGGGGTGGAGCCTAGATGCTGAAGGCCGATCTTCTCCCCGATCTCCGGCGCGGCCTCCTTCATGGCGCGCTCTAGATCGACGCCCCATAGGGTGCGCTGCTCGCCCTTGTCGTTTTCCAGCGTCACGAAATAGCTGCCGGACTTCTGCGGGTCATGCTCGAACGGCGCAGCTCCGTACTCGACCAGGCGGCCGGCATTGGTGAACTCGTCCTGTGCCGCGTAGAGCTGCACGCCGTCACGATGCCGGGTCATGGCGACATAGGTTAGATGCCGATCCATCGTCCCCGACGCCATCACATAGGAACGATCGACCGTCGCCCCCTGATTTTTGTGAATCGTCGTCGCATAGCCGTGGTCGATCGCCTGATAATCGCCCATCGGCACGCTGACGCTCTCGCCGCCCCGGCCGTCGAGCTGCGCGACGATCCGGCCGGCCTCGACATGCTCGACGGTGCCAAGCATCCCGTTTTTCACGCCAAGGTCGCGGCTGTTCTCCAAGAACACGATACGGTCGCCCGGCGCGAAGTCCCGCTTGCCGTCATTGGTCTGGAAAGTCAGCGCACCGGCATCCTCGCCCTGCGCCAGCTCGCCCCGGTCCTGTAGCTCGGCCCGGATCGCGTCATTGATGGCGCGAACATCGGCCCGGCGATGCGCCATCGCAACGCGCGTCCCCTCCGGCCGCTCATCGCGATCGGCAAGGTAATCGCGCACGATCTGGCCGCGCGCGTCCTCGCCAGTTTCCGCAAAGCTGATAGCGCCGCGATCCCGATAGGCCGCCAAGCCCTCGGCCGTCCGGTGCGTGGCGAAGTCAACGGACGCCTCGCGCTGCCAGTCCACGCGCTGCCGGCGGATTTCGGAAAGCTCGGCATGGCCGATTTCCTCCGTGATCACCCGGAACGGTGCGCCGGCCCCGATCGCCTGCAACTGCTCGTGATCGCCTACAAGGACGATCTTCGCCCCGCGCGCCTCGGCCTCGCCAACGAAGCGGGCGAGCTGGCGGCTCCCGACCATGCCCGCCTCGTCGATCACGAAGACGTCGCCGCGGCCGATCGTGCCGCGGTCGTTCTCCCAACCACGGGACCATGACGCGAGGGTGCGGCTCTGGATGCCGGAACTTTCCTCCAAGCCCTCGGCCGCCTTGCCCGACAGCGCCGCGCCGTGGACCTGATAGCCCTCGGCCTCCCACGCCTCGCGCGCGGCCGCGAGCATGGTGGACTTGCCAGCGCCGGCATAACCGACAACGGCCGCGATCCGCTCCGGGCCGGTGATATGCTCGATCGCCCGGCGCTGCTCGTCCGACAGCCGGGCCGAAGCATCGCCGGCGCTGCGCTGAATGGCGGCGTCCTGCCGCTCTATGGCGCGATCGACATGCCGGCGATCGACACCATGAGATTGCACCTGGTGCATCCGCTGCGCGCTCTCGATCATGCCGGATTCAATCTCGACCATTTCGCGGGTTGAGAACCGTGCAAGCTCGATCTCCCCCGTAGCCTGGTCGATCCGCTCCGGCTGAAGCTCCACAAGCGCCGGCGAGGCCATCACCTTCGCAAAGGCGCTCTGGAACTCCTGCGGGTCGTCGTTGATGTAGCGATGCAGCGCCCGCGCAACGTCGTGGCGATCGAACACGCTCTTTTCGCCGGTGATGAGGGTTAGAACCTGCTCGGGCTTCTCCCGGATCAGCTCGGCATTGCGCCGCGCCGCATCCTCGTCCAGCCGCGTGCGCGACACGTCGAGGCCGCGCCGCTCCATCTGCGAGGCATGGACGCCCATATGCTCGGTCGGCGCGATCTCTAGCCCGCGCTCCATGTGTGAACGATGGTCGATCCGAATATCAAGCCCGGCCATCGCAAGCCGCTCGTTCGCGATCCCCTCCCACCGCTGGCGAAGGTCGCGGAGCTGCATGTCGGTCGTGGGCAGGTCGTGCGCCAACAGCCATTTGTTTTCGCGCTCAAGATAGGTCTTCTCGCCTAGACCACTCTCGCCAACCTGCCGCGTCGTCATCATCACATGCGCATGATGATTGCGAACGTCGCTGGCGTCGTGAGGCGAATGGATCGCGAAATCCACCGCCGCGCCATATCGGTTCGCCAGCTCCTGCGCGAACTCCCGCGTAGCCTCTAGCCGCTGCTCGGCCGAAAGCTCATGCGGCAAGGCAATCTCAAATTCGCGGGCTACACGCGCGTCTTTCCGCTTCTCGGCAAACTCGGCGGCATTCCACAAGGCCGAACGATCCTTGGCCCATTCCGCGTTGACGCCTTCCGGCAAGACGATCTCCGCATGTTCCACGCCCTGCTTGGCCGTATAGTCATGCGTGATGCCGTCGCGCTCATTGGTCAGCTTCTCCCCGGCACGATAGGCCATCGAAGCGACGGCGCCCCGGCCGCTCACCCTCGAAACTGGCTTCATGCTCAAATGGTAGATCGCCAACCCGTTGCCTCGATGCCGTTTCCAATTTCCCGCCAGCCTCCTAGCTGGCGGCGCGCTGAGTTACGCAGTAACTCGTAAGTGCGCCCTTAGCAACTCAATCGCTTCGCTCTTTCGTCGCTCGGTGTGGCGCTTGCGGCTATGTCGATGCAATGAACTGAGGCCGCGATTGTGCTGCAAAACCGATGACTTTTCAAGATCACACAAGGCGATATGACGGGAAACGCTTGAGCCGGGCGTGTCTTCGTATAATCTGGCGTCCATTGGAGGGTGAAGAATATGGCAATAGAAAATAACCCGGCATTGGCGCTCCTAATCGATGGCGACAATGCTTCACCCAAGATCGTCGGTGGCCTACTCGCTGAAATCGCCAACTATGGAACTGCCAGCGTAAAACGCATTTATGGCGACTGGACAAAGCCCAATCTCAACGGCTGGAAAGAATGCCTGCTGGAACACTCGATTCAGCCAGTCCAGCAATTCGCCTACACGACCGGCAAGAATGCCACCGATGGCGCAATGATTATCGACGCTATGGACTTGCTCTATACCGGCCGCTTCTCCGGCTTCTGCATAGTCTCAAGCGATAGCGATTTCGCCCGCCTCGCAGCCCGCATCCGCGAACAGGGCGTCACCGTCTATGGCTTCGGGGAACGAAAGACACCACGCCCCTTCATTACTGCTTGCGACAAGTTCGTTTATTTCGACGTGCTCAACACGGCCGCCGGGGAACAGAAGGAAGCGGAAGCCGTTGTCGCGCCCAAGGCATCCACCGCCAAACCTGCGCCAGCGAAAGCGGCGCTCGATCGTGCTGCCCTCGACATGCTGGCGAAGGCAGTCACCGCCTCGGCCGATGAAGACGGCCGCGCCAATCTGGCCCGCGTCGGTGCGCACCTGGCGAAACAGTCGCCGGATTTCGACGCTCGCAATTTCGGTTTCCCGCGCCTCTCCGATCTGGTCGATGCGTCCGGCATTGTCGAGATCGAGCGCATTGGCGACAACCCGAAAATCATCATGGTTCGCCTCAAGGGTGAGGCTACCGCCCGCCCCGCGAAATAGGAGGGAAACGACATATGGCTCGCAAGACGATCGAACAACGGCTGGCCGAGCTGGACGCGCAGCGCGCCAGCCTCAAGGCCCGGCTCGGGAAACAGGAACGGGCGAACGATACCCGCCGCAAGGTGCTGCTCGGCGCGCTCGTCCTGCACCGGCTCGAAAACTCGAACGATCCAGATTTTACACGGCGGCTAGGCGACTGGCTACGCAAAGAGCTGCCCGACTTTTTGACGCGCGACGGCGACAAGGCTTTGTTTGCCGATCTGCTCGCCAACACGCCCAGGGGAGAAGCGGCGGGGAACGCTGGGGAAGCTGCTTCATGAGTCAGACGACGCTTGCATGGGCCGCGTTCAAGAACATGCTGCGTGAGGCCGCGCAGAATCCCCGATGGGCCTTCATCTCCCTGCTCGCCGCCCCCTTCCGTCTCGCCAAACCGCTGTTTCAGGGTTTCCTCGTCCTGCTCCTTATCCTGTTCGTGGTCGGCCTCGGCGGGCAGGCACTCTTGCGGGAATACGGCTTCGGCCCCGGCTCGATGCCCCTCATCGGCTGGTATCTCGTGACGCTGCTCATCATGCTGGCCGTCGCCTTCTACTTCCTCACACAACCCCTGATCTTCCACTTTGGCAATCTGGAGAACGACACCCACGGATCAGCCCGCTTCGCCACAAACAAGGAAACCGCCGCCCTCACCCGCACCGATAACGGGCTGCTGATCGGCCGCGATCCCAAGACAAAAAAGCTGCTGCGCTATGCCGGTCCGGCCCACCTGTTGACCATGGCACCGACCAGGACCGGCAAAGGCGTCGGCACCATCATTCCAAACCTGCTTACCGCCGACCGCTCCGTGATCTGCATCGACCCCAAGGGCGAGAATGCCAGGATCGCCGGCCGCGCCCGTGCAACCTTCGGCCCGGTCTATATCCTCGACCCCTTCGGCGTCACCGGCAAACCCTCAGCCGCCTTCAACCCGCTGGAAGGGCTCGACCCCGTCGGCCTCGACGTAGCCGAAGATGCAAGCACCCTGGCCGACGCCCTCGTGTTCGATGAACCGGGCACGGCCGGCGAGGCGCATTGGAACGAGGAGGCCAAGGCGCTCATTGCCGGCCTGATCCTCAAGATCATCGCCGCCGAGCCGACCAGCCGATGTCACCTCGGCACGCTGCGTGAATATCTGACGCTCGCCCCGGAAGCCTTCGTCGCACTCCTGAAGGACATGCAAGCGTCAACCGCCGCCAACGGCCTGGTCGCCCGCGCAGC
Source organism: Rhizobium sp. X9 (assembly GCF_018873185.1). NCBI lineage: Bacteria > Pseudomonadati > Pseudomonadota > Alphaproteobacteria > Hyphomicrobiales > Rhizobiaceae > Rhizobium > Rhizobium sp. X9. The sequence goes on along the minus strand of NZ_CP071314.1, from coordinate 44,842 downwards.
AAACCGCCACCTCGGCAAGTCTGACCGGGAAGCAGCCGGCGTTCTCTCGGCCGCACAGCGCCATACCCATTTTCTGGATTCACCCCGAATGCACAGGGTCATGGATGAAAGCTATTTCGCCTTCGCGGACCTGAAGAAGCGCACCGGGACGGTGTTCCTCGTCCTGCCGCCCGATCGTCTCTCGACCTATTCCCGATGGCTGCGCCTGCTCGTCGCGCAAAGCCTCACCGACATGGCCCGCGATCCGGCCAAGCCCGCCGCCCCGGTCCTCTATCTGCTCGATGAGTTCGCCGCCCTCGGCTATCTGGCCCCGGTCGAGCGCGCAATGGGCCTCATGGCCGGATATGGCGTCCAGCTCTGGCCCATCCTGCAGGACGTTCACCAGCTCCGCGCCACATACGGACAGCGCGCCGGAACCTTCCTGTCAAACGCCGGCGTCCTGCAGGTCTTCGGCGTCAATGATCATGACAGCGCCCGCCTCGTCTCCGATCTGCTCGGACAGGAAACCGTCGTGTTCCAGACCATGAGCCGCGCCCTCGATGCAGAGGAAAGCGGCATCACCTACGGCGAGCAACATATAGCCCGCGCGCTGCTGACCCCGGATGAGGTCCGCAACCTGCCGCAGAACCTCGAATTGCTGTTCCTCGCCGGGCAACGGCCGATCGTCGCCGGCAAGCTCGCCTATTATGCCGATGCCGAGTTCCGGGGGCTGTTCGACCAGGCATGAAGGATGAAACCATGACCGACCCTGATATATCCGAATGGCCCGATCCCGCCGACAAAGCCCATGCCGTCGAACAAGCCAACCGGCTCCGCAACCAGGTCGCAAAAGGCGGTTTGCGGTTTGAAGCCTATCTGCCGCCGTCTCTGGCCCTGTGGCTGCTCGACCTGATTGAACAGGGCAAGTTCCTTGATCCGTCCGAAGCCGTGTTCGTGATCCTGGGCGAGCATAAGGAGCTGGAACCCCATGCCGATCTGCGCCGCGAACTGCTCAAGCGCAGCATCAAGGCGGCGGCCGATGATCCCCGGCCGGCCCTTCCTTTTGAAGAAGGAATGGCGGAGATACGCGAAATGCTGAAACAACCGCGTCCTGAACCGGCCAGATGGGAAAAGCGGTCCCGGCGCTGACGCACCGGGGCTTTGTCACGAGCGGCCCTCCGGCTCTCTACAGCGCGACATGGGGGCGCGTTCGCCTCCGGGGCGGCGCGGCGCGCGCCGCGAAACCATGACAGAAACCAACATCGCCACACCCGCAACGGTAGCCCCCCGCCGGCCCGTAGGGAACGCGCTCCCCCATTGCGCCGTAGTGACCGAAGGGACGGCCGGGGGCGGGTTTGAGGCAATGAGCGTTTGAGTATATACTCAAATACACAATTGAGTGACTGACGGACCCATGCGCAATCGGGATTCTAGGCGAGGTGAACTATTGCTCACTATCCCGCAAATCTGCCTCATAGTCCTGACCGCCGTAATAGACGCCAAGAATATTCACGGTGTCGCTTGTCACCTCAAACGCGATCGTCACGCGCCGTCGGTATCCTACAGTTCGCAGACCTGGCCTTATATCGTCGTGGCGCGTTCCTCGATGCGGGAAGGTCGAGAAGCCGAGACAATGTTTCACGATGGCGGTAGTATATCGCTCGCCAACCTCCGGCGCGGCCTTCTCGCCAATATCACTATGCAGCTTCACAAGCTGCGCTTCCGCCCTCGGCGAGAAGATGACGCGATGCGACATGCCTTAGCGGACTTTCAATTGGCGCTCGGTTTCGGCCTTCAAAGTGGCCAATACCTGTTCCGGGGTGCGGCCTATCGACGGGTCTGCCTTCAGCTCGTCATAGGCGGTCGCAACTTCCGTGCGAAGCCAAGTTTCAAGGGCCTTGTCGCGCGCCTGTAGGGCACGCAACCCGTCGCGTATAACCTCGCTCTCGCTGGCATACTCCCCCGACGAAACCTTAGTCTTGACCATCTGCGCCATTTCGTTCGGTAACGTGACGCTGAACTGTTGCGTGCTGCGCATGGGAATCTCCCTGACTTGATCGCGCTTAGTAGGATTAAACACTATCACAAATAGGCACGATCGGGAATGCCTTATCCTACACACACCTCAATCACTCATTTAAGTGATTGAGTAATCATCTCCCGCAATATCTCGGAAATGGTGCGTCCCTGCTCAACGGCCATGAGCTTGAGCCGTTTGTGTTCCTCACGGTCCAGATCGAAATTCACGCGCACGGTTCCGCCTTTATCGGAAAGGCTGGCGAGCGTGGCGGCCTTCCGCACGTTGCTCGGCCGGCCGGCGCTGAGCATACCCTTTTTTTCTTCACTCATTTGATGCTTTCCTTATTTACTCAATTGAACAATTGTTTGATTTCGTTCGCAAGCGCCGTCATTTCGCGGGCCGCTTCGCTATCCGGTTCCAAATCGAGAACGGTTGACCCTGCAGCAGCGGAGCCGGGATAACTCACGCGCTGCGTGATCCGGGTCGCCAAGATCGGCAGGCCGTAACCGTTCAGGGCGTCGGTGATCTCGTTGCCGATCCTCGTTCCCTTGATGGCGCGGGACACGACGAACGCAGCGCGCAACTTGCCGTCTGTGATCTCCATGCGCTGCTTGACCAAATCGACTAGCTCGGCCGTGGCCCAAATATCGTAGGGCGAGGGCTGCACCGGGATCAGGATAAAATTCGCGGCCTTGATCGCAGAGACGGCGAGGTCGGCCGCCTGTGGCGCTCCGTCGATCACGACGAAATCCTTGCGGGCGACATTCTTCAAATCGCGCTCGATCGTCGGCCGGTCCAGCCCGACCACGGAAACGGGCTGGTCCTCTCGCACGGCGGCCCAATCGCGGGCGCTGCCCTGTGGGTCGGAATCGATCAGCAGCACGTCAGCGCCACCGATCTGCAAGGCGCGGGCCAGGTGGGTGGCGATCGTCGTTTTCCCCGCCCCTCCCTTTTGGTTTAAAACGGCAATCACATGCACGGCCGAAGCTCCTAATTTTGATGAAATGTGTATTTACTCAAATGAGTATATCAGGTTTGAGCTTTTGAGTAAACAGGTTTTAACCTCAAGCACTCATTTGAGTAAATAGGCGCTGCCCTTGCAGCCTTCTTCTTCTCGAAAGCCCATGCGAGGTGGGCCGCAGACGCAAGCGTTGCGTTTTGAAGTTCTGAGGGTGCCGCGCCGGCCCGCCTATATGCGGGCCGGAACCGCCGCAGGGCCTCGTAAGAGGCCCGAACAGCGGCGACCGCTTATGTTTTTACATAAAGAATAGAATTAGAGGGGGATTCAGTCTGGTTATCAGACTCACGTTTCATCAAGGCTTTTGCCATGCCAACAAGAGCCGCCCCAACCGGCGTATCGCCCACGTCGAGCTGTGTCCGCTCATCGAGGGGCAAGGCCTGCCTGTAAGCGTCAATTTGCTCGCTCCAAGCCCTCTGGTCCTGTCCGTGATCCGCAGGCGGGGGAGGGGCCTTGCCGAGCCGCCCGAGGAGGCCCCTGAACATTAAAGGGGCACAGATATACGGTAGGCCGATTTCACGCCTTTTGCGCAGCCTTCTTGATGGCAGCTACGAAGCCCAACAGTTCGGCTGGCGAGGTGAACCGGAACACCCGACCGGCAAATCCTTCCATTCGAGCAAGGTCGCGCTGTCGTTGCTCCTTTCGGTAATTGATCACAAATCGGAAGAAGGCCCAATCAAAGCGTTCAGGACATCCCGGCGCGAGCTGATCACCGCGATTTCGGCCCAAACCGGATACCGTTCGTCGAATAACTCGCCACAGGCATAACGATGTTGTGTAATCGAGATGGATAAGCGTGTCCGCAGATGCCAATCGCTGCTCAAGCGTGCCGCTATAATTCCCGTCCATAATCCATTCAGATTGCGCCGCAAGCTTTTCGACGGTTTTCTGCCATGATGCGCTATCCGGCCTTTGCCAGCCCGGCTGCCAGTAATGTCTATCGAGGTGGACGACGGGCAAGCGGGTCGCTTCGGCCAGTTCTTTGGCGAGTGTGGATTTCCCGGCGCCCGGACAACCGACGATGAGGACTCGTTTCATTTCTTTGCCTTCCGCATAAGCAGCCGCTCTCCATCGGTGCGCAGCGCGCCCTTAGGATCGACAAACCGGTAGAGCGTCTGTCGTGTGATACCGAGTTCGGCGCAAAGATCGGCCACCTTGGTTTCCGGCTTCCCCATTGCTGCCTGAGCAAGGCGCAGCTTCGCCGGCGTCATTTTGAAGGGCGCTCCGCCGTTCCGGCCACGTGCGCGTGCGGCGGCGAGACCAGCTTTGGTGCGCTCAATGATCAATGCCCGCTCGAACTCAGCCAGCGCCGCGAATATGCCGAACACCAGCCGGCCATTCGCCGTCGAGGTGTCGATCGACGCCCCTTCACCTGCCAGAACCTTGAGGCCGATATGCCGTTGGGTCAGATCATCGACCAGATTGACGAGGTGGCGGAGATCGCGGCCGAGTCGATCGAGCTTCCAGACGACAAGCGTGTCACCGCGACGCAGCGCCTTCAGGCAGGCGGTGAGACCTGGACGGTCCTCTTTCTTTCCTGACGCGGCATCCTCATAGACATTGTTGGCGTCGACACCAGCCTGTGCCAGCGCGTCACGCTGAAGGTCATGGACCTGGCTGCCGTCGGCTTTCGACACTCGCGCATATCCGATCAGAGCTGTCATTTATTCGTCCGTCTGCGTGACAATTTCGATTTGGCCGCGCCAAAGCCTGTAGATTGTCACATAACCCGTCTTGCAAAGTAAGCTCCGCGAACGGTTATCTCCAGTCTTTTTGTGACATATGGAGCGCCGATGCCTCGCCGCATGATTTTGACGGATGCCGAACGGCAGAATTTCCTTGCCCTGCCCAGCGACGACGACACCCTGATCCGCCATTGGAGCCTTGATGATGAGGACCATCGTCTTCTGGAAACGCGCCGTCGCGACGATACCCGTCTTGGCTTGGCCCTTCAGCTTTGTGCGCTCCGTTATCCCGGCCGTCTCATCCAGCGCGGAGAGGTCATCCCGGAAAGCGCGCTCACCTTCCTTGCCGAGCAACTCCGCATCGAGCCGAATGCACTTGCCAGCTTCGCACGAAGAGCGCCCACACGCTACGAACAACTGACCGTCCTCCGCCAACACTACGGGTTCAGCGAGCTGAGCCACCCGTTGCGCACCGATCTGCTTGCCTTCGCGCGCGGCGTGGCGATCGCCTCGACCAAGGACAAATTCGTCGTCGCCGCTCTCGCCGATGAGATGCGCCGGCGGCGTATCGTCATTCCCGGCATCACCGTGATCGAACGGATGGCCGGACAGGCATGCACCGAGGCTGAGGAGGCGCTGTTTGCCGATGTTGCCGGAAGGCTGACGCCCGACATCATCGTCAGAATGGAAGCGCTGCTCGGTATTGGTCCACGCGTCCGCCAGAGCGGGGTCTCCTGGTTACGTGAACCTGCCGGAAAGGCTGGAGACGCAGCGATGCGGGGTCTGATCGATCGGCTTGAGGCCGTGCGCCACGTTGGCCTTTCAAGTGATGTGCTTCAGGCCGTCCCCGCCCATCGGGTGAGCCGCATGGCACAAGAGGGCCGGCGCCTGACCGCCCAGAACTTCGAGCAAATGCGGCCCGGCCGCCGATATGCTACGCTCGCAGCTTTCCTTCTGGAGATGGAAATCGCGCTCACGGATGCCGCAATCGCCATGTTCGAAGTCCTGATCGGCAAGGCGTTTCGGCGGGCCGAGGCAGAGCGCGACAAACGACTGCTGGAAACCGCCACCTCGGCGACATCGGCGCTGGATTTCTTCGTGGGCTTCGGTGAGGCGATCGCTGCCAGGCGAGAAACCGACCTTTCGCTCGATGAGGCGGTCAATGCAGTCGGCGGCTGGGAGCAGTTGATGCGGGCAACCGCGGCTGCGAAGGCAGCATCTCGTCCCCGCAAGGACGATGATCTGATTGCCTATCTGCCGGCGCAATATATGCGTATCCGGCGCTTTGCAGCACCATTCCTGGCAGCCTTCACGTTCGAGGGTAATCGTCAGAGCCGTGATTTCATCAACGTGGTGATGCAAATGACGGCCGCAGGGAAAAGCCGCCGTCGCTCTCTGGACGCGCAATGGATCAAAGCGGCGCTCGATCTGGTCGACAAGCGGTGGAGCAAGGAAATCAGAACGCCAGATGGCTCGGTTGACCGCAGAATGCTGGAAATCTTTGTCATCGTTGAGCTGAAGAACCGGATCGCTGCCAACGAGATCTGGATCAAAGGTTCTCGCACATATCGCGCCCTCGATGAGGGGGGCAGAACAAGGTCTGTTGAAAATCCTGCGCTAAGCTCGAACGGACCCTGAACATCACGCGGCGCGGAGGATTTTTCTGGCAAGTCGCAAGGGCCTGAAGCCTTCGGACATCTGCTGCTCGGTGTCCCATGAATAGATGCCGGTGAGATTTATGTGCTCCCAACTGAGGGGCGAGACGTGTTTCAGCAACTCGTCGGGGATATTTCGGCCTTGCTGGCGCAGATGAGCCGTTGCCCGGCTGAGGTAGACGGTGTTCCAATGGACGATGGCGCTGACCACCAGGTTGAGACCGGAAGCTCGGAAGGCCTGGCTGTCAAAGGAGCGATCACGGATCTCGCCGCGCTCATGGAAAAAGACGGCGCGTTTGAGCTTGTGAGCGGCCTCGCCCTTGTTGAGCCCGGCCTGGCAACGCCGACGCAGTGCCGGGCTGGAATACCACTCGATCATGAACAGGGTGCGCTCGATACGGCCGAGTTCGCGCAACGCTTTGGCGAGATCGCTGGATTTCGACGATGCGGAGAACTTCTTGAGGATCGCCGACGGCGCGACGGTGCGCGTCGTGATCGACGCGGCAAGGCGCAGGAGTTCGTCCCAATGGTCCATGATGAGGGCGGTGTTGATCGGCACGCCGATATGATTTGCCAGCGCCGGATAGATATCGGCCTTCTCGAAGGTGTGCAGTTTCCGGTCCTTGATATTGCGAAGGCGCGGCGCGAAGCGCTTGCCGATCAGGCAGAACAGCGCAAAAACATGATCGCTGGCGCCGCCGGTATCGGTGAACAGCTCTTCGATCTCCAGAACCGTGTCGTGGTCGAACAGGCCGTCGAGCACATAGACGGCCTCGCTTTCGGTCGGGCTGATCGGCAGGATGCTGTAATAGCCGTATTGGTCGGAAAGCCCGCTGTAGAACTTCGAGCCCGGCTCGCTGCCATAATGCAGGTTGATGTCGCTGCGCCTTGCGGCCCGGTCACTGGCGCGGAAGAATTGCCCATCGGATGAGGCTGTCGTTCCGTCGCCCCAAATTTGCGCATGCGGATGGCGGGTATGGGCATCGGTGACGCAGGCCTGCGCGGCCCGATAGGTTTCGGAGCGGGCATGGAAGCTGCGCATCCAGCCGATCTGGTGGGCGCTGATCCCCTTCGACGCCCCAGCCATGCGTTTCGGGCCGAGATTCGTGCCATCGGCAAGCACGCCGGCCAGCATGGCGGCGATGTTTTGCGGCGCATCTCCCGTCCGGACATGAGTGAACTGGTCGGCAAACCCGGTCCACTCATGCACTTCCCGCAGGAGATCGGGCACCTCGACCAGAGGATACATCTCCGTGATTTCGGCATTGATGGCTTCCGCCGCGGCGGGAGCATCGCTGGTATGCGGCGTCACGATCAGCGTGCCGTTTTCCATCCTGACGCCATCGAGCTTGCCGAAACGGGCGCGCCAGGCCAGCCGTTTGAGGTTGACGTCCATCATCTCCCGGACGTCCGCGAGCCAGGCAGCGCAGTCGGTCTGGACACCGAGGCCAAGCTGATCTTGCCCCCTCAGGGCGACAAAGGTTGGCTTCGGCATGAGATCTTCGTCTATCGGCCGGAATGACCGGCTGCCCTCGACCCACACATCGCGCGAATGCAGCCGGTCCCGTAAATGAGCGAAGGTGGCGATTTCATAAAGCCGCCGATCCGGCTTGCCATCCTCGAAGACCAGTTTCCTTTCGTTCGCACCCAGATGGCCGACCGGCACGCGATCCGGCAGAACACGGCGTCCCTCCACATAAAGCATTTTCAGGGTCGCGACCGCCGCAAGCAGCGGATCGTGCCGACGGCGCGAGCGGAACGTGAATGCCTGAAGGAAAGCGCCGGCAAACTTGCGGATGTTTCCATGTTGCTCGGCCGCCAGCACCAGCGGCGAAGCGTTGGCGCTCTCCACCATCGCCTCGAGACCGGGCTTGATCTGCAGCAGCCGATGCCAGCCGACTTGCCGGTTTACCGTCTCGATCGCATCTTCATCGGCATCATTGGCGGCCTGCAAGGCAACGATCGTGTCGAGGAACAGTCGCAGCGCCTTGGACGTTTCCATGCGGGCGTTCATGTGACGCTGCTTTCTCCGGTTGTTCGCCTGGGAGAACAGCCGGCCCATCAGCTTGATGAACATGGTCATTGCATCGTCGGTGAGCTTCTGGCCGAGCTTGATAATCTGCACCACGATCGTCGCACGCCGGCGGCTGGCGCCAAATTCGCCGGCGAGCCAGGCCGGTGCTGCATCACCTTCCCGGACCATCTGGTCCCATCGTCCGGAGGGGATGCGGGCCTGTAAGCGTGGATCGATCCCGAGCGAACGCAGGAACATGATACGCTCCGTCAAACCGACCAAATTCCCCGCTCCCGGTGCATCGGGCGCGGAACGCAGCCAGTGAAAGCGCGTCTGACCTATTGCAGGATCAACGTCCAGCAGGGCATCGAGGGCTTCGAGCTTGTCCGGATCGAGATCCGAGATCAGCGCGGCCTCGGCACGGCGGCGGGCGATTGCGCGCGCTGCCAACCCCATGCGCTCGATCATGGTCACCACCGGCAGCAGAACCCGGCGCTCCCGATACATGGTGATGATTGCGTTTGCGATCACCGCTCCCTTGTCGGTCGTTGAAGCTGTTTCGATAGCTGCCAGGAGCGCCGCGCGTCGATCCTCGCCTGTCGGGCTTCTCATTTCGAGATAGCCCAACAGGCGCGCGACGTGGTTCATGCGTGTTTCTTCGCGGCGAGCATACAATTCGAATGACGCCGGGTCGGCTCCGACTTGCTCAGCAACATGGTTGAGCATCGGCATGGGAAGGGCTTCGTTGGCAATAAGCGCACGGCCGGGATAACGCATCAGGCAGAGCTGCAGCGCAAATCCCAGCCGGTTATGCTCGCGACGGCGAACCTCGATTTCGAGTCGATCTGCCGGGGACAGGGAATAATGACGGATCAGACTGTCTTCGTCAGTTGGAATACCGACAAGCTCTTGTCGATCATGAGGCTTGAGAAGCGTCCGCCGGGCCACCGTTCTTGGGGTCGTTTGCGGGAGGGGGCGGAATCCTACGCTAAGGCTTTGGCCAGCGATATTCTCCGGTGAGATTGATGTGTTCCCATCCGAGCGGCGAAACATGGGCCAAGAGATCGGGCGATAGCAGCTTTCCATCGCGTTTCTGGTTTGCAACGACCTCGCCGAGCTTCATGGTGTTCCAGAAGATGATGATGGCGGCGAGCAGATTCATGCCGGCGATGCGGTAATGCTGGCCTTCGGCGGAACGGTCGCGGATTTCACCGCGGCGGTGGAAGCTGATTGCCCGCTTCAGCGCATGATGAGCTTCGCCTTTGTTGAGCCCGATCTGGGCACGCCGTTGGAGTTCGGCATCCAGAATCCAGTCGATCATGAACAGGGTGCGCTCGACGCGACCGACTTCCCGCAGGGCTGTCGCGAGCTCGTTCTGCCGCGGATAGGAGGCGAGTTTCCGCAGAATCTGGCTTGGCGCGACGGTCCCGGCAGCAATGGTGGCGGCGATGCGCAGGATGTCGGGCCAATTGCGCTCGATCATGGCTTGGTTGACCTTTCCGCCGATCAACGCTCGCAGGTGCGCCGGGGCGGCCGACGGATTGAACGCGTAGAGCCGTTTGGATGGCAGGTCGCGGATGCGCGGAGCGAACCGGTAGCCGAGAATGGCACATGCGGCAAAGACGTGATCGGTGAAGCCGCCCGTGTCGGTGAACTGCTCGCGGATATGGCGTCCAGCATCGTTCATCAGCAGGCCATCGAGGATGTAAGGCGCTTCGCTTGCCGTTGCAGGAATCACCTGGGTTGCGAACGGCGCATATTGGTCGGAGACGTGGCTATAGGCTTTCAGGCCCGGGGTATTGCCATATTTCGCGTTGACCAGGTTCATGGCCTCACCTTGCTCTGTAGCGACGAAGAACTGTCCGTCGCTCGAAGCCGACGTGCCCATGCCCCAGAACCGGGCCATGGGTAACGCTGCCTGTGCCTCGACCACCATGGCCAGCGCCCGGTCATAGGCTTCGCCCTCGACATGCCACCGTCCAATGCGGATCAATTCCCAGAAGGTGTGGGTGTTTGTCGCATCCGCCATTTTGCGCAAGCCGAGGTTGATCCCTTCCGCCAAGATAACGTTCATTAGCCCGATCCGGTCAGCGCAGGGTGCTCCTGTGCGCAGATGGGTGAACGCTTCGGTGAAGCCGGTCGCCGCATCCACCTCCAGCAGGAGATCGGTGATGCGCGTGGGCGGGATCTGCTTGTAGAGATCGAGCACCAGATCTTCGGCGCCTGTCGGCGCGGCGGCTTCGAGTTTCTCGATATGCAGAACGCCGTTTTCAATCGACCCGCCCGGGATCGTGCCTGCGCGAGCGGCACGGCCAAGCTCGCGCAACCGCATGTCGAGGCGAGCTTGCCGGTCTGCCAGCCATTCCTCCGGCCGCAATGGCACAGCGAGACGACCGCCTTCCGCGATGGATTGTGCCGGAACGAGTGCGTGTTTCAGATCGCCATAGCGCCGGGACCTAGTAAGCCAGACATCTCCGGAGCGGAACGCATCGCGCAGATGGAACAGCACCGCGATCTCCCATAGGCGAGCGTCGCCAGCCCTCTGGGCCCGAAGGTGGCGATGCCATTTCGAGCTGGGCCGCAAGAAGCTGGTCATCGCGGCATCGTTCAAACCGGTACGAAGGGCCGTCACCGCTTCCAGAAGCGGCAGTGCAACGGGCGCAGCTCGCAGATCGAGCAGGCGCAACATGCGTGGAGCGTATCGGCGGAAGCGGTGATAACCGTCGAGCACATGATTGAGCGGATCGTCGGCCATGGTGGCGGTCAGCCTGGTTGCCATTGCAACAAGGGTTTTTAAGCCGTCCCACCCTGACCCACTCGCGATGACATCGCCCAGCGGCTGGCCATCATCCTGTGCATCGACCAGGGCGCCCCCGATCTCGGCGAAGGATTTCAGGGTGTCACGCACCACCCCCGCTTCGTCTGCGACCTTTGCATGGCAAATACGCTCCGAAGCACGGTAGAGACGGCCGACGATCCGGTCGTGGGTTTCGACCACTGCGTCGGCCAACATCGCCTGCCATTCCGAGACGCAAACAGCCAAGATCGCAAGCCGCCTGTCCTCCGGGAGATCGCGCATGCCGTCGGCATAATACCGTTCACCCTGCCTGCGCAGACGAGTCACCCGATGGGCAGGAACGCCGGCAAGCAGATCCTCGGGGAGATCGATGCGTTGCAGATATTCGAGCCGGTCGAGCAGCCGGTTGGCCGACGAAGAGTTCGAGCCAGGCTCGAACTGGCGCAGCCACACAAAACGGGTCACCCGATCATCAGCCGTCTCCTCGAGCAATGCCAGCAACTGTTCTCGGATCGACATAGGCAGCCGACTGGCGATCCTCGTCTCGATGCGTCGCTCGGCATCGACGAGAGCCGCGGCACAAAGCCGCTCGATCGTGGATGTCGCGGGAAGGACAGTGCGGGTGCGTCGGCACTCGGCTACGAAGCGACGGGCGATATCCTCGTTCGACACCGCCATCTCGGCTTCTCGGAACAACCATTCCTTCAGCTCGCTCGCACCACGTCCGGAGAAGGTGCGGAAGCCGTAGAGCCCCCGTAACTCGGCAAGATGCTCGTGCCGTGTTTCCTCGCGGGCAGCATAGTCTACGAGATCGTCGGCACCCAGGCCAAGCTGCGCTCCGATAAATTCGATGACCTCTGCAGGGATCAGTTCGCCTGGAGCCAGCACCCGGCCGGGATAGCGCAGGACACACAATTGCAGGGCGAAGCCGAACCTGTTGTGAGCGCGCCGACGCAGCCTGATATGCCCAAGGTCTTCATCACTCAGCGTATAGTGCTTGAGCAAATCCGTCTGTGAAGTCGGCAAGCGCAACAGCGCGTCTTTCTGCCGATCGGTTAGAGTGACGCGACGCGGCATACATGTTCCTTTTTCAAAATCTGATAGCGTTCAAGACGCTTTATTTATGAAGCTGGTTGAGATACATTTCCAGAGGTCAATGCAATCGTGGCCGAAGCGCCGCCTCAAACCAACGTTTGTGATACATGCTGATCGGATATGCCCGCGTCTCCAAAGCCGATGGCTCGCAGTCTCTCGACCTGCAGCACGACGCCTTGCGCGCCGCAGGTGTCGAACGGGACAATATCTATGATGATCTTGCTTCCGGCGGTCGTGATGATCGCCCTGGCTTGACTGCCTGCCTCAAGTCATTGCGTGACGGCGATGTGCTGGTGGTCTGGAAGCTCGATCGCCTCGGACGATCGCTTGCCCATCTGGTCAACACGGTGAAGGAGCTGTCAGACCGCAAGATCGGCCTGCGGGTTCTGACTGGAAAGGGCGCTCAGATCGACACCACGACTGCGTCCGGTCGCATGGTGTTCGGAATCTTCGCCACCTTGGCCGAGTTCGAGCGGGATCTGATCCGAGAGCGCACCATGGCGGGTCTCGCCTCCGCGAGAGCGCGCGGTCGCAAGGGCGGACGAAAATTCGCGCTCACCAAAGCTCAGGTGCGTCTCGCGCAAGCCGCCATGGCCCAGCGCGATACTTCAGTTTCCGATCTCTGCAAGGAACTCGGCATCGAGCGCGTCACTCTCTACCGATATGTCGGTCCCAAAGGCGAGCTCAGAGACCATGGAAAGCATGTTCTCGGACTTACGTAGCAACTCGTTTCTTTTCGCAGGTTGAGCCACCTCCGCGCTTCATCAGAAAACTGAAGGAACCTCCATTGAATCGAACTAATATTTTTTTTGGTGAATCGCATTCTGACTGGTTGCCTGTCAGAGGCGGAGAATCTGGTGATTTTGTTTTTCGACGTGGTGACGGGCATGCCTTCGCGAAAATCGCACCTGCTTCCCGCCGCGGTGAGCTCGCTGGAGAGCGTGACCGCCTCATTTGGCTCAAAGGTCGAGGTGTGGCTTGCCCCGAGGTGATCAACTGGCAGGAGGAACAGGAGGGTGCATGCTTGGTGATAACGGCAATTCCGGGAGTACCGGCGGCTGATCTGTCTGGAGCGGATTTGCTCAAAGCGTGGCCGTCAATGGGGCAGCAACTTGGCGCTGTTCACAGCCTATCGGTTGATCAATGTCCGTTTGAGCGCAGGCTGTCGCGAATGTTCGGACGCGCCGTTGATGTGGTGTCCCGCAATGCCGTCAATCCCGACTTCTTACCGGACGAGGACAAGAGTACGCCGCAGCTCGATCTTTTGGCTCGTGTCGAACGAGAGCTACCGGTGCGGCTCGACCAAGAGCGCACCGATATGGTTGTTTGCCATGGTGATCCCTGCATGCCGAACTTCATGGTGGACCCTAAAACTCTTCAATGCACGGGTCTGATCGACCTTGGGCGGCTCGGAACAGCAGATCGCTATGCCGATTTGGCACTCATGATTGCTAACGCCGAAGAGAACTGGGCAGCGCCAGATGAAGCAGAGCGCGCCTTCGCTGTCCTATTCAATGTATTGGGGATCGAAGCCCCCGACCGCGAACGCCTTGCCTTCTATCTGCGATTGGACCCTCTGACTTGGGGTTGATGTTCATGCCGCCTGTTTTTCCTGCTCATTGGCACGTTTCGCAACCTGTTCTCATTGCGGACACCTTTTCCAGCCTCGTTTGGAAAGTTTCATTGCCAGACGGGACTCCTGCAATCGTCAAGGGATTGAAACCTATAGAAGACATTGCTGATGAACTGCGCGGGGCCGACTATCTGGTATGGCGCAATGGGAGGGGAGCAGTCCGGTTGCTCGGTCGTGAGAACAATCTGATGTTGCTCGAATATGCCGGGGAGCGAATGCTCTCTCACATCGTTGCCGAGCACGGCGACTACCAGGCGACCGAAATTGCAGCGGAACTAATGGCGAAGCTGTATGCCGCATCTGAGGAACCCCTGCCTTCTGCCCTTCTCCCGATCCGGGATCGCTTTGCAGCTTTGTTTCAGCGGGCGCGCGATGATCAAAACGCAGGTTGTCAAACTGACTACGTCCACGCGGCGATTATAGCCGATCAAATGATGAGCAATGCCTCGGAACTGCGTGGGCTACATGGCGATCTGCATCATGAAAACATCATGTTCTCCAGTCGCGGCTGGCTGGTGATAGATCCCGTCGGTCTGGTCGGTGAAGTGGGCTTTGGCGCCGCCAATATGTTCTACGATCCGGCTGACAGAGACGACCTTTGTCTCGATCCTAGACGCATTGCACAGATGGCGGACGCATTCTCTCGTGCGCTGGACGTCGATCCGCGTCGCCTGCTCGACCAGGCGTACGCTTATGGGTGCCTTTCCGCAGCTTGGAACGCGGATGGAGAAGAGGAGCAACGCGATCTAGCTATCGCGGCCGCGATCAAGCAGGTGCGACAGACGTCATACTAGATATCAAGCGACTTCTCCTATCCCCTGGGAACACATCAATCTTACCGGAGAATATCGTTGGCCAAAGCCTTAGCGTAGGATTTCGCCCTCTCCCGCAAACGACCCCTTCTTACTCCTTACAATATGCGCTGGTGGCCAAACCTCTGTCCGGAAACGGACGATTGCGTACAGGGGCAAAACACCCTGTCCACAAATTATCTTGACACATTTATGAACAGAGGCGATATTTTGGACAGCCTATTCGGACAAAATTGCCCTCATGCCACGCACCTTCGCCTATGTCCGCGTCTCCACGACCGGCCAGACGACCGAGAACCAGATTCAGGAAATCGAAGCCGCCGGCTTCCAGGTCGAACCGCGCCGGATCGTCACCGAGACGGTTTCCGGCAGCACCGCCATCGCGCAACGCCGCGGCTTTTCCCAGCTCATGGACAAGCTGGAATCCGGCGATATTCTGATCGTGACAAAACTCGACCGCCTCGGCCGCGATGCGATCGACGTCAGCACCACCGTCAGAACACTGGCCGAATTGGGCGTGCGCGTCTATTGCCTCGCGCTCGGCGGCGCCGACCTCACCGGCTCGGCCGGCACCATAACCATGAATGTGCTCAATGCCGTCGCCCAATTCGAGCGGGATTTGCTGATCGAGCGGACGCAATCCGGTCTCAAGCGCGCCAAGTCGGAAGGCAAGACCCTCGGCCGACCCTTCACGCTCAGCGATGAACAGAAGCAGGGTGTCCGCAACGATCTCGCGAAGGGCATGAGCGTTTCGGCGATAGCAAGGAAATTCGCGACCAGCCGGCAGACCATTATGCGGGTTCGAGACGAGGGGTCACGGTCCGTTCGACCTTAGCGCAGGATTTTGAACAGACCTTGTTCCGACCCCTATAAGCTGCTGATCATCGATGAGCTGGGCTTCGTGCCACTGTCGAAGACCGGGGCGGAGTTGCTCTTCGAGCTGATCTCGCAACGCTACGAACGCGGCGCCACCTTGATCACCAGCAATCTCCCATTTGACGAATGGACGGAAACCTTGGGCTCCGAGCGTCTGACTGGCGCACTGCTGGATCGCATCACCCACCACGTCAACATCCTCGAGATGAACGGCGACAGCTATCGTCTCGCTCAAAGTCGTGCCCGAAAGGCCGGCTAAACTCCCCTCAAAAAATCGCCGCGCCGGCCTGAGACCACCGCTCGGGCTTAAGCCCTCCCGGCGGTCTCAGGCCGGCACCACAGTGGCCGACTTTTGCTCCGCCCCGTGGCCGGTTTTTACTCCGCCGTTGACAGTCATGAGAAGCCTCGGCTCTCTACAGCCCAATTTAAATAAGAGCGTTCGCCTCCGGGCTTGGTGCGGCTGCCGCCGCACAATCAGGCAATCGCCTGTAAGCCCTTGTTGCGGACAACCGTCAACAAGCGGAGCGCCGGGCCGCTCGGCCTCTTAACACCACGCTCCCAATCCGAAACCAGCCCCTTGCTGACGTTGAGATAGCGGGCAAAAACGGGTAGGTGCAGGATACATGTAAAAACCGGTCACAAGGGAATTTCAAACGGCAGAGGGGCCGGGTTGAGCGGTTCCGGGATATCCTCCATGTCAATTGAGTATTTCCCGAAGCGCCGGATTTTCGCTCGCGCGTAGGGGCTCAGGGAGGCTGCGAGTTCTGGTGTGACAGTCAGACCGTCGGCCGCCATGGAGTTGATGACGTCGGTCAGGTCGGCGACGTTGGACAGCATGATGGCATTGGCGACGAGGCTTGCATACTTGACCTGCTTTTCCTGCTCGACGGGATCGCCGCTCTTGATGACAGGGCCTCCGAAGGTAATCCAGTCGAGAAAGTCGTTGTAGGATTCAATCTTGGTCGTTTCAGCGCGAATGGAACGTCGGACCTGTGGGTCGGAGATATAACGCAACAGAAACAACGTTCTTTCGGCACGGCCGAGTTCTCGGAAGGCCTGGTAGAGCCGGTTTTTGCGGTTGTTTGAGCTGAGTTTTCGCAGCAACATCGAGGGCAGCACCAGACCCGCCTGAATGGAGAGGATCACTTGCATCATGTCCTGCCAGTGCGTTTCGATCAGCCGCCAGTCGATCTCGCGGCCGAAGAGCGCATCGATGTGCTGGTAGGAGACCGATTTATCGGGACGATAGAAGGTCACGTCTGCCCAGTTGCGCATGCGCGGCATCAGCTTGATCCCAAGCATACGTGCCAGCCCGAAGACGGGTTCGCTCTGGCCCTGGGTGTCGGCATGCAGCGTGTCCGGCTGGACGGTAGAGCGGTTTTTCAGGAGGCCATCGAGGATATGGATGGCTTCCCAGACACCGCAGGGAATGAAGGTGGTGAACAGCGCGACGTAATTGTCGGCGATATGGTGGTAGGCGATGCCGCCGTAGGCGCCATAGCGGATATGCTGAGAGCCCAGCAGATTGTTTTCGCGCAGCGGAATGTGAGTGCCATCTGCGATCGCTGCCTGACCGGCGCCCCACAGCTTCGGCAACTCGAAACGATCATAGGCATTGATCAGGTCGGTCATCGCGGCTTCGAGCTTGGCCGTGTCGATATGCTGGGCATTGAGCCGGCGTAGAGTGTCGGCGCTGGCGATGCCGACAGCATGACGAGCGGTCTGGACGGGGCCGAGATTGCAGCCGTAGCCGAACACCGTGAGGATGTAGCGCTGCAGCGCCCTTGCAATTTTCGGGTCGGCTCCCGATGGCGGTCCGAAGTGGCGGGTGAAGGCAGTCCAGCTTGTGCTGTCCTTCAGAATATCGAGCAGGTGCCGCTCGCGTATACGGGCATGGACTTCGGCTTCGAAGATCATCAGCCCTTCCGGCTGGCCGGATGCCTTCTGTTGCTTGAGGTGCGGCACACCGCTCGCATCGATGCTCAACTCCGTATTTTCTGGAAAGCCGGCATCCACAGCGGCGGTGGCTGCCAGCAGTTGTTCCTTCATCCATGCGGCAAATCCCTCGCCGGAACGCGGCAGCCCAAGCTCGGCGCAATAATCGGCTAGGCGTGCCTCACACTCCGTCCAGGACAGGAGCTGGGTGCGGTAATCATTGAAGGTTTCAGCCCCCACGACAAAGAGGTCACCGGCTTGCAGTGCGTCGGCCAGATGTATGAACACACAGACTTCGAGGGCACGCCGGTCCAGTATGACACCCGACTTGCGGCGCTTGATCACAAAGCTCTGCCAGCGCTGCGAGGCGAACGACAGGTCGATATCATAGGCCAGTTCGTCGCGACGGGCGTTCCTGTTATCAATGACGATGCTCAGCGCTTCCAACAGGCTGAGGTCCTGCGTTGTCGATCTGATATCCATGAGGTCGAGCAGCTTGAACAGCAGGGCGCGGACCTTGGCATGGATCGGCCAAAGGAGCGGCAAGTCATTGTTGTGGTGAAAGGCCGAGACCGTTTCGCATTGCTCGGACAGAAGATCGAGGCCGCCACGTTCCGCCAGTACGGCTCTGATCCGACGGCCAACTTCCATATCGGTTTCGCTCAGCCTGGTGTTCTCCAGCATCTGCCCCAATACCGTGATCAGTTTCTCTTCGATCTCCCGGTGCTCGTCCTGCAGGGATTTCAGCTTTTCCCTGGCGGTGTTCTGGGTCTTGCGGACCCGGCGCAACAGCATTTCGATCAACTCGTCGCGGCATTGCGCGCGAGCCTGCTGGATCAGGCATAGAAGCAGAGTATGCCGCTTGCCCGGCCGGCTGATATCGAGAAGATCGCTCACCTCCATGCTACGGGCCTCGGCGGCAAACTGACGGCGCTTGGTATGGGCGATCTCATTGAGGAGAGGATCGGGATCGAGCATGCCGGTCAGCCATCCAAGCCGTTCCGTCCAGAGCTTGATCGTTTCAGGACGGGCCGGGCCCGGGGCATGTTTGAGGCGATTGAAGCCGGTCGTCACAGCACCAGATTCAACGACCAGCAAACCATCCAGCAAGGCAACGTCTTCATCGCCCAGACGTTCCGCGGTCCGGGTGTAGATCTTCGTATGGACTTTCATGCGCAGGTGATTGGCCAGTCGATCGAGTGTGCTGAACGCCGGCAGATCAATCGATGCCTTACCCAGAACCTCGATCGCCAGATTGATCAGGTCGGCCGGATCGCTCATCGTTGAGGCCGCTTCCGTGATCGTGGTTGCCAGCAGCTCCTCGCCCCTGTCGTCATAGGTCACGACATCGAGAAAGGCACGGACCGCCGTTCGATACCGATAGAGTGTCTTTTCGCCGACGTCTTCAACCACACGTATCGGCGGATCGACAAAACCCAGTTGCGCTGCCAAATGGGCAATCGTATCACTATGGAGGTCATCAGGCGCAGGAAAGAAACCGAGAGCCTGGCGCGTCTTCAGCAAAACCGCCAGCGTCAGGCGGCCGGATGCACCGCGTGCCTTGTTCCTGATAAAGACGAGATCGGCTTCGCTCAGACCGTATCTGCGCTCCAGTTCCTCCCGGGTAAGACGCTCACTGAGCCGAGGGTAGGCAGTACGGTCGATCGATGTCATAAAGGTGTCCGGAAAAGGGTTCGCCGAAGGGGTCATGGAAAGTGCCTAAATCAAAGGCTTCGGCCCATAGCGTTTCGCTGTCCAAAAAGGAATACATTAAAGGACGCCGCCGCCCGGCACCCACGCCGCAACAGAACCATGCGGCCCTCTATCTGCGTGTCTCCACGCCCGACCAGAAGCCAGACTTGCAATATGACGGCCTGCGTGCTTACGCCGAGCGCGCCGGTCTCACCATCGTCGGCGAATATTGCGACATCGCGGTTTCCGGCCGCCGCGAAGGGCGCCCCAGGCTCAACGCCCTGATGACCCGCGCGCGCAACCGCGAACTCGATTGTGTCCTGGTCTGGAAGTTCGACCGCTTCGCCCGCTCGACCCGCCATCTCCTGACGGCGCTCGAAGAATTCGACCACCTCGGCGTGCGCTTCATCAGCCTGCAGGACCAGATCGACACCGCAAGTCCCATGGGCCGGGCGATGTTCACCATCATCGGCGCCATGGCCGAGCTGGAATCATCCCTGATCAGCGAACGGGTCACGGCCGGAATGAAAGCGGCCGCCGCTCGCGGAAAACATCTCGGCCGGCCAAGGCTCAGCTCCCGTCTGGTCGAGGAAATCGAGACCCTCGCCACCTCCACCGATCTCAGCATCCGCAAGATCCAAGAGGCTGTCGAGGGCCGGGCCAGCCGAGGTCGCGTCGGAGAGATCGTCAAGCAGGCCCGATCACGCAATAAAAACGACAGGTCAGCCCTGGCGATGGAGGATCATCCATGAACGCGAACAGTTTCAATCTGAACGCCCTCGTCAAATTCCTCGGCCGGGACGATTGGGCGCTCCAGTTCGAGGAGGTGATGGGCGACCACTTTTGGCCCGTCATGGACGAATTCGGATTGGATGACGAAGAGATTTTCGAGCTTCTCGGCAGCCATTGGGCCATGACCCTTTGGGGATGCGCCTTCGAGGATTTTCTCACCCAGGCCTTCGAACCGGACGGTCACACCTTCGTCGATATCTATCTCAAAAGCCGGGGCTTTAAGGAAACTGCCCGCAGCAAGGCCTATCTCAAGGCGATCAGTGCCTCGGTCATCAGTCTCTACGAAGTCAGTGAGATCGTGCCCGGCAAAAGCTTTCTGGCGCGCGATATCCTGCGCGGTGGCGATCCCGTGACGGTCAGCGAAGGAACCGCTACTCAAACCTTGCGGCAATGGGAAAGGATCGCCGCCCGCATCGTCCATGTCGGTGGCACGAACGTCATCACCGGTGGCCTGTTACCCTATTCGCCGGAGGCATCAGAAGCCCTGTTCGAAGGGCTCAAGGGCATGACCGGCAAGAAGCGATCCCGAAAGAAACTGATCCTCGACGACGACACTCTCCGCCTGGCAGCGCCTCTCTTCACCCATGCCTTTCTGTTTGACACCTTGCCCAGGGTGCTCGGCGAGGTTCAGCCGCTCGTCTGTAACAGCGATGGCGACGACATCGTGTTTCATGAGGTGCGCTTTCCCATGGAAACCGGCATCACGGAAAGAGACATCGCCGATCGCTTCGCCGGTATCGCCGACCTGCGCCAGGAAAATCCACTGTTCTGGAACTGGCTCGGTCGCCCGCCCGCCAAGGGAGCCGGTCGGCCCGGTCACCCGGATGCGCTTGTCGCTGGCGTCACCATGGAAGACGGTACGCCCGTCCTTGGCAATTTCGAAATCAAAGGCCGATTTCTCGTCCTGATGGTCAACTCTGCCGAGCGGGCGCAAAGAGGCGGGGAGCTGGTGCAAAATATCCTCGACAAGATGGTGCGCGCGCCGCTCACCAGCATCCAGACCATCGAACAGCTGAAAGCTGCCCAACAGGGGAGAAAGCCATCGAAGGACGATATCCCGCCGGAAGTGGCGACACCGCTCGTTCAGGCCATGCTCGACAAACAATATCGCGCCACACTCGACGAACCCGTCGGCATGCTCGGCGACAAGTCCCCGCGCGCCGCCGCCCGGACAAAGGCCGGTCGCGAAAAGGTCGCCGAATGGCTCAAATATCTCGAAATGCGATCATCGTCCGGGCCTGACCCGCACAACCCCATGGCCACCTACGATTTCTCATGGATATGGAAAGAACTCGGCGTCGAAGACCTTAGACGATAGCCTCCCAAAAACGCTTGTGACCGGTTTTTACACGTATCCTGCACCTACCCGAAAAACGGGCTGCGAAATGCTTTCGCGCTCACGGATAGTCCGAATTTCTTCCGGGGTCAGGGGCTCCACGGTTGTCAAGCAGCCTTCATCAAATTCGCGCATCGTCTTTTTGTCGATCGCTCCGGACTCGTAGAAACCTTCCATCATTTCGTGGACGGCTGCCAATGCCTCACTTTTGTAGGTCTTACTCATCGCATTTCACCTCTAACATACGCCCCGCAGCGATTTCCGCGTCCATCTGCTCATTTGTAAATCCTAGAACCAGCTTCGCGGCCTTTTTCAGATAAGCCTCATCGGCATCATCAAGATTGGCCATGTCGCTCTTGGCAAAGCCAAAGGCAAAAACAGCCCTCTGCTGCGTTCGGAAGAAAACCAACGTCCGGAATCCACCGGACTTTCCCGCACCAGACCGGGCAAGCCTCTGCTTGATGAGACCAGATCCCAGATCGGCATCGATCTGACCGCGTTCGGCGCGCGCAACAGCCTCACAAAGCATGGCGTCGGAGATTTTCTCCTTTCGAGCAAATTTCTGAAACCAGCCGTTTTTGAAAACTCTCACGCCGGTTCCTTACCCACAAATATATAACGCTGAGCGTTACCCTTCAAGAGCTTCATTCCGCCCCTCTTTTGAGAGCTTCAACTGCTCGCTCAATGGTTTCTGCCAGAGTGATCTCGTGCTGATCCGCATAATTGTAAATCGCTTCGATAGTTTCTGCGCGAAGGCGAGTCGCGAATTGCTCTGTACGTCCCGTTTTCCGACGCGTTCTGCGCATGGTCCGAATGGAAGGGGCAGCTTCAAAGCTGGCAGCCTTGGGTGTTTCTCTAAACCCCGCGGCTCTGGTCGCGGCCTTAACGGCATTATTATCAACTGGCGGCGCTGGCGTATTGTCCAGATCCCCGAAATCGAGGGTCGCGCGCTTCTTATCGTCAGTGCTCATGCTCCCTCTCCTCTCAAAGCGTTGATAACAGCCTGGGCAAAATCACGGCTATTTTCCTTGGCACTCTGCAATCCCGAAACGTCGGACGCTTCCAGATCGTGAAGTATTCCACCGAGAGAAAACAGTGCACGGTAAGCGGCGCGGTCGACCAGAGTTGCAGGCAAGACCGGTATTGCCGCGTCGGAAAACTGTCGATCGATGTCGCGAGCGGTCCGCTCGCGAATAGCTGGCGGGACGCGTGTAAAGAACACCCTGTAAGGAATATCGCGGTTGGCGACCTTCCGCATCTGGTGAACCAGCTTTACGGACTTAGCGGCTTCCGATGCATCGAGCACAGAGCTTTGGAGCGGGATTAAAACGAGATCCGAGCGGGCAATCGCAAAACCAATTCGGTCGGTCGCCGTGCCTTCCAGGTCGACGATGACAAAATCAGCATTCGCCCGGGCCTCCTCGATCGTATCGATGATGGTCTCAGCGGAATCATCGATCATAAGCTGCACGGAGTCCGGCGTGCCCTTCAGGCGTGCCCAGGCTTCAAGCGGGCGGTTGGGGTCGGCGTCGATCAGAACCACCTTGCGGCCGGCCGCAGCGAACTCGCCGGCAAGCACGACGGCAGACGTTGTTTTGCCGACCCCGCCTTTGCTCGACACGAATGAAATGACGGGCATAACGCATCTCCAAAGCTGCTAATTAGCTGAAAGCTAGCAGCTTTGTATTTATAAACAATTTACATGCAGCTTACTATAAGACAATAAACAGCTAGAAGCTTACAAGCTGCTAAATTATTTTTGCACCAAATTTTTCCTCCTCTCCTTTTCAAAAGCCATAGGACATTGGCCGCAGGTGCGAAGCTGCGTTGTTTGATGCTACAGGTGCCGAGCCGGCCCGCGCTTATTGCGGGCCGGAACCGTCGCAGGACCTCGCAAGAGGTCCGAACGGCGACGTCCGCTTATTCTTTTCTATTATTTATAGAACTAGATAGGGATTCAGTCTGTCTGACGGACTCACGTAGATTGATTGCCTTTCCAAGGCGAGCAAGCGCCTGGCCCAACGGATTATCACCAACATCGAACAGAGTTCGGGCTTCAATATCGAGCGACACCCTATGCGCTTCGATGTCAGCTGCGCGTTCTGCTTCGGCTTGAACATGATCGTCTGGAAGCGGAGGGGCCATGCCCCAACGTCCAAGGAGCTGCCGCGCCCGATCGGGCAAAGACATACGATAGGCGTTGCTGGTCTGCTTGACCTGTGGCCCGCGTCCCTCGTTGCCTGTCGGCTGATAGCGCCGCAGCCAGTCAAGGAATCCATGGGCGCGCAGGTTCTTCAGTGCCCGCACGATCGCGTCACGCGAGCGCCTGAGCTTCAGCATGAGGGTATCGATCGCCGGCTCCAGCCGACCGGTGCGGAAATCAACTAGATTGGCGAACAGCTCCAGCAGTTCGATCGCAACGCCCCCCAAGGGGCCATTGCGAGCACCAGGTTGCCGGCCTGCCAGTTCATAGCGTCGTGCCGCCAGCACGATCGCGCGCACGTCCTGTCGGTTCGTGCGCCGCCAGAATACGCCTTCGCATCGTCCGCGCGCACGGCTCTGCCGCCGAACGGGTGTACGTTCCCGCTCGGCCGCTGCCCCTGCGAGCACCGCCCCAATCTGTTCAAACATGGTCCTTTCCGCCTCCTTTTTCAGGCGGGCACGACTGTGGACAGCGGACAAAGATTCATCGTTCCGACAAGAGACACCTCTTGCAGGTTCTTGAACACTCGACTATCTTGGGACTTAGATTAGCAGGCCCAAAAGCCGATGTCGTAACTGACCGAAAACCCCTAGCCGTTACCAGCGGCGAGGGGTTTTTTCGTTATGCCCTCATTTCATTTTCGACAAACGCCTTTAAAGCTAATTCAAACACCTGCGCCCGCGACGCCAGCCCGCGTTCTGCCTTGATCTTATCAAGACAGTCCACCAGATCGGTGGGAAGATCAGTACTGACATAGATCCGCCCCGCCTCGCGCAAACGCTGGCGATGGGCTGCCACTTTTTCTCTGACTGGTTTTGCTGCGCTCATCGTTACAGGAAACTCCGATTCGCACTGATTCTGCAAGGTGCAAATCTGCAGTAGCGGCCTTTAGCAGCCGTTCACTCAAAAAGGGAAGGGTGGGGGAGAGCTTGAGAGGCGGGGCGCGGGCGCCTCTCAACTGGTTTGGGCCGGGTCGATCCCGGCTTTAACCAGCTCGCACGACCAATAATTTGCTTATAAACAGATTATAATCTGCTATCTTTTTGCATGCAGAAGCCCGACGCAAGCGCCGGGCTATATTCGTTTGTGAGAACAGCGGGCTAGTTCCGGCCTATGACTACTCAGCAGCCATAGCCTGCTGGTCGTGGTTCCGCTGTTCATCATCAACGGTCGAGCGCAACGGGCCGGGTAGCCACGCTTTTCCGGCAAGGGCTTTTTCCGCCAGCGCCACGGCCTCGGCTTTCGGGGCCTTGGCCGCCGCCTTGATCGCGGCTTTCCCGCAATCGGCCTCCTCCATCACCTCGGCAATCTGCGCCTTGGACAAGCGGGAGAGGAACGGAGCCTGCGCCTCCCAATGGCTGTTCATGTCGAGTTTTAGGACGGCGGCCAGTTGATCGGCGTGGGCGAGGCGGTCCCGGTCGTGATCGTGCTTGGCCTCGACTGCGTTGATATTGGCAGCGGTGACGACGGCCAGCAGTTCCAGAAGCTCATGTGGCGGCTGTTCCAGCAACCATTCCCACAGGTAGCCGGGATCGCCGGGGAGCTTGTAGCCCCATGTCTCGTGAATGCGGGTCCATTCGGTCAACGCCGAGCACGTTTCCGGCTTTTTGATCGACGGTGCCAAATCCTTCAACTGGCCGCTGATCTCGACGACTGCACCAACTCGCCAATAACCGTTCCCGGTCAGGAAAGTTTTCAGGATCAAGGGATAGAGCATGACGGCAAGGGCGAGGTTTGGGCGCGTCACCAGCTCGTTGCGCATGGCGGCGGTGCGGATCGCGGTCAACTCCTCAATGAGCGCGGCGGAATAGGTCATTGCCTGCTTTGCCTCGCCATCGTCATCAACATGACCAGCGGTAAGGCCATGGATGTTCCCGGCGCTGGCGGCTTCGCCGCTCTCTGTGACCTCCTCGGCCTGCTCTGCGGACTGCGGATTACGCAAGCGACGCAGCGCCGCCAAATCGTCAGGCCGGACAAGCCCCTGCTCGATCTGCAGGGTTCCACCATTGCCAATGGTGACGATGCATCCGGCCAGCGCCTTTTCCCCGGCATCGTAGACCTTGGCAGCGCTGCGGATTGCCTCCATGCGGCTTTCAATCTCCGCAAGCTCGGCCTCGTCTGCATCAATTGCCGGATCGCCTTCGGCATAGTCCTCGATGCGGCCCGCAATCTCATCGAAGCGCTCGGCCAAGGTGGAAAGCTCGGACTGCTCGGCCTGCGTCGGAACATTGTCCTTGGGGAAGATGCGAGCGAAACCGCCATTGTATATGGTTGAGGCCTCGAGTCCTGCGTCCACCCATTTCCCCCCCCTTGATTTTGAGGGTATCGGCCTCCTGTCCAAGCTGTGTGGTCGCCAGCGTCACCAGAAGAGCGCGATCCGTCAGGAACGTGGTGTCGGCCTCAGCAAACAGATCGCGCATGGTTGTACCGCCTGCGGCCTCGTAAGCCTCGATCCCGACGAACAGAGCGAGCTTGTCGGTGCTGCGGACATGATCTCGGGTCAGCATGGCGCGAAGCGAGTAGGGGTCACGGTTCCATGATTGTGTTTCGAACCATGCACGATCCTGCGCGGCGTGATCGTCGCTGATCGCCAGCGCTTTGGCCTGATCGATGCGGATTTTATCCTCGCGCAATTCCCCCAGAATTTTAGGGGAGAGATTGGCGAGCTTGAGCCTCTGGCGCACGGTAGCGACGGACTGGCCGAACCGGGCGGCGATGTTTTCCGGGATCATGCCGTCCTCGACAAGCTGGCGATAGGCCAGAATCTCGTCCACGATGTGCATGGCCTCGCGCTGCGTGTTCTCGGCAAGGGAAATCTCGGTGTCGCTGTCGTCACCGGAACGAATGTTGCAGGGAATGAGCGTGCTCTTGTCCAGTCGGCCTTGCGAGACCAGAAGGGTGAGAGCGGCGAGGCGGCGGAACCAGCGACAACCTCATATTTGTTGCCGCGCTTCGCCTTCCGGACGGTGAGGTTCTGGATCAGACCATGCGCCTCGATGCTGTCGGCCAGCTCCCCAACATTGACGGCAGCATTGAAGCGCCGAACGTTGGCAGGGCTTGGAACAAGGCGGGAAAGCGGAATTTCCTTGGCGTCCGATGACAGATAGGTGATGCCGGGGGTGTTATCCTCGGTCTCGGCGGCGACGACTTCAACGACGGTTTCGGATACAGTGATAGCGTTCATGGGAGTGGTCCTCATGTTGATGTTATAGGAAAATGTCAGTGGGGGAGGGGAGCGGCCGTCAGGCGTAGCCGGTCCAGTTGATGGGGCGTCCATCCCAGAGGAAGGCAGTTCGCACATTGTCGATGCGCACGGATTTGGAGCGTCCGTTGACACGGCGACGCATGGGCTTGCCGGTGAAGGCGTCGAGGTGGGGAACGACCTTGCCGGTCATCCACGGCTCATCGCCCTTGTCGGCGGAAATCTGGCTGACGGCGCAAACCTCGACCATGTGAGCGCCGATAATCTTCGTCACCTGATAGAAATCGATATTGGTCTGCTCGTAGCCCCATGAGGCATAGAGAACGTGGCCGACTTCGAAACCGTGGGGCTTCTTGCGCTCGTCGCGGCGTTCCTGTTTCCATTCGGCCCAGCGCCGCCGCCCCTCGAAATGCTCCCTGATCTTGCGTTCGCGGGCCTCCGCGCTGGCAAAGCTGTGATGCCAGTCGGGCTTTGCGGCCTTGCCATGGAAGGCGATGGCGGCTGGCCTGCCCTTGGCGCTGGTGTAGATGTAAACAAGGCCGTCACCCGCCTTGTCTGCGATCTTCACGGAACCTTTCGGGATATAGAAATCGCGGGAGGGGGCGAAACGCATCATTCGGCGTCCTCCCATTCGTCGGCATAGACGGCGGTCGGGCCGATCCCGGCAACCTGACGGGCGCATGTGCCGCCGCAAATGCCATTCTCATAGGCCGGGAAATACCGATCATAGGCGGCATCGAAATCCGGCAGCGCACCGCTGATCCGGGCAAGCTCGCCCGCGAAGCTGAAAAACCATTCCTCGAAAGTAGGTTCGCACATTCCCTTGTCCTTTCTTTCCTTGGACTGCGAAGCAGGACCTCGTCCTGCTTCCCGGGGCCGCGCGAGCGGTGGGATGGAGGGGGAAAATAGCCTTCGCGGGGAACCGGCTGCACGGAGCGACCGCCAAGGCGGGCGCGGAGGAAGCTGGGCGGAAGGCTATTTTGGGGGCGAGAAGGGCAAGGCCCTCGGTTCCCCCATCAGACAAACGAACTCGCGCAATCGCGCGTCATGTCCTGGCAAGCATGCCGGCTGCACGAAGGATCGTCACCGCCTGTCGGCGGAAACCCGGAACGGGGTTCCGTGGAGCCGCGCCGTGGCGGAATAGAGCCTGGCCCGGAGGGGCGTGCCTGTGGAGATCTCAACCCCTGCAGAAAACAAATGAAGAACACGCAGCACCATGATATGCCTGTATCTCAATCGTTGAGGGCGGAGATTTGCGGAATGACGGCCAATAAAGCCAGCAGAAATGCGTTGATTGAGAAGACGAAAAGACGGAGCAACCCTTGCGGCGCTGGCTCAGGAGTTCAACGTCTCGCAGACGACGATTAGCCAGGTGCTGAACAAGCTCGAATGTAACCGCCGCGTCATCAAACGCCGGCTCGAAGCACCTCTACGGCGGGTGACAAAACCATACGATGGGGAATGACAACGCCTTTTGAACAACGGCCGGGAGCCTTCATGAAGCGCGATATGGACCTTATCCGCGAGATTTTACTGGAAATCGAGGGCGGAAAACGCATGTACGACATTCGCTCAGGCGAAATGAGCCGGGCGCTGGGAATAGAAGAAGAGGGCTCTCTGTCACGCGAAGAGGCCGACAAATGGAACTATCATCTGAACCTTCTGCAGGAATGCGGTCAGGTCGAGTTTCGTAAAACTGGCGCGGGCGGCTGGTTCGTTGAGGGGATTACGTGGTCGGGGCATGATTTTCTGGATAGCGTTCGCGATCCAGATGTTTGGGAAAGAACCAAGGCAGGAGCTATGAAGGCCGGCGGGTTTACGGTCGAGCTTCTGAAAGACCTCGCCAAGGGCTTCATAAGGAAGCAGATCGAGGATCGGACCGGGATTTCGCTATAGACCGTATTATCCCGAAATGCAGCGGTATAGCGTGGCAGGATGCACCTTCAGCATCGCGGCGACGCTACGTGCCGGTTGCCCCTCATCTATCAGTTTTCTGGCAAGAGCGATTTGCTCGGCCGACAGGGCAGGGGGGCGGCCGAACCGAACGCCCTTCGCCTTCGCTGCGGCCCGGCCGCTGCTGGTGCGATCGTGGATCAGGGACCGCTCGAATTCGGCAATGCCGGCAAAGATGGGGCTCCGTGGGAATCTCTGCAATAATACCCGTTAAGGGATTTTGCGGGTGACGGGAAACATGTGTTTTCCGCACAGCACGGTCCCAGGGTGAAGTTGGCGTCGTATTATGGCAATTTTCTGTGCGACAAACCATGTCGGAATGTGTGACTGTGCGACAATTCCTGATTTGAGGTTTGTGGCACATGTTGATCGGTTACATGCGGGTGTCGAGTAGTGATGAGCGCCAATCGGTTGCCTTGCAGCGTGATGCCCTTATCGCGGCTGGGGTTGATGAGCGTCATCTGCATCAAGATCGCGCTTCCGGAGCGCGCGACGATCGGCCGGGCCTGAAGATCTGCCTCGGGGAATTGCGCGAAGGCGACGTGTTGGTTGTCTGGAAGCTCGATAGGTTAGGCCGATCGCTCTCTCACCTGATCCGTATCGTTGAAGAGTTGAAGGTACGCGGTGTCGCCTTCCGCTCGCTGACGGAGGCGATCGACACGACGAATTCGCATGGCGCATTTCTATTCAACCTGTTCGGCTCGCTTGCCGAATATGAGAGAGCGTTGATCACGGAGCGGGTCAATGCCGGCCTGGTTGCGGCGCGCCGGCGCGGCCGCAAGGGCGGCAGGCCTCCGGCGATCGATGCGGAAAGGGTCGAGCAGGTTCTGGCTGCTTTGGAAGCTGGCGCCAGCAAGGCGTCCGTGTGCCGGACGTTCAAGGTGCCGCGCTCGACGCTGATCGACACACTGAGGCGGATTGGATGGACCGGACCGGGGAAGAAAGATGCGCCCGACACCTCGCATTAAGGGCGGGTGTGACCGATGTCGTTCCTCGATGCGCAGTCACGCACCATCCTGTTCGAGCCGCCTGACATTTATGAAGAGGCCCTGGCACGCTATGCTCTGTCTGCTGAGGATCTTGCTTTCGCAAAGGCGCATCGCAGGTCGCATAATCGGCTGGGCTTTGCCATCCAGCTCGCACTGGTCCGGGATTTGGGGCGTCCGTTGCGTCCAGGGGAAGCCCCGCCTCAGGCGGTCGTCTCTATTGTCGCCGACCAGCTTGGCATCGACCCTGCGGTGTTCGGGCTCTATGCCCAACGGGAGGAAACACGCCGCGAACATGCGCGCGAGATCGTCGCTGCGTTGGACCTTCAGCCTGTTCGGGCGAGCGACTATCGCGCTCTGATCACCGTGGCTGCACGTGAGGCGGCCGCGACCGAGCAAGGCGCGCCGATCACCAAGGCGGTGATCGAAGCACTCAAGGATAGGACGCTGCTCGTTCCCGTGCCGGAACTGCTGATCCGTCTGGCACTGGCCGGCCGGGCGGCTGCACGCCGACAGGCTTATCGCGAATTGATCCGGGGCCTGGAGCAATCGTCTATCGAAGCGCTTGATCTGCTTCTCGCGGAGCGGGCCGGAGATCGGAGCCATCTCGGCTGGATCGCGGAGGCCCCCGAGGGGGCAAAACTGAAGAACCTTGCGGGTTTCGGTAATTCGCGGACAGGGATTCCATTAAATCCCGGACAGCGATTTCACTAAATCCGGGACAGCATTTCCGCTAATTCCCGGACAGCGATTCCGGTAAATCCCGGACAGTCTTTCGGCAAAAAGATCGACTTTCGCACGCGCCGTTTTGCCATTCTGGACCTCGATTTGAACGAGGGGCTGATGAATGGCGAGACGGAAGCAGGTGAGACTTACTGACGTGAAGGACATTCGATCGATATTGCGACTGACGCACGAACAGGGGCTTTCGGTTCGTGCGATATCGGAACGGCTGAAGATCAGCAAAACGACCATTTCGACCTACCTGCTGCGGGCGCGTGAGGCCGGGCTGACGGGCTGGCCGTTACCGCCTGGGCTGGACGATGATGGCATTCTGCAGCGCCGCCTGTTCCATCGTCGCGGCCGTCCGCCCCAGGACATGCACGAACCCGACTGGGGCAAGATCGCCAGTGAATTGAAGCGGAAGGGCGTGACACTGACGCTGTTGTGGCAGGAATATCGCGAACGGCACCCCAACGGTTACGGATACACGTGGTTCTGCGAGCGGTTTGCCGCTTTCGAGCAGCGCGCCAGCGCCACCTTCCGCAATCGCCACACTGCCGGCGCGGCGATGCAGACCGACTACGCCGGCCAAACCGTCCCGGTGATCGATCCGGCGACAGGCGAAATCCGGCTGGCGCAGATCTTCGTCGCGGTTCTGCCAGCCTCCTTGTACACCTTCGCCTATGCAAGCTTCACTCAACGGTTGCCGGACTGGATCGAGGGTCAGCAGCGGGCGCTGGGTTTCTTCGGTGGCGTGACGAAAGCCATCGTCTGCGACAACCTCAAGGCCGGCGTTGCCAAGCCCTTGTGGTTCGAGCCGACCATCAACGCCACTTTTGCGGCATTCGCCGAGCATTACGACACGACGATCCTGCCGACCCGTCCGAAACGGCCGAAGGACAAGGCCAAGGTCGAAGGCAGCGTTCTCATCGTCGAGCGCTGGATCCTGGCGCGGCTGAGAAACGACCGTTTCTTCAGCCTTGTCGATCTCAACGTGCGGATCAGCCAGCTTCTCGACGATCTCAATAGCCGGCCGATGCGCCGGGTTGGCAAATCCCGCCGGCAGCTCTTCGAGGAGATCGAGCAAGACGCGCTTGCGCCCTTGCCGGCAACGCCATTCGAATATTCCGAATGGAAGTCGGCAAAGGTTCATCCCGACTACCATGTCGAGGTCGACAAGGCCTTCTATTCCGTGCCGCACCGCCTGATCGGCCGCCAGGTCGATGTCCGGCTTACAAGCCGGATCGTCGAGATCCTCCATGATCACCAACGTGTCGCCAGCCACCGCCGGACGTCGCAGCGGGGCGGTCATGTCACCGTCAACGAGCATATGCCGAAGACACATCAGCATTATGCCAACACGACGCCTGCGAGCCTCATCAAGCAAGCTGCAAAGATTGGCCGCAACGCTGCAATCCTGATCGAGCGGCTGATGCGCGATAGACCTCATCCTCAGCAGGGATACCGCGCCGCTCAAGGCGTTCTATCGCTCGCGCGCCGGTACGGCCCCGAGCGTCTGGAAGCGGCGTGCGATCGGGCACTGACGATCAATGCGCTCAGCTATTCCTCCGTCAGCACCATCCTCAAATCCGGTCTCGATCAGGCCCCGCCTGGTGCTGAGCCAGTCAAGCCCACCCCGGTGCATGGCAACATCCGCGGCAGCTCCTATTACCAGTGAAGAAAGGAAGATACTCACATGCTCACACATCCAACCCTCGACCAGATGCATGCGCTCGGCCTATCCGGCATGGCGGCAGCATATCGCGACCTGGCCAATCAACCTGAGGGCAGCGATCTCAACCGCGATGAATGGCTCGGCCTGATGCTTGATCGGGAGATGGCCGTGCGCGGCGACAAGCGACTGACCAACCGGCTTGCAATCGCCAAACTGCGTTTCCCCGATGCTTGCATCGAGAACATCGACTTCGCCGCCCCTCGCGGCCTCGACCGCCGACAGCTCCTCTCGCTTGCCCAAGGCGAATGGCTCAAGGCCCATGAGCACTTGATCCTGACCGGACAAACGGGAACGGGCAAAACATGGCTCGCCTGCGCCATCGGACGGCAAGCGGCCCGCCTCGATTATTCCGTTCTCTATGTCCGCATGCCCCGTCTCTTCGAGGATTTGGCGCTAGCGCGCCTCGACGGGCGGTTTCCCCGATTGGTCGACAAGCTCGCGCGTGTTCAATTACTCATCCTTGATGACTGGGGAACCCACGCGCTCAGCGATCAGCAGCGGCTCGATCTCCTGGAAATCTTCGAAGAGCGCTACCGCCGGAAATCCACTCTGATCACCGCCCAGCTTCCCGTCGCGCAGTGGCACGAGATGATCGGCGAACCAACGATCGCTGACGCCATCCTCGATCGTATCGTCCATAACGCCCATCGAATTGCGCTCGAGGGAGACAGCATGAGGAAGCAAAAACCAAGACCGCTCTTGACCGAAGCGTAAAACGCCGAAATCAATAACCAATGACATCAACCAGGCGAACGAAAGTCAATCCCGCGAGACTGTCCGCGATTTAGTGAAACGACTGTCCGGGATTTACCGGAATCGATGTCCCGTTAATCTGAAATCCGCAGAACCTCAAGGGCCTGATCGCCCGCCTCGAGATATTGCGCTCGGCCGCCATTCCCGACGACCGTCGCAAGAGGATCCATGCCAACCGCTATGGCATCATTGCCCGTGACGCACGCATTCTGCATGGGCGTGAGATACGACGCCTGGCATCCGAGCGTCGTTACGCCACGATGACGGCCTTCGTCATTGAGAGGCAGGCGGCGATCACCGATCTTGCGATCGACATGTTTTGCAAGCTGATCGGCAGCACCCGTCGCAAGGCCGAGATCAGCCGCAAGGAGCGTCGCCTGAGGGAAGCTGACGTTCTTGATGGGGTAGCGCTCGATCATCTCAAGCTCGGCGAAGCGCTGCTTTCTGCACGTGAGAGCAACACCGATCTTGCATCGGCAATCGCAGCCTCCCTCGGCTGGGACGGATTGATCGCCAGCATGGCGGCAGCCAAATCTGTCGTGCGCCCAGATCGCAGTGACGAATTCGACGAGCTCATCGAGCGACACAAATCGCTGCGCAAGCTGGGCAGATTGATGTTCCACACGTTCTCATTCCGGTCATTCCGTCCCGACGATCCGATCCTGACGGCAGTAGACCAACTACGTGCACTGTACGACGGTCGGAAATTGCCTGCTCAGGTGCCGCTTGCATTCATGACCCGCAAATGGCGGCGGCGCGTGCGCTCGAATGGCACCCATATCGACCTGCGCGCCTGGGAAGTGGCGGTATTCGTTCACTTGCGGGAACGTCTACGGGCTGGTGACATATGGGTTGATGGCAGCCGAGCATGGCGCAGTTTCGAGGACTATCTTCTGCCGCGCGCAACCTTCGCCCTGATGCGCGCCGAGAGACGGCTCGGGCTCGCGATCCCTGATAGCTTTGCAGAATGGCAGGCCGAGCGCACCACCACGCTCAATGCCAAACTGAAAGAGCTGGCCAAGGCTGCTGCGGCCAACGCGATTCCGGATGCGGCGATTTCCGACAAGGGCCTGTCAATCTCGCCGATCCGCGAAGAGGACCGCGACAGGATCGTCGCCCTCAGCCGACGTCTTTATATCCTCGTTCCCCGGATCAGGATCACCAGCCTGCTTGCCGAGGTTCAAAGCTGGACCCGGTTCCTCGACAGCTTCACGCATTATCGTACCGGTGAGACGGCGAACGACGAGGCGGCGCTGATGGCTGCGATCCTTGCCGACGCCACGAATGCCGGCGCTGAACGCATGGCGGAAAGTTCGCGCGGCGTCACGATCCACCAGATGATGCTGATGGTGGACCGGCATCTGCGGTCGGAAACCTACGCCACGGCGACCGCCGTGCTGGTCGATGCGCAGCAGGCCCATCCCTTCGCCGCGATCTGGGGCGACGGTCATATCTCCTCCTCCGACGGACAGTTCTTTCCGGCCGGCGGGCGCGGCGAAGCCAGCCTCGACTACAATGCAAAATACGGAAAACGGCCGGGTGCGTCGATCTATGGCTTCCTGTCCAACCGCTTCGCTTCCTTCTTTTCCCGCATGATCCAGGCATCCGAGAGCGAAGCGCCCTATGTGCTCGACGGCCTCCTTCACAACGAAAGCTCCGTCGAAATCCATGAGCACGCCACCGATACCGCGGGCGCGACGGAAACCACGTTTTCCATGTTCCACGCCTTCGGCTACAGGCTCATTCCCCGTATCCGCAATCTCGGCAATCGCAGGCTGTTCGTCATCGAGCCCGATCCGGCCTACGAGCCGCTCGACGCGCTGATTGCCGGAAGCGTCAATATGGATGTCATCGAACAGCACTGGGATGAGATCTTGCGGCTGAAAGCCTCGATCGGCGCAGGCCTAGTGCCGCCGTCCGTGATCCTCAAGAAGCTGGCAGCATCACCCCGGCAAAACCGCCTCAATCAGGCCCTGCGTGAGATGGGCCGGATCGAACGCTCGATCTTCATCTGCGACTGGCTGCTCGACACCAAACTGCGCCGCAGGTCGCACGCCATCCTCAACAAGGGCGAAAGCCGCCATGCCCTCGCACGCGCCATCTTCCTCCATCAGCTCGGCGAACTGCGCAACCGCGTCGCCGAAACCATGGCTTATCGCGCGTCCGGCCTCAACCTCGTCGTCAATGCCATCATCCTGTGGAACACCGTCTATCTCAGCCGTGCCGTCGATTATGTCCGTGGTCACGGTATCATCATTCCCGACGAACTGCTCTCCCAGGTCGCACCCCTCCCATGGGTCCATATCGCACTCACCGGAGACTACCTCTGGAACGAAATTGACCGACCCCTCGAACGCTACAGGCCGATCCGTGCTAAC
The DNA here is from genome assembly GCF_018873185.1 of Rhizobium sp. X9. Lineage (NCBI taxonomy): Bacteria > Pseudomonadati > Pseudomonadota > Alphaproteobacteria > Hyphomicrobiales > Rhizobiaceae > Rhizobium > Rhizobium sp. X9. The sequence continues at coordinate 9,570 of NZ_CP071314.1, read as the reverse complement.
CGCTTCAATCCAAACAACTTCAGATTCCCTTAGCGGGTATTATTGGAGAAATGCCCACGGAGCCCCGATTTGTCGAACATACCAAGCGGGTTTCCCCGACCTGCCTCGTGCACTTTGATCGTAATCGCTACAGCGTTCCGGCATCCTTTGCCAATCGGCCTGTCAGCGTCCGGGTTTACCCAGATCGTATCGCTGTTGCAGCAGAAGGTCTGATCATATGCGAGCACCGTCGCATCATCAGCCGTTCGCATGATGGTCCTGGGCAGACGATTTACGACTGGCGGCACTATCTCGCCGTCGTTCAACGCAAACCAGGTGCTCTTCGCAATGGTGCGCCGTTTATCGAGCTTCCGGAAGCTTTCAGAATACTGCAGCAGCACCTGCTCAAAAAGCCGGGCGGAGATCGCGAGATGGTCGACATTCTGGCGCTCGTCCTCCAGCATGACGAGCAGGCTGTGCTCTCGGCCGTCGATATGGCCTTGAAGTCCGGGGTTCCGACCAAGACCCATGTTCTGAACCTGCTACATCGCTTGGTCGATGGTAAATCTTCTACACCACCGACGATAGATACGCCCCAAGCTCTCACACTTGCCAACGAGCCAAAGGCCAATGTCGAACGCTACGATTCCCTGAGAAAGACAACGGAGGTGCGCCATGCGTCATAATCCTGCCAGCGGCGCAATCGTCATCATGCTGCGACAACTGAAGATGCACGGCATGGCTCAGGCAATCGGTGAACTCACCGAACAGGGATCGCCTGCCTTTGAAGCTTCCATTCCAATCCTGTCACAACTTCTCAAAGCCGAGACAGCAGAACGTGAAGTTCGTTCAACCGCTTATCAGCTCAAGACGGCTCGCTTTCCAGCTTATCGTGACCTGAACGGCTTCGATTTCTCCAGCAGCGAGATCAATGAAGCACTCGTGCGACAGCTCCATCGCTGCGACTTTCTCGATGAAGCCAACAACATCGTGCTGGTCGGCGGCCCAGGCACAGGCAAAACCCATATTGCCACCGCTCTCGGCATCCAGGCAATCGAGCATCACCACAAACGCGTCCGGTTCTTCTCGACCGTCGAGCTGGTTAACGCGCTTGAACAGGAGAAAACGCAAGGTCGCTCAGGGCAGATCGCCAATCGACTTGTCCATTCCGATCTGGTGATCCTCGATGAGCTTGGCTACCTGCCGTTCAGTGCATCAGGTGGCGCGTTGCTCTTCCATCTTCTCAGCAAACTCTACGAGCGCACCAGTGTCGTTATAACCACAAACCTCAGCTTCAGTGAATGGGCCAGCGTCTTCGGCGACGCCAAGATGACGACCGCGTTGCTCGACCGGCTCACTCATCATTGCCACATTCTCGAAACCGGAAACGACAGCTTCCGCTTCAAAAACAGCTCCGCCCACGAACCGAAAAATACAAAGGAGAAAAACAGCGGCTTGACCAAATCACAAGACCCGAAACATATCTGAAAGGCGGGTCAAATCTCGGTGGAAATACCGGGTCACTTCTCAGTGAAAATCAACAGGCTTGACTTGGACCGTCCCGTTACCGAAGTCCTGAGCCTAATCAATCTTTTTCAGGTTTTACATGTTCGTTCGCGCCCATCTTCATGCCTCTATCAACGATCAAGATGGAGGCCGCGCACGTGTTGGTCTTGGCCGGTGCAAGGCATCGTCAACACGGCGCGGAGGCAGATCAGAAAAAGATTAGAATGGGCTGGCTCAAGGCCAGCACCCTATCGAACGGGCCTTTTGCGTAGGCCGATGGCGAACAGGAAAAGCTTGATCTGCCGTTCCAGCCTTTTGCCTAGATGTAGCTGGGCTGCGGATGATTGCGGCGCCAACGCAGCCGTCGACCCAAGATTGCCCGATGAGGCCAGCGCCTCGCGCTTTTCTATCCAGCGTAGCCGCGCCTCGATTTCAAGTAGGCGGTCGGCAATTTGGGCGATCGGATAATTCACCCCGGTGAAATCCTGATAGACAGCACGGGCGCGCGGCACGATATCGCGGTTCTCAGCCCGCTGCGAGAAATATGCGATGTGCACGAAGGGAATGGATTGTCGGCAGACGATCCGCTTCTGATGCCGCTTGCAATACATATGCACCAGATGTTCGTCGTCATTCGAACTCCCGGCATCCTCGCCGATCTGGGTCCATAGTTCCTTGCGGAACAGCATGGCGCCGATCGAATAACGCTCGTTTTGATCGACATAGGCGTCAGGCAGGTCGCGGGTTGCCTCTATATAAAATTCGGGCCGTAGGGTGGTCTTTTCATGCAGCCAGCGCGCGATATGCGGCGAAGACCAGATCGTGCCATTCGAGCCGGTATAGATCTGGTCGGGAGGCAGAATTCGAAACGGATTCATATCATCGCCCGATCCGATCCGATGTGTCCTAGCCACACAGCTGTAATATTCATCGGCCAGTTCGGTCTGGTCAATGATCTGCTTGAAGCCCCAACAATTGTTGTTGAGCAGCGGCGTCACATAGCCAAGATCGATACCATGGTGTTCCTCGGCATCATTCCAGCAGGCCAAAAGGTCATCGACCCAGCCAGCCCGCACTGGGAAAGCATCATCATCTACCTTAATCACATGGCTGTAGGCTGCGAAGGTCTGTGACGCCAACAGGTTGCGGATATTGGCATACGGCGAACCCTCTCCCAGCCGATCAACAATTTCGATGCGCCCCGGATAAAGTTTTTCATAGCGCCGCGCCACCTGCAGCGTCCGCTCTGCATCGTAATCACCAAAACAGTTCTGCAACACAAAGATGCGTACCGAAGGATCACCGAATTCTAGATGGCAGGCTAGTGATACCTCCATCGCTTCGTAATCGCGGCAGGCCAGCATAAGGATGGCAATGTCGTTCTTGTTGATCAATTTTAGTTCCCCAGAATGGCCGGCGACATGCCGTCTAGATCAAGGCGCGCGTGCCAAGATTCAGCACTGCGCACGGTTTCGTTATCAGCTCGGTATCGTGCCGCGGCCTGCGCTACCAATGATTTGCGCGCCTTGTGCAGAGCCTTGATCCGGCTAGCCAGTGTCTGCTCCAGTGCCGGCTTATGGATTAAGCGGTACAAAACACCGCCCTGCTCCTCGGCTTTATAGGGACTGCCCTGTGTATGGACGCGGCGCGGAGCTACGCCGGAAGGTGCCAGAATGATAGGTAAATAACCAGAATCGGTAAGAGGCGACGGGTGGTCGAATAGCCGCTCAAGCCCCTTCTTTTTACGCCCGCGCACCAGCCGGCTTCGCTCCTCAGCCGTCAGCACAGGTAGCGGGTGGAAGGTCGCGATTTCTTTGGTTCGCGCTACCGTGCTGGGGTTACGGCTGAAATAGTCCGGCCCCTCCAGCGCATCTTCAATTGCAGCAAGGATAGCATGTGCCCGACCGTAATCCCAGTTGGCATTGCAGTGGCGGGCTTGCCGGAGCAGCCTTTCCAGCAAGATTTCGCAACGATTGGCATCGGAGTGCAGCAGCCCCAACGCCAGCCAACTACGTGCCGACAGATATTCAGTGGTATGGCCCGATTTGTCGCCAAGGTTAGGGCAAGTGGTTGCAATACCGTTCAGCGTGGTAATGGACAGATCATTGCTCAACGAGAAATCGGTATCATCCCCGCGTACGAAGAACGGGAAAGGCAGCGCCTTTACATCCTTGATAGCAAAGGCAAAGAACCACCATCCACCATAGTTGCCGTCAGTATCCAAATCGTTGCGGATACATTCCCGCCAGTTGGTCAAGTCGCGCCAAGCTCCATGGCTGCGCCAGAGCGTCGGCTCCTTGCCGCTGCGAAGGAATTCGGCAGAAGATTCATACTGAACCCAGGGGCTTTCCTCGAGCAGCATCGCACCAGCTACGGCAACTCTGTCGCCGGTTGCATGGCGTAACAGTGCAATGGTGCGGAAGATCGCCTCAGGCAGGCAATTGGCATCGTCATCCATGAACAAAACATGGGTGAATTTCCCGCTTTGCTGCGCTTCAAGCAGACCGCGGGTAAAACCGCCGGCGCCGCCCAGATTGGCATTTGGCACCACGGTGATCTGTGCTGTCGCGGGCAGATCCAGTGTCTGACCATTATCGATCAGATAAAGATGCGCTTCGGGAAGTTGCGGTAAAATCTCGTCACGATAGCGCAAATAAGTGCGGCTGGCTTCGGTCTCGCGGCGGAATGTGGTCATCACTGTCGCCAGACGCACCTGATTGCGCGGCGCATCATCGGTCAGCCACTGGCCCGCTACTTGTAGCGGCTTGCCAACATAAGCGCCTCTGCTCGCAAACATCGGCATTTTCTGCTCGAATTATCTGACAATGGAGCGGGCGTCGTGCTCACGCTCTTTGCCAATGTGCTCGCAAACATCCGGGTCTGCTTGCAAACATCCGCCACGTGCTCAGATTAATTGCCAGCGACGGCATGGTCAAACCGGGACGCCTGCCTGTCGTAGTTGCTCGGTCAGCTGACGGGAATATTCGGGATCAAGGGTGCCCGCCAGGAAGGCGCGGATATACGGACATGCGCTGTGGCTTTCCCTCCTTGGCGCTTCGGGTGCAGGAGGTTCTGCAGCATGATCCGTTGTCAGGGCATCTCTTCGTCTTCAGGGGCCGCAGATCGGATATTTTGAAGATCATCTGGCATGATGGTCTGGGCGCCTGCCTTTTTACCCGGCGGCTGGAGAAGGGCCGGTTTATCTGGCCGAATATGGGATAGCATCCGTCAAGGTGGTGTAGAATTGGGACCGGGCCGTCATGATCAGGCGGCTCTGGGTGAAATTTCTCCATCGCAGCTACGCGAGGAGGTAGAGCTGAGTTTAAGTGCTGTCATTGAAGTTTCACGAGCCTGATAAACGGACGTCATATGTCGCCCATAGTGATGCAAATATTCAATCGATGCACCACTAACGATCAGGATTATTGTGATGCTGGCTCTGAACGGAGTTGCCGTGACCTATGCCAACGGCACCCAAGCTTTGAAGACAACGACATTGACGTTCAACCAGGGTCAGTTCGTCGTGCTCCTCGGTAGATCCGGCGCAGGCAAATCTACCCTCATCCGGACACTCAACGGCTTGGTTGCGCCGACGTCTGGTTCGATCACTTCTAACGATATTGGTGCTCTGGATGCGGAAACTAAGCTTCGCATTCACCGAAGGCGAACTGGGATGATATTCCAGCAGCACCAACTCATAGGGCGCTTGAGCGCGCTCGACAACGTCATGACGGGCCGCCTGGGCTACCACTCTGGCTGGCGTACGTTGTTCCCTATGCCGCGTTCGGATCGAAGGCTGGGGTTGGAATGCCTTGAACGCGTAGGCCTTCTTGATAAGGCTCTCGTCAGGGCGGATCAACTATCCGGCGGTCAGCAGCAACGGGTGGGCATTGCGCGCGCGCTGGTCCAGAAGCCCCAACTGGTCCTTGCAGATGAGCCCGTTGCAAGTCTGGACCCTGAAACGGCTGTCGAGGTCCTGTCGCAGCTTCGCGAAATATGCACAGCCGACGGCATCACTGCTGTGATCAGCCTTCATCAGATCGATCTAGCTCGCCGGTTCGGCGACCGGGTCATTGCTATGCGCGACGGGGAAGTGGTTGCGGACGCCGCTGTCGACGAACTGACCGATCAAATGTGTGCGTCGATCTACCGCAGCGCCCCAAGAAATCCGACCACAACACAAGATTTGTCCAACTACGAGTATGATCAACCTTTAGCTGCCATGGAGGCCGCATTATGAAGAAGCTTCTGTCCCTCGCATTCCTCGCCGTTCTTGGCTGGAGTTCGTTGGCGCATGCTGGCTCAAATCCAGAGACATTGCGCGTCGCGTTGCTACCGGACGAGAACGCCGCCACTGTCATCAAAAACAATCGTCCTCTCGAGGAGTATCTTGAGAAGACACTCGGTCGGGAGATTGAACTGATCGTAACGACCGACTACTCGTCAATGATCGAAGCGATGCGTTTCGGCCGGCTTGAGTTGGCTTATTTCGGGCCGCTCTCTTACACGCTCGCGAAAACCAAGGCTGATATCGAGCCTTTCGCAGCACTTATGAAGGATGGCGAAACCACCTATCGCGCTGTAGTTGTCGCCAATGCAGAGGCTGGCATCGAAAGCCTTGAAGATGCAAAAGGGAAAAAGGTCGCGTTTGGGGACGTGGCTTCCACCTCAAGCCACCTTATCCCGAAATCTATGCTGCTTAAGGCCGGAGTTGAGGCTGGAAAAGACTATAGCGAGAACTTCGTAGGGTCGCATGATGCCGTGGCTATTGCAGTGCAGAATGGCAATGCTCAGATTGGCGGACTTTCGTTGCCCATCTACAATTCAATGGTCGCTCGTGGCACCATTGATCCTAAGAAAGTTATCGCCCTCGCCGAGTCCGATCCGTTCCCGCAGTACCCCTGGACCATGCGGTCGGATCTTGACACTTCGTTGAAAGAGGCGATCACCAAAGCCTTCATCGACCTTAAAGACGAAAAGGTATTGGCATCCTTCAAAGCCGATGGGTTCGCTCCGATCGATGACAAAGCCTACGACGTCGTCCGTGAGCTCGGTAAAGTGCTGAACTTGGACCTGAGTCAGTAAGGCGCGTTCGAGACAGTTTCTCACCTTTCGACGCAGGCGCTGGCCTGCGTCCTTTCTTCCAGGATATGTGATGACACAGCCGTCGGCCGACTACGACTCTATCCTTCAACATCAAAACAAAGCTTGGACCAGAGCTGGCGTGATCGCGTTGGCAATTGCGTGTGTGATCATTGTTAGCAGTTATCACTCCGGTCTTCTTGATCTGGAGCGTCTGGGATCTGGGTTTCCTGCGCTCTGGCAGCTCGGTACGGAAATGTTTCCCCCGGATTTCAACCGAGGCTTGGAGTGGATCAGCCCTCTCATCGACACTCTGGCGATGAGTATAGCTGGGACTGCGATCGCGGTACTGATATCACTTCCAGTTGGCTTTTTCGCCTCAGGGAAAACAGCACCCAACGCTGTCATCTATATGATCTCGCGTGGATTGTTGAATGGTCTACGGTCGATCCCGGAGCTGATTATGGGCATCGTCTTCGTGGCGGCAGTGGGATTTGGAGCGCTCCCAGGCGTGCTGGCTCTTGGTCTTCACTCGGTTGGCATGGTGGGCAAGTTCTTTGCGGAGGCGATCGAGCATTGCGATAATGCGCCTATAGAAGCCGCACGCGCAGCTGGTGCGTCGCCGTTCCAGATCGTGACGCGGGCGATCTTGCCACAAGTTCTACCGCAATTGGCCGATGTGACCATCTATCGGTGGGAGTACAACTTCCGCGCCTCGACAATCCTGGGCACTGTGGGAGCTGGTGGTATCGGTTTCGAGTTGATGACATCCCTCCGGATCATGAATTATCAGGAGGTTCTTGCGATCATGCTCGTTGTCCTTCTGATGGTCACCATCGTTGACCAGGTCGGCGCTCTCCTCCGCCGCCAGCTGCAATAGAAGGATAAATTAAATGCTCCCAAAGGTAGTAATCACCCATCGCGTCCACGAGGAGATTATCTCAAAGCTATCTCCCCACGCTCGTTTAGTTTGCAACGATACTGATGATACATGGCCCCGCGAGAAACTGCTCGCAGAATTGAGCGACGCCAAGGCGATGATGGCGTTCATGCCGGACATGATCGACGCGTCTGTACTCGCGCACGCTCCCGATCTTCAACTTGTGGCATGTGCGCTGAAAGGCTTCGATAACTTCGACATCGAAGCCTGCACGCAGCGTGGAGTCCACGTCACGATAGTGTCCGATCTTCTCACTGACCCGACAGCCGAACTTACAATCGGTCTGATGATTGCTCTTGGGCGGCACATTCTGCCAGGCGACAAGAGCGTCAGGAGGGATTACAAAGGTTGGCGCCCTCGGTTTTACGGCCTTGGGCTGCAGGGCACAGCAATCGGCATTTTAGGGATGGGAGCGATCGGAAAAGCTATAGCACAGCGCCTAAGTACCTTCGGCGCCATTGTGTCGTACTGGGATCGTCAATCCCTGGACAAAGCCGATGAGATCAGACTGAACGTAAAGCCTCTTGAATTTGACCAGTTGATCTCGTCGTCTACCTTTCTTGTGTGTGCACTCCCGCTTTCGGCCGAAACGAAGCATCTCCTCGGCGCTGAACAACTCGCCAAAATGCCCAAAGGAGCACTTCTTATCAATCCTGCACGCGGAAGCGTGGTTGATGAAGAGGCTGTTGTCGCTGCATTGCAGGCGGGGCGCTTGGGAGGCTACGCCGCTGATGTTTATGAGATGGAGGACTGGGCCAGACCCGACCGGCCTGACAAGGTCCACGGGGGTCTCCTCAATCGCGAACATGATTCGATCTTGACACCCCACATAGGCTCAGCAGTGGCGAAGTCGCGTTTGGCTATCGAGCACGAGGCTGCTGACAACATTATAGATTTTGTCCAAGGCCGAAGACCTCGTGCGGCAATTAACGAGGTTCAACTAATTCCTTGATTAGAGAAAGTAATGTTTAGCCTTTCGCATGTCGCAGCATTCATAGAGGTAATCGAAACTGGCAGCTTTCACGAGGCGTCGCGACGGCTTCAGATATCCCAACCGACTGTCTCACATAATGTGAAACGATTGGAGGATATACTAGGGGTGCGGCTGGTCGAGAGGAGGAAGGACAAGTGTGTGCCGACTCGGCAAGGGCTCGTATTCTTGCCATTCGCACGCAGCCTTTTGACCGTCACGAAGAGATCTCTGGACCGCCTGCACAGCGGCCGGATTACGTTGGGTGCCAGTACTAACATCGGTACCTATATTTTGCCAGTCCACTTGAAGCGTTTACAGGATGCTCAAGGCCGGCCACCTGAGGTGGCCGTTGCCTCAAATCCTGAAATCATCGAAAAGCTCTTGAGGAAGGAGATTGATCTAGCCTTTACCGAATGGTGGGACGATCGAAAAGGATATCAAGCCCGCCTTTGGCGGAAGGAAAAGCTGGTAATAATCGTATCCCCACAGCATAATTGGAGGACGCGAAAAACAATTGAAGCGGCAGAGTTATTTCAAGAGTCCCTCATTGGCGGAGAACGTGGAACCGGTACCGGATCCGTGCTCCGCGAGGCCTTCGGCCAAGCGGCAGAGCAATTCCCAATCTCATTCAATGTCGGGAGCACTGAGGCTGTGAAGCATGCAGTTCGAGCTGGTCTCGGCATTTCGATCGTGATGAGGAGCACTGTCCTCGATGAGCTCGCGTCGGGTAGGCTTTATGAGGTTTCTGTTGAGAATGTGGTTCTCGAAAAGTCTGTGTGGGCTGTACATCCCGTACATATGGAGGATGGTTCACCGGAAGCAATCGCGCTTAAGGTTATACTCGATGCGAGCGCCCCTCTGGGTGACCTAGAGCACGTCCACATTACTCGGGGTCATATCCGCAAGATTTGAAGTAGTTGGCGCATTCCTGCGGCTCGAACATGGTAACGGCCTGGCCGACCGCATCCTTTGGTATCGCCGCCTCAATTCCCGGAGTATCCCATACAAGGGGACAAGATCGGGGACCGCCCGATTTTCGATGCGTAAGGTTCCCTGCTCCATGTCGCGAATATTCGGCCGTCAGACACAT
>NZ_CP071313.1:0-210847 GCF_018873185.1 Rhizobium sp. X9 | reverse complement strand
GGCGTCGTGCTCACGCTCTTTGCCAATGTGCTCGCAAACATCCGGGTCTGCTTGCAAACATCCGCCACGTGCTCAGATTAATTGCCAGCGACGGCATGGTCAAACCGGGACGCCTGCCTGTCGTAGTTGCTCGGTCAGCTGACGGGAATATTCGGGATCAAGGGTGCCCGCCAGGAAGGCGCGGATATACGGACATGCGCTGTGGCTTTCCCTCCTTGGCGCTTCGGGTGCAGGAGGTTCTGCAGCATGATCCGTTGTCAGGGCATCTCTTCGTCTTCAGGGGCCGCAGATCGGATATTTTGAAGATCATCTGGCATGATGGTCTGGGCGCCTGCCTTTTTACCCGGCGGCTGGAGAAGGGCCGGTTTATCTGGCCGAATATGGGATAGCATCCGTCAAGGTGGTGTAGAATTGGGACCGGGCCGTCATGATCAGGCGGCTCTGGGTGAAATTTCTCCATCGCAGCTACGCGAGGAGGTAGAGCTGAGTTTAAGTGCTGTCATTGAAGTTTCACGAGCCTGATAAACGGACGTCATATGTCGCCCATAGTGATGCAAATATTCAATCGATGCACCACTAACGATCAGGATTATTGTGATGCTGGCTCTGAACGGAGTTGCCGTGACCTATGCCAACGGCACCCAAGCTTTGAAGACAACGACATTGACGTTCAACCAGGGTCAGTTCGTCGTGCTCCTCGGTAGATCCGGCGCAGGCAAATCTACCCTCATCCGGACACTCAACGGCTTGGTTGCGCCGACGTCTGGTTCGATCACTTCTAACGATATTGGTGCTCTGGATGCGGAAACTAAGCTTCGCATTCACCGAAGGCGAACTGGGATGATATTCCAGCAGCACCAACTCATAGGGCGCTTGAGCGCGCTCGACAACGTCATGACGGGCCGCCTGGGCTACCACTCTGGCTGGCGTACGTTGTTCCCTATGCCGCGTTCGGATCGAAGGCTGGGGTTGGAATGCCTTGAACGCGTAGGCCTTCTTGATAAGGCTCTCGTCAGGGCGGATCAACTATCCGGCGGTCAGCAGCAACGGGTGGGCATTGCGCGCGCGCTGGTCCAGAAGCCCCAACTGGTCCTTGCAGATGAGCCCGTTGCAAGTCTGGACCCTGAAACGGCTGTCGAGGTCCTGTCGCAGCTTCGCGAAATATGCACAGCCGACGGCATCACTGCTGTGATCAGCCTTCATCAGATCGATCTAGCTCGCCGGTTCGGCGACCGGGTCATTGCTATGCGCGACGGGGAAGTGGTTGCGGACGCCGCTGTCGACGAACTGACCGATCAAATGTGTGCGTCGATCTACCGCAGCGCCCCAAGAAATCCGACCACAACACAAGATTTGTCCAACTACGAGTATGATCAACCTTTAGCTGCCATGGAGGCCGCATTATGAAGAAGCTTCTGTCCCTCGCATTCCTCGCCGTTCTTGGCTGGAGTTCGTTGGCGCATGCTGGCTCAAATCCAGAGACATTGCGCGTCGCGTTGCTACCGGACGAGAACGCCGCCACTGTCATCAAAAACAATCGTCCTCTCGAGGAGTATCTTGAGAAGACACTCGGTCGGGAGATTGAACTGATCGTAACGACCGACTACTCGTCAATGATCGAAGCGATGCGTTTCGGCCGGCTTGAGTTGGCTTATTTCGGGCCGCTCTCTTACACGCTCGCGAAAACCAAGGCTGATATCGAGCCTTTCGCAGCACTTATGAAGGATGGCGAAACCACCTATCGCGCTGTAGTTGTCGCCAATGCAGAGGCTGGCATCGAAAGCCTTGAAGATGCAAAAGGGAAAAAGGTCGCGTTTGGGGACGTGGCTTCCACCTCAAGCCACCTTATCCCGAAATCTATGCTGCTTAAGGCCGGAGTTGAGGCTGGAAAAGACTATAGCGAGAACTTCGTAGGGTCGCATGATGCCGTGGCTATTGCAGTGCAGAATGGCAATGCTCAGATTGGCGGACTTTCGTTGCCCATCTACAATTCAATGGTCGCTCGTGGCACCATTGATCCTAAGAAAGTTATCGCCCTCGCCGAGTCCGATCCGTTCCCGCAGTACCCCTGGACCATGCGGTCGGATCTTGACACTTCGTTGAAAGAGGCGATCACCAAAGCCTTCATCGACCTTAAAGACGAAAAGGTATTGGCATCCTTCAAAGCCGATGGGTTCGCTCCGATCGATGACAAAGCCTACGACGTCGTCCGTGAGCTCGGTAAAGTGCTGAACTTGGACCTGAGTCAGTAAGGCGCGTTCGAGACAGTTTCTCACCTTTCGACGCAGGCGCTGGCCTGCGTCCTTTCTTCCAGGATATGTGATGACACAGCCGTCGGCCGACTACGACTCTATCCTTCAACATCAAAACAAAGCTTGGACCAGAGCTGGCGTGATCGCGTTGGCAATTGCGTGTGTGATCATTGTTAGCAGTTATCACTCCGGTCTTCTTGATCTGGAGCGTCTGGGATCTGGGTTTCCTGCGCTCTGGCAGCTCGGTACGGAAATGTTTCCCCCGGATTTCAACCGAGGCTTGGAGTGGATCAGCCCTCTCATCGACACTCTGGCGATGAGTATAGCTGGGACTGCGATCGCGGTACTGATATCACTTCCAGTTGGCTTTTTCGCCTCAGGGAAAACAGCACCCAACGCTGTCATCTATATGATCTCGCGTGGATTGTTGAATGGTCTACGGTCGATCCCGGAGCTGATTATGGGCATCGTCTTCGTGGCGGCAGTGGGATTTGGAGCGCTCCCAGGCGTGCTGGCTCTTGGTCTTCACTCGGTTGGCATGGTGGGCAAGTTCTTTGCGGAGGCGATCGAGCATTGCGATAATGCGCCTATAGAAGCCGCACGCGCAGCTGGTGCGTCGCCGTTCCAGATCGTGACGCGGGCGATCTTGCCACAAGTTCTACCGCAATTGGCCGATGTGACCATCTATCGGTGGGAGTACAACTTCCGCGCCTCGACAATCCTGGGCACTGTGGGAGCTGGTGGTATCGGTTTCGAGTTGATGACATCCCTCCGGATCATGAATTATCAGGAGGTTCTTGCGATCATGCTCGTTGTCCTTCTGATGGTCACCATCGTTGACCAGGTCGGCGCTCTCCTCCGCCGCCAGCTGCAATAGAAGGATAAATTAAATGCTCCCAAAGGTAGTAATCACCCATCGCGTCCACGAGGAGATTATCTCAAAGCTATCTCCCCACGCTCGTTTAGTTTGCAACGATACTGATGATACATGGCCCCGCGAGAAACTGCTCGCAGAATTGAGCGACGCCAAGGCGATGATGGCGTTCATGCCGGACATGATCGACGCGTCTGTACTCGCGCACGCTCCCGATCTTCAACTTGTGGCATGTGCGCTGAAAGGCTTCGATAACTTCGACATCGAAGCCTGCACGCAGCGTGGAGTCCACGTCACGATAGTGTCCGATCTTCTCACTGACCCGACAGCCGAACTTACAATCGGTCTGATGATTGCTCTTGGGCGGCACATTCTGCCAGGCGACAAGAGCGTCAGGAGGGATTACAAAGGTTGGCGCCCTCGGTTTTACGGCCTTGGGCTGCAGGGCACAGCAATCGGCATTTTAGGGATGGGAGCGATCGGAAAAGCTATAGCACAGCGCCTAAGTACCTTCGGCGCCATTGTGTCGTACTGGGATCGTCAATCCCTGGACAAAGCCGATGAGATCAGACTGAACGTAAAGCCTCTTGAATTTGACCAGTTGATCTCGTCGTCTACCTTTCTTGTGTGTGCACTCCCGCTTTCGGCCGAAACGAAGCATCTCCTCGGCGCTGAACAACTCGCCAAAATGCCCAAAGGAGCACTTCTTATCAATCCTGCACGCGGAAGCGTGGTTGATGAAGAGGCTGTTGTCGCTGCATTGCAGGCGGGGCGCTTGGGAGGCTACGCCGCTGATGTTTATGAGATGGAGGACTGGGCCAGACCCGACCGGCCTGACAAGGTCCACGGGGGTCTCCTCAATCGCGAACATGATTCGATCTTGACACCCCACATAGGCTCAGCAGTGGCGAAGTCGCGTTTGGCTATCGAGCACGAGGCTGCTGACAACATTATAGATTTTGTCCAAGGCCGAAGACCTCGTGCGGCAATTAACGAGGTTCAACTAATTCCTTGATTAGAGAAAGTAATGTTTAGCCTTTCGCATGTCGCAGCATTCATAGAGGTAATCGAAACTGGCAGCTTTCACGAGGCGTCGCGACGGCTTCAGATATCCCAACCGACTGTCTCACATAATGTGAAACGATTGGAGGATATACTAGGGGTGCGGCTGGTCGAGAGGAGGAAGGACAAGTGTGTGCCGACTCGGCAAGGGCTCGTATTCTTGCCATTCGCACGCAGCCTTTTGACCGTCACGAAGAGATCTCTGGACCGCCTGCACAGCGGCCGGATTACGTTGGGTGCCAGTACTAACATCGGTACCTATATTTTGCCAGTCCACTTGAAGCGTTTACAGGATGCTCAAGGCCGGCCACCTGAGGTGGCCGTTGCCTCAAATCCTGAAATCATCGAAAAGCTCTTGAGGAAGGAGATTGATCTAGCCTTTACCGAATGGTGGGACGATCGAAAAGGATATCAAGCCCGCCTTTGGCGGAAGGAAAAGCTGGTAATAATCGTATCCCCACAGCATAATTGGAGGACGCGAAAAACAATTGAAGCGGCAGAGTTATTTCAAGAGTCCCTCATTGGCGGAGAACGTGGAACCGGTACCGGATCCGTGCTCCGCGAGGCCTTCGGCCAAGCGGCAGAGCAATTCCCAATCTCATTCAATGTCGGGAGCACTGAGGCTGTGAAGCATGCAGTTCGAGCTGGTCTCGGCATTTCGATCGTGATGAGGAGCACTGTCCTCGATGAGCTCGCGTCGGGTAGGCTTTATGAGGTTTCTGTTGAGAATGTGGTTCTCGAAAAGTCTGTGTGGGCTGTACATCCCGTACATATGGAGGATGGTTCACCGGAAGCAATCGCGCTTAAGGTTATACTCGATGCGAGCGCCCCTCTGGGTGACCTAGAGCACGTCCACATTACTCGGGGTCATATCCGCAAGATTTGAAGTAGTTGGCGCATTCCTGCGGCTCGAACATGGTAACGGCCTGGCCGACCGCATCCTTTGGTATCGCCGCCTCAATTCCCGGAGTATCCCATACAAGGGGACAAGATCGGGGACCGCCCGATTTTCGATGCGTAAGGTTCCCTGCTCCATGTCGCGAATATTCGGCCGTCAGACACATAGTTGGTTTCCATGGATCGTTTGTCATAAACGAGGGTTTTTGAGCATGCCATAGCGCATGCCGTCACGCCCCTTGAATGGCGCGATGGAATCTTCTCAAAACTGTTATAGAAACGGTTGTCGCAAAATGCTATGTGTCCAACGACTTTCAAGAACATTTGGATGGCTATGCGGGTCGGGTACGCCAGGGTCAGCACGATCGATCAAAATCCGGAGCTTCAGCTTGAGGCGCTGAGACGCGCCGGTTGCGAGAAGGTGTTTACCGAGCGCGGGTCAGGCGCTCGCGATGACCGCCCGGAATTGGGCCGAATTCTCTCCGACGTGCTTCGCACTGGTGACACGCTCGTTGTCTGGAAACTCGATCGGTTGGCGCGATCGCTAAAGAAGCTCATCGCGACGGCGGAAGAGTTGGAGCGCGCGAAGATCGGGCTCGTGTCCTTGACCGAGAGCATTGATACGACGACGCCGGGCGGCATGCTGACCTTCCATGTCTTCGGTGCGATCGCCCAGTTCGAACGTGCTCTGATCCGCGAACGCACGACGGCTGGACTGGTCGAGGCGCGGCAACGTGGCCGCAAGGGTGGCCGCCCGCCCGCGATGCGCCCGGGCGATATTGCCGCGGCGCGCGCCCTGATGAAGGAAGGCAGCATACCGGTACGCAATATTGCGCAGCGCATGGGGGTTTCTGTTGCAACCCTCTATCGTCATATCGGCAAGAAGGGTGGCTCTCCCAAAACAGTGGAATCCGAGGACGTCCATGGCTGAGCGGAGAAAGCGGCCGCCCGGAGAGGCTCTTGTCGATCTTCGACGCCGATTGTCGCTGCTTTCTCCCCGTGATCCAGGCCGTACCGAGATTGTTGCTCGTGCCGCCGATGCCTACGGCATCTCGATCTGGACCCTGTATCGGGCGCTGCGGGAGTTGAACCGCCCGAAATCCGTACGGCGCGCCGATCACGGAACCTCCCGGATCGCCCCGCAGCCGGAGATGGAAACCTATGCCGAAATCATCGCGGCCCTGAAGATCAGAACGGCGAACCGGAAGGGGCGGCATATCTCCACGGCGCGCGCCATCAAGCTGCTTGAGGAAGACGGCGTGGTGACGCCCGATGGCCTGGTCCGTGCACCGCCCGGCATCTTGAAACGCGCAACGGTCGATCGGCTGCTGCGTGTTTCCGGCCTGGATTATGCGCGCGTCACCCGCCCGGTGGCTGCCGTCCGATTCCAGGCGCGGCGTTCCAACGAACTCTGGCACTTCGACATGAGCCCGTCCGACCTGAAGCAGGTGGAAGCGCCGCTTTGGGTCGAGGAAGGGCGCGGCCGGCCGACGCTGATGCTGTTCTCCGTGGTCGATGATCGCTCCGGCGCGAGCTATCAGGAATACCGCTCCGTCTACGGCGAGGACGCGGAGTCCGCCTTGCGCTTTCTCTACAATGCCTTCGCCGCCAAGCCTGAACCGGAACTGCCGCTTCAGGGGATTCCAACGACCATCCATATGGATAACGGGCCGGTGAGCCGCTCGCGCGTTTTCCAGTCCGTCATGGGTAGCCTTGGTGTCCGGGTTCTCACGCATATGCCCCCGTCGGACAGCGAGCGGCGCACGCCGGCGCGAGCGAAAGGCAAGGTCGAGCGGCCGTTTCGCACGATCAAGGAAGTGCACGAGACCCTCTATCATTTCCACAAGCCGAAGGACGAAGAGGAAGCCAACCTTTGGCTCAGGCGCGCCTTGGTCACCTACAATAACGGCGACCATCGCACAGAGTCTCATGCACGCATCGAGGATTGGCTGCGGCATCTTCCTCCTGACGGGGTGCGGGCGATGTGCTCCTGGGAGCGGTTCTGCGCCTTTGCGCGCGAACCGGAACGACGGACGGTTGCTGGAGACGCGACCGTATCGGTCGAAGGCGCATCCTATGAGGTCGAGCCCGAACTTGCCGGCGAAACGGTGACCTTGCTCTGGGGCCTGTTCGATCAGGAACTGTTCGTCGAGCATGAGGGCAAGCGCTTCGGTCCATTCCAACCTTCGCGCGGGGCGGTTCCCCTCTTTCGCTATCGCAAATACCAGAAGAGCAAGCTCGAAGAGCGGCTCGACAAGGTGGTGCGCCTGGCAGACCAACTTGGGCTCCCCCGCGCCGCGGTCACCGGCGGGGATCGTCCATTGCCTTCGCTGCCCCCGACCACGGCTGGGCTGAGTGTACGGCGGACACCGTTTCCGGAACCCGCAATAGAGACCGCTTATCCAAATGGCCTCGCAGCCCGTGGGGCCATCGCCGACCAGCTCGGCCGGCCGATCGGCGCGATGAATGCCGGTGACCGCGCCTTCATCAATGAACTGCTTGGAGAAACACTCGACAAAAAGATGATCGCGGCCCGTATCCGCGAACGCTTCCAGGCGCGAAGAAAGGAAGAATGATGCTCGCTGACGTTCAATCCAGTTACGGCCTCGACCGGCCTTTCCAAGGGGCCGGCAACTTTGAGACCGAGCATCAGCGCACGATCATCCGCGAGGTGTGTGCGGCCGTCCAGACCGGTCGGCTTGTCGTGGTCTCCGGCCTGGTCGGTTCGGGGAAAACCCACCTTTTGCGCCGCATCGAGGCCGAACTCACCAAAGCCGGCAAGGTCGCACTCGCCAAATCGCTGGCGGTCGACAAGCGGCGCACTTCGCTGCCATCGCTCATTGAAGCCCTGTTCTACGACTTGTCTCCCGGCGATCGTGCGCAGGTCAAGATCCCCAAGCAGGCCGAGCGCCGGGAGCGCGACCTGCGCGACATCATGAAAAAAGGCAAACGGCCGATCGTCCTCGTGGTCGACGAGGCCCATGACCTGCACCACAAGACCTTAACCGGCCTGAAGCGACTGATGGAGGTGGTCGCCGACGCCGGCGTGCTCCTTTCCGTACTTCTTGTCGGGCATCCCCGGTTGCGCAATGATCTGCGCCGGCCGCAAATGGAGGAGATTGGCTACCGCACGACCATTTTTGACTACGAGGGGATCGGCTCCGCGCGCCGCGACTATGTTGCCTGGCTGCTTGGCGCCTGTGCGGCCGAAGGCGTAAAGGTTGGCGAACTCCTCGAGGAAGAAGCCATCGACCTCATCGCCGAACGTTTGCGCACGCCGCTTCAGATCGAGATGCATCTCACCCTCGCATTCGAGCAGGGCTTTCGCCTCGGCGCCAAGCCGGTTACCGCCGAAATCGTCGAGCAGGTCCTGTCCCGCGCCATCGACGATCTCGAACCGACGTTGACCCGAAATGGTTACGATGCGACGGCTCTGGTCACGCACCTCAATGCTCGGCCGTCGGATATCCGCGCCTTCCTGGCGGGCACCCTTGATCCCGAATATTCCCGTCAGCTGACCGAGCAACTACGACAGGCAGGCGTCCCGGTTTGACCATGCCGTCGCTGGCAATTAATCTGAGCACGTGGCGGATGTTTGCAAGCAGACCCGGATGTTTGCGAGCACATTGGCAAAGAGCGTGAGCACGACGCCCGCTCCATTGTCAGATAATTCGAGCAGAAAATGCCGATGTTTGCGAGCAGAGGCGCTTATGTTGGCAAGCCGCTACACATAGAGTGCGCTGCTCGCCCTTGTCGTTTTCCAGCGTCACGAAATAGCTGCCGGATTTCTGCGCGTCATGCTCGAACGGGGCGGCCCCATGCTCGACCAGCCGGCCGGCATTGGTGAACTCGTCCTGTGCGGCGTAGAGCTGCACCCCGTCACGATGCCGGGTCATGGCGACATAGGTTAGATGCCGGTCCATCGTCCCCGACGCCATCACATAGGACCGATCGACCGTCGCACCCTGATTTTTGTGAATCGTCGTCGCATAGCCGTGGTCGATCGCCTGATAGTCGCCCATCGGCACGGAAACGCTACGCTCCCGGCCGCCGTCCAGCGTGGCGATGATCCGGCCTTCCTCGACATGCTCGACCGTGCCAAGCATCCCGTTTTTCACGCCAAGGTCGCGGTTGTTCTCCAAGAACACGATGCGGTCGCCGGGCGCGAACTCCCGCTTTCCGTCATTGGTCTGGAAGGTCAGCGCGCCGGCGTCCTCGCCCTGCGCCAGCTCGCCCCGGTCCTGTAGCTCGGTCCTGATCGCGTCATTGATCGCCCGAACATCGGCCCGGCGATGCGCCATCGCTACGCGGGTGCCGTCCGGGCGCTCGTCGCGGTCGGCAAGATAATCCCGCACGATCTGGCCGCGCGCGTCCTCGCCCGTCTCGGCAAAGCTGATATTGCCATGATCCCGATAGGCTGCCAGCCCCTCGGCCGTCCGGTGCGTGGCGAAGTCAACCGACGCCTCCCGCTGCCAGTCCACGCGCTGCCGGCGTATCTCGGACAGCTCGGCATGGCCGATTTCCTCCGTGATCGCCCGGAACGGTGCGCCGGCCCCGATCGCCTGTAGCTGCTCATGGTCGCCTACAAGGACGATCTTCGCCCCGCGCGCCTCGGCCTCGCCAACGAAGCGGGCGAGCTGGCGGCTCCCGACCATGCCGGCCTCGTCGATCACGAACACGTCGCCGCGGCCGATCGTGCCGCGGTCGTTCTCCCAACCGCGGGACCATGACGCGAGGGTGCGGCTCTGGATGCCGGAACTTTCCTCCAAGCCCTCGGCCGCCTTCCCCGACAAGGCCGCACCGTGGACCTGATAGCCCTCGGCCTCCCATGCCTCGCGCGCCGCCGCGAGCATGGTGGACTTGCCAGCGCCGGCATAGCCGACAACGGCCGCGATCCGCTCCGGCCCGGTGATATGCTCGATCGCCCGGCGCTGCTCGTCGGACAACCGGGCGGAAGCATCGCCGGCGCTGCGCTGAATGGCGGCGTCCTGCCGCTCTATGGCGCGCTCGACATGCCGGCGATCGACGCCATGACCATGCGCGCCGTGCATCCGCTGCGCGCTCTCGATCATGCCGGATTCGATCTCGACCATTTCGCGGGTCGAATAGCGGGCAAGCTCGATCTCGCCCGTTGCCGGGTCGGCCCGCTCGGGCTGAAGCTCGACCAGCGCCGGCGAGGCCATCACCTTGGCGAACGCGCTCTGAAACTCCTGCGGATCGTCGTTGATGTAGCGATGCAGCGCCCGCGCAACGTCGTGCCGGTCGAACACGCTCTTTTCCCCGGTGATGAGGGTTAGAACCTGCTCGGGCTTCTCCCGGATCAACTCGGCATTGCGCCGGGCCGCTTCCTCGTCCAGCCGCGCCCGCGATACGTCGAGGCCGCGCCGCTCCATCTGCGTGGCATGGACGCCCATATGTTCGGTTGGCGCGATCTCTAGCCCGCGCTCCATATGCGAACGATGGTCGATGCGAATATCTAGCCCGGCCATCGCAAGCCGCTCGTTGGCGATCCCCTCCCATCGCTGGCGAAGGTCGCGGAGCTGCATATCTGTCGTCGGCAGGTCGTGCGCCAACAGCCATTTGTTTTCGCGCTCAAGATAGGTCTTGTCGCCTAGCCCGTCCTCCGTCACCTGCCGCGTGGTCATAAGAATGTGGGCATGGTGATTGCGAACGTCGCTCGCCTCGTGCGGCGCATGAATGGCGAAGTCCACGGCCGCGCCGTAGCGGTCGGCCAGCTCCTGCGCCATCTCCCGCGCCGCCTCTAGCCGCTGCTCGGCCGATAGCTCATGCGGCAAGGCAATCTCGAACTCCCGCGCAACGCGGGCATCCTTGCGCTTCTCGGCAAACTCGGCGGCGTTCCACAAGTCCGACCGATCCCGCGCCCAATCGGCTGAAACGCCTTCGGGCAAGACGATCTCGGCATGTTCAACGCCCTGCTTGCGGCTGAAATCATGCGTGATCCCGTCGCGTTCGTTGGTCAGCTTCTCCCCGGCACGATAAGCCATTGAGGCGACGGCGCTACGGCCGCCCGCCCGCGAAACTGGCTTCATGCTCAAATGGTAGATCGCCAACCCGTTGCCTCGATCTAGTTTCCGCCTTTCCCGCCAGCCTCCAAGCTGGCGGCGCGCTGAGTTGCATAGCAACTCGTAAGTGCGCCCTTCTCAACTAAATCGCTACGCTCTTTCGTCGCTCGGTGTGGCGCTTGCGGCAAGGTCGATGCGATGAACTGAGGCCCTGATTGTGCTGCACAGCTGCCAAAAATTCAAGGTAGCGCATAATCGTGTTTGGTGACGCTGCTTGCATCGGATAGACTTCGGCTCAAATGGGAGTGCAGACCGATGGCAATAGACAGCGCCGGAACACTTGCGTTGCTGATCGACGGCGATAATGCCACCCCGAAAATCATAACCGGGCTGCTGGCTGAGATCGCCAACTATGGCACCGCCAGCGTCAAGCGCATCTATGGCGATTGGACCAAGCCGAACCTCAACGGCTGGAAAGAGTGCCTGCTGGAACACTCGATTCAGCCGGTCCAGCAATTCGCCTATACGACCGGGAAGAACGCAACGGACGGCGCGATGATTATCGACGCGATGGACTTGCTCTATACCGGCCGCTTCTCCGGTTTCTGCATCGTCTCAAGTGATAGCGACTTTGCCCGCCTGGCCGCGCGCATCCGTGAGCAAGGCGTCATCGTCTATGGGTTCGGGGAGCGCAAGACGCCCCGCCCCTTCATCACCGCTTGCGACAAGTTCGTCTATTTCGACGTGCTCAACACGGCCGGGGAACAGAAGGAAGCGGAAGCCGTCACCGCGCCTAAAGCGGCCGCCGCCAAGCCTGCACCGGCGAAAGCGGCACTCGATCGCGCTGCCCTCGACATGCTGGCGAAAGCTGTCACCGCCTCGGCCGACGAAGACGGCCGCGCCAATCTGGCCCGCGTCGGCGCGCACCTGGCGAAACAATCGCCGGATTTCGACGCCCGTAACTATGGCTTTCCCCGCCTCTCCGATCTGGTCGAGGCGTCGGGCATTGTCGAGGTCGAGCGCATTGGCGAAAATCCGAAAATTATCATGGTTCGCCTCAAGGGCGGGCCAACCCCTCGCCCCGCTAGATAGAAGGAAACGACACATGGCGCGCAAGACGATCGAACAGCGGTTGGCCGAGCTGGATGCGCAGCGCGCCACGCTCAAGGCCCGGCTCGGCAAACAGGAGCGCGCCAACGATACCCGCCGCAAGGTGCTGCTCGGCGCGCTCGTTCTGCATCGCCTCGAAAGCGGCAAGGATGAGGAATTTTCCCGACGCCTCCGCGAATGGCTCAAGCGCGAGCTGCCCGACTTCCTGACGCGCCCTGGCGATAAGGAACTCTTTGCCGATCTGATCGCCAACGCGCCGGCCAGGGAGACAACAGACAGCGCCGGGGGGGCCGCCTCATGAATCAGGCGACGTTAGCCTGGGCCGCGTTCAAGAACATGATGCGGCAGGCTGCGCGTGATCCGCTATGGGCGTTCCTATCCCTGCTCGCCCTGCCCTTCCGCATCTGGAAACCGCTTCTCGGGCTTCTGTTCATCCTCATCATAACCCTGTTCGTGGTCGGCTTCGGCGGCCGGTTCTTCCTCGAACAAATGGGCTTCGGCCCCGGCTCGGTTCCCTTCATCGCGCTCGATCTCGTCACGCTGCTGGTGCTGGCCGCGATCACCTTCCGGCTAGTCACCAATCCGCTGATTATCCATTTCGGGGATATGGACGGCGAAACCCACGGCTCGGCCCGCTTCGCCACCGACAAGGAAACCGCCGCCCTTGCCCGCGCCGATTCCGGCCTGCTGATCGGCCGCGACGGCAAAACGGGAAAGCTCCTGCGCTATGACGGCCCGGCCCACCTGCTGACGATGGCCCCGACGCGCACCGGCAAAGGGGTGGGAACCATCATCCCTAACCTGCTCACGGCCGACCGCTCCGTGATCTGCATCGACCCCAAGGGCGAAAATGCCAAGATCGCCGGCCACGCCCGCCAGACCTTCGGCCCGGTCCACGTCCTCGACCCCTTCGGCGTCACCGGCCAGCCCTCGGCCGCCTTCAATCCTCTCGACCAGCTCGACCCGGCCGGCCTCGATGTCGCGGAAGATGCAAGCACCTTGGCCGACGCCCTCGTGTTCGATGAACCGGGCATGGCCGGCGAGGCGCATTGGAACGAGGAAGCCAAGGCGCTCATTGCCGGCCTGATCCTCCATATTGCCGCCAGCGAGCCGCGCGACAGGCGAAACCTCGCTACCCTGCGCGAAGCTCTCACCCTCGCCCCTGAAGCCTTCGCGGCGCTCCTGAAGGACATGCAGGCGTCAACGGCCGCCGGCGGCCTGATCGCCCGCGCCGCAAACCGCCACCTCGGCAAATCCGACCGGGAAGCGGCCGGCGTCCTCTCGGCCGCGCAGCGCCATACCCATTTCCTCGACAGCCCCCGCATGGTCGCGGTCCTCGGCCGATCCGATTTCCGCTTTGCCAATCTCAAGCGCCGCAACGCCTCGGTGTTCCTCGTCCTGCCGCCCGATCGCCTCGCCACCTATTCCCGCTGGCTGCGTCTGCTCGTCGCGCAAAGCCTGACCGACATGGCGCGCGACCCCGCCAAGCCGGCCGTGCCGGTCCTCTACCTGCTGGATGAGTTCGCCGCCCTCGGCCACCTCGCCCCCGTCGAGCGCGCAATGGGCCTCATGGCCGGCTATGGCGTCCAGCTCTGGCCGATCCTGCAAGACGTTCACCAGCTCCGCGCCACCTACGGGCAACGCGCCGGAACCTTCCTGTCAAACGCCGGCGTCCTACAGGTGTTCGGTGTCAACGATCACGACAGCGCCCGCCTCGTCTCCGATCTGCTCGGGCAGGAAACCGTGGTGTTCCAGATCATGAGCCGGGCGCTCGATTCCGAAAAATCCGGCCTCTCCTATGGCGAGCAACACACGGCCCGGCCGCTGCTGACCCCCGATGAGGTCCGCAACCTGCCGCAGCATGTCGAATTGCTGTTCCTCGCCGGGCAACGGCCGATCGTCGCCGGCAAGCTCGCCTATTACGCCGATGCAGAATTCCGGGGGCTGTTCGACCAGGCATAAAGGATGAAACCATGACCGACACCGATGCGCCCGAATGGCCCGATCCCGCCGACAAGGCCCATGCCGTTGAACAGGCCAAGCAGCTCCGTGACCAGGCCGCCAAGGGCGGCTTGCGGTTTGAAGCCTATCTGCCGCCGTCGCTGGCCCTGTGGCTGCTCGATCTGATCGAACAGGACACGTTCCTTGATCCGTCCGAAGCCGTGTTCGTGATCCTGGGCGAGCATAAGGAGCTGGCACCCCATGCCGATCTGCGCCGGGAACTACTCAAGCGCCGCATACAGGTGGCGGCCGATGATTCCCGACCGGGTATTTCGATGGAAGAAATGAAAGCCCTACTGCGCGAAAAGCGCGAAGCCCCCCTGCCCGAGCCGGCCAGATGGGAAAAGCGGTCCCGGCGCTGACGCACCGGGGCTTCTCTCTTGCGGCCCTCCGGTCACTTCGGCGCTATGTGGGAGCGCGTTCCCTCCGGGCCGGGGCCGGCTGCTCGCCGGCATCGCTCAACCAGGCCACACCCGCGACGCTAGCCCCCGGCCGTCCCGCTCTCATCATCTAGGGCCGTAGGGACGGCCGGGGGCGGGATGCAGGCAGACAACTTGCCAAATTGCTTGTTTGCCAACTTGCCAGCAATCAGGCAATCGCCTCAAGGCCCCTTTTCTGAATAACGGTCAGCAGCCGCAGCGCCGGGCCGCCGGGCTTCTTCACCCCACGTTCCCAATCTGACACCAGCCCCTTACTCACGTTGAGATAGCGGGCAAAGACAGGCTGCGAGATACGCTCACGCTCACGAATAGAACGGATTTCCTCGGGGGTCAGCGGCTCAACGGTTGTCAGACACCCCTCGTCAAATTCGCGCATCGTCTGCTTGTCGATCGCGCCGGACTCATAGAAGCCTTCCATCATCTCATGGACGGCCGCCAGAGCTTCACTCTTGTAAGTCTTGCTCATCGCAATTCACCTCGAACATTCGACCCGCAGCAACTTCCGCGTCCATCTGCGCATCTGCAAACCCCAAGACCAGCTTTGCGGCCTTCTTCAAGTAGGCTTCTTCCGCATCATCAAGGTTCGCCATATCGCTCTTGGCAAACCCGAACGCGAAAACCGCCCTCGTCTCCGCGCGGAAGAAAACCAGCGTTCGGAAGCCGCCAGACTTTCCAGCGCCGGGCCGCGCTACTCGTTGCTTGATAAGGCCGGCCCCTAGATCGGCGTCGATCTGGCCGCGCTCAGCCCGCTCTACAGCCTCACAAAGCATCGCGTCAGAGATTTTCTCCTTTCGGGCAAACTTGTGAAAACGGCTGTTTTTGAAAACCCTCACGCGACTTCCTCGCCCCTGAATGTATGACACATAGCGTTACACTTCAAGGCCCTTACCGCATCGCCGCTTTGCTGGCAATCAAGCACTATGTTTTGCCAGCAAGTCAGCAAGCGCCTCGCGCATGAGGTCTTCAATGGAGCGGTCGGTGTCGGCTGACAGCCGCTTAACCCGGCGATGTTCCTCCGGCTCGACCACGACTGTCACCCGCTTCATTCCGGCCCGCGTGGCGGCATGGTAACGCTTACCCTCGGCACGATCCGGGGTCGGCGCGGGGGCGGATTCCGCGATAGGCGCAACAGGCGGCGTGGTCTGCGCGCCCACGGCCTTCATGCTCGCGGCTAAACTCGGTCTTTTCGACATGGTTTTATCCCATCAAACTGCCAGTTTGCCAGCAATACCATTATGCCTTATTGCTGGCAATACAGCTTGCCGTCAAATCAGCAATTGGCCTCTAAGCCAGGTCAGCAATTCGGACACTTCCTCGCTGGCTTTGCCGGCCGGCTCATACTCCGGAGCGGTTTTGCCGGCCGTGAGCGCATGTCCGAAAGCCGCCCGCTGCTGGAAGGCGACGGGGGCAACCTCCAAGCCGTGAACCTGAACGGCTTCCCGCGCATCGGCCAGAAGCTGCGTGGCACGCGGCGGCACGGCGTTCAAAACGACAAAGGCCGGCTTTTGGGCGAGTTTCACCAGCTCGGCCGTGCTTCCGATCGCGCGAAGATCGAGGATTCCGGCTCGGCACGGGATCAACACCATGTCGGACGATCGCGTTGCCGCCATTGCGGCCGCTTCCGAGTGCGGCGCGGTGTCGATCACGACCAGCTCGGCCCCGCCATCGGTCGCGGCCTGCAAGCCTTGCGGCAAACGAGTGTGAGGAAGCGCGACGACAACCGGGGCCTCACCTTGTCGGCTATCGCCCCATCCGGCGGCGCTTGCCTGGGGGTCAAGGTCGATGATAGCGGCGGGAAGCCCGGCCGCCTCGGCGGCCGTAGCAAGGTGCAAGGCGAGGGTGGTTTTTCCAGCCCCGCCTTTTTGGCTGACTATGGCGATTGTTTTCATATTGCTGGCATAGCAGCAAACCGCATTGACGGCAAGAATTTTTGCTTAAATGCCTTATTGCTGGCAATACAGCAAATATTAAGCCCCGCCCTTGCCCCTCGCTCCCTCTCGAAAGCCCGTAGGACGGTTGCCGCCGGCGCGAACGTGGCGGTTTTGCTGTGAGGGTGCCGCCTCCCGATCCGCCTTATACGCGGATCGGAACCGCCGCAGGGCCGCGAAAGCGGCCCGAACAGCGGCGACCGCTTATGTTTTCCCTCTTAGATAAAGATCAGATGGGGATTCAGTCTGGTTATCGGACTCACGTTTCATGAAGCTTTTCGCCATGCGCACAAGGGCCTGTCCTAGCGGGCTATCGCCGGCGTCGATCTGCGTTCGCTCATCGAGGGGCAGGGTGGTCTTGTAGGCGTCGATTGCCTCGCTCCAAGCCCGCTGATCCTGTCCATGATCGGCGGGCGGGGGAGGGGCCTTGCCGAACCGTCCAAGGAACTGCCGGGCCTTCTCCGGCAGGGACAGGCGATAAGCGTTGCTGGCCTGCTGCACCTGTGGGCCGCGCCCTTCGTTCCCGGTCGGCTCATAGCGCCGCAGCCAGTCAATGAAGCCATGCGCCCGCAGGTTCTTCAGCGCCCGCACGATCGTATCACGCGACCGGCCTAGCCGATCCATGATCGTGGTGATTGACGGCTCAAGCCGGCCGGTGCGGAAGTCGATGAGATTGACGAACAGCCGCAGCACGTCCAGCGCCACCGATCCTAGCGGCCCGCTGCGCTCGCCCTTCTCGTGCAAGCCGGCCTCGTTGTAGATTTCGGCCGCCTTCAAGATCGCCTGCACGTCCTTGCGCGTCGTCGGCCGCCATATGCGGCCCTCCGATCGTCCCCGGATATGGCTATGCCGGCGAACTGGCGTCGGGCATCGCTCGGCCGGGGGCATGACCAGGCCAAGCCCGGCCTGTCCCGATCCCCG
Organism: Rhizobium sp. X9; assembly: GCF_018873185.1. Classification (NCBI taxonomy): domain Bacteria; kingdom Pseudomonadati; phylum Pseudomonadota; class Alphaproteobacteria; order Hyphomicrobiales; family Rhizobiaceae; genus Rhizobium; species Rhizobium sp. X9. The sequence goes on along the minus strand of NZ_CP071313.1, from coordinate 193,339 downwards.
CCACGCCTCGCGGCGCTCATGGGCGAGCGTGGAGAGCTGCCCGGCGTCTTCCTCGGTGAGCTGGCCAGCGCTGTAGCGCGTCCATACCTCCCGCATGATCTCATCAAGCGCGCTTACGCGCGCGCAGCCGATCGCGGCCGCGATCTGCGTCCTCAACATGCCTGTCATCCTTCCATTTGAAGGACATGACGGCGCGGACGGCAGGCACGACTTCCCTCTTTCCGCAAGAATCAATCTTGCGGATTGGAGTGCTGTAGCGTAGATAAGGGGAGAGCTTTGGCCCCGTCTCTACGGTGTGTCTGACGGCCTACAAAAACGCTCGACCGCGCCAACGGTCGGGCGTTTTGCCGTTATGTCCCTTGCTTCGCTTCGATATAGAACCTCAACGCTTCCTCGATGATCGGCGAGCGCGATGACGCGCCCCGTTCTTCCTTGATCCGGTCAAGTCGCGCGACCAGCTCAACGGGAAGATCGGTGTTTACGAAGGTGCGGCCAGCCTCTCGCAACCTTTGTCGGTGCGCGGCCACGTCCCTCCGAATCCTATCAGAATCGCTTTTCATCGTTACTAGAAAGACCCGAAACCGCCCGATTCTGCAACCCTTTGCGTAAGGGGGCGCGAAAGGCACTACTTCTAGGGCCGGCAACTAAACGTGGTTACGTCAATGCGTATTCACGTTAATGCGTTCTCAAGCGCCCGGTAGAGGGTGGCGCGATGCACATTCAGGAGCCGGGCGACTTCCGCAACCGGCTTTTCCTCGTCCCTGATGAGCTGGCGCGCGTGCGCGATCTGCTCGGCCGACAGGGCAGGGGACGGCCCGAACCGCACGCCTCGGGCTTTCGCCGCGATCCGGCCGGCGCTCGTGCGCTCCACGATCAAGCTGCGCTCGAAATCCGCGATGCCGGCGAACACGGTCAACACCATGCGCCCCGCCGGCGTCGTGGTATCGGCCCACGGCTCGGCCAGCGAACGCAGGCCAGCGCCGGCCTCCTTGATCCGCTCCGCGATCGCCAGAAGGTCGCCGGTCGATCGGGCGAGGCGGTCTAGCCTGGTGATCGTCACCACGTCGCCGGCGCGCAGATGGTCGAGCATCCGCGCCAGCTCGGGCCGGTCCCGCTTCGCCCCGGAAGCCTTTTCCTCGAAGATGCGGACGCAGCCGGCCGCGCCCAGGGCGGCCCGCTGCGCATCGAGGTCCTGGCCGCGAGTCGAAACGCGGGCATAGCCGATGAACACGCGGCCGGCGTCGGAATCTGGTTGGCGGTTCACGGCTTCCCCCTGTCGCAAATCATGTCGCAAGTTTTCTATCACTTGCGACAAAGACATGCGACACGAAAAGCCCTGATTTTCCGGGGGTGGCCGATCTGTTGCAGGTTTTACGACTTACGCGACAAGGCCATGAACGGGTAGGTGCAGGATACATGTAAAAACCGGTCACAAGGGAATTTCAAACGGCAGAGGGGCCGGGTTGAGCGGTTCCGGGATATCCTCCATGTCAATTGAGTATTTCCCGAAGCGCCGGATTTTCGCTCGCGCGTAGGGGCTCAGGGAGGCTGCGAGTTCTGGTGTGACAGTCAGACCGTCGGCCGCCATGGAGTTGATGACGTCGGTCAGGTCGGCGACGTTGGACAGCATGATGGCATTGGCGACGAGGCTTGCATACTTGACCTGCTTTTCCTGCTCGACGGGATCGCCGCTCTTGATGACAGGGCCTCCGAAGGTAATCCAGTCGAGAAAGTCGTTGTAGGATTCAATCTTGGTCGTTTCAGCGCGAATGGAACGTCGGACCTGTGGGTCGGAGATATAACGCAACAGAAACAACGTTCTTTCGGCACGGCCGAGTTCTCGGAAGGCCTGGTAGAGCCGGTTTTTGCGGTTGTTTGAGCTGAGTTTTCGCAGCAACATCGAGGGCAGCACCAGACCCGCCTGAATGGAGAGGATCACTTGCATCATGTCCTGCCAGTGCGTTTCGATCAGCCGCCAGTCGATCTCGCGGCCGAAGAGCGCATCGATGTGCTGGTAGGAGACCGATTTATCGGGACGATAGAAGGTCACGTCTGCCCAGTTGCGCATGCGCGGCATCAGCTTGATCCCAAGCATACGTGCCAGCCCGAAGACGGGTTCGCTCTGGCCCTGGGTGTCGGCATGCAGCGTGTCCGGCTGGACGGTAGAGCGGTTTTTCAGGAGGCCATCGAGGATATGGATGGCTTCCCAGACACCGCAGGGAATGAAGGTGGTGAACAGCGCGACGTAATTGTCGGCGATATGGTGGTAGGCGATGCCGCCGTAGGCGCCATAGCGGATATGCTGAGAGCCCAGCAGATTGTTTTCGCGCAGCGGAATGTGAGTGCCATCTGCGATCGCTGCCTGACCGGCGCCCCACAGCTTCGGCAACTCGAAACGATCATAGGCATTGATCAGGTCGGTCATCGCGGCTTCGAGCTTGGCCGTGTCGATATGCTGGGCATTGAGCCGGCGTAGAGTGTCGGCGCTGGCGATGCCGACAGCATGACGAGCGGTCTGGACGGGGCCGAGATTGCAGCCGTAGCCGAACACCGTGAGGATGTAGCGCTGCAGCGCCCTTGCAATTTTCGGGTCGGCTCCCGATGGCGGTCCGAAGTGGCGGGTGAAGGCAGTCCAGCTTGTGCTGTCCTTCAGAATATCGAGCAGGTGCCGCTCGCGTATACGGGCATGGACTTCGGCTTCGAAGATCATCAGCCCTTCCGGCTGGCCGGATGCCTTCTGTTGCTTGAGGTGCGGCACACCGCTCGCATCGATGCTCAACTCCGTATTTTCTGGAAAGCCGGCATCCACAGCGGCGGTGGCTGCCAGCAGTTGTTCCTTCATCCATGCGGCAAATCCCTCGCCGGAACGCGGCAGCCCAAGCTCGGCGCAATAATCGGCTAGGCGTGCCTCACACTCCGTCCAGGACAGGAGCTGGGTGCGGTAATCATTGAAGGTTTCAGCCCCCACGACAAAGAGGTCACCGGCTTGCAGTGCGTCGGCCAGATGTATGAACACACAGACTTCGAGGGCACGCCGGTCCAGTATGACACCCGACTTGCGGCGCTTGATCACAAAGCTCTGCCAGCGCTGCGAGGCGAACGACAGGTCGATATCATAGGCCAGTTCGTCGCGACGGGCGTTCCTGTTATCAATGACGATGCTCAGCGCTTCCAACAGGCTGAGGTCCTGCGTTGTCGATCTGATATCCATGAGGTCGAGCAGCTTGAACAGCAGGGCGCGGACCTTGGCATGGATCGGCCAAAGGAGCGGCAAGTCATTGTTGTGGTGAAAGGCCGAGACCGTTTCGCATTGCTCGGACAGAAGATCGAGGCCGCCACGTTCCGCCAGTACGGCTCTGATCCGACGGCCAACTTCCATATCGGTTTCGCTCAGCCTGGTGTTCTCCAGCATCTGCCCCAATACCGTGATCAGTTTCTCTTCGATCTCCCGGTGCTCGTCCTGCAGGGATTTCAGCTTTTCCCTGGCGGTGTTCTGGGTCTTGCGGACCCGGCGCAACAGCATTTCGATCAACTCGTCGCGGCATTGCGCGCGAGCCTGCTGGATCAGGCATAGAAGCAGAGTATGCCGCTTGCCCGGCCGGCTGATATCGAGAAGATCGCTCACCTCCATGCTACGGGCCTCGGCGGCAAACTGACGGCGCTTGGTATGGGCGATCTCATTGAGGAGAGGATCGGGATCGAGCATGCCGGTCAGCCATCCAAGCCGTTCCGTCCAGAGCTTGATCGTTTCAGGACGGGCCGGGCCCGGGGCATGTTTGAGGCGATTGAAGCCGGTCGTCACAGCACCAGATTCAACGACCAGCAAACCATCCAGCAAGGCAACGTCTTCATCGCCCAGACGTTCCGCGGTCCGGGTGTAGATCTTCGTATGGACTTTCATGCGCAGGTGATTGGCCAGTCGATCGAGTGTGCTGAACGCCGGCAGATCAATCGATGCCTTACCCAGAACCTCGATCGCCAGATTGATCAGGTCGGCCGGATCGCTCATCGTTGAGGCCGCTTCCGTGATCGTGGTTGCCAGCAGCTCCTCGCCCCTGTCGTCATAGGTCACGACATCGAGAAAGGCACGGACCGCCGTTCGATACCGATAGAGTGTCTTTTCGCCGACGTCTTCAACCACACGTATCGGCGGATCGACAAAACCCAGTTGCGCTGCCAAATGGGCAATCGTATCACTATGGAGGTCATCAGGCGCAGGAAAGAAACCGAGAGCCTGGCGCGTCTTCAGCAAAACCGCCAGCGTCAGGCGGCCGGATGCACCGCGTGCCTTGTTCCTGATAAAGACGAGATCGGCTTCGCTCAGACCGTATCTGCGCTCCAGTTCCTCCCGGGTAAGACGCTCACTGAGCCGAGGGTAGGCAGTACGGTCGATCGATGTCATAAAGGTGTCCGGAAAAGGGTTCGCCGAAGGGGTCATGGAAAGTGCCTAAATCAAAGGCTTCGGCCCATAGCGTTTCGCTGTCCAAAAAGGAATACATTAAAGGACGCCGCCGCCCGGCACCCACGCCGCAACAGAACCATGCGGCCCTCTATCTGCGTGTCTCCACGCCCGACCAGAAGCCAGACTTGCAATATGACGGCCTGCGTGCTTACGCCGAGCGCGCCGGTCTCACCATCGTCGGCGAATATTGCGACATCGCGGTTTCCGGCCGCCGCGAAGGGCGCCCCAGGCTCAACGCCCTGATGACCCGCGCGCGCAACCGCGAACTCGATTGTGTCCTGGTCTGGAAGTTCGACCGCTTCGCCCGCTCGACCCGCCATCTCCTGACGGCGCTCGAAGAATTCGACCACCTCGGCGTGCGCTTCATCAGCCTGCAGGACCAGATCGACACCGCAAGTCCCATGGGCCGGGCGATGTTCACCATCATCGGCGCCATGGCCGAGCTGGAATCATCCCTGATCAGCGAACGGGTCACGGCCGGAATGAAAGCGGCCGCCGCTCGCGGAAAACATCTCGGCCGGCCAAGGCTCAGCTCCCGTCTGGTCGAGGAAATCGAGACCCTCGCCACCTCCACCGATCTCAGCATCCGCAAGATCCAAGAGGCTGTCGAGGGCCGGGCCAGCCGAGGTCGCGTCGGAGAGATCGTCAAGCAGGCCCGATCACGCAATAAAAACGACAGGTCAGCCCTGGCGATGGAGGATCATCCATGAACGCGAACAGTTTCAATCTGAACGCCCTCGTCAAATTCCTCGGCCGGGACGATTGGGCGCTCCAGTTCGAGGAGGTGATGGGCGACCACTTTTGGCCCGTCATGGACGAATTCGGATTGGATGACGAAGAGATTTTCGAGCTTCTCGGCAGCCATTGGGCCATGACCCTTTGGGGATGCGCCTTCGAGGATTTTCTCACCCAGGCCTTCGAACCGGACGGTCACACCTTCGTCGATATCTATCTCAAAAGCCGGGGCTTTAAGGAAACTGCCCGCAGCAAGGCCTATCTCAAGGCGATCAGTGCCTCGGTCATCAGTCTCTACGAAGTCAGTGAGATCGTGCCCGGCAAAAGCTTTCTGGCGCGCGATATCCTGCGCGGTGGCGATCCCGTGACGGTCAGCGAAGGAACCGCTACTCAAACCTTGCGGCAATGGGAAAGGATCGCCGCCCGCATCGTCCATGTCGGTGGCACGAACGTCATCACCGGTGGCCTGTTACCCTATTCGCCGGAGGCATCAGAAGCCCTGTTCGAAGGGCTCAAGGGCATGACCGGCAAGAAGCGATCCCGAAAGAAACTGATCCTCGACGACGACACTCTCCGCCTGGCAGCGCCTCTCTTCACCCATGCCTTTCTGTTTGACACCTTGCCCAGGGTGCTCGGCGAGGTTCAGCCGCTCGTCTGTAACAGCGATGGCGACGACATCGTGTTTCATGAGGTGCGCTTTCCCATGGAAACCGGCATCACGGAAAGAGACATCGCCGATCGCTTCGCCGGTATCGCCGACCTGCGCCAGGAAAATCCACTGTTCTGGAACTGGCTCGGTCGCCCGCCCGCCAAGGGAGCCGGTCGGCCCGGTCACCCGGATGCGCTTGTCGCTGGCGTCACCATGGAAGACGGTACGCCCGTCCTTGGCAATTTCGAAATCAAAGGCCGATTTCTCGTCCTGATGGTCAACTCTGCCGAGCGGGCGCAAAGAGGCGGGGAGCTGGTGCAAAATATCCTCGACAAGATGGTGCGCGCGCCGCTCACCAGCATCCAGACCATCGAACAGCTGAAAGCTGCCCAACAGGGGAGAAAGCCATCGAAGGACGATATCCCGCCGGAAGTGGCGACACCGCTCGTTCAGGCCATGCTCGACAAACAATATCGCGCCACACTCGACGAACCCGTCGGCATGCTCGGCGACAAGTCCCCGCGCGCCGCCGCCCGGACAAAGGCCGGTCGCGAAAAGGTCGCCGAATGGCTCAAATATCTCGAAATGCGATCATCGTCCGGGCCTGACCCGCACAACCCCATGGCCACCTACGATTTCTCATGGATATGGAAAGAACTCGGCGTCGAAGACCTTAGACGATAGCCTCCCAAAAACGCTTGTGACCGGTTTTTACACGTATCCTGCACCTACCCGATGAAATGACGCAAATGTATAGCGTCGCTTGACACTATACGTTTCAGCCTGATAGTGACGGCACATGAGAATCCGAAACGTGGTCCATAAGGGGTTGCGCCGATTCATCGAAGATGATGACGCCACCGGCTTGCAGGCGGCCGTAGTGCCGAAAGTCCGTCGCATCGTCACCTTCCTGCAAGATATGGAGCGGGAAGACGAGCTGCGCACGGTCCCGAGCTGGAAGGCCCATCAGCTCACCGGCGATCGAAAAGGCACCTGGAGCCTGTTCGTTACCAAGAACTGGCGGATCACGTTCCGGATCGACCAAACTGAAATCGAGATCATCGACCTCGACTATGAAGATTACCACTAGGAGGTGGCTATGAGTGCGATGCAGGGCATCCGTATGAAAAACCCCGCCCACCCCGGCGGCTTCGTCAAAAGTGAGATCATCGAGCCTCTTGGCCTTTCGGTCACGAGCGCGGCGCAAGTTCTAGGTGTTACGAGGGCGGCGTTGTCGGCCATGCTGAACGAGCGCGCGCATCTTTCCCCGGAAATGGCGCTCCGGGTCGAGAAGGCTTTCGGCGTGTCGATGGATACGCTCATGCGGATGCAGAACAGCTATGACATTGCCCAGGCCCGCAAGCGGGAAGGGGAAATCAACGTCGCGCCCTTCAAGGGTAAGCCGCTCGATCCGCAAGCGGCTCTGGTCTGATCCGACAACAATACGAATACGGCCGCGCCGAGAAGTAGCGGCAGCTAGTGAGAGGGGCGATCATGAGTGATGACGAAATATTTTCCGTCGCCAAGGAGATATCGGACAGGTTTGTTGCCGAATGGGATCGCTTGAAAGGTGATCGCGTCCCATGGCACATGTCCGAAGTGCAAGAGCGCGTTTTCTTCGAAATATTTCTGCATGTCGTCAACGCACGACATATGACGACCAACGATGTCGTAGAAGTAATAAAGGTCTATCTCCGTCATGCGGATTGGATAGGACTGCTAATTTGTGATTCCTCGCCTTCGAACGGGAATGGTTCGCATGGCCCTACTTGGGCTCTCGTTCGACCAAGAGGTCTTCTGGCAAGTTTTGGCGGCAGTCCGTTTCAGGCGATCTACGAGCCATTATATGAAATACACGGTGAAGAGGACGACCAGGATAGTGAGGAATTCTGGGATGATGACGAGCAAGACCTAACACCGGAGGAACGCAAGAAGCGGTCGAATGAGGTTGCCGAGAATTACCTCCGAAGCCACTTCGGCATTCCATATGAAGATGAGGATAACCCGGAAAACAGCTATATTACCACGCTTCCGGATGGGTTTCGAAATCCGCTCATAATTGAAGAATTCGCCAACGGCGGATCAAATCAGGACGTTATAGGCGTCTCTCGTCGTCTTCTTATGAGAGATCGAGCCGACAGTGAGCAAAATTGGCTCGAAAAACACCGTAACAATCAAGGAGTCGCTTCGAATTTCGATATTCTGACCGCTGCGGCGCTAGATTATCATCAAAAGCGGCCGCTCGTTCGGCAGCTCCGCTCATGGACTGAAGACCAGTACATCGGGGTCCAAGAAGCCGTTATGATCATGGCCGCTGTTTGGCCCGAATTCCTGGCAGGGCGGCTCACATTCGCTTCCTCTCACCACCGATCCTGGATCGTAGTTGAACAGAAGAGCGACAAACCCTTGCTCTTCGAACGTGAGAACTGGCCGATTAACACCTCGCTTTCGCGCATTCTTGCGGTGCTTTCTGGATTGCAATCTTTTCGCGGCATGACATGCCGGTTCGACCTATCGCAGGCAGGACAAGTCGTTTTTGATGGTCAGAGCGGTAAAATCTTGCGTGTGATCACAAAGGACTTTGAGCCGTCAGAAGAAGAAACCAGGAGCGCGCTCGGGCGGCTAACGCAACATCTCGTCAGCCTGGGGCACGATCATGAAGCCGTTCGCTCCTCGATATCTGATCCATCTCGGTTAGGAGAGTTGATTGATCCTGCCGGCCGCCTCTTACGCACCAATCGCTCCGATCCCGAACAGCGCCTCTTCGAAATGGCCGTCTCGATTTCAGATCGAAAACCTAGCCGGAGGAGCGCCAGCCCTATTCTAGGACAACGTACGGATGCGTTGTATAACGCGATCGGGGGAGACGGCCGCGACGACGCCTATCTTTCGGATGGTCTGTGGATATCGCCCGATGGACACCTTTCCGACAAGGGACGCTAGGCGCTGTTGCAAGCGAGCGAGACAAAACTCACCCACCTGCATTTGCAGAGGTGCAGCAACGTAAGAGAAAACCCTGTGGCTACAATTTCTTCGTCGGACAAATTTGATTCTAGTCAGGCTCAATACTGCTTGTCGTCAGATAGTTTTGTGCTTCTGAGAATAGTTCGGTTCCAAGCATCCTATACTGTTATGACAGCGACAGCCGGAGAAGACGACAGAAGTAAAGCCCCATATCCAAATCAAGAACGCCTCATCGAACATGCGGCCAGCATCTTTTCCGCATTTGGGGCGTCGGCCCGACATGCAAGCGACCTCCATGGCAGGCGCTACGTCGAATTTACTGGCTTGAGCCAAACCCAAATCGAGCAAGGAGGGCAATCCTTGGCAAATGCCCTCGGCTTGGAACTGTCGGATATGGCTGAGATATGGGCGGAGCTTTCCGATGCCGCCGACGAAGATGGGCTAGTTTACCTATCAGATGGTATGTATCTAACGGATGATGGTCAGTTAATCGAACGGTGACTTGGAGCCTAAGTGATCTCTACACTTGTTTGCCGAGTGAAAACGCCGATCATTCCGTCGCTTTCACGGTGATGGTGCAACGCTGATCCTCCGGACGTGCGCGCGGCCTCCCAACAAGCCGCTACCGAGTCCCTGTTCGCCTCAATGAGCTGGTCGGCCGACGCCACCCGCTGCCATGCTTCCGGGCTGCCGAACGCCATGAGGCTCATACCGGCCTGCCACGGCCTTTCGCCCATGACGACACTGGCGACACGCGGCGCGGCCGAGAACGGCAACAGGCGCGGAAGAAACAGCATCACGAGCGCGCCGACGATCAGGCCGAGAGCGAACGCGGCGACAAGCCACCAATTTTGTCGCTTGCGCTCCCGCGCACTGGCGACGTGCGCCGAAAGATTCCGGCCGGCGCGCTCGAGGTCGGACGCCTGCCGCTCGAGCTGTTGCACGGCCGTCCTCACCAAGCCCTCGCCGCTGCGCTCAAGCGCCGCCGCATAGTGCTGCGCGCCCTGCCGGAGAATGGGTGACTGTTCAACGCCGTGCATCCGTTGCGCAACGCTGTCGAGCGCCTGCACGAGCTGGGCGAGCTGGGGCTTGTAGTCGGCCTGCGGCTCGATCTTCTCGAACTGGTCGAAGGCGGCTTCCAGCCCGCGACGGATGACCGTCATTTCCGCGCCGATCTGCGCGCCCTGCGTCTCGATCGTGCGCCGTAGCGCGTCGAACGCGGCGGCCGGGTCGCCGGCGTCCTCGTCCAGTGTTTCCGGCTCGATACCTTCCCTGTCGTCGTCCAGCTCCGTCATGGTCACTCCCTAACCTACATTGACATGCCGATGCCCCGGCTGAGCCGCTGGCCGCGTGTCATTTCCTCTTGCAACTGATGGGCGATGCTCTGCCCCCGGCGAAGCTCCTGCCCGATTCCAAGCTCCTGACGGCGATTGCGCAGGATGGAATCTACCTGCGGGTCACGCTCAAGGCTCTTGGTCAGGCCGTTCATCTGGCTTTCGACCTTGCCCCGCGCCTCGTCGTGCTGCCAGCCGCGAAGTTTCTGGCGCTGGCCGTCCAGTTCCTGCCAGCGGTTCACGAACCGCTCGGCCCTGACATTCGGGTCTTGCAGCGCGGCGTTCTCGCGCTTCATGCCGTCGATGACCTGCGCGACACGCTCCCGGCCGGAAAGCTCGGTCATGGCGCGCGCCGTCTCCGGATCATTTTGCAGGGTCGAGCGCATCAAATCTTTCATGCCGCCCTGCACCTGGTCGAGCTGCTGGCCGGCATCGCGCATTTCCTGCCGCTGCATGTCGAGGACCGGCAAGCCCTCGCGCCGATGCTGGTCGATCGACTGATAGGCTCGCGAATAGCGGTCAACGGCCTGCTCAAGCGGCGACTGCCCCCGCGCCCGCTCGGTCAGCCGGTCGGGCGCAGGCGCCTGCCGCAAGCTCCCTTCCCTTTCCGGCCGCTCGCTGCGCTCCTGCGAGGGTGCAGGACGCGCATTGAGCTTGAGGCCGGCGAACATACCGCGCCGCTGCTTCTCGGCCTGCTGTGGCCGTTTCTGATCGATCTGCGGGCCGTCCTCGCCGGCGCGGTCCTGCTGCGGCCCCTCGGCCGCCGCGCCGCGCGCGAGTTTCAGGCCCTCGAACGGATTGCGGCGCTGCTGTCGATCGCTGGCGAGATCCTCGCGCGGATCTGCACGAAGATCCTGCGCAAGATCTCGGCCGACTTTTTGCGAGGATCTGCGATCAAGCGCATGATCCCCGGCCGTCGACTCCCGCTCCGCACGTAGCCCGGCCGCGCGCTCGGCCGGAATCTCGATCTCGCTGCGGACGCCCATTTGCTCCGCGATCCCGCGCCGCTCGGCAAAGTCACGGGTATAGTCGAGCGTGGTTTCCTTGACGCCCGACCGGGACAGGCGGCGTTCTAGCTGGCTATAGGCCAGATCGCCGGCGTCCTGAACCTTCCATGTGTTGCGGTGCGTCTGCGTCCCATCCGGCAAGGTGACGGGGGTGGAACCCTCATGCTGTAGGCCGATCTTCTCCCCGATCTCGGGCGCGGCCTCCTTCATGGCGCGCTCAAGATCGACGCCCCATAGATGTAGCGGCTTGCCAACATAAGCGCCTCTGCTCGCAAACATCGGCATTTTCTGCTCGAATTATCTGACAATGGAGCGGGCGTCGTGCTCACGCTCTTTGCCAATGTGCTCGCAAACATCCGGGTCTGCTTGCAAACATCCGCCACGTGCTCAGATTAATTGCCAGCGACGGCATGGTCAAACCGGGACGCCTGCCTGTCGTAGTTGCTCGGTCAGCTGACGGGAATATTCGGGATCAAGGGTGCCCGCCAGGAAGGCGCGGATATACGGACATGCGCTGTGGCTTTCCCTCCTTGGCGCTTCGGGTGCAGGAGGTTCTGCAGCATGATCCGTTGTCAGGGCATCTCTTCGTCTTCAGGGGCCGCAGATCGGATATTTTGAAGATCATCTGGCATGATGGTCTGGGCGCCTGCCTTTTTACCCGGCGGCTGGAGAAGGGCCGGTTTATCTGGCCGAATATGGGATAGCATCCGTCAAGGTGGTGTAGAATTGGGACCGGGCCGTCATGATCAGGCGGCTCTGGGTGAAATTTCTCCATCGCAGCTACGCGAGGAGGTAGAGCTGAGTTTAAGTGCTGTCATTGAAGTTTCACGAGCCTGATAAACGGACGTCATATGTCGCCCATAGTGATGCAAATATTCAATCGATGCACCACTAACGATCAGGATTATTGTGATGCTGGCTCTGAACGGAGTTGCCGTGACCTATGCCAACGGCACCCAAGCTTTGAAGACAACGACATTGACGTTCAACCAGGGTCAGTTCGTCGTGCTCCTCGGTAGATCCGGCGCAGGCAAATCTACCCTCATCCGGACACTCAACGGCTTGGTTGCGCCGACGTCTGGTTCGATCACTTCTAACGATATTGGTGCTCTGGATGCGGAAACTAAGCTTCGCATTCACCGAAGGCGAACTGGGATGATATTCCAGCAGCACCAACTCATAGGGCGCTTGAGCGCGCTCGACAACGTCATGACGGGCCGCCTGGGCTACCACTCTGGCTGGCGTACGTTGTTCCCTATGCCGCGTTCGGATCGAAGGCTGGGGTTGGAATGCCTTGAACGCGTAGGCCTTCTTGATAAGGCTCTCGTCAGGGCGGATCAACTATCCGGCGGTCAGCAGCAACGGGTGGGCATTGCGCGCGCGCTGGTCCAGAAGCCCCAACTGGTCCTTGCAGATGAGCCCGTTGCAAGTCTGGACCCTGAAACGGCTGTCGAGGTCCTGTCGCAGCTTCGCGAAATATGCACAGCCGACGGCATCACTGCTGTGATCAGCCTTCATCAGATCGATCTAGCTCGCCGGTTCGGCGACCGGGTCATTGCTATGCGCGACGGGGAAGTGGTTGCGGACGCCGCTGTCGACGAACTGACCGATCAAATGTGTGCGTCGATCTACCGCAGCGCCCCAAGAAATCCGACCACAACACAAGATTTGTCCAACTACGAGTATGATCAACCTTTAGCTGCCATGGAGGCCGCATTATGAAGAAGCTTCTGTCCCTCGCATTCCTCGCCGTTCTTGGCTGGAGTTCGTTGGCGCATGCTGGCTCAAATCCAGAGACATTGCGCGTCGCGTTGCTACCGGACGAGAACGCCGCCACTGTCATCAAAAACAATCGTCCTCTCGAGGAGTATCTTGAGAAGACACTCGGTCGGGAGATTGAACTGATCGTAACGACCGACTACTCGTCAATGATCGAAGCGATGCGTTTCGGCCGGCTTGAGTTGGCTTATTTCGGGCCGCTCTCTTACACGCTCGCGAAAACCAAGGCTGATATCGAGCCTTTCGCAGCACTTATGAAGGATGGCGAAACCACCTATCGCGCTGTAGTTGTCGCCAATGCAGAGGCTGGCATCGAAAGCCTTGAAGATGCAAAAGGGAAAAAGGTCGCGTTTGGGGACGTGGCTTCCACCTCAAGCCACCTTATCCCGAAATCTATGCTGCTTAAGGCCGGAGTTGAGGCTGGAAAAGACTATAGCGAGAACTTCGTAGGGTCGCATGATGCCGTGGCTATTGCAGTGCAGAATGGCAATGCTCAGATTGGCGGACTTTCGTTGCCCATCTACAATTCAATGGTCGCTCGTGGCACCATTGATCCTAAGAAAGTTATCGCCCTCGCCGAGTCCGATCCGTTCCCGCAGTACCCCTGGACCATGCGGTCGGATCTTGACACTTCGTTGAAAGAGGCGATCACCAAAGCCTTCATCGACCTTAAAGACGAAAAGGTATTGGCATCCTTCAAAGCCGATGGGTTCGCTCCGATCGATGACAAAGCCTACGACGTCGTCCGTGAGCTCGGTAAAGTGCTGAACTTGGACCTGAGTCAGTAAGGCGCGTTCGAGACAGTTTCTCACCTTTCGACGCAGGCGCTGGCCTGCGTCCTTTCTTCCAGGATATGTGATGACACAGCCGTCGGCCGACTACGACTCTATCCTTCAACATCAAAACAAAGCTTGGACCAGAGCTGGCGTGATCGCGTTGGCAATTGCGTGTGTGATCATTGTTAGCAGTTATCACTCCGGTCTTCTTGATCTGGAGCGTCTGGGATCTGGGTTTCCTGCGCTCTGGCAGCTCGGTACGGAAATGTTTCCCCCGGATTTCAACCGAGGCTTGGAGTGGATCAGCCCTCTCATCGACACTCTGGCGATGAGTATAGCTGGGACTGCGATCGCGGTACTGATATCACTTCCAGTTGGCTTTTTCGCCTCAGGGAAAACAGCACCCAACGCTGTCATCTATATGATCTCGCGTGGATTGTTGAATGGTCTACGGTCGATCCCGGAGCTGATTATGGGCATCGTCTTCGTGGCGGCAGTGGGATTTGGAGCGCTCCCAGGCGTGCTGGCTCTTGGTCTTCACTCGGTTGGCATGGTGGGCAAGTTCTTTGCGGAGGCGATCGAGCATTGCGATAATGCGCCTATAGAAGCCGCACGCGCAGCTGGTGCGTCGCCGTTCCAGATCGTGACGCGGGCGATCTTGCCACAAGTTCTACCGCAATTGGCCGATGTGACCATCTATCGGTGGGAGTACAACTTCCGCGCCTCGACAATCCTGGGCACTGTGGGAGCTGGTGGTATCGGTTTCGAGTTGATGACATCCCTCCGGATCATGAATTATCAGGAGGTTCTTGCGATCATGCTCGTTGTCCTTCTGATGGTCACCATCGTTGACCAGGTCGGCGCTCTCCTCCGCCGCCAGCTGCAATAGAAGGATAAATTAAATGCTCCCAAAGGTAGTAATCACCCATCGCGTCCACGAGGAGATTATCTCAAAGCTATCTCCCCACGCTCGTTTAGTTTGCAACGATACTGATGATACATGGCCCCGCGAGAAACTGCTCGCAGAATTGAGCGACGCCAAGGCGATGATGGCGTTCATGCCGGACATGATCGACGCGTCTGTACTCGCGCACGCTCCCGATCTTCAACTTGTGGCATGTGCGCTGAAAGGCTTCGATAACTTCGACATCGAAGCCTGCACGCAGCGTGGAGTCCACGTCACGATAGTGTCCGATCTTCTCACTGACCCGACAGCCGAACTTACAATCGGTCTGATGATTGCTCTTGGGCGGCACATTCTGCCAGGCGACAAGAGCGTCAGGAGGGATTACAAAGGTTGGCGCCCTCGGTTTTACGGCCTTGGGCTGCAGGGCACAGCAATCGGCATTTTAGGGATGGGAGCGATCGGAAAAGCTATAGCACAGCGCCTAAGTACCTTCGGCGCCATTGTGTCGTACTGGGATCGTCAATCCCTGGACAAAGCCGATGAGATCAGACTGAACGTAAAGCCTCTTGAATTTGACCAGTTGATCTCGTCGTCTACCTTTCTTGTGTGTGCACTCCCGCTTTCGGCCGAAACGAAGCATCTCCTCGGCGCTGAACAACTCGCCAAAATGCCCAAAGGAGCACTTCTTATCAATCCTGCACGCGGAAGCGTGGTTGATGAAGAGGCTGTTGTCGCTGCATTGCAGGCGGGGCGCTTGGGAGGCTACGCCGCTGATGTTTATGAGATGGAGGACTGGGCCAGACCCGACCGGCCTGACAAGGTCCACGGGGGTCTCCTCAATCGCGAACATGATTCGATCTTGACACCCCACATAGGCTCAGCAGTGGCGAAGTCGCGTTT
Organism: Rhizobium sp. X9; assembly: GCF_018873185.1. Taxonomy (NCBI): domain Bacteria; kingdom Pseudomonadati; phylum Pseudomonadota; class Alphaproteobacteria; order Hyphomicrobiales; family Rhizobiaceae; genus Rhizobium; species Rhizobium sp. X9. Next base: position 177,826 of record NZ_CP071313.1, on the reverse strand, counting down.
GGCTATCGAGCACGAGGCTGCTGACAACATTATAGATTTTGTCCAAGGCCGAAGACCTCGTGCGGCAATTAACGAGGTTCAACTAATTCCTTGATTAGAGAAAGTAATGTTTAGCCTTTCGCATGTCGCAGCATTCATAGAGGTAATCGAAACTGGCAGCTTTCACGAGGCGTCGCGACGGCTTCAGATATCCCAACCGACTGTCTCACATAATGTGAAACGATTGGAGGATATACTAGGGGTGCGGCTGGTCGAGAGGAGGAAGGACAAGTGTGTGCCGACTCGGCAAGGGCTCGTATTCTTGCCATTCGCACGCAGCCTTTTGACCGTCACGAAGAGATCTCTGGACCGCCTGCACAGCGGCCGGATTACGTTGGGTGCCAGTACTAACATCGGTACCTATATTTTGCCAGTCCACTTGAAGCGTTTACAGGATGCTCAAGGCCGGCCACCTGAGGTGGCCGTTGCCTCAAATCCTGAAATCATCGAAAAGCTCTTGAGGAAGGAGATTGATCTAGCCTTTACCGAATGGTGGGACGATCGAAAAGGATATCAAGCCCGCCTTTGGCGGAAGGAAAAGCTGGTAATAATCGTATCCCCACAGCATAATTGGAGGACGCGAAAAACAATTGAAGCGGCAGAGTTATTTCAAGAGTCCCTCATTGGCGGAGAACGTGGAACCGGTACCGGATCCGTGCTCCGCGAGGCCTTCGGCCAAGCGGCAGAGCAATTCCCAATCTCATTCAATGTCGGGAGCACTGAGGCTGTGAAGCATGCAGTTCGAGCTGGTCTCGGCATTTCGATCGTGATGAGGAGCACTGTCCTCGATGAGCTCGCGTCGGGTAGGCTTTATGAGGTTTCTGTTGAGAATGTGGTTCTCGAAAAGTCTGTGTGGGCTGTACATCCCGTACATATGGAGGATGGTTCACCGGAAGCAATCGCGCTTAAGGTTATACTCGATGCGAGCGCCCCTCTGGGTGACCTAGAGCACGTCCACATTACTCGGGGTCATATCCGCAAGATTTGAAGTAGTTGGCGCATTCCTGCGGCTCGAACATGGTAACGGCCTGGCCGACCGCATCCTTTGGTATCGCCGCCTCAATTCCCGGAGTATCCCATACAAGGGGACAAGATCGGGGACCGCCCGATTTTCGATGCGTAAGGTTCCCTGCTCCATGTCGCGAATATTCGGCCGTCAGACACATAGTTGGTTTCCATGGATCGTTTGTCATAAACGAGGGTTTTTGAGCATGCCATAGCGCATGCCGTCACGCCCCTTGAATGGCGCGATGGAATCTTCTCAAAACTGTTATAGAAACGGTTGTCGCAAAATGCTATGTGTCCAACGACTTTCAAGAACATTTGGATGGCTATGCGGGTCGGGTACGCCAGGGTCAGCACGATCGATCAAAATCCGGAGCTTCAGCTTGAGGCGCTGAGACGCGCCGGTTGCGAGAAGGTGTTTACCGAGCGCGGGTCAGGCGCTCGCGATGACCGCCCGGAATTGGGCCGAATTCTCTCCGACGTGCTTCGCACTGGTGACACGCTCGTTGTCTGGAAACTCGATCGGTTGGCGCGATCGCTAAAGAAGCTCATCGCGACGGCGGAAGAGTTGGAGCGCGCGAAGATCGGGCTCGTGTCCTTGACCGAGAGCATTGATACGACGACGCCGGGCGGCATGCTGACCTTCCATGTCTTCGGTGCGATCGCCCAGTTCGAACGTGCTCTGATCCGCGAACGCACGACGGCTGGACTGGTCGAGGCGCGGCAACGTGGCCGCAAGGGTGGCCGCCCGCCCGCGATGCGCCCGGGCGATATTGCCGCGGCGCGCGCCCTGATGAAGGAAGGCAGCATACCGGTACGCAATATTGCGCAGCGCATGGGGGTTTCTGTTGCAACCCTCTATCGTCATATCGGCAAGAAGGGTGGCTCTCCCAAAACAGTGGAATCCGAGGACGTCCATGGCTGAGCGGAGAAAGCGGCCGCCCGGAGAGGCTCTTGTCGATCTTCGACGCCGATTGTCGCTGCTTTCTCCCCGTGATCCAGGCCGTACCGAGATTGTTGCTCGTGCCGCCGATGCCTACGGCATCTCGATCTGGACCCTGTATCGGGCGCTGCGGGAGTTGAACCGCCCGAAATCCGTACGGCGCGCCGATCACGGAACCTCCCGGATCGCCCCGCAGCCGGAGATGGAAACCTATGCCGAAATCATCGCGGCCCTGAAGATCAGAACGGCGAACCGGAAGGGGCGGCATATCTCCACGGCGCGCGCCATCAAGCTGCTTGAGGAAGACGGCGTGGTGACGCCCGATGGCCTGGTCCGTGCACCGCCCGGCATCTTGAAACGCGCAACGGTCGATCGGCTGCTGCGTGTTTCCGGCCTGGATTATGCGCGCGTCACCCGCCCGGTGGCTGCCGTCCGATTCCAGGCGCGGCGTTCCAACGAACTCTGGCACTTCGACATGAGCCCGTCCGACCTGAAGCAGGTGGAAGCGCCGCTTTGGGTCGAGGAAGGGCGCGGCCGGCCGACGCTGATGCTGTTCTCCGTGGTCGATGATCGCTCCGGCGCGAGCTATCAGGAATACCGCTCCGTCTACGGCGAGGACGCGGAGTCCGCCTTGCGCTTTCTCTACAATGCCTTCGCCGCCAAGCCTGAACCGGAACTGCCGCTTCAGGGGATTCCAACGACCATCCATATGGATAACGGGCCGGTGAGCCGCTCGCGCGTTTTCCAGTCCGTCATGGGTAGCCTTGGTGTCCGGGTTCTCACGCATATGCCCCCGTCGGACAGCGAGCGGCGCACGCCGGCGCGAGCGAAAGGCAAGGTCGAGCGGCCGTTTCGCACGATCAAGGAAGTGCACGAGACCCTCTATCATTTCCACAAGCCGAAGGACGAAGAGGAAGCCAACCTTTGGCTCAGGCGCGCCTTGGTCACCTACAATAACGGCGACCATCGCACAGAGTCTCATGCACGCATCGAGGATTGGCTGCGGCATCTTCCTCCTGACGGGGTGCGGGCGATGTGCTCCTGGGAGCGGTTCTGCGCCTTTGCGCGCGAACCGGAACGACGGACGGTTGCTGGAGACGCGACCGTATCGGTCGAAGGCGCATCCTATGAGGTCGAGCCCGAACTTGCCGGCGAAACGGTGACCTTGCTCTGGGGCCTGTTCGATCAGGAACTGTTCGTCGAGCATGAGGGCAAGCGCTTCGGTCCATTCCAACCTTCGCGCGGGGCGGTTCCCCTCTTTCGCTATCGCAAATACCAGAAGAGCAAGCTCGAAGAGCGGCTCGACAAGGTGGTGCGCCTGGCAGACCAACTTGGGCTCCCCCGCGCCGCGGTCACCGGCGGGGATCGTCCATTGCCTTCGCTGCCCCCGACCACGGCTGGGCTGAGTGTACGGCGGACACCGTTTCCGGAACCCGCAATAGAGACCGCTTATCCAAATGGCCTCGCAGCCCGTGGGGCCATCGCCGACCAGCTCGGCCGGCCGATCGGCGCGATGAATGCCGGTGACCGCGCCTTCATCAATGAACTGCTTGGAGAAACACTCGACAAAAAGATGATCGCGGCCCGTATCCGCGAACGCTTCCAGGCGCGAAGAAAGGAAGAATGATGCTCGCTGACGTTCAATCCAGTTACGGCCTCGACCGGCCTTTCCAAGGGGCCGGCAACTTTGAGACCGAGCATCAGCGCACGATCATCCGCGAGGTGTGTGCGGCCGTCCAGACCGGTCGGCTTGTCGTGGTCTCCGGCCTGGTCGGTTCGGGGAAAACCCACCTTTTGCGCCGCATCGAGGCCGAACTCACCAAAGCCGGCAAGGTCGCACTCGCCAAATCGCTGGCGGTCGACAAGCGGCGCACTTCGCTGCCATCGCTCATTGAAGCCCTGTTCTACGACTTGTCTCCCGGCGATCGTGCGCAGGTCAAGATCCCCAAGCAGGCCGAGCGCCGGGAGCGCGACCTGCGCGACATCATGAAAAAAGGCAAACGGCCGATCGTCCTCGTGGTCGACGAGGCCCATGACCTGCACCACAAGACCTTAACCGGCCTGAAGCGACTGATGGAGGTGGTCGCCGACGCCGGCGTGCTCCTTTCCGTACTTCTTGTCGGGCATCCCCGGTTGCGCAATGATCTGCGCCGGCCGCAAATGGAGGAGATTGGCTACCGCACGACCATTTTTGACTACGAGGGGATCGGCTCCGCGCGCCGCGACTATGTTGCCTGGCTGCTTGGCGCCTGTGCGGCCGAAGGCGTAAAGGTTGGCGAACTCCTCGAGGAAGAAGCCATCGACCTCATCGCCGAACGTTTGCGCACGCCGCTTCAGATCGAGATGCATCTCACCCTCGCATTCGAGCAGGGCTTTCGCCTCGGCGCCAAGCCGGTTACCGCCGAAATCGTCGAGCAGGTCCTGTCCCGCGCCATCGACGATCTCGAACCGACGTTGACCCGAAATGGTTACGATGCGACGGCTCTGGTCACGCACCTCAATGCTCGGCCGTCGGATATCCGCGCCTTCCTGGCGGGCACCCTTGATCCCGAATATTCCCGTCAGCTGACCGAGCAACTACGACAGGCAGGCGTCCCGGTTTGACCATGCCGTCGCTGGCAATTAATCTGAGCACGTGGCGGATGTTTGCAAGCAGACCCGGATGTTTGCGAGCACATTGGCAAAGAGCGTGAGCACGACGCCCGCTCCATTGTCAGATAATTCGAGCAGAAAATGCCGATGTTTGCGAGCAGAGGCGCTTATGTTGGCAAGCCGCTACACATAGGAAGACGCCGAGGCCAACTGCGCCCATCGCGACAGAAAGGGGAACCAGCACCTCCAACGCGGTCAAGTCACAACTCCCTGGTTGTCAATCGGCGTCGTAACGGGACCCCTTATCGGCTCCCAAAAGGGACCCCTGCCTCTAGTTGCATCGGGTCAGCGCGCGTAGGCCCGGGGCTCTCCATTTAGCGCAAGGGCCTGCGGGCGCGGGTTGTTTGTCTTTTCGGCTTTAGATCCCATGAGGAGTGAACAGCGGCCGCCGCTCTGGCAGAGTGAGGTTGCATCTAAACACTCGCTCAGGAGGAGCAGTTTATGGAACCTGCATCCATTCAACCGACCGCTGTCCGCATCGATCTTGGCGCAATTTTTGTGTCATTGGAACTGAGCCGATCGACCTGGTTGATCACTTCGTTGTCGCCAGGCAGCGGCGAGAAGATGTCGAAGCATGTAGTGGCCGGTGGCAATGTAGCCGAGTTGCTGGAACGATTTGAGCAGCTACAGCAGAAGGCGCGATTGAGAACAGGGAAATTATTTCCCATCGTAACGATCCAGGAGGCAGGATTGGACGGCTTCTGGATACACCGCGTGCTGGAGGCTCACGGCATCGAGAGTTACGTCGTCGACGCAGCTTCGATCGCGACTTCCCGTCGACGTCGGCGTGCTAAGACCGACAAGATCGATGGAGAGGCTCTGACGCGCACATTGCTCGCGTTCAAGCGCGGCGAGCCACGCGTATGTGCGATGGTCAGAGCGCCAGATCCGAGTGACGAAGATCGGCGTCGGATTTGCCGGGAACGCAAAGTTTTGATTGCTGAGCGGGTCAGGCATGTCAATCGCGTGAAGGGGCTACTCTTTACTCAAGGCGTCAGCGGCTATCAGCCGCTCCGTAAAGATCGCCGTCAGCGGCTGGAGGAGCTTCAGACTGGAGATGGGCGTGAGTTACCGAAACACTTGAAGGCTCAAATCAATCGGGAACTCGACCGTCTCGAGTTGCTGCTAGAGCAGATCGCTGCAGTGGAGAGCGAGCGTAATTCTCTTCTATCGATGGAGGACCAGCCAGCGGTTGAGGCAACCTCGCCCGCAGCGATGCTGCTGTCCTTGAAGGGTGTTGGCGCTGAATTTGCCGCCGTTCTTTGGACCGAAGCCCTGTCCCGGCATTTTGATAATAGGCGGCAGATTGCCGCCTATGCCGGTTTGACACCAACCCCATGGATGAGCGGGACCATCGACCACGAGCAGGGTGTCTCAAAGGCAGGGAACCCTCGGCTGCGCACTACGATGATCCAACTATCGTGGCTGTGGCTACGCAATCAGCCAGCATCAGCGCTCAGCCGTTGGTTTGTGGATCGGGTTCAGTCGAATGGTGGACGCTTAAAGAAAGCCGCGATAGTTGCCTTGGCGCGCAAACTCCTTATCGCACTGTGGAAATTTGTCACTGCGGGTGTTCTCATCGAGGGGGCTGTCATGAAGACCGCCTGACAACCAAAAAATTGCCGAACACACAATCTTCCAGGACTGATCACTCCTGGCGGATCCAGGTGAGCGAACCGCCTCGAAGTCGGGCTTCAAATGCCGCGCTTTAGATTGGTCCCGTTCTCCTGAGCCTTGCCGCTACGCAAGCGGGATAATGGTGCTGCCGGACAAAACGGCGACCGTATGTGAGTTTGAACCGGTGAAGGAAACGTGCCGCGTCAAGCAAGGTGGCTCAGACCATGGGTTCGATACGAAATCGAAGGGGCACGCTATGAAACGATGATTGATCTTGACGACGAAATCCTCATGTGAGCTTTGAGAGCGGTTTTTAAAGCGCCAGGATTCGTTCCCGGTTTCCACGATCTCGCAATGGTGGGTGAGCCTGTCGAGCAGAGCGGCGGTCATCTTGGCGTCGCCGAATACGGCCGGCCACTCGCCGAAGGCCAGGTTCGTCGTGACGATGATGGACGTCCGCTCGTAGAGCCTGCTGATGAGGTGGAAGAGGAGCTGGCCGCCCGCCTGGGCAAATGGGAGATAGCCCAGTTCGTCCATGATGACGAAGTCGAGCCTGGTGATGAAGTCGGCCAGCCGTCCCTGTTTGCCGCTACGTGCCTCCGTCTCGAGCCGATTGACGAGGTCGACGACGTTGAAGAAGCGGCCGCGTGCGCCATTGCGGATCAGAGCACGAGCAAGGGCGATGGACAGGTGAGACTTTCCCGTGCCGGTTCCGCCGACCAGAACGATATTGTGCTGCTCGGCGAGGAAGGCCCCGGTTGCGAGTTGGCGCACCAGGCCTTCGTTGACCGGCGTGTCGGTGAAGTCGAAGTCGTCGATGTCCTTGGCCAGCGGCAGTTTGGCGACGGTGATTTGGTATTTGATGGAGCGCGCTTGCTTCTCGGCGATCTCCGACTGAAGCAGGTCACCGACGATGCGCGGCGGTTCGTGCTGTCGCTTGATGCCGGAGGCCATGATCTCGTCATAGGCGCTACGCATGCCGAACAGCTTCAGCGTGCCCATCATGTCGAGGATTTGGGATCGTTCCATATCAGCTTGCCCTCCTCAGGCTGTCGTAACGGGCGCAGTCGGCCAGAGGCTCATGGGTCAGGCGAAGCGCATCGGGGATGGAAAGGATGGCGGCCGGCTGCGGATCACGCTTGCGGGCCAGAATGTTGATGATGACGGCGGCCGAGAACACGCCCTGATCGATCGCCTCCTGGCAGGCCGCTTCGACGGCGGGGAGCCCGTCCAGGCCCACGCATTCGAGGATCGACACCATCTGCCGGTCGCCGTCATGCATTGCCTTCAGCCGGCGGCGCACCTTCTCCATGGCGGCGGGCAAAACCCAGTCGTGGAACGGCGCACCGTTGCGCAGTGCTCCCGGTTTGCGGGTCAGGACCGGCACGTAATGCCAGGGATTATAGATCGTCTCGCCACGGCCGAAGCAGCGATCGTGTTGGCCGATTTCCACGCCATCCTGCCGGATGACGATGCGATCTGCATAGGCATGTATCTCGGCAGGGCGGCCGACTGCCGTAGACAGTACCGAGTATTTGTTGTTGTCGAAACGCACGAGGCAGGTCTTGCCGATCGAGGCCTGCACAGCGTGGAAGCCGTCGAATTTGCCGGGATAGCCGACCAGGTGCGGCCGCTCCGCATCGAACACCTCCCAGATCGTGCGCTCCGTCTGATCGACGTGCTTATGAGCGCGGGCGTAACTGATGCACTTGTCCAGCAACCAGCCATTCAGTTCATCGTAGGATTTGAAGCGCAGTCGCGGCGTGAAGAAGCGTTCGCGCACCAGATTGACCTGGTTCTCGACCTGGCCTTTCTCCCACCCCGACGCCGGCGTGCAGGCCACCGGTTCGATCAGGTAATGGCTGCACATCTGTAGGAAGCGGCGATTGTATTGCCGTTCCTTGCCGACGAAGACCGTCTCCACCGCGGTCTTCATATTATCATAGATGCCGCGCGTGCAGGCCCCGCCGAAGAAAGCGAACGCCCTGTCATGGGCGTCGAAGACCATCTCTTGCGTCTCGCGCGGATAGGCTCTCACATACATCATCCGGCTGTGGCAGAGCCGGATATGCGCAACCTTCACCGTCGTCGTCACGCCGTTCAGCACGACAATCTCGTGGCTCCAGTCGAACTGGTAGGCCTCGCCCGGCGCGTAATAGAGCGGCACATAGGCTTGCGCCGTCACGGACCCGCGCTCCTTCGCCCATGTTCGGGCGTAACGCCGGACTGTGTCGTAACCGCCCTCGTAGCCGAGGTCGCGCAAGTCCTCGAATATCCGGATCAGTGTCAGCCGTTCGCGAGAAGATTTGGCCTCATTGGCGAGGAGCATTCCATCGAGCTGACCGCGCCAGGGGCCGAGCTTCGGCTGAGGTTGACGGGTCCGTTCGTATTTGAACTCCGTCTCATCGGTGCGCAAAACCTTCCGCACCACTTTCCGCGATATGCCCAACTCCCGGCAGATCGCCTTGATCGACTTGCCCTGAACATGGGCTAGCCGCCGTATCTTCAGAATTGTTTCCACAATAAGCATCCGAACAAAAAGCCTCCGATGAAACCGGAGGCTGTTGTAACCCCATTGCAAATGGGGGTCCCGTTTGGACGCCGATCACCCCATGTGCGGGGTCCTTATTCCATGCCTAATCACATTCATGCGCTGTCCTCTGCCTTTCCATAGTAAACAGGCATGAAACTGCTGATGACTTCAATTGGATTGTTCTCTGAACTGCCCCCCATTTCGACCGGACAGTCGGCATAAGCAGAAAGGCTCAAGCACAGGCTTGAGGATAGGCTTATGTCTAACGAGTATCGACACGTTGAACTGCTGACGGGTGATGTTCGCCGCAGGCGATGGACAACCGAGCAAAAGCTGACGATCATTGAGCAGAGTTTCGAACCAGGCGAGACGGTATCTTCGACCGCTCGCCGTCACGGCGTTGCCCCCAATCTGCTTTATCGGTGGCGTAGGCTCTTGAGCGAGGGAGGTGCTGCAGCCGTGGATTCTGACGAGCCGGTAGTCGGCAATTCGGAAGTGAAGAAACTGGAAGATCGCGTCCGCGAGTTGGAGCGCATGCTCGGCCGCAAGACGATGGAGGTCGAAATCCTCCGCGAAGCCCTTTCCAAAGCGGACTCAAAAAAACGGATATCGCGGCCGATCTTGTTGCCGAAGGACGGTTCCCGATGAAGACCGTCGCAGACACGCTGGGCGTCTCCCGTTCCAACGTCATCGAGCGGCTGAAAGGTAGATCGAAGCCGCGTGGAGCATACCATAAGGTCGGGGATGCAGAGCTTCTGCCCGCCATCCGCAGGCTGGTGGATCAAAGGCCAACCTATGGCTATCGGCGGATCGCCGCGCTCCTCAATCGCGAAAGGCGAGCCGCCGATAAGCCTGTCGTCAACGCCAAACGGGTCCATCGCATCATGGGCAACCACGCCATGCTGCTGGAGAAGCATACGGCCGTTCGCAAGGGCCGCCTCCACGACGGCAAGGTCATGGTCATGCGCTCCAACCTGCGCTGGTGCTCCGATGGTCTGGAGTTCACCTGCTGGGATGGGGAGGTCGTTCGCCTCGCTTTCATCATTGACGCCTTCGACCGCGAGATCATCGCCTGGACAGCGGTCGCCAATGCCGGAATATCCGGCTCGGATGTCCGCGACATGATGCTGGAGGCGGTCGAGAAACGCTTCCATGCAACCCGAGCCCCGCATGCTATCGAGCATCTCTCGGACAACGGTTCGGCTTATACAGCACGGGACACGAGGCTGTTTGCCCAGGCGCTCAATCTGACGCCCTGCTTCACGCCGGTGGCCAGCCCGCAGTCGAACGGAATGTCCGAGGCATTCGTCAAAACCCTGAAGCGGGATTACATCCGCATCTCTGCACTACCGGACGCCGAAACGGCGCTCCGGCTCATCGACGGATGGATCGAAGACTACAACGAAATCCATCCACATTCAGCGCTCAAGATGGCTTCCCCTCGGCAGTTCATCAGGGCAAAATCAATCTAGCCGACCTGTCCGGTGAAACGGGGAGCACTCCATTCTCCAATTTTCGGGATCCGGACAGTTATCCGATTTATACGCCACCATGCGAAGACCGACAGGAGGAGCATTGCGGCAAGTAAGACAATACTTGCAAAGCCCCAGCCGGTTTCCACCGCCTCCTCTATCTGTGCGCCGAAAACAAAGCCCGTTGAAACCAGGCAGACGGTCCAAATTATTGCTGATCCTGCATTCAGAACTGTAAACTTTGCCCATGACATTGATCCGAGACCAACCGGAAGCGCGCCGATGGTCCGCATACCCTTGGGATATCTGTAAAGAAAGATGTAGGCCCAGCCGTACTTTGCAACTAGGATTTTCGCGGCCGCATAGGCCTTTTCGGCAAAAGGCCACCTCGTTAACCACGCATCCCCGTATCGTCTCGCGATAAAGAACCGTGCTTCGTCCCCGAGATAGCCGCCGGCAAAGGTCACCGCTAAAACAAGGGACAAGTCCAAAGCTTGTGTTTGAGCCGCATAGCCCGCGAACAACGGGAGACTACCGCTTTTCAGCATGCAGTATGCGAAAAGCAGGATGTACATCCATGTCCCGTATTCTCGTACTAGATCAGACAAACCGTCCATATCGCTTCACCAAATCAAATCGCAGGCACAAACAGAAACTCTTTTGTGTACGATCTACACGATCTATCGGATGTTTTCCGTCGCATGGCCTGCCTGGTGAGTGCACGACCATCGGACATCTGGTTCAGTTTGGCATAGCCCGGGCACGAGCTGAGGCTTCCGGTGTTTTCCGACAGCCTCTACATGACAGCGCCAGGGGAATGCGGATAATCGGAGTCAGCTCCTACAGGGCACAGGCCTCGCATGCCTGGCCTCACGACTTCAGGCCGCTGAACTGTCGGTGGGGACTTCACGGTTTTCTCCGCCTATGCCTCAGAGAAGCGAGGCAGGCTGGTAACGACGATGGGGGTTTTGCCTGGCACTCGACCATACAAGTCGACCACGTCCTGATTGATCATCCGGACACACCCTGAGGATACCGACTTGCCGATCGTCCACCATTCTGGCGATCCATGGATGCGGTAAAGCGTGTCTTCGCCATTCTGGAAAATGTAAAGCGCACGCGCGCCCAATGGATTCTTGAGGCCAGGTGGCATACCGCCATTGGCAATGCTGTAGGGCGCAAGTTCCGGCTGTCGAACGACCATCTCGTCAGGTGGCGTCCAGCGCGGCCACTGACGTTTGTACTGAATGACCCCCTTGCCCGACCATTCGAACCCCTGCCGGCCGAGACCGACCCCGTATCGCATCGCCTGTCCGCCCTCGTAAGTCAGGTAGAGAAAATAGTTGGCCGTATCCACGACCAATGTGCCTGGCCGCTCTCCAGTCGGATCACTCACCATCTGCCGGTAATAGCGCTTGGCGATCTTCTGGTAGGGTATAGCAGGCAGCGGGAACTGTTCGTTCAGTATCGGTCCATAGGTGGTTTCCAGAACTGGATGGGATATGGGTACGATTTCAGACTGTGTCGTCTCTGCGGTCGTTGCCGAGCAGCCAGTCAATACAGCCGCCGCTGCCCCAGCCCCCCCGATAACGAAGCCTCGTCGTGTCAATTTGCCAGACTGCAATGTATTTCCTCTCGACGGTTGAAGTTCTGGCTTACGAGCCGGTCATCAGATTTCGGATTTTCTTCATGCGAACCTCGCGGGATTCATGCATGTCGAGCGTTCCTTTGAAGCTACCATTGGCGTCCATCATGTATACGCCAGCCGTATGGTCCATTGTGTAGCTTCCATCTTCGGTCGGAACCTTGCGTGCGTAGGCGGAGAAAGCTTTGACAGCCGTCGCTGTTTGCTCCGGCGTTCCCCGAAGGGCAAGGATTCGACGGTCGAAGGATGTCATGTACTCGTTGAGCAACTGCTGAGTATCTCTCTCTGGGTCAACGCTGATGAAAACAACGTTGAAACCGCTCGCAGCGGGCCCGAGTTCATTCATCAGGTCACTCAGCTCGAACAGCGTTGTGGGGCAGATGTCAGGGCAGTGGGTAAAGCCAAAGAACGCCAAATACGGCTTTCCCTTGAGGACAGCGTTATCGATCACTTGGCCCCGGTGCGAAACCAACTCAAATGGGCGACCGATCGAAGGGGTAGAGGACGCGTCCGGCTCACCAACACGTTTGCCGCCACCCGACTGCAGCAAATAACCTATAATCAGTAGCAATGTGAAGATCGCAACCACACACCACGCCACAACTCGAAACGCTCTGAGAGCTTTCATCTAATTCCCTGCCGACATTCACCCTGAAGAGCCCTTTGGAGTACTCCTAATCCCTCTAGTAGCTTGAGGTTCAAGGCTAATGGCGGAGAAAATCGAAATTCTCCTCAGTCGTTTCGCTGTCATCCACATCAGACAGAAGCGGAAATTTCGGTCGCACAGAAAGCGCCCTTGACCCTCAAGCTACTAGAGGTTTCATACTGACGAGCATCAATGAGCGACAGGAATGGCAGATAAGTGGTGAAAACTAACGACGGCGCATGGCTTGCGATCTTCAGCGCGTGGATAATTGCCATGGGTTCGACGTTGGGCGCACTGTTTATCGGTGAGGTCATGGGGCAAGCGCCATGCGATCTCTGTTGGCACCAACGAGCCTTCATGTTTCCACTGGCAGTGCTGCTCGCAGTCGCCGCTTTCCGCTCTGATGCCCGTGCCTGGATCTATGCCGTTCCGCTGGCAGCGGCGGGATGGTCGATCGCGGCATTTCACAACCTTCTTTATTTCAACATCATCCCCACGGCCATCAAGCCTTGCGGCCAGGGGCCATCCTGCTCGGGCGCGGGTATGCTCCTCTTTGGAACCCTGCCCATTCCGCTCCTGTCGCTTGGTGCATTTACTGTCATCATCGTCCTACTTCTAATCGTGCGCCGGAGAACACCAGCATGAACAGACGCACTTTCGTTATCGCTTCGGCTTCGGCCGCGATTGCCGTTTTCGCAGGAGGCGCGGCCCTCTATGATGGGCTTACGCCAGACGCGGAGCCAGCGCCCTCTACAATGCCGGGGAACAATACCCTCGTCAGAATGCACTCGCCGGTCATGGGGCCGGTTTCGGCGCCTGTGACAATTGTCGAATTTTTTGATCCGTCTTGTGAGGCATGCCGGGCCTTTTATCCGCTCGTGAAGCAGATGATGACGCAGACCGGAAATGACGTGCGACTTGTCCTGCGATACACCGTATTCCACGAAGGTTCCGATGATGCAGTGCGCATATTGGAGGCCGCGCGCAAACAAAACCTGTTTGAACCGGTCCTAGAAGCGATACTGGAACAGCAGCCTGTCTGGGCCGATCATGGCAAACCAGATCTAGAAAAGGCATGGCAGATCGCGGCGATGGCCGGACTTGATGTCGAGCAGGGAAAGAAGGATGCGGCCTCCCCAGCGATCGACAATATTCTCGCCCAGGATATGGCCGATGTTCAGGCCAACAATGTGAAACAGACCCCGACATTTTTCGTGAACGAAAAGCCTCTCACAGAGTTCAGCCCGCAAGGTCTTTTCACTATGCTGAAAGCTGAAATCGATGCCAGCAAGGCAGGATCCTGACTTCGGAGACCGGACCGGAATTCATGAGCGGACATCACCACGATCATGAAGCAGATGCAGGAGACAAGCGTATAGGGGGAGCAATTCTCGTCAACGTGCTCCTTACTTTTGCGCAGATTGTCGGCGGCATCTTCTCCGGCAGTCTTTCCCTGATCGCGGATGCGCTCCACAACTTCAGTGACGCTGCATCACTTGTGATTGCGTATGGTGCACGTCGGATCGCGCGCCGTCCTTCTGACGAAAAGATGACGTTCGGCTATGTTCGCGCCGAAATCGTCGCATCGCTGATCAACTACACGACTTTGATCGTCATTGGTCTCTATCTCGTGTATGAAGCGGTCATGCGGTTCATCACACCTGCGCCGATCGAAGGGTGGACGGTCGTGATCGTCGCAGGCATCGCGCTCGTCATCGATTTGACCACAGCCATGCTCACCTACACCCTTTCAAAAACCAGCATGAATATCCGGGCCGCTTTCTTGCACAATGTGTCGGACGCCCTTGGATCGGTGGGTGTTATCATCGCCGGCACGCTTGTGCTGATATACGGCTGGACATGGATTGACCCAGCGGTCACCCTCATGATCGCAGGCTACATACTCTGGCAGGCCTTCGCTGAGATCGGAGGATCGATCCGGATCCTGATGATGGCGGCGCCTGAGGACGTAAATGTGAACGAACTTGTTTCAGACATGCGTTCCGTCGAAGGCGTCCAGGAGGTGCACCATGTCCATGTGTGGCGGATCGATGAAGATCACAAGGCATTGCAAGCGCATCTCGTTGTGACGGATTTATCTCTGCGCAGTGCTGCTGAAGTGAAAGCCGCAGTGCGAAAAATCCTGCGGGACAGGCACGGTATCGACCACAGCACTCTGGAGATCGAAACGCCAGAGGACGGTTGCGAAGACGGCCTGCAGGTCATCGGTCATAATGTTGTAGAAACCTGAGACTAGAGGCTTCGCAGGCACCGTTGACGGATATGCTCAACGATGAAGGCCGCATCGTCAGCCACACCCGCGATCAGGCCAGAGGCACGGTTCCGCTGCCATGGACGTCCTACATAGTAGAGACCGTCAACAGGCGAAATCCCGTTGGAGTGAATTGGGGCAGCCCGAGCATCCACCGCACCTTCGACTTCAATCCAAGGGAGCTCATCGGCATAGCCTGTCGCCCAAACTATGGATCTGATGTTCTCGCTCGATCCGTCGGCGAAACTTACCCTGCGATCATGGATCGCAGCCAGTCTCGGCTTCAGGATTACCCCCGACCGCCTGAGTGAAGCATCGTCATTGCCGCGAACAGGGAATGGATCCTCACGCCTCATCCTTCGTCCGATGATCCCCTGCGCGGATGCCTGGAGAAGGCCGAGCTGCCCCAGCCATACCCACAAACTGCGTCCGAGGACCTTCTCCGGTAAAAGTCTGCGCTTTCGCCCGCGTGCAAGCAGCACCTTTTGAAACCCAGCCATCGCGATTGCCACGTCCCTGCCACTCGCGCCATCTCCGACTACAAGAACAGGGCCTTCCGCCACCGAGCCCGGATTGCGGAACTCGGTTACGTGCATCTGCTGAATGTCAGCAGGTAGCAATTTCGACAATCCAGGAATTCGCGGTGTTGAAAATGCCCCCGTGGCAACGATGACAATATGACTTGTGAGACGATTGCCGTCTTGCGTTGACGCCACAAAGAGACTGCCTGCCTTCTCAAGTCGGACGACCTTCTTCGAACTGCTGACCGGAATTTTATGGAAGGAAGCATACCGCCGCAGATAGTCAGCAAACTCATCCTTTCCAGCATAGCCATTTGCATCACCAACCAGGGGCATACCCGAGAGCGCGCTGATGCAGCGAGGTGTAAAAAGTGTGAGGCTGTCATATCTGTTGCGCCAGCTGTCGCCGATTTTTGTGCCAGCATCAACAATCAAGAAGCTCAGGCCCTGCCTCTTCAAGGCGTATGCCGCAGCGAGCCCGGCTTGCCCCGCCCCTATAATCAGGATGTTGGTCCGCATTGTATTCTCCTCAAGCAAGATCGTCGTTACCCATCAACGGCTGGGGAGGTTACGGTTCCGTTGGGTTCAGGCCTTGCCTCTCGACCAATATGCGAGAAGCTCAAGAAAAACACCGCCACAACAAAAATCGTGAGCACTGCCAACACAATCCAGTTATTGCGTCGTATCTTCTTAATCCGCTCATCGGGCTGGGCCATAATTCAATCTCCCGCACTTGGGGTAGTCACCCCGTCGCCGGACCTGGCCTTCTTTTTCTCGAAGGGGTCAGCCAGCGCCGCATCTGGTCTGCTAACCGGATATTTTGTGCCCGAGATGCGAGCCGCAAGTCGGGCCGGACCCTCTTTCTTAAGGAGTGCGCGGAAACTTGGATGCATCCCGCCATCCACATAGGACGACACCGTGGAGCCGCCGGCCTGTTGAAGCGCAGCCTCAAGCCTTTGGGTTTCTTCGGCCATGCGGGCTATCAGAGCAGGATCAGGAGAAGCGGCGCTTGCGGGGCAAGCCTCCAGTGGGTCAAGGGGCTCTCCGCCCACGAACTCTTTGTTGAACATGTAGCGGCGACCACACACCGAGACTTTTGGTTGCTGACGGGTCAGTTCGAAATAGTCGTATCCCTCCTTCAGAGTCCGCCAGAACGACAGGTTTTGATTGTCTTTGTGCAGCGCCATGTTTTCCGTCGTCATCCGGAAAGGATAGGCCTGAACCTGGAACCGCTCCTGTCCCGATGAAAGTGCCTTGGCGACGATTGCATATATCTCACCAACGCCCTGGTCTGTCAGCGCAAAGCAACCGGAAGAGGAGCAAGCACCGTGGACCATCAGCGCCTCGCCGGTATAGCCGAGTGCCGTCTCAAGCCTGTTTGGATAGCCCAGGTTGAAAGATACATAGTACTGCGATTTAGGATTCAGCATGCCTTTTGAAACGTGGTAAAATCCCTCTGGCGCTTGGCGGTCACCTTCCTTGACCTTGGGACCTAGCTTCCCGGACCACCTGCACATCGGATATGTCTTGAGCAACGCGTAGCGCCCACTTCGGTCGATCTTCCAGACCTCGAGCTCGCTTTCCTGCTTGAAGATCCTGATCAGGACGGGGCTTTCTGCTGCCATCCCCTTCTTTGACATCTCTGCCAGCATCTTGCTCGACAGTTCGGGGGCCATGCTGGACAGGTCGTCTAGCCCCATGTCTGAAACACATCCGGATAGGGGGATAGCTATAAGGGCTCCAAGGCAGGCATTCCGCGCGATCAGAAGTGCTCGCTGATTCAAATTCTGAAACCAATTCATTTCGTCACTCTTCGCGCTTTCAATGAAACCGTGCCGACATCACCAATAAGGTGCCGAGCGCACCACGGCAGCCGGCAATACAGGAAGGGGGGCACGACCGCACGACGCCGCATCGAACAAACCCTTAGCCACCGGTACAAATATAGGACCTCAAGTAACTAGAGCTACAAGGGGCAGCCCCAGGAAAGGCTAAACGCTCCTCCCACCCAACCATCTACTCATCTTTGGGCACGGGACCAGGCACAACATCGAGCAGAGATTTATCAACCAGGGGGGTTACCTTCATTGGGTTTGCTCCGGAGGTGCGCATCCGCTCCAGATCTGCTGCAGTGAGGTAATCGAGCTTGGTGATCAGAGTTTTATAGTAGGCTTGCAGACCAATCCGCTTGTTCATCCGCGCCACCAGATCTAACCTTAAGGCATCGGCGGCGAATTCGGGGTCTGTGAGCACCGGTCCAGACAACAGTGTCGCGATCAATTCGTCCGTCAGTTCTGCCTCCGGGCTGGGACTAGCACGCAGTGCCTCGTCATTTGCGGTCAACGTCACTTCTGCAACGACGTAACCGTCGACCTTTCTCTCCCGAATAATCGGGACGGTCACCATCGCCGATTTGACCACCTCATGTTCGGTTAGCCCGGGAGACTGCGTCTCAACCTGTTTGGGCGCTGGGGCCCACTGGAAACCAGCGTAGACAGCAACCAAGCACACCAAGACACACCACGCTCCGGAGCATGCAATCTTCCACATTTACTAATCTCCATGAGGATCAACCGGAGCTACGCCGGGATCCTCCACCGATCGCTGTGCTGCCATCGCATTCAGGCGTGATTGGACAGTGCTCGATCCCTTAGTCGATGAGAGCCGCTCTCAAGCCGCGTGTTGGACATAGTCCAACGCAGCAGACACCTGGTTACGATCTCCGGGCGGTATTAACGGTAAGATCAGGCTCGGGGAGGAGGATCAAGGGGATCAATGCCTGCAAAGACACGGAACCGATTTGGTGAAACTCTGTAGGCAGAGAGCATTCGTTCCGAAATTGCAGCGCTTTCCTGCAGGCAAGCCAGAAGCTCGTGAGAATGCTCGACCAGATGCTGGCATTTCGCGTGGGTACCAGCAGACGCAGTCCCTTGATGGACGGTTCTGGATATCGTCGCCCCGGAGATGAGATCCCGTGCGACTGATCCATGCGGACTCACAATAGCGACTGCCAACAGCAGTGCCATACACAAAATCCGAATCGATTTTCCAAGCCGCGACATCATCACACGTCACAATTAACCTGTCTGAGATTGCCTGAAGCTGGTGCACAGGCACCGCCGCACAATGGAGGACGCAGACAATAAGAATTGATTTCCCCATATGTGACCATAGCCTCTAGAGTCGAGATATGATCGGTTCAGTCGCACATATCTCGAAAAAACTTGGCATGATCGCTGCGTTTTCGCTGGTGGGATTTGTGTTCGTCAAGGCTGTTTTTGCCGTCGTTTGCTGGGGCATAGGACATGACTCCTTCGAGGCCATCGCGGGCATCGTCTCATCCATCGGCCTTGGGGGCTGGATCGGCATAGAGGCCTATCTGTCGTTCACAAGCTGGCGATCTCATAAAAAAGTGCCTGAATTCGACACAGGCCGATAAAATTGCACTGAATTTCTTTGCGTGATGATCGTGTTCGATCCGCATAACTCGTCCCAACACATAGGGACGAGTTATGACCTTCAGATTCCTGCTCGCAATTTTCGCCATAACGTTCATTTCGACAGGCGCCGCTTGGAAACCGGAAGCGGCAACATGGGATTCCATGCCTGTCGCCGGGGCGACGTCGCAACCGATCGGCCACTTCGAATTTTGTAAAAGATATCCCGAAGAATGCCAGCCTAACGCTGCAGATCGCGCACGCCTGAAGCTCACAGAGGAAATCTGGAATAGCCTCGTTGAGGTCAACCAGGTCGTCAATACAATTCCGGCTATCGAGGATATCGAGATCTATGGCGTCGAGGAATTTTGGAATTATCCTACCACCGCAGCCGACTGCGAGGACTTTGCTCTGCTGAAGCGCAAGCTTTTGATGAGGCGCGGGATCGCGGTCTCCAATCTGCTGATCACAGTTGTACTTCAACCGGACGGATCCGGGCATGCTGTTTTGACGGTGCGGTCGGAAATAGGCGATTTCATTCTCGACAACTTGCGTGGTGAAATCAGAAATTGGTCGGAAACAGAATATACATATCTCAAGCGTCAGGATTCCCGCAATCCTGGCAAATGGGTGAAGATCAGGGACGGTCGAGACACAACAGCGGTCAGCGGCATTCGCTAATCGAGGTGACAAATTAGACCGGCCGATCCTGCAGCAGTCAGCCGGGTGCCTGACGAGGTGAAACCTCGCAATGATTGGCGCCCCAGCTCAGATGATGAGCCCCGGCCGCCACTACACTTTTCCTTGATGCAGCAACTGGCACAAAATTTTGCACTTGAAGCTCTAGTTCCTAGAGGCCGCATGGCAAACCAAGTGAGCGTGAAATCCCGCTCGCGGCCAATCTGCCAAATCGTAGCGAATGTAAGAGTGTGCTCAGTCTGGAACCGAAAATGCTGTTCTCGAAAAAAGCCATGTTCAGGCTTACCGTCATCGTCCTCGGGGTTACCGCAATCTGCGGTATCGATCTGTCCGTCAAATTCGTCATGGCGGAGCTTCTGGCAACCCCGACTGGAACAATCGAGTTGACCTCTTTTTTCAACCTGAAACTCACCTATAACACGGGCGTTAGCTTCGGGTTATTTTCGGACACCATCGTGTCAGCGCCCCGTTTGTTCGCCACACTTCAAGGGGGCATCGTAGTCGGACTCGTCATTTGGGCAGTATTCGCCAACAGTGTCCTGGAGGGAATGGCCATAACGGCAATGGCTGGGGGTGCGAGCGGAAATGTGGTTGATCGTTTGATGAACTTGAGGGTTACCGACTATTTGGATTTCCACGCCTCCGGGTGGTCATGGCCTGCCTTCAATATTGCAGATGTGTTCATCGTTTGCGGTGCCATTGTCCTTGTGGCGGCGTCGGTAGTTCAGACGAAAAACGAGCATGCGTCCACGAACTCCTGACGGGGTGCGGCGCAAGGAAAAGGCGTCAACTCTCGGTTTTGTAGTAGCCTTTATTCGCGATTTGGTTCTCCATGGTGATGATTAGTTTCCGCGGCATCTGGAGCAAGAATATCAAGCGGGACAGCACGCAAGGTACCGTCATCGAATTTTAGCGTCATCGTTGCGGCTTTCGGAGGACCCGAATTTCGCATCAGTGAAATGAAAACCGTATCCTGTCCCATGTCCAGTTCCGCTTTTCGGGGGATCACGACGTAGGTGTCCGACAGCGGCACTTGTTCGAAGCCCTTGGATTTGGCCATCGGGCTCACGAGTGTTGCAGTCGAGTACCCTGTGACGTTGACAGAGACAATCGCCATGTCATCGGGCGTACCATTGTAGACAGTGACATATGCTTTATCCGTGACCCCGTCCGGCGCTAAGACCAGTTCGGCATGTTCGATAGTCAAGGCGTCGTAGTCGATTTGATGAGGTTCATTTGTCACGTTAGCCCAGGCGCCGCTCTGACCGGCGAAAAGAAATGCAGTGGCTGCCACACACCAACGTTTTGCTTGATTTGCCATTTATAAATCCTCACATGTTCCGAGCCATTGCTTACATACCTCTCGGTTGTTCGAGGGTTCAGGTTCGCGTGATGGGCTAATTTGTCGCGGCCTGCACCTGCCGCATTTGGAGAGGGAGGTAGCATGCTCACCATTGGAGATCTGTCCAGGACCACGGGTGTCAAGGTACCAACGATCAGATATTATGAACAGATGGGGCTGCTCTCACCGCCGGAACGTTCTGAGGGCAATCAGCGACGTTACTCGAAGACCGAGCAGGAACGCCTCTCATTCATTCGACATGCCCGCGACCTTGGATTGACGATCGAAGCTATTCGCGAGCTTATAGAGCTGAGCCAGCATCCGGAAAAGCCGTGTGCAGAGGCCGACAAGATAGCTGCCGAACAGCTTGTGACAATCCGACAGAAGATCGAGAGATTGAAGAAGCTGGAAGCCGAGCTGGAACGGATCTCAACACACTGCCATTCGAATCAAGTGCGCGATTGCTATGTGATCAGGGCCTTGGCAAACCACGATATGTGCACCACCGAGCACGACTGACTACAGCATTTCACTGCCCAAATACCTCTGAGTACACGGCGATCCCAGTTGGTACCGATCTGAATGATCGGGGCGGTTGGTGGCGAGCTCCAAGTCGCACAGATCGTCCAGACCAAGAGACTGCATCAGGGGTCGCAATCGCCTAGTTCGTGAGGGTCACATCAGGCTGCCCGCCAGCTCACTGAGTGCTTGAAAGTCCTCCGGAAGTAATGGGCAGCTCGGTGCGAGCGCATCAGGAAACGAAATCGACCAACAGCTTCAGGTTCAGCAAAGCGATTACGATGGCGATGATCCAGGCAAAAGCCGAGAGCCAAAGAGGTGCCTTCATCTCTCCCATCTTATCAGCATCGGCTGTGAACATCACCAGCGGGAAAACCGCAAAGGATAGTTGGAGGCTAAGCACGACCTGGGTCAAGATCAGAAGCTGGGCAGTGCCGCTGTCTCCGAAAGCTATAGTGACCCCTGCTGCGGGTATGATGGCGATCCCCCGGGTAATCAGACGGCGAAGCCAAGGTGCAAGCTGGATCTTCAGGAACCCTTCCATCACGATCTGACCCGCAAGCGTCGCGGTAACCGTTGAATTGATACCGCAGCACAAAAGGGCGATTCCGAACAATGTCGGTGCGAAGGCCAAACCGAGCAACGGGGCTAGCAGACTATGAGCCTCACCCAGTTCTGCGACCGAAGTCCGCCCGGTTTCGTGGAACGTAGCGGCCGCCAGAATGAGGATCGAAGCATTGACGAGCAGAGCGAACATCAATGCGACTGTGGAGTCGATCGTCGCGAATTTCAGAGCCTCGCGCTTTTCAGGTAACGTATCGCCAAAGTCCCTCGTCTGCACGATACCGGAGTGGAGGTAGAGATTGTGCGGCATAACGGTCGCACCGAGTATGCCAAGCGCCAGATACAGCATGTCGGGATTCGTGATAATCTCTGTCGTTGGAGCAAAGCCGAGGATCACCTGACCCCAATCCGGATCGGCAAGAGCGATCTGAACCGCAAAGCAGACGGCGATAACGCCGAGCAAAGTTATGACAAGCGCTTCGACCCAACGGAAGCCAAGCTTTTGCAGGTAAAGGATCAAGAATACATCCAGAGCAGTGATGACCACTCCCAGCTCGAGCGGAATACCGAAAAGGAGGTTCAAGCCGATTGCAGTGCCGATTACCTCGGCGATGTCAGTCGCAATGATCGCTATTTCGGCCAGCAGCCACAGCACCATGGCAACCGGTTTGGGGTAGGCATCACGACAGGCCTGCGCCAGGTCTCGCCCCGAGGCGATGGCGAGGCGCGCGCACAGCGACTGAAGGACGATCGCCATGATGTTTGAAATCAGGGCCACCGTGAGCAGCGCGTAGCCGAAGCGTGATCCCCCGGCCAGAGATGTCGCCCAATTGCCTGGGTCCATGTACCCGACCGCGACGAGATAGCCGGGCCCGAAGAAAGCCATTGCCCTTCGGAAAGTGCCCGCTCCTGCCGCGACCTTGATCGACCGGTGCACATCCGAAAGGGACGCCTCTCCCACCGTTTGTTGCCATCCCCTCACCGGTCTGTCCATCGTCCACCGCGCTTTCAAAGCCCACCACTATTGCAATTGCAAATCATTCTCACAAAGAGGCTGCGGACGCAAGCCGGATCGATCAGATCCCACCAATTGGGAACCATTAGGGCTTTATTGACCATAGTCGGCTTTACTGATGGTGATCCGAGCGTGGCCGCAATGTTCGCCAGGCCCGAGCTCGGAGAGCCGTCAAGTGTGGAGTACCCAGTGAGCGAGTTGCCAACTTGCGTTAGGCCCTATTCAACCGCAGCCTTCCTATCCGAATGCCTCCGCGGCATGGCGACGGTTGCAATTGCCGTGCTGCTCGCAGTGGCAATGGCGGCGGGTTCGTCCTCACCTGCGACAGCCGCGACGGACAGATCGCTGAAGCTGTTTTTCACACACACTGGGGAACGTGCGACGATAACATTCAAACGGGACGGGAAGTTCGATGCCCGTGGACTAGTTCAGATCAACCGCTTTTTGCGCGATTGGCGCAAGAACGAACCCGCGAACATCGATCCCCGTCTACTCGATCTCGTATGGGAAGTGTACCAGCGCAGCGGATCAAACAACTATATTCATATAGTCTCTGCCTATCGCTCACCGGCGACAAACAAGATGCTCAGAGGGCGATCGAGGGATAGTGGTGTCGCGAAAAACAGCCAACACACCCTCGGCAAGGCAATGGATTTTTACATTCCGGGCGTCAAACTGGCCAAGTTGCGATCACTTGCGATGCAGATGCAAGTCGGCGGAGTGGGATACTATCCCGCATCGGGATCTCCTTTCGTCCATCTTGATGTTGGAAATGTCCGTGCATGGCCCCGCATGACGCGCAAGGAACTGGCTCGGATCTTTCCCGATGGAAAGACCATGCACCTCCCCTCCGATGGCCGCCCGCTCCCCGGCTACGATTTGGCAGTCGCCGACTATCGTCGTCGCGTCGGCGCAAAATCGATCGAGATTGCTTCCAGTGCTGGAGATAAGGACAGTAGTTTCGCTCCCGCTTCGTCAAACAGGAGCAGCCTGCTCACCGCAATGCTCCCGACTGAACGGAGCCGAGCAGAGGACGCGCTCGATCTTCAGACAAACCGACAGACCATGGTCGGCGAGGCTAGGTCGGAGTTCACCGATTTAAGCGCTTTGGCAATTCCTGTACCGGTTGCACGCCCTACTTCCGAAATGGAAATACCTAGGGTCGAGGTTGCCTCACTCGGTCCGTCTACCGATCGCACACAGATTGAGAGTTTCCGCCCTTCCGCCATTCTTGATCTGCCGGAGCCGGTTGCCTTGATCGCGCTATTTCGGATCACCGCAGCAGACAGAGATGCTGACGAAGAGGCTGATGGTCAGGAAACGCTCATGACATGGGCGCTTTCGGGTCCGGACACCTCAACAGGATTGACAGCGCCCCTCATGTCTGCACGACTGTTTGCGATCAGGACTACCCAGATCGCCCCCTAAATCAAGGATCGGAGCCATTGTGCCAGGCTGCAACAAACGTCTCGCGCGTCGATACTCGAATCTTCGGCGGTGCGTCAGCTTTTAGCAGGGGCCGGCATTTCCAAATCGTTTGAACAGCCTGTCGCGTCATCAAAGCCGGCGGCTATTGCTGCCAGATCTTCCGGTTTGGCATTGAAGCGTAGACCGTGAAACTCGCCGTCTGAGCCAGCCCCACCTTCAATGGAAAAGCCAGAAAATTCGCCTTTCTGCTTTTCTACGTCACTAACTGGACTGGGAATGAGGGTCACCTGGGCGCCGATTGCCCGACCCCGCATTCCGGAGACCGTGGTTGGCCCTTTGCTGTCCAGAACGGAAATCTGGATGAGATGACCCGCCTCGACCTTGCGAAGAGGGGTCGGAACAAGAGCAGTCCGAAATCGTACGCTAAGGTCGAACGAAACCGGAACGATGCCGTAGATCCGATGTGCAACATCCGATCTCTGTGGATTGCCACCGACATGCGCCAATTTTGATTTCTCTGTCCGGTCCGACTCGACAACGCTTCGAGCAGATTGCTCATCAATGGAGTCGGGCGATGGCAAAGCGCAAGCTTCTTAAAGATCAAGATCGCCGGAAGCTTGTCGACATACCAGTCGACGAGGATAACCTAATCCGACACTATTCGTTGTCATTGGCGGATCGCCTGGAGATTGAACTGCGGAGACGTAATCACAATCGGCTCGGCTTCGCCATCCAGCTATGTCTAATGCGATACCCGGGTCGAGTGCTTGGAGCAGAAGAAACTCCGCCTCGCGCCATGCTGAAGTATGTTGCTGATCAGATCGGCGCCGCTCCAGACGAATTTGCCCTCTATGCACGCCGCGAAGAAACCCGTCGGGATCATATGGCGCGGCTAATGGTGTATCTGGATACGAGAAGCGCGACGCTGCAAGATCGCCGCGCCGCGCTATTGGCGGCAATTCAAGCGGCGACCATGTCCGACGACGGTGCTGCGATAGCCAGTTCGACTGTCGCCGTGTCAACGGCGGAGTAAAAACCGGCCATGGGGCGGAGCAAAAGTCGGCCACTATGGCGCCGGCCTGAGACGGCCGGGAGGGCGTAGCCCGAGCGGGGGTCTTAGGCCGGCGCGGCGATTTTTTGAGGGGAGTTTTAGCAGGCCTTTCGGGCGCGACTTTGAGCGAGACGATAGCTTTCGCCGTTCATCTCGAGGATGTTGACGTGGTGGGTGATGCGATCGAGCAGTGCGCCGGTGAGACGTTCGGACCCCAGTGTTTCCGTCCATTCGTCGAAAGGCAGATTGCTGGTGATCAGGGTGGCACCACGCTCGTAGCGTTGCGAGATCAGCTCGAACAGCAATTCCGCCCCGGTCTTTGATAGTGGCACAAATCCCAGCTCATCGATGATCAGCAGCTTGTAGGCGGCCATCTGCTTCTGGAACCGGAGCAGACGCCGCTCGTCACGCGCCTCCATCATCTCGCTGACCAGGGCCGCCGCCGTGGTGAAGCCGACGGACAGGCCCTTCTGGCAGGCGGCCAGGCCGAGACCGAGTGCGACATGCGTCTTTCCCGTGCCGCTCGGGCCCAGCGCAATGACGTTCTCGCGGCGCTCGATCCATTCGCAACGGGAAAGCTCTAGCACCTGCATCTTGTTCAGCTTGGGGATGGCTGTGAAGTCGAAGCTGTCGAGGCTTTTGACGACCGGGAACTTGGCCGCCTTGATCCGACGTTCGACCTTGCGGCGGTCCCGCTCGATCATCTCCCGTTCAGCAAGCCGGAACAGGTAGCCGACATGATCGACGCCTTCGGTGGCGCATAGCCGGGCCAGCTTCTGGTGCTCGCGCTGGAAGGTCGGCAGCTTGAGGGTTTTGAGATAGTGGCCAAGCAGGATCTCTGGCGCGTCGCTGCTCATGCCGCTTCTCCCGCATCAGATGACAGGAGGCGCATATACGCCTTTGCTGACGTCTTCTCGACAGTCGCCGTCGGCAGGTAGGGATAGATCGCCAGATCCAACCGCGGCGGCCGGCGCTCGACCCGGCACAGGATCAGATGCTTGACCGCATCGAAGCCGATCGCGCCGAGCTGTATCGCCTGCTTCACCGCTGCATGTAGATCGGCAAGGTCGAAGCTTTCCAGCAGGCGCAGAACCTGCACGTATTCTCGCCGCCCATGTTTGGCCATGCGGCCTTCCATCAGCCGGCGCAGCGTCGCGAACTCGTCTGGCAGATCCCAGCCCTGCAATGGAGCCGCCTGATCCAGAGAATTGATCTTCCGCTCGATCAGCGGCAGGTAATGGACGGGATCGAAGACGACGTCTTCCCGTTCCCAGCATCGCGGATGACGCGCGATGATCTCGCCGCGGCAGCCGATCACCACCTGATCGACATAGCCCCGGACCCAGACGTCCTGATGGCCGTAGGCGACCGGTACGGAATAGTCGTTCGTCTTGTAGCGCACCAGCGACTGGGCTGTCACAACAGCGCTGGCCTGGTCGCAGGCATCAAACGGCGACGCCGGCAAGGGACGCATGGCCGCAAGATCGCGCTGCAGCCGTTCGCCAATCGTCTCGCTCTCGCCCCGCAGCTTGTCGCGCTGGCGTTTGCGGCACTGCTCTTCCAGAAAAGCATTGAACGCATCCCATGTCGCAAACCGCGGGATCGGCACCATGAAGTTGCGTCGGGCATATCCGACAAGACCCTCGACATTCCCCTTGTCGTTGCCCTTTCCCGGCCGCCCATAGCGATCCCGGATCAGGTAGTGGGACAGGAAGCCGCTGAACAGCGCTGCCCGCTTGCGTGTGCCGTCGGGCAGGATCTTTGCGACAAGGCAACGGTCGTTGTCATAGACGATCGACTGCGGCACGGCCCCGAAGAACGCAAAGGCGTGGACATGACCATCCACCCAGGCTTCGGCCACTGCCGCCGGATAGGCACGCACATAACATCCGTCGCTATGAGGAAGATCCAGCACAAAGAAGCGAGCTTTCTGCTCGACGCCGCCGATCACCACCGTCGCCTCGCCGAAATCGGCCTGCGCATGGCCCGGTGGATGCGACAGCGGCACAAACACCTCCTGGCGGCGTTGATCCCGCTCGCGCATATAATCCTTGATGATCGTGTAGCCGCCGGTGAAGCCGCACTCGTCACGAAGCCGGTCGAACACCCGTTTGGCAGTATGCCGCTGCTTGCGCGGCATCACCATGTCAGCTTCCAGCCACTGCTCGATCGTCGAAACGAATGCATCCAGCTTCGGACGCCGGATCGGCGAACGTCGCTGATAGCCGGGCGGTGTCGAATACGACAGCATCTTGGCCACGCTGTCGCGCGATACGTTGAAATGCTTTGCTGCCTGACGCTGCGTCATCCCTTCGGAAACAGCCAGGCGAACCCTCAAATAAAGTTCCACGGTGTAGATCCCCTGTCCCTCCTGCGATCATTGCAGAAAGGAAATAGGTGGCCGGATTTTACTCCGCCCGCGGACGGACTATTCCGCCGCTACCGTGGCCGACTTTTCCACCGCCGCTCTCAGTAGTCGAAGCAGCCGGACGAAATCTTCACCCAGCTCTACAAGCGTGAGGCATTGCTGTTGCACACCCCGTTCAAGAAGTGCATCCGTAAACACACCTGTTCCGGGTCCAAGTTCCAGAACAGGTCCTGTTGAAGCGTCGATAGATTGTGTCATCAGGCGAGCGAGATGAGGGCTGGAGGGTGCAACAGCTCCGATCGACCATGGTTCAGACAACCATTGGCGAGCGAACAGGATGGTTTGCGACAGTCGTTTCATAACTGCCCAGCCCACAGGATGAAGATACTGTAGAGGCGCAGAAACTTTGTGTCAGAAAAGGCAGTAAGTGTCATTTCGTTGCCCTGGTAGCAGACATTCGGGCCGTCACAACAGAAGGGAGCATCGAACTCGCCAACGCAAAAACCTTCGCAATAAGCACGTGGGGTGTGATCACGCAGCCGCCAAGGCCAGAGTCAGTAATGAAGGCCCGGAAATTCACAACGTTCAATTCAGTATCTCCTGTCGTTCAGGAGATTGATAATGCAACCTCAAGCAGATGGAGGTTCAATCAGAATTCGGTCCGTTGCGACAATTTGGCTCATAGTGGGGCGCCAAACCTCCTACTCTTTGTTTCGTAGAAGGCCGATCACAGAACGGTTAGCGAGGGGCGTCAGTAAAGGTCAGCCCCGATTATCGAGTGGATTCAAAGAATACCTGGCTATGATGCTGCAGATCATAACTCGACGTTTTAACTGAAACGATAGCGAACGAGCTGCGCGAACAAAACATAACAATCGATAAAATTGCACCTAAATTGTTTGCCCGATAGTGGCAGCCGATCCTCATAAGTCATTGCAACAAACGGGGACGACTTATGACTGTCAGGTTTATGTTCGCAATAATCGCAATAATGACGACCTCGATGGGGGTGGCGTGGAATCCCGATGCGGCGGCTCTGGATGCCATGCCGATCGCCGGACCGACTACCCAGCCAATTGGTCATTTTGAATTCTGTGAACGCCTGCCCGGAGAATGCCGCCCCCGCGTTGCAGATCGCGGGCCGATGAAGCTGACGCCAGAGACCTGGAGTCGCCTTGTCGATGTGAACCGTAAGGTGAACCTGATCCCGGCGATGACAGATATGGAGAGGTATGGTGTCGAAGAATACTGGACCTATCCGGTCGACGCAGCCGACTGCGAAGACTTCGTTCTTCAGAAGCGGAAGCTCCTGATGGAACGTGGGTTCTCGCCCTCCAACCTGCTGATCACAGTAGTGCTTCAACCGGACGGATCGGGTCACGCTGTGTTGGCGGTCCGGTCAGGACTGGGTGACTTCGTGCTCGACAATCTGCGTGCGGAGATCAGGAAATGGTCGGAAACCGAGTACACCTATCTGAAGCGTCAGGACTCGCGTGATCCCGGCAAGTGGGTGAAAATCAATGACGGTCGTGATACGATTGCCGTGGGCGGCATTCGGTGATCAGCGGCATGTTGTACTCTGACCGTCGTTGTTGACGATCACAATACTGCAAGCATGAACGTCGCCAGCACCAGCCCCCC
Organism: Rhizobium sp. X9; assembly: GCF_018873185.1. NCBI lineage: Bacteria > Pseudomonadati > Pseudomonadota > Alphaproteobacteria > Hyphomicrobiales > Rhizobiaceae > Rhizobium > Rhizobium sp. X9. The sequence continues at coordinate 148,417 of NZ_CP071313.1, read as the reverse complement.
AAGAAAGGCCGCAACCATCGTGGTCGTCCGCGCGTTCGGGCGTTCCGGTATCGTTGTCCGCGATGAGTTCTCGTCGGGTGACTGACCAGCGTTGGTAGTCCCGGCTAACGGCTCCTGATGCAGTGCCTGGCCTTCTGGAGATGATGAATCCATCTCCTCCAGTGCTCTGTCCAGCATTACGCAGGTGATCGTCGTTTCATCGAATTTCACTTCGAACTCGAGTTTCCGACTGCTTTCAATTTTATCGAGAGCTTTGACAGCAGCGGCCTGCTCGCTATCAGCTTCAACGAGTGATCGATGGGTGACAAGAAAAAATGGCATTCGCTCGCCAACAACTCTCGAGGTGAAAGAGAGCCGGAGACAGTCAGATCGCGCCCGGAGGCTTCCCCATGACTGCATCCAGACTTGTGATTTGGTCCGTGTGTTCGGTATGGACCAACGGTTTACCGAACACACGAATGAGCAATTAGCTTGATAAACTGGATGAAGTCAGCGCTCTTACGGCATATTTTTCATCATCTCCGGTGACATGGGCATCATGTTGGTGTTGAGGTGATACATAACCCAGATTGATCCGACGAGCACGATGACAAGGATCACGATCGTAAAAATCAGTGCCATCATGGTCCACCCTCCTTCAGAGCGGCTGTTCATGTGCAGGAAGTAGGTCATGTGGACAAGCATCTGGATGCCGCCAAGGATCATGATCGCCGCGATCGTTATCATCTTGCACTCGATGACGTCGCCCATCACAAGCCAGAACGGGATGGCCGTCAGAATAAGCGACAGGATGAATCCCGTCATGTAGCTCTTGAGAGAACTACGCCCCGAGCGGTGACCGGAATGCCCTCCGTGTGCTCCATTATGAGAAGAATTCGACGTCATGCGACAACTCCCATAAGATAGACCACTGAGAAGACACCGATCCAGATGAGGTCGAGGAAGTGCCAGAACATTGACAGGCACATCAGTCGTCGATGGTTCTCCGGAGTGAGGCCAAACTTCGACACCTGTATCATAAGCACCACAAGCCAGATGACCCCAAACATGACATGGAGGCCATGCGTGCCGACGAGGGCGAAGAATGACGACAGGAAGGCGGACCGCTGGGGACCAGCACCCTCCGCGATCAGATGATAGAATTCGTATGCCTCCAGCCCCAGGAATGCGAGGCCGAGCAGGCCTGTGACACCAAGCCAGAAGATCGTCGCACCCTTTGCATTGCTCTCGGCACGGATCATCGCAACACCATAGGTAATCGATGACACCAGCAGGATTACCGTCGCAACCCCGATCAACCTGAGATCGAAAAGATCGCCAGGTGCAGGACCGGCCGCGTAATTACGACCGAGCACCGCATAGGTGGCGAAGAGAGCCGCGAAAATAAGCAGGTCACTCATCAGATAGAGCCAGAAGCCCAGGTTCGTGCTTCCTTCAGGATGATGTTCCTCATCGAGATGGAATTTCTTGTCAGCCCGGGGGGCGTGAATCGGGTTTGCCATGTCAGTTCCCCTGGGCGAGCAGCTTCGAACGTGCGTCTTCGACCTCGGCAACTGTTGCTGCCGGGATATAAAAGTCGCGGTTGTAGTTGAAGGTGTGGGCGATCGAGATGATAATGATCGCTGCGAATGATACGATGGCGAGCCACCAGATGTACCAGATGAGCGCAAAGGCGAGCGCGATGCTGATACCGGAAAGGATGACACCGGCACCAGTATTTCTGGGCATGTGAATCGCCTTGTATCCGGCCAGTGGTCTCGCGTATCCACATTCCTTCATGTCGTGCCATGCGTCCATCTCATGGACCACTGGAGTGAAAGCGAAGTTGTATTCTGGCGGCGGCGAGGAAGTAGCCCATTCCAGGGTTCGGCCACCCCATGGATCGCCCGTCGTGCAGCGGAGCTGGTCGCGTCTCCTCACGCTGACGACCATCTGGATAATGAAGAACAGGATACCGAGTGCAATCAGGCCCGCCCCGAATGCGGCGATGATGAACCAGATCTGTAACGAGGGATCATCAAACTGCGAAACTCTGCGCGTCACGCCCATTAGTCCGAGCACATAGAGCGGCATGAAGGCGACGAAGAAACCGATCTGCCAGAACCAGAAGCTCATCTTGCCCCAGAACGGATCGAGCTTGAAACCGAAGGCCTTCGGCCACCAATAGGTTACTCCTGCCATCAGGCCGAACAGCACGCCGCCGATGATGACGTTGTGGAAGTGGGCAATCAGGAAGAGCGAATTGTGCAGCACAAAGTCAGCAGGAGGTATAGCCAGCATGACGCCTGTCATACCGCCGATGACGAATGTCACCATAAAGCCGATCAACCAGTACATCGGCAGTTCGTAACGGATCCTTCCCTTGTACATCGTGAACAGCCAGTTGAACATCTTCGCACCCGTCGGGATCGAAATGATCATCGTTGCTATTCCAAAGAAGGCGTTGACGGACGCACCTGCTCCCATCGTGAAGAAATGATGCAGCCAGACCACATAAGAAAGAAGCATGATCGTACATGTCGCGTAGACCATCGACGCGTAGCCGAACAGCCGCTTGCCCGAGAACGTAGATGCAACTTCCGAAAAGATGCCAAAAGCCGGGAGGATCAGGATGTAAACTTCCGGATGACCCCACATCCAGATCAGGTTCACGTACATCATCGGGTTACCGCCGAGATCGTTCGTGAAGAAGTTGGTGTCCAGATAGCGGTCTGCGGTCAGCAGCGCAAGCGTTGCCGTCAATATCGGGAATGTCGCCACGATCAGGATGTTGGTGCAAAGCGAGGTCCAGGTGAAAACAGGCATTTTCATCAGAGACATCCCCGGTGCGCGCATCTTGACGATGGTCGCAACGAGGTTGATGCCCGACAGCGTTGTTCCGATGCCGGCTACCTGCAAACCCCAGATGTAGTAGTCCACACCGACGCCAGGGCTGTAATCGGCACCCGACAACGGCGGATAGGCCAACCAGCCGGTCTTTGCGAATTCTCCTACGAATAGCGAGATCATGATGATGATCGCACCCGCCGTCGTCATCCAGAATGAGAAATTGTTCAGGAACGGAAATGACACATCGCGAGCACCGATCTGGAGCGGCACAATGTAGTTCATGAACCCTGTTATGAACGGCATGGCGACAAAAAAGATCATGATCACGCCGTGGGCGGTGAATATCTGATCATAGTGGTCGGCGTTCAGGTATCCCTCGTTGCCGTTGAAGGCGATGGCCTGCTGAATACGCATCATGATCGCGTCGGCGAAGCCGCGCAGAAGCATGACGAGCGCCAGAACGATGTACATGATGCCGATCTTTTTGTGATCGACAGATGTGAACCATTCCCTCCAGAGATAACCCCACAGTTTGTATTTCGTAATCAATCCCACGATGGCCAGGCCACCGATAACCACGGCAACAAACGTGCTGCGGATGATTGGATCGTAAGGGATCGCTTCCCAGGTGAGCCGCCCGAAGACGAGTTGAGCGAGTGTTAGATTTTCGAACATCTTATCTGTCGAATCCTTCAGGGTTTTGCGGGCACTTCAGCGTCGAGCCGGTCGGGTGCCTGCCCGCTCTCATCGCTTTCGGGTGTGGTGGGATGCTGCATGTTCTTCATGCTATGGTTCATCGGCATCGACGGCTGGCTCACCTTGCTATCGATGACGTTCGCGGGGCTCTCGCCGCGGGTCGGGGTGCCTGTGACAGGGGCGGGTGCGACATCGTTGTCTTCGGCTGCGCCGGTCGTCCGGCGGTTGTCGTATTCCAGGCGCGCCCGGTTTTCCCGGCTCTCCACACCTGCCCCGCCCATCTTGTCGATGTGCATCATCTCATCCATGCACATCTGGCCTTCACGGGCGCACATGTTGAGCACCGAGCGGTAGAGACCTTCCTGCACCGTGGAGTAATAACGTACAGGTTCGGCCGTGCTCGGTTTCTCAAGCTTCAAGTAACTGTCCCGGTTGAGTGCCGTGCCGGTCCGTTTGACACGCGCGACCCATTGATCGAAATCACCCTGGTTCAATCCAAGGAACTTGAACCGCATCTGAGAGAAGCCGTCTCCACTATAGTTGGCAGAAAGACCATCGTAGGTGCCGGTCTCGTTGATGACGGCATGGAGTTTCGTCTGCATTCCGGGCATGGCATAGATCATCCCGGCGAGCGCCGGCACATAGAATGCATTCATGACCGATGATGCAGTTAGCTTGAAGTTGATCGGTACATCTACGGGCGCAGCAAGCTCATTAACCGTAGCAATTCCGTACTCCGGATAGAAGAACAGCCATTTCCAATCGAGTGCGACCACTTCTACGGTGATCGGCCTGATGTCGGGTGTAACAGGACGATTTGCATCGATCCTGTCGAGTGGGCGATATGGGTCAAGTCTGTGAGTGCTGATCCACGTGATAGTTCCCAGCGCAATGATGATGGCAAGCGGCGCTGACCAGATCACCATCTCGAGTTTTACGGAGTGATGCCACTCCGGGTCATATTTCGCCTTCTTGTTGGAATGGCGGTAATGCCAGGCAAAATAGAAGGTGAGAAACAGGACCGGTACGATGATGAGGAGCATCAGCACGGTTGCGATGACGATGAGATCCGCCTGCTGACGTGCAATATCGCCGGATGGCGACATTACGACCATCTTGCATCCACCGAGCGGGAGCAAAAAGGTGCCAACAGCGAGGAGAAAGAGCTTTTTTGACAAAGACACCTTCGACTCCCGATGTAAGGGATTATGAGTTCAGGATGGAATCCGGCTGCTCTTGAGAAGTCCCGATACGTAGCTCACACGCTCCGCCAGATATCGGCGAAGAATGGCTTGGGCGTAAGAGATCCATGGTCGAACTGATTCAGTAAGACGTACGTGCGCAGTGCCGAACAGATTGCCTTAGCTCAGGTATTTTGGCGGGCGCGAGATCAGATAGATCTGGCTTTCACGAAGGAGGTCCGCGGATACGGAATATCGCAGTCCTTCCGAGAATCTAAAATCATACAGCTCTGCTTGTAGAGACCGCTGCTCGCAGCGGACGTGATGGTCGGCCTCAGACAAGAGGAGTTTCCTGTTATCCACCGGTGAACCTCGTTCCTGCACGAAGGTAGCGACACCGGGCGGAACAAATGTGCGATTTTCCAACGGAGTCGAGCAGAGGCTTCCGGAGATGATCTGAATGAAGATCATCGTCAGGACAGCCACGGTCTTCCAACTGGTTAAAACGCTGCGGATCATTCGTTCCAGACAAGCAAAATGACATAAATCAACAGATGACTAGCAAAGGTCGAACTGAAACAAAAGCTGCGAATCTGGGACTGCGCCAATTTGTCCCTGATGATAAGGCGCACTCCATCACGAGCCTTACACAATTAGTTGAGACCCGACCTTAGCTGTCAGCAAGCGCTTGAACCTCAAGCTACTAGAGATCGTAGAATTGTACGGAATCAGTAATGTGGAGGATTCAAACGTGTCCTTCAAATGGGGATATGCATGCTCAAACCGCGTCTGATGAAACGTCGGTCACTCGTCGCTCTATCTGGTGGTGCATTGGCATCAGCCGTCTTTGGAAGCCCGGTTTCTACAGCGGCGGCTGTCGTCAGGCCCGCCAGTCAAATGGAACCGAGCGAACGTGAGCTTGAGGCCCGCTACGCTGCAAGGAGCGACGGCGGCTACCGGTTACCTAGAGTTCCCTTTCGAAAGATCGACCCGAGATACTATCGGCAGCGCGTTGAAAACCTCACCGGCGAGCCTGCGGGCGTTGTTTTCGTCGATGTTCGCAGCAGGTTCCTCTATCTCACTGAAGATGCTGGCACGGCAATGAGATACGGTATCGGTATCGGGCGCGTGGGCTTCACCTGGTCGGGTGAAGGAATAATCCAGTGGCGGCAGAAATGGCCCCGGTGGACACCGCCTCCGGAGATGATAGCGAGACAACCAGAGCTACAGAAATATTCATATGCGAACGGCGGCCAGGCACCCGGCCCCAATAATCCGCTTGGTGCTTGTGCTCTTTACATCTTCCAGCATGGCAAGGACACGCTTTACCGGCTTCACGGCACCACGGACTGGCGTTCAATCGGCCACGCCGTTTCGTCAGGCTGCGTTCGCCTCATCAATCAGGATGTGATGGAGCTTTATGAAACCGTCCCGTCAAAGGCCCGGATTGTCGTCATGCAACAGGGAATCCGATGAAGGCATCATTAAACAAGATCACAGCCAGAGCCGCTCTCGTCCTTCTCTGGGTTGCCGCGCTATGCTTGATCGATCTTACCACGAAGTATCTGGTTGTAACCGAATTGATGGATCCACCGAGAGTAATCCCGGTAACCCCATTCTTCAACCTGGTGCTTGCCTATAACCCGGGTGTCAGCTTCGGCCTTTTCTCCGACACGATGGGATCGGCTCCACGACTGTTCGCGCTGCTTCAGGGCGTAATCGTGATCGCGCTGGTGATCTGGGCGGTAATGGCAAAGACTGCTGCAGAGAGGGTTTCGATCACGGCGATTGCAGGAGGCGCGAGCGGCAATGTCATCGATCGCTTCTGGAACCTGAGCGTCACGGACTATCTGGATTTCCACGCCTTCGGTTGGTCATGGCCAGCCTTCAATCTGGCAGACGTATTCATCGTCTGTGGGGCCTTCCTTCTTGTCGCGATCTCGTTGCGTCCGGACCGACATGCGATTTCGTTGGCGAAGACATGATTGTCAGGCGTAGCGACACGATCGCAGTGGAACTTGATCTCAACAACTCAATCCTCATATCAAAATTCTGTGCTGGATACCCCCATCACGTCTCGATGGCGTCAGTTTCTTTTCAAACTCGAACAAACCGCAGTGGTTCGACGCTGCATGTCATGACTGGAGTATTCATATGCTGACAATCGGTGATCTATCGAAGACGACTGGGGTAAAGGTTCCGACGATCAGATATTACGAGCAGATGGGGCTTCTCTCGCATACGGAACGCTCGGAAGGAAATCAGCGACGCTATTCGAAGACGGAAGGTGAGCGGCTGTCCTTCATAAAGCACGCACGCGAGCTTGGACTGACGATCGAGGCCATCCGCGAACTCATCGATCTTAGTCAGCATCCGGAGAAACCTTGCGAGGAAGCTGACGGTATTGCCGCCAAGCAACTCGTAACCGTCCGTGAGAAGATCCAGCGCCTAAAAAAATTGGAAGCAGAACTGGAGCGGATCTCAACGCACTGCAATTCCAACCAGGTACGCGACTGCTACGTAATTCGGGCTCTTGCCAACCACTGTCTTTGCTCGACGGAACACGACTGACAGGTTGCTCGTTTCGCGCTACGTTTCGTTCATCTCGTCTGCAATCTGGGTAACTCATGACCCTTTCAACCACCGCCTACATTAGGGCTTTCCGTTGAGATGAGGCCGCTGCCGCCGGAAAGCGCTCCTATTTTCAGTATAGGAAATGAAGATAGCAGAAGGGTCTGAAGCCTTCTCGCCAGTCTCAGGAAGCTCAGGGTTTTTTCACCCATGAGAATATACTTGGCGGCCCATCATAAATCATAATCATCTTCGCATCCTTCCGTGTCAGAGGGCGAATTTCGTTACGTTAGGACGCGACGAAATCCACAAGAAGCTTGATGTTCAGGAGGGCGATCACGATTGCAATCAGCCAAGCGAAAGCAGTCAGCCAGTAAGGAGCCGTCAGTTCCCCCATCTTCGCCCGGTCGGATGTGAACATCACAAGCGGGAACACTGCGAACGAGAGTTGAAGACTGAGCACCACCTGTGTCAAGATTAAGAGTTGCGCTGTTCCACCGTCTCCAAACAATATCGTAACCCCGGCAGCCGGAATAATGGCGATACCGCGTGTGATCAATCGTCGTAGCCAGGGCGCGAGCCTGATGTTCAAAAAGCCTTCCATGACAATCTGTCCAGCCAGTGTCGCCGTAACCGTCGAATTGATACCGCAGCATAGGAGCGCGATACCGAACAACGTTGGGGCGATTGCAAGACCGAGCAGCGGTGCAAGAAGGCTATGCGCTTCACCGAGTTCGGCCACCGTCGTCTGGCCTGTCTTGTGGAATGTGGCCGCTGCGAGGATCAGAATTGAGGCATTCACGAGCAACGCAAACATCAGGGCGATTGTCGAGTCGAGGGTGGCGAACTTGAGTGCCTCCCGCTTCTGGGGGACTGTTGTGCCGTAAGCGCGTGTCTGCACGATCCCTGAGTGGAGATACAGATTGTGCGGCATGACGGTTGCACCAAGAATCCCTAGCGCGAGGTAGAGCATATCCGGGTTGGTGACGATCTCTGTGGTCGGGGCAAATCCGAGGATGACTTGTCCCCAGTCGGGATCCGCAAGCGCGATCTGGATGGTGAAGCAGACGGTAATCACACCCAGCAACGTGATTACGAGCGCTTCGACCCAACGGAAGCCTAACTTCTGGAGATACAGGATGAGGAAGACGTCCAGTGCCGTGATGACGACTCCCAGTTCCAGTGGGATGCCGAAGATCAGGTTGAGCCCGATCGCAGTGCCGATCACCTCCGCTATGTCGGTAGCGATGATCGCTATTTCTGCCAGGATCCAGAGGACGATGCCGACCGGTCGAGGGAAGGCATCGCGGCAAGCCTGCGCAAGGTCTCGCCCGGAGCCGATCGCCAGACGGGCGCAGAGCGACTGGAGCACGATCGCCATGATGTTCGACACAAGTGCTACCGTCAAAAGCGCATAGCCGAAGCGGGATCCGCCGGCGAGAGAGGTCGCCCAGTTTCCAGGATCCATATACCCGACCGCCACCAGGTAGCCTGGACCAAAGAAAGCCATGGCCCGGCGAAATGTGCCCTGCCCGGTCGCCACCGCGATGGATCGATGCACGTCAGACAGCGACGCTTCCCCTCCGGCCCGCCGCCAGCCCTTTACCGGACTGTCCATAGATTCACCTACGATTCTTGGTTTTTGCTTAGTTGCTATTGCAAATCATTCGCATGAAGTTTGAGAATTGACAAGTGCATTTTCCAAGGCGGGCGATGAACCGGGATCTGCTCGGGTCGCACCTGCTCTGATGCCGTTCAGCATCGAAATACAAGAGGAACCCAGCAAGTATCATCGCACTCAACCATATTAGCAGTCGCCTGAGGCTTCACCAGACAACTGCGGAGGGATTGTCGACCCTGAGGTTGATAGAGGTCCTGTGAAAACGCTCTAGGCCACTAATCATGGATCTTGATGGCCGGAATGATCCTCGCCCGACTCTCGTTTCGGCCTCTGCACAACGAACTCGACCTCCACTGCTCCTGCTTTCTCGAACAGGAGCGTCGCCTTGAACTTCTCACCTTCGACGGGCCGATTTATGGGCTTGACCAGCATTATGTGGGTTCCACCCGGTTGAAGCGCCAAGGTAGCACCGGGGGCAATTTCGAGGCCTTGCTTCGCCGGACGCATTTTCGCTACCCCTTCCACCAGGGAGGACTCGTGGATTTCCAGTCTCTCGGCGATGTTAGTCGTGCCACCGACAAGACGGTCAGACTCCTGTCCGGTATTGACGATCGTCACATAGCCACCCAGCACCGGAGCGACCGGAGGAGCCAGTGCCGACCAAGGATGCCTAAGTTCCAGCTTTCCTGCCTTGAAGTCATGTGCAAACGCCGTTCCAGCCAGCAGACATGCAAAGATTGTCGCGGCGACGCGGATTGTCGAATTCGATCTCTTGTTCATTGCTTCCTCCTTCTTACTGCGACACCGTCTGACCGTCTTGGTACTGGAAAAGCTCCTTTGGATTCCAGACAGCGAGGACCCCGACCAGACTGAATACGACCGAGGTCGCTACCATCAGCAGGATCCCTCCAAATACAATTTTCCTGATCATTTTACTGCCTTCAACGTATGGGGCGCAGGAGGCGCAATGCGTTTATCGTAACAAGCACAGTTGCACCCGTATCTGCCAGGATGGCGGGCCAGAGGCCAGTGATTCCTATAATGGTGGTGACGAGAAACACAGCCTTGAGGCCGAGCGCGATGGTGATGTTCTGAAAAATGTTTCGCATCGTACGCTTCGAAAGATCGACCATGAGAGCGACATCCCCGACTCTGCCGTGGAGTACCGCGGCATCGGCGGTCTCCAGCGCGACGTCCGTGCCGCCACCCATGGCGATGCCTATATCTGCCGCAGCGAGAGCGGGAGCATCGTTGATGCCATCCCCGATCTTGCCGACCACGTAACCTTCCTGTTTGAGTTCGCCAACAATACGCTGCTTGTCCTCAGGCATCAGTTCTGCACGAACTTCAATGCCAAGCTGAGCGCCAATGGCTGATGCCGTGCGAGCGTTGTCGCCCGTAAGCATGATTGCTTTGATCCCGAGATCGGTCAGTGCCTTAAGGCCCTCGATCGCGTCCGCTCGGGGTTCGTCGCGCATGGCGATGGCACCTGCAAGTACATCGCCGATTACCAAAACGGATACAGTCTTGCCATCCTCGTTCAGAGAGGTAATCTGCAGCGAATGCGCCATCGGAATCGTCACACGCTCGGCAGCAGCCTTCGGAGATCCGAGGAAGACTTCCACGCCGTCGATGACCGCGGTAACGCCTTTGCCGCCGAGTGCCTTGGCATCGGTCGAAGCTGGAGCATCGAGCCCATCTTCATCCGCCCTGGCGAGGATCGCGACCGCCAGCGGATGGCTTGATCCGGTTTCAAGTGCCGCAGCATAACGGAGTACCTCGGGACTACTGCGGCCGAAAGGAATAACGTCCGTCACCTTGGGCTTTCCTTCGGTCAACGTCCCCGTCTTGTCGAACGCGACTGCAGTCACCCTGCCGACCCCTTCGAGAACTGCGCCGCCCTTCATGAGAAGGCCGCGCCGTGCGCCCGCCGACAGTGAAGCGGCAATGGCAGCAGGTGTCGAAATGACGAGGGCGCAAGGGCAGCCGATCAAAAGGATCGCAAGCCCCTTGTAAATCCATTCACTCCATTCGCCGCCAACAAGTAAAGGTGGGATGATGGAAACCAACGCGGCAACGACAACCACGCCCGGTGTATAGTATCTCGAAAAGCGATCGATGAACCGCTCTGTCGGAGCCTTCGATTCCTGGGCTTCCTCGACCAGGCGGACGACGCGAGCAATGGTGTTGTCTTCGGCTGCAGCGGTGACACGAACGCGCAGTGCCGCGTCGCCGTTGACGGTACCTGCGAATACGTTATCACCGATCACCTTGCGGACCGGTACGCTTTCACCCGTCACGGGTGCCTCATCGACAGAACTTTCACCTGACATTATCACGCCATCGGCCGAAATCCTGTCACCGGGGCGAACAAGTATAATTGAACCGACAGCAAGCACCTCTGCCGGAACCTCGCGGGTCTTCCCACCCTCTTCCAGCAAAGCCGTCTTGGGCACGAGGTTTGTCAGAGACTTGATACTGTCGCGAGCCTTGCCAGCCGCAACGCCCTCGAGGAGCTCACCAACAAGGAATAGAAAGACAACGGCCGCCGCCTCTTCGGTAGCGTTAATAATCAATGCGCCGACAGCGGCGATCGTCATCAGCATCTCAATGGAGAAGGGAGTGCCTGCCCTCGCAGCCATAAAAGCACGACGGGCGATGGGTATCAGGCCAACCAACATGGCGATGATGAAGGCGTAAGTATCTATGGCCGGAACCAGATTGCCGATAGCATATGCGGCAGTCAGAGATCCGCCTGCGATTATCGTCAGGCGCCCCTTGCGGCTACTCCACCACGGCCCTTCGCTTGGCCTATGATCATGACCGTGAAGACCCTCCAACTCAACGTCCGCTGACGCCTGTCCGTTGGTATGGCCAGCATCGTCTTGCGATCCTGAATAAGTAGCGGGGGACCGCTTCGCGGTAGGAATGATCGGTGCGACCGAGTATCCAAGGCCAGAAACCTGCTTCTCAATAGCTTTGAGATCAGCGAACGCGTGCTTGACCGTCATCGTCCCCGAGGTCACCGAGACACTAACATCTTCAACACCCGGAATGCGACGGACGGCAGTGTCGATCTTGCTTGCACATGAAGCACAATCCATTCCACCAACGTGGAAACGGGCCTGACCATCCGGGATCGGCCTCTGGCTTGATTGAGAGGTTGCAGAGTGATCGTGCCCACCGTTGTTCTCATGGGTATGGTCGTGGGAGTGCGTCTCGTTGCCATGCTTGTTCATGCAAGCAAAGCCATGCTCGTGGGGAGTCGTACCATGATCGTGCGCCTGCGCGTGCTCATCAGGTGAATGATCATGATCGTGGGAACAGCCTGGCCCATGGACGTGTTCTATAGCAGATGGCACCGCTTTAGACTTGGCGGGAATAAGCTTCGTCGGATATCCAAGGCCGGTGACCTTTTTTCCCATATCCTCGACATCGATTGTGTCGTCATGCTCGACTGTCATGGTCCCGGCGGAGACGGAAATCGAAACATCTTGAACGCCAGGCATGCGCCTGATCGCCGTATCGATTTTGGTTGCACACGAAGCGCAGTCCATGCCCTCGATCCGGAATCTCGTCTGAAGTGGCTCAACCATATCATGTATCCCCATATTGATACGGCAAGCTTTACGACCTCTAGCCACTAGAGACGCAATGGGAAATTTTTGCTCTTTTGCATTTCGGTGAAAACTGCTGGATTTCACGATATCCGTGACGAGTTCTCGGAAGCGAACAGATTATTGCATACTCGCTTTGATATATTATTAAAGCTAATATGTTAAACTTACCGTCTCGGCTCTTTATGCTCAATGTGGTGAAATGAATGACTTCTGTCCGCAACGGTAAGCTTGGAAAAAGTCTGCTTTTTATTTCGATTTGCAGTTTGAGCGGCGTTCTTTCTGCATTGATATTCGGAAGTAGCCTCTGGCTATTCGATATTGTTTTCCTGTTCTGGCCCTACGTCACTCTATCCGCTTTTTGCCTGCTGCTCGCGACGTTCCTTCTTGGGGAGCGACCGGCGCGGCTTTTGTGTTCCCTTGCATTTCTGGCAAGTCTGATGCCGTTCTTTATGCAGCCTCAGGCACCGCAGGGGGCTGCGGACAGGAATTTACGCGTTATCTCAGCCAACCTGCTGATGCACAATGATGCGGAACCTGGGGGTTTTCTGCGGTTTCTGACGGAGCAACAGCCAGATGTCCTCTTTCTTCAAGAGACTGAAGACCGCTGGCAGAAAGCAATCGCGGCTAGCGGCCTGTTTGGCTATCAAAGCAGTTCTAACCTGCCAGCGCGCGACGATATGAAAGTCTTTTCGCGTCTTCCTATTCTCTCGGAGGTCAGGCTTTCGTCCGCGCAGGCGTATGAGCGATATCCGATGCGCCTCGTTCTGGGGACGGAAAATGATCCGCTGATTCTTTATGCACTACATCCCGATACACCGCGTTCGCCAGCCCGCTGGAAAGGCCGAAACGCTTATCTCGACGGATTGGCGGATGCTGTCCTGTCTGAAAAAGAGGGCGCGAAGCTTATTGTTGCCGGTGACTGGAACACACCGCCGTGGTCACCCTACTTTGCGAGATTTTTTGAGAAAAGCGGATTATTCTTCGCACGTGCAAGCAATGTTCCTGTGATGACACGATTCAGCCGTCGGCTACCGTTCAGATTCGGTTCCATGATTGACCATATCGCGGTTTCGGGTGCTTTAAGACTGGCAAGTTGGCGGGTCGGCCCCGATTTTGGATCCAATCACATTCCGGTTGTTGCGGATCTGTCATTTAATTAAACTCAGGCTGGCGGTTTGTGGTTTTTGCATCGGTTCAACACGCCGGGCATATATATGCCCGGTAGAAGCCATAAAATCTGCTGTTAGCTGTCTATTGTTTGACGACGATCCGAGCCTTGTAGGGAACCCTCTCATAGAGGTCGATGACATCCTGATTGATCAGACGGACGCAGCCGGAGGAAACCGATTTGCCGATGGATGACCATTCCTTCGTGCCATGTAGACGATAGAGCGTATCCTGACTGTTCTGGAAGATATAAAGCGCGCGTGCGCCGAGCGGATTGCTTGGTCCCGGTTCCTGTCCACCGTTCTCGACCGAGTATTTTTCCAGTTCGGGTTGCCGTGCAATCATTTCTGCCGGTGGTTTCCAGCGCGGCCATTTCTGCCGCCACTGGATGATGCCTTCGCCTTGCCAGGCGAAACCGGCGCGGCCGAGACCAACACCATAACGCATGGCCGTGCCACCTGGTTCGACGACATAAAGGAACTTCGATGGCGTATCTACGACGACCGTTCCCGCAGGTTCGCCTGTCGGATCTTCGACGCGCTGACGGTAAAACTTGGGATCGATCTGCTGAAACGGTACGGCTGGCAGCTTGTGGCCGCCATCTTCGAGGCCCGCGTAGCGTGTGATCATTTCGGCTTCGCCTGGCGGGCCGATCGGCCTGCGGGCAATGGCCGGTGTCGGAGCAGGCTGATTTACCGTCGCACATCCCGCCAGCATCGTGGTCAGGGAAGCGGCTCCCAGCAGGAAGCCCCGGCGTTTAAGCTGTTTATCATCGAATAGCATTCAAGTCCCCGTGATTTGCAATTTCAGTTATTGAGAGAGGGTTGGTGTTGGCCGCCACGGCAGGCCGCAAACATGTCCAGATCACGCTCGTAAACGCTGGTGGATACATTCATCATGCCGAGAAGACTGGAAAACAGGTTGTCGTGCGAAAATGTGTTTTCGCGTCTTTGTTGCTGGCAGCGGATATCAAGCCCCATCGAGGCTGCGAACTCCGGGCTGAACCAGGTTAGCAGTGGAATGCGTGTCTGTTCGTCGGGCGCTATAAAATAGGGCGTGCCGTGCAAATAGAGGCCATTTTCCCCCAGCGATTCCCCGTGGTCGGAGACGTAGAGCATACCTGTCGCCAGCGTATCGGTCCGGGCTTTCAGGCGGTCGATGATGCCGGACAGGACGAAATCGGTGTAAAGGATGGCATTGTCATAGGCATTAACGATTTCTTGGTCCTTGCATTTCGCCAGCTCGGTGGTCGTGCACTCGGGCACGAATTTACGGAACGCCTCAGGATACCGCTTGTAATAGGCCGGGCCATGATTGCCCATTTGATGGAAGACGAGGACGCTGTCCTGCTTCACGTTTGAGAGCCACTCATCAATCTTTTCGAGAACGATCTCGTCGTCGCAGGTGCCATCGGCACAGAAGCGTGGATCGTTGGAATTGTAAATATTGACGACGCGAACCCGGTCCGCAACGCCCTTGCTGCCGGTGTTGTTTTCGATCCACGTCATGTCGATGCCTGCCCGTCTGAGAACATCGACCGCCGTTTCATTCTCTAATCCTCCAGCATGGGTGTAGCCCGAACGTTTCAGATTGGAGAACATGCACGGCAGGGAGACGTCGGTTGCCGTGCCGCAGCTGGCGAAATTGGAGTAATAGGTGACGTCCTGTTTTTTCAGAAGCGGATTGGTTTCGCGTTCATAGAAACCGAGAGAGAAATTAGCACCGCGCGCCGTTTCCCCAACGACGATGACAGCAACGCGTAGCTTGCTTAAGCCGTCCACCGGAGTGGTCACGGTTGCATCCTCACCCAGCGGCTTGACGACAACGTTTCTTTCATTTCCTGTCGCCAGAGCCACTTTGGCGATAGAGACGAGAGGTGTAACCGGATTGAGGGTTTTCGCCAGTTCACGCTTGGTCCGTATAACGGCTGAATAAGGCTTGTAGTAAAGCGCTCCGCTACCGGCGATGATTGCAATGCAGGAAGCCGTGATGCCAACATTCCACAACACGACGCGTTCGGCGGATGGAAATCTGACCCGAACCCACAAGATGAGGAGAGAGGGAATAACGGCAACGAGAAGCATGTGCCGGAAGTAACCGGCAGTCAGCAGGTCCCCGGCCTCGGCAGAGGTCGTTTCAAAAACGTTGCGCACCATATCCGTATCGATCAACACGCCGAGATTGTCGATGAACCAGGACGCGCCTCCAGCCAGCAAGACAAGCAACACAAGCACTGGCTTGAAGAGATATTTGACAGCTGAAAGAATCGTCAGGACAAAAAACAACGCAACTATGACGAGATTGAGCGCCAAGAATGCGCCCATCTCGTCCGCCAGATAACGCCCGGCCTTTTCCCAGAATGTCGCGTTTGAAAACGCCCAGAAACATAAGGCTGCCAAAAGTGCGAGCAGACGGTAGTCTAGCGACGGGCGATAAGTTTTAAAGAACCTCAATCTGGCTCCCTTGCCGCAACGTCACGAGATGAGGTGCGTTGCCTTGAATTTAAGAGTTAAGATTTAATTTCCCGCGGACTGTACAGGTCTCCAAGACCTCGAGGTCTCATGGGGATCGGCAAGCGCCGCATCCGGCCGGCTGACGGGATACTTGATGCCCGATACCGCCTCCGCCATCTTTGTCGCTCCCTGTTTCTTCAACAGTGAGCGGAAGCTCGGATGCATACCGCCATCGACATAGGCGAGGGCCGCGACGGAGGAAGAGGCCGACAAGGCCGTTTCGGCTTTCTGGCGCTCGGTATCGAGTTGCGCAACGAGACTTGCTGCATTCTGCGACACGCCTGCCGGGCAGGCGGCGAGAGGATCTCTGGGTTCCCCGCCCGTGAACTCGGTGTTGAACACGTAACGCCGGTCGCAGACGGAAACTTTCGGCTGACGGCGCGTCACCGCGAATATGTCGTACCCTTCCTTCAAGGTCCGCCAGAAGGGCATATTCGGATCGTCGCGGTGACGCGCCATGTTCTCGGCCGTCATTCGAAATGGATAGGCCTGAACCTGAAAGCGGTCCTGTCCGCTTCGCAAAGCCTCCTGCACGATCGCATAGATCTCTCCAACGCCCTGATCCGTCATGGCGTAGCAGCCGGAAGACGAGCACGCGCCATGCACCATCAGCGCATCGCCGGTATAGCCAAGCGCCGATTCCAGACGGTTCGGATAGCCGAGATTGAAAGAGACATAATATTGCGACTTAGGATTCAGCATTCCAGCGGAGACATGGTAGAAACCTTCCGGCGCCTGCCGGTCTCCGTCGCTTTTCTTGGGGCCGAGTTTGCCGGACCAGCGGCACATCGGGTAGGTCTTCAGGAGCGCATAATTGCCTGTGCGGTCGATCTTCCAGACCTCCAGCTCACTTTCCTTCTTGAAAATGCGAACCAGCACAGGGCTTGCGGGCGTCATGCCCTTTTTCGACATGTCCGCGATGACCGCGCCTGACAATTTCGGCGGCTCTGAGGAAAGCTCGGAGAGGCCCATGTCCATCGCAACACAACCCGACATGAGCATGCCGGCGAGAGCGAGCGCCGCCAGCCGCGGAAGGCGGCAGACAGCGTCGTAGCGGCGAAGACAGACACGGCTGAATTTCGATGTAGGCATGAGTGTGGCTTATTCCGCGTTCTGGCCGTCGTGATTATGACCGTCGTCACTTGCCGCCGGCAATGCGACGTCTGGTACCAGCTTTTCCACCTTGGCGCTGGACCGCAAGCCCGTGACGATCCGGCGAATTTCTGCCGTCTCTAGAGATTGACGGATTTGCGGCGCAACGGTTTCGAACGAAGGGGGAGGTGTGTTTCTCATTTCGTCCAGCCGCACAACATGGAAGCCGAACGCTGTCTCGACCGGCGTTTTTGCGAAATCGCCCGGCTTAAGCCCATCAAGTGCTGTGTTGATTTCCGCTGGCAGTGCCTGGCGGGGACGAAAACCCAGATCGCCACCCTTGCTGCCGGTGACCGTATCGGTTGAGCGGCTGGCGGCCAATGTTTTGAAGCTTTCGCCTGCGGTCAGCGCCGCGATGACTGCGGTCGCGTCCTCGCGGCTTTTCAGCAGGATATGGCTGAGTTTGATTTCCTCTGAGGGCGGAATTGCCGCGACCTGCTGATCGTAGATCTTGCGTATCGCTGCATCGGAGACGGCCTTGTCGAGCTGCTGCGATAGATAGGTCGAACGCAGTGCCTGTTCGGACAGAAAGTTCAGCTGCCGTTGATATTCCGGGTCTTTATCTATCCCTGCTTTGCGCGCGGCCTCAGCAAGCAGCTTGATGTCGACCAGCGCATCGACCACGGCAGAGGTGCGGGCTTCGGGGGATATGTTGGGAGCCGGGTCACCGAAGAGGGGTGCGGCGAAGGCGACGTCCGATTGGGTGATTTCGGCGCCATTTACACGCGCCGCCACATCTTTTGCCGTATCCTGTGAAAAAGCGGTGGTGGCACAAAGAAGCGCAATGGTGGTGATGATGAATGCGTGACGCGGATGGTGGATCATTTCCCGGCTTCCTTGAGAAGAGGCTCAACGATCGAGCGGAATTCATCGACCGGAATGACGCCTTCATACTTATTCCCGTTGATGAAGAACGTGGGTGTGGAAGTGACGCCAAGCTCCCGGCCCGTCGCTGCGATCTTGTTAACGTTGTCCAGCAAGGCCTGATCGGCAAGACAGGCCTCAAGCTGCTTTTCGTCCAGGCCGGTCATGGAAAGTGCGGACAGGAAACCCTGCTTGCCGTCGGATGCACGCGCCCATGTCGACTGGCTGCGAAACATCAGGTCGACCGTCGCGTACCATTTGTCATCCCCCACGCATCGGGCCAGCATGAAGGCTGCCGTCGAGCGCGGGTCAAACGGAAACTCGCGGATGATGAAGCGCACCTTGCCTGTATCGACGAACTCTTTTTTGAGCGTGGGCCAGATGTTGATGTGAAAATTCGCACAGTGCCCACAGGTCATCGAGGCATATTCGATGACCGTCACCGGCGCATCCGCTGCTCCGAATATGCGTTCGGGAAGCGGGCCGGGATCCATCAGTCCAACCGGTGCGCTCTGCGCCTCAGCCTTGCGGTTGTAAAACAAAGGCGCTGTGATTGCCGTAACCGTTGCCCCGATCATTATCTGTCTGCGCTGCATGTGCTCTCCCGACTGCAAATCGCGCGCAAGATAAAACCTCTAGTAGCTTGAGCTGCAAGAGGCGCAATGCAGATTTTGAGCGACAGCGGCATCACATTCCGCTGATCGCCATAGTCATGGCCTGAATTTTAGGTATTTGATCCCTCTGCTTTCACGAGCGAGCCAGGTGGATCGACCTGAACCGTGACGTGATCGATCGCGTAGCGCTCTTTCAGCCAGCCTGCCACCAGCTGGGGAAGCGATAGCGGATCGGTATTTTCAGCCGGAGTGACGTGGATCGTCGCCACGATGGTATCGTCCGTCAGCGTCCAGGCGTGAAAATGTCCAGCTTCGGATATCTCGGTCAGCGCAGCCAGACCCGTTTCGACACTTCGGGCCTTGATGCCGCGGGGAACAGCTTGCATCAGAACAGTGATCGAATCCGTCACCAGACCCCATGCCGAGCGGACGACGAGAACGGCAACGAGAACTGAGAGCAAGGGATCGAGGATGGTCCAGCCGGTCAGCATGATGCCGACCGCTGCTGCAATTGCACCTACAGATCCAAGCAGGTCGCCGATGACGTGGAGGAATGCGCCGCGCAGATTTGCGTCGCCCTTGTTGCCGGACCATAGCACCCAAGCGCCTGCAAGATTGACGAGCAGCCCAATGACGGCAACGATCAGCATCGGTCCTGCCATGACGTCGACCGGCTGGTTGATGCGGTTTATGGCCTCCCAGGCTATCCAAAGGACCAGAAGCAGAAGGGTCGCACCGTTCGCTAGCGCGGCCAGCACGCGCACGCGGTGATAGCCATAAGTGCGCGTGGCATCGGCTGGCCGTCGCGCCATGCGGTATGCGATCAAGGCCAGCAGCAGGGCTGCAGCGTCAGACAGCATGTGCCCGGAATCGGCGATCAGCGCGAGTGAACCAGACAGCCAGCCTCCCGCTGCCTGAATGGCTGCGTAACAGATAGTGAAGATGAAGACAAAGCGGATACGCCGTTCGTTGTCATTTGTCACGACCTGTGCGTGGTCATGCTCATGATCGTCACCCGGCTCGTGCCGGTGTTCGTTGGCTACGCTCATGGTTGTTCCATCCGTTGTGTTCAGTAGCTCGGAACGTAGGGTGCTGCTCCCCTGTTCGCAATGGCGGCTCGGCAACAGTTACGACAACCAGGCCTGTCGCAAATTTTTATGGTTGACCGGCTGTTGAACAGGAATGGAGAAATTCCGCTCCCAGTTTAGCTGAGCATATAAATGCCGTTGACCGATTGCTCCGTAGCGATAGGAGCCAGACGGGCAGACCGCCGGGAAAGGACTTCCTTTCGACCCCTCAGCTCTCCCATCAAGTGCTCGATTTCAAGGACCTCATCCTTAATTAAGTCGTAGGTGGCGGCATTCTCGAGCGCGTCGATTCCTTCACGTATCTTGTCGACTTCCTCTTCGAGAGCGTTGAGATCGGACCTAGCCTCGTCGAGATCCTTCTGCCTGACGAGCTGCACACTGTCCTTGATACGCCGCTCCTCCGTGCCGATGTCGTCGAGTTCCTTTTGAATGCCTTTGATTGAGCGGTATATGTCGACATCGATACCTAGGAGCATGAGATGCGGAGCGTAATTGTCTGGGATCCGCGACTTCGTGTCGAAGCAGCTCACGATGGATTTGAACTCCGACCGCTCGTCCCGGACCAGCGGTCCAAGGATCTCGCGGAAACCAATCTCTGACCTGTCATCCCCGAACAGTCGAGCCGCGAGAAAGTCAGTTGCGTCTTCCACCTTGGCAAACGTCGTCTCGCGATCCGCCACAGTGATACGCGGGCGCTCCGCCTCGGCGACAGACCTTCTGATAGTGTAAGGGATCCCGTGCATTACGAAATCGATGCAGATAAATGTGGCGGGATCGAAGGCTGCCTTCGGAATTCTTGTCACGCGGCTGTCGGACTTGCGCTTCAGGAGCGCGAAGTTCACGAACTCGATGCAGAGCGATTTGCCCACCCCGTTGTTCTTCGAGCTTGTCGCATCGCTCTCACCCAGGATGATATTGACCCCCTCCCCAAACACGATGGGGTCAATCGCGGGTGGATCTGTGTATAATCGCTTAATCCGCATCGCGCGCGATCAGGTAAGGTTCATCGAAATCAAGCAAACCGACGGCATAGAGAAACGTCAGTCCGTATAGAAAGGAGTTGGATGAGAACCAGGACTCGCGCTTGAACCGGTCCACCACGTCGAAGATGCTGACCCGATGCTTACCTGAATCTTTCAGGTAACGAGCGATCTCGAAGCCGACGATCGCAGGTGATTTGTTCAGGGCCTCGTCTTTCAGAAAGATGCTAGGCACTTTGCGACCTCTTGTTCGGAAAGACGTTGCACATGATTAGCTGATCGATGAGGTAGTACCTGACCGCACCATCATCGAACCCAGCGTCGCTGCTTCCCATCATACCGAGAACTCGCTGAGTCAAGAGCTCAAGTGCCGCTTGAGGATCGCCTCCGCATTCAGTCAGAACGCGGTCGCTCCAGTTCATGAGGTAGATCTGCAGCTTCCGAACCCGGATGTGGCCGAGATCCGTGTGCGCGTTCACTTCGGACAGGACGCGACCATAAAGTTCATGGAGATCGACATACTGCTGCGTCAAGAATGGGGCATGATCTGCGAAGCGATCGTGAATCTTGCCGTCGGGATCAGGATCCTCGCGATTGTCTCCTGACGACAACCCCTCTTCCGCGGAGCTCAAGACCTCGATGAGACGCACGAGAGTGCCGACTTCGTTAGAAAGCTTCGGTTCGCGTACAAGCAACTCGCGAGACAGGAAATCGTGGCATGCCTCCATCTTCGCGGTTGAGAGGTCTCCGATTTTTTTAAGAAGATCAGCGATGTCCCAGACATCGTCGCCAAACGACAATTTAAACCGATCGTCGCCCAGTCCCGTCTCGCGATATTTTTTCTTTTGGCCTACAATGAGCATGACGAGGCGATCGTACTTCGTCTGCAGCCCCTTGCCGGTAAAGCGATCAAAGGTGTGCTTGATCTTAGAGAGGTCGGGCGTCGATGTAACTTGGATCGCGATCCGACTGCTATCGCAGCCGAGATCAATCGCGGTGGCGTTTGGCTCGACGATGTTGATGTTCTGCAGGTCGTAGTCGAAGGCAAGATTGAGAAGGTCACGGAAGAAATTTTCTGCATGGACGTTTATATCTTGCAAGTTTAATTGGTTCGACTGCTCCACGATGACCCGCAGATGCGTCATCCTGTAAATAATACCTTGCAGAAGTTGAGCGCGGTGCATTCCCATGTGACCTTCCATCTTCGCACACCGAAAACTTATCGCTGACTTAGGCTGAATTCTCAATCACGATTGATGGAGAAGATTCCACTTTTGAGCGCAAAAGACTGTCTAGAATCCCCTGAAATAGATTGCGCCTAGCTAGCCTGCTTGAAGGACTGCGATCAGAGAACTCCCCAAGCCCGGAACCTGCCCCTCCCCGTCATCTCCCGGAGGCCGAGTTCCACCACGATCCGCCGCGCCGCCTGCGGCGTAACGTCCAGCGTTTTCGCCACCATCGCGGCCGACACGAGCGGTTTTGCCATGACGAGCTCGACCAGCTCCGGCAATTTCGAAGACGTGCGTCTTCCCGCCAATTTGCGCTCCATCATCTGGCGAGCCAGTACCAGCCGGTCGTGCTCTTTCAAACCGATCTCCGCCGTCGCCAACAAACCGTGGGCGATGGCCAGCAGCCGTGTTTCCCGATCGCGATGCCTTCGCCGATCGACAGGGATGGTTTTGAGGCCGTGGTTGATCGCAGCCAGATGGGCACCCGTGGTAATGCCGGCCTGCCGCAGCATGGCGGCAGCAAACAGCCTCCCGAGCCAGGGTGCGTGCTGTAGAACCTCGAGCGCGTTCCAGGCATCGAGGGCGATGATGGCCTGCAGCGCCTCCGGCAGATTTTCGGCCTGGCGCAATACCTCGCGCCACTCGTCGATCCTTGCATCCTCGTCCCAGTCGAGATCATAGACGAGCGTGTCTCGCTCGCGGCTGTCGACCGCAGGACGGTCGCGGCGTTTTGCGTGTTCGATCGCAGCATCCGATCGTGCTAGCAGCGCATCGATGGCTGCGAGGTCGACGCCGGGAAGCCCTTCGGCTTCATCGATTTCTTTCCCCTCCCCTTCCGGATTTCTTCCCTCAGCCGCGGACCGCATGATGCCGGCCTGCTCCGCAGCGTCGGCGCCAGCCGACGTAATGTCCGATGCTTGTCGCAACGTGCGGATACCCTCTGCGGACAGTGCCCAGCCGGGGAGTTGGGCGGCGATGCGCCGGCGAGTGCGCAGCACGTCGCGGGCGATGGTCAGTTCGTGGGTCGGTGTACGGATGTCACGGGTGGCGTCATGGAGGACGAGGTCCTCGAGATGCACCAATTCGCCGTCGATCCACAGCGAGGCACACGCGTCGCCATATTGCGACCGCTCGAGGAAGCCGGCGCCAACCGGCGAACGGGCGATGCGCTCGTCGAGACGCGTAAGCGCGATACCGGCGTCGAAAGCCGGCCGCATCAAGGCATTCATGCTGATTTTTGAAACATCGTAAGCCATTGATTTTATGGTAAACGATTTGCTAAACGAACTCTAGTTGAATAATCAAGTTCGTCACATGGTATGATTAACGGCTGGGTTTTAAACCATCGATAAGTAACCCTTATCGGTGGTGATTGATCTGACGGCTCTGAAGGCCTAAAGTCGTGGCAAATCACGGCGAAGATCACTGCTGGACGCGCAGAATTCGAGGGCGAACAACAGGATGAAGAGCAGCTCAGTCGCTGCGGATGGTCGCCTTGTGACGCTGGCTTCTCGCAAGATCGACAAACCGCCGCTTTACCTCTTCGAAGAGTGCCGGAGGCAGTGGCCCATGATATCCGCTCTCGCTGTCAACAGGGCGAACATCGGGCCCCGGCCAGACGAAACGATTGCTCTCGGTGAGCACGATCCACGACCGCTCGTCATCCAGGCCCAAGCGGCGTTTGGTGGCCGCTGGGATTTCGATTGCTTCGCTGGGATCGGACGGTGGGGAATGCGTGATTGGCAGGACACGTACTGCCGGCGTCCCGTCCTCGAGCGTCGCAACAATGGCAAGCACGAGAGCGGGGCGATCCTTGTCACCCTCTTCCCGTCCGTCCAGATGCTGCCAGCGCCAGAGATAGGAATAGCGAAAGATCCAGCCGACTTTCGGGTCAGTCGGCAGCATTCTTGTCCATCAGCAGTTCGGCATTGAGATGATCCAAGCCAGGCTCCATCGTCGACGTCTCGACCGCGGCCAACTCATCGTCATCAAGAGCAGCGGTGAGTTCGACGCGCCGATCACGCTTGGCCAAACGGAGATAGTCCTCATAGGCCATCAGCACAGTACGCGGGCGACCATTTTTGGTGATGATCACCGGCTCTCGGACTGCAGCGTCCTGATAGGCCCCAAAATTCTTCGAAACCGCGGCGGCTGTCACAATCGATGTCATGGCAGATCTCCTTTGTTCCGGACTATACGGGAATTACGGAACCTTTGCAAATCACCCCTGTCGCACATTTCAACCCACATGCTCCAATTCTGAGGTTCATTGTTCATGAAAGATCCTGTCGATCTCCGCGCGGCCACGCTCGACACCATCGCTGCGGTGCTGCCGATGGAGCGCCGCGATGAGCTGGCGGAACTGCTGAGCGATCAGGATGTCGAGACGCTTCGTCATCTCGTCAATGAAGGCATGGGCGCCAATACGCTGAGAGCGCTGACCTCCGATCTTGCTTATCTGCAAGCCTGGTCTCTGGCATCGACCGGCGACGCCCTGCCCTGGCCGGCGCCGGAGGCGCTGCTGCTGAAGTTTGTCGCGCATCACCTGTGGGATGCGGAAAAGCGCCTGACGGATCCGGATCACGGCATGCCAGCTGACGTCGAGCAGAAGCTCCGCATTCAAGGACTGCTTCGGTCGCCCGGCCCGCATGCGCCTGACACCGTGCGCCGGCGCCTTGCCACCTGGTCGACGCTGACGAAATGGCGCGGGCTGGACGGCTTTTTCAGCTCCCCTGCCTTTAAATCCGCAATCCGGCTGGCCGTACGTGCGACACCGCGGCCAAAGAAGCGGAAAAGCGCCAAGGCCGTTACAGGGGATATTCTGTCCAGACTGCTCGCAACCTGCACGACGGGAAGCCTGCGTGATGTCAGAGACCAAGCGATCCTGATGGTTGCCTTTGCCTCGGGCGGCCGTCGCCGCAGCGAAATCGCGGGCCTCAGGATCGAACAGCTGCAGCCCGAAGAGCCAATCCAGATTGACGAAGCCCCTCCCTTACCTTCCCTGTCCATTCATCTTGGGCGCACGAAGACCAGCGGCGCCGACAATGATGAAGTCGTCTACCTCAGCGGTCGACCGATCGATGCCCTGAACGCGTGGCTTGCGGCTTCAAAAATTGACAAGGGCAGTGTCTTCAGGGCGATTGATCGCTGGGGCAATGTTTCGCGCCGGCCTCTGGACCCGAAGGCGATCAACGACATTCTAAAGCACCGGGCGGAACTAGCCGGGCTCGATCCGGCGGAGTTTTCGGCTCACGGGCTGCGATCCGGCTACCTGACAGAAGCCGCCAATCGTGGGATTCCTTTGCCCGAAGCGATGGAGCAGTCAAGGCATCGATCCGTTCAGCAGGCATCGCAATACTACAACAGTGCCCAACGGCGCAGCGGCCGCGCTGCTCGGTTGATGGATTAGCCATGTGGATGAGGGAGCATAGATGAGTGAATTGCAAAACCGCATCGTAGAACGCTTGGGAGCGCTGGACCCTTTGCGGCAGGTGGCCCTCACCCCGGACAAGCGGGAGAGGCTTATGACGGCAGCAATCGGCCTGTTCTACGCCGCAGGAGGAGATGCAGACGATCTAAAGGAAATTGTTCTCAAGGCCGATGATCGCAACCGCCGTGACGTGGCAGATGCCGTGGCCCAAATGGTCGTCGCAACTGCAGCGGTCAGTTACGCATCCAACCTCGCCCTGGTCCAGGCGGCCTATAACTGGATTGACAACACACCGGTCTCGCTCTCCGACTGAGCTGTCTGGATTTCCGTTGATCTTTATGTTCCGCCTCGTTAGCTGTGTTCAGAATCCATCAGCCGGACCACATCGGGAGGATGGGAGGTGACAACAGGCGAATCTACCCGATCTGTGTCGAAGGTCGCAGCGGTTGCCACCGCGGCGGCTCTGGTCGCGCTATTGTCCATACTCGGTACATGGGCCGCACAATCCTATTTTGCAACGATCAACCGGGCCGAAGAGCGCGCCGTTGCATCTGTAAAAATCGTCGCAAGCCATGTGTCTTGGATCTATCAGATGGGTACGCAGACGGCTCGCCGGATTGACGATGCACTTCGCCTAACGGATCTGAGGTTCGACGGCAATATCCGTGATATGGACGTGGCGACCAAAGGATTGCCGAGCGGCGTTCAGGCCTATGTTGTCGATGCTGAAGGCCGAACGCTTTATTCGACCGACCCCGAGATCAAGCCCGTCGACATCACGGATCGGGACTACTTCACAGCCGTCAGGGATGGACAGACAGAGTATGTTTCCTCCCTCCTCATCAGCCGTCTCAACGGCGACCAAATTTTTGTATTCAGTCGACGGATCGTGCGAGAAGGTAGATTCATGGGCGCCATCATGGTGTCCGTTCCTACGAGCATTACGCGGCCAATATGGGAAACAGTGGATCTCGGCGGCGACTATGCCATCAGTTTTGTTCGCGATGACGGCATGCTGGTGGCGCGCTACCCTCTGCCCGCAACGACTTTGGACATGTCCGGCTACATCCTCTTCACAAAGTATCTGAAGGAGGCGCCGGCAGGGACGTATCTTGCAGAGACGTCACCAATGGACGGAGTGAGGCGCGTAGTTGCATATCGTCGGGTGGAAGGGACACCCTTCATAGCCGTAGCCGCAGCAGACTACGAGTTCCTCATTCAACCGTTTCGGCAGACGCTGCTGATGCTCGGTGTAGTCGCGTTCATAATCATCGGCGGTGCTGCCATCGCTGGGTGGTGGATCCTGCACCTCCTGAGGGATCAAGAACTGCAATCGGCGCAACTCGCCAAAGCGCTCGAAACCAACGAGATGCTTCTGCGCGAAATCCATCACCGAGTGAAGAACAACCTGCAATCCGTGATGTCACTGGTCCGACTCCAAATGCGGGGATCAGAAGGGTTTGAAGCGCTCAGCAGCCGGATCAAGTCGATGATCGCGGTTCACGAGCAGATCTACAAGCACGACGCATATGCTGAGATCGATGCCGCAGAACTCATCCGCGCTGTGGTCTGCAGCGCGATTTCGGCCCATGATGCAAAGTTTCATGTCGATTTTGAACTGCAGTCTGCGCCAGTTTCAGCAGACAAGGCGACAGCACTGGCCTTGCTGGTGAACGAAGTTGTGACGAATGCGATCAAGTACGCCTACCCTGAGAGTGATGAGGGTCATTTGTTGGTCGCTCTAACCCCATCAGAGGAACCTGGAAAAAGTCTCCTGACCATAAGTGACGAGGGTGTGGGCTTCGATGCCAGCGCGGTTTCGTCTGGAACGGGCACGCGTCTGATAGACGGATCAGTTCGCCAACTAGATGGGACCTATAAATTTCAGTCTCAGGCCGGTACGCAGTTCTCGGCGACCGTGACACTGCTTTGAAGAGGAACTTCAAAAGATGGGTGTGTGGCAGGCCCTATTCGTGGTCGACAAGGTTTTAAGCCGGCTTCTTCACGCGCCTTCAGCTAGCCTCTGAAACCCGACGCGGTCTCGCCCGGCATCCTTCGCCTGATAGAGTGCAAGATCAGCCCGTGCTACGAGTTCGGCTGGGTTACTAGCCCTCGAATCCGACGTAAAGACGGTAGCACCTAGGCTGGCGGTCACGATGCCATACTCGCTGCCTTCGTGCACCAAACCGAGGTCCCGGATGGACGATCTGACCTTCTCAGCAATCGTGATCGCCGTGTCGCCGTCGGTATCGGGTAACACGATTGCAAACTCCTCGCCACCGAACCGAGCTGCGATGTCGCCAGAGCGCCGGACTGCAGCCGCGATGGCCCCCGCGACTGATTTGAGGCAGCTGTCACCTTCAAGATGACCGTAACGGTCGTTATACGCCTTGAACTTGTCGACATCGACCAGAAGCACAGACAAAGGTCGGTCGGTCTGCCTGGCTGCCTCGAATTCACGTAGCAGGCCTTCATCGAAGGACCGCCGATTTGCAAGGCTTGTCAACGCGTCTGTTTCGGCCAGGCCTTTCATCCGCTCCGCAAAGTTCTTGAGCGAAAGCTCAGACTCCTTCATCGCAGTGATATCGGACACAAGTGCCAGCACGTGTTGGTCCTCAGTCACCCGCGTTCTCAAGGACAACCAGCGACCATCTGCGAGTGGGATGACTTCGTCCTTATTGATGAAGAGCGTTTGGCCAGCAGCTTGGATGCTATCTTCGTCGAGATCGATGGGCATATCCTGGCGCTCACCATTGCGCACGCTTGCTCTGACGATTTCGGTGATGTGTGCACCTTCTTTGCGGGCGTAAGCTGATCTCGGGAACAGTGCGCGGTAGTGATCGTTGCAGAACACCACTCTCCCATCCGGTCCGAACATCGCGAGCCCATCGGACATTTCGGCCATGGCTTGAGCCATGATGTATCTGCTGGATCGCAGTTCCTGCTCGAGCAACTTTTTCTCAGTGATGTCGACCGTGACGCCGGCCAGACCGACCATGTCGCCTTGTCGGTTTCTCAAGGGGACTTTCGAGGTCGAGTACCATCGGGGCGGCTTACCTTCTTCGACGAGGAACTCCTCGAAATGGTCCAGCGGCTGGCCGGTTTGCAGGATACCTGCCTCTGCTGCGATCAACTGCTCGGCTCTCGTTCTCGGCGCGAGGTCATAGTCCGTCAGCCCGACCATCTCGGAAGACCGCGATCGCCCATTGTGGCGAGCAACATTAAGGTTCGCGACGACGAAACGGTGGTTGAGGTCTTTGACGTAATGGTAGTCAGGAGCCTGCGTAAGCGCCGCATACAGGATGTCGCGCTCGAGCGTGAACCGACGGAAATACGCCAGAAAAAAGCCAATAGCAGCGGTCGTCGTAAAATTCAGGACGACGATTGGCAGACCGACTTGTGCTACCGCCCTCTGGAAGTCCGCCTGACGAAGCAACGCAAGGACCGCAATCGAAAGACAGCCTGCAAGCACAGCGGCACTCAGGATCGACGGCGCATGGCTCAGCGGCTTGCGGCCGCCGAAGAACCAGAGCGAGCTTCCGAGAACGAAAACAATGGCAATCGCCGTCAAGCCAGGCACTACCCCTGCCCCACCAAGGTAGAAGCGGAAACCCGCAGCCATTATGGCTGTGATCAGTGCAGCTCCAGGTCCACCAAATACCGCAGCCGATTCGATAATGGCAAGCCGAAGGTCGAAGATGACCCCCACTCCGAAGCGCACCGAGAGTAGCATTGAGGCTATCGCCGCGAGGCCCATCGTGACCCCGAGGCCGGCACAGCGCAGCTTGGGAGGCAATTGGTAGAAGCGATAGGAAAGATGTGTCCAGATCGAGACGATCAATGCCACTGCAGCGAGATTGCCAGCAAGAACTTTCCAGACGTCATCCATTCTCAATCACCGTCACGCCACGCCTGGAACACTCAACCGGAAGAGACGACGCTACGCTTTCGATCGCCCCAGGGGACGAAATGACAAGCCCAAACCGCCAACACAGTTGATACTCACTATCTGCCAAAAACCTAAAGCAGCGGTTTATGAACAGCGATCTTCGCCTAAAGTCTCAGTCCGTCCGATCAGAGGATACAGCAGCCTGTCGCCAATGGCCTGACAGGATGCGTATTCCGATGAAGCCGGACAGGATGCCGCTTGTTGCTCGGACGCATGGCGATTAAGGTCTGCGTCTCAATCACCAACAGAGGTACACATGGCGACCGGAACAGTAAAATTCTTTGCTCAGGACAAGGGCTTCGGCTTCATCACCCCGGACGATGGCGGTCAGGACGTCTTTGTGCATATCTCCGCGGTCGGCTTCGGCGAGGCACTTAAAGACGGTCAGAAGGTTCGTTATGAAGTAGGTCAGGACCGCAAGACGGGTAAATCCAAGGCCGAGAACGTTTCAGTGATCTGAGCCGTCGCTTACAACATCCAGCGCGGCGATTCGGTGATACATCAGTCGTCGCGCATGGTTTATTTGTCAGCAAGACAAACAATATTGCCATTCATGCCATGGCAGTGCCGTCTGGATTTCCGGTCTTGCTCAATCGGAAGCGCACGCAGCTCAACACTGGGTCAACGCTTTCTACGGAAACCTCTGCCCCGTTAGCATCGCCACCAGTTGGAACCGGTTTCGAATTCCGCTCAGATATAGGTTTATCAGAACTTTAGCGCTTTCCTGCGCCGGCGGCGATGTTTGAGAGACGCCGCGCAGTTCGCACACACGCGCAAAGGCCGTCTCCAGCAGTGCCAGATCTTCAGGTGCAAGAACTGAATTGAGTTTTTTGGCAACGTCGTGGATCATTAGCGGGAAATAGTAGCTCCTGCGCTCCCATCAAGTCCTTTGTTTTCAATCATGCTGATGGCTCTCAATTGTTATGCCCCTAGCCATTGCTTTCAACTCTTCCTCGCTTCGAAAGCCCGACTTGAACAGGGCGACCAGCTCCTTTGCCAGGCCAAGCTCTTCATCCGCATTTGAGGCGCCAGATTGATCTCGAAACAGGTCCGCGAGCACCTTGCGTAGCAATGCCAACCCCTGTGGGCCTATCTCCTGCTGGTCATCAAAATAGGTTCCTCCCATCAGCGGTACTCTCCCCAAGCTATGCCTGATCACATAGTGACATGACATCACGTCCATAAGCTTCGCAACACATTCTCTACCGAGCTACACGTCTTTCCCGCATCTTTTCGATAAATCAGATGTTTGGTTCTTCACCTCCCATAAGGGATTAGTTCGCAGATGCCTCAATCGGCGACCGACCACAGGTGCTTTAGGGTATACCTTCTGAGACAATCTGCGTGAGACACATATCAGTGTATCATTTGGGTTGATTTTGAAGTTATGAGACGCTACCCATTAAAGGTCTAGAACCTATTGAGACGTTTCATGGCAATTTACGGGTACGCGCGTGTCAGCACCATCGATCAGGATCTGGCAATTCAAGAGGCGGCTTTGAAGGCGGCCGGGTGCACGGTCATCCGGGCGGAAAAGAAATCCGGATCAACTAAGCAGGATCGGAGGGAGCTTAACACGCTTCTAGAATTCATGCGCGACGGCGACAGCCTGGTCGTGACGCGGGTCGATCGGCTGGCGCGGTCAGTTGGAGATCTGCAGGACATCATACGGCTGCTTAAGCAGAAAGGGGTGACCCTGAAGGCGACGGAACAGCCGATCGACACGAGCTCGGCGGCCGGCAAGGCTTTCCTCGATATGCTCGGCGTATTCGCTGAGTTCGAGACGAACCTTCGTAGAGAAAGACAGATGGAAGGCATCGCCGCTGCAAAAAGCAGAGGGGTCTACAAAGGCAGGAAGCCTCATGTTGATGTTGCTGGGATCCGCCGACTGAAATCCGACGGGATGGGACCAACAGAAATTGCCAAGACGCTGAACATAGGTCGTGCAAGCGTGTATCGCGCCCTCAGAGAAGCCGCATCATCGTAGGGCAAGAAGGCGGCTTCGCGCCAACAGCGGACATTGCAGTCCAACGCATACGGCTGCGTTGCGGCAATCTCTAAAGCGACACTCTCCGTTTCGCGAGCCGAACGCGGCCATTCCTGCCCCAGGATCACGGGTGAACCCGCTGGTGATGTCACCTGCGGATCAACCTGAAGTTCAACCTACGAGCAGATGGCTCATTGCCGGGTCGGGAATGACCACGATGCGGCTGCCATCTCTTACCTCGTCGTGAAGGTGAATCACGTCCTGATTGATGAGCCGGATGCAACCTGAGGAAACGGCCTTCCCAATGCTGAAGGCCTCAGGTGTGCCGTGGATTCGATATAAGGTGTCCCTCCCGTCCTCATGGATGTAGAGCGCCCGCGCGCCGAGCGGATTCTTCAGTCCGGGAGGCATGCCGCCATTTGCAATGCTGTAGGGTTCCAGTTCCGGTTGCCGCGCGACCATGGAATCGGGCGGCGTCCAGCGCGGCCATTCCCGCCTGTAGGCCATGATAGCCTGTCCCGCCCAGGCAAATCCTTCACGTCCGACCCCGATCCCGTACCGCATGGCACGGCCATCGGCCTTGACGTGGTAAAGATACTTGCCTGGCGTATCGACTACGAGGGTTCCCGGTCTCTCGCTCGTAGGATAATCGACCTCCGTCCGCCAGAATTGCGGGTCGAGTTGAGTGATATCGATTTCCGGGACCGGAAAACGCTCATTCGGCATGGCATAGTACATCGGCGGCACCACTGGTGTGGGCGCCGGCAGGGGTTCCGGGAGCGTCGCCAAAACGGGCGGGGGCTCGGTCGAGACGCAGCCTGAAACGGCGATTGCTCCAATCCCAAGGATAAATGAACGCCTCGGCAAGCTTGCGCCAATGCGGCTCGCGGTTGAGCAGCTAGTTCTTCTTTTGGTCTGGATCTCATTGGTCATGCGGCGACTCTTCGTTGATTTCTTCGACCTCTTCCAAGCCCGGCAGCCTTAAGGCACCCTGAAGGCTCTGCCGGTGCTTCTTGCAGAACAAGACCGGCTCCAAAAATCCGTCCACTCATGCCGCGCGGGCCTCTGCTATCGCGCCCTTCAGCCCTTTCTCGTCGAGGACGCCGGCGAAAGTCGTCCGCCCAATGACAAAGGAGGGCGTGCCTGCGAAGTTGAAGGCCAGTGCCTGACTGTAATTGCGGTCGAGCAGCCCCGAGATCTTGGCACTATGCTTGTTCACAGCGGCAGCAATCTCCTGCATGGTGAGGCCGGTGCTCGTGAGCGCCTTTTCCACCTCTTCCTCCGTCAGCTTTCCCGTCGTCTTCATCAGCGCTTCCATGGCTGGTTCGTACTTTCCCATCTGTGCGGCTCCAAGGACGGCCTGGGCGGCAAAGATCGATGCGCCGCCGAAGACAGGCCAGTCCTTCAGCACCAGCCGGACATTGCCGTCCTCGCGAACCACCCTTTCGACCATCGGATGGATTTTTTTGCAGTAAGGGCATTGGTAGTCGAAGAACTCGACGACCGTGACGTCTCCCTTCGGGTTTCCGAGAACGGGCGCGTCTGGGTCGTAGAAGACTGACTTTTCGGTGATCTCCTGGCTGAACGCCATCCGAGGCAAGGTAGCGGCGAATGCGGCAGTGCCGGCGGCGGCGGCGAGCAGGTTTCTACGAGTGATCATGTCATACTTCTCCTTTTCCGGATTCTGTGGGTCCGAGCACGACGACCTTCGACCCCTTCGGCACGCGTCGGTGGAGGTCGATGATGTCGTGGTTCAACAGCCTGATGCAGCCGGACGAGACCGACTTGCCGATGCTCCAGGGTTCATTGGTCCCGTGGATGCGATAGAGCGTGTCCTTGCCCCCCTGGTAGAGGTACAGGGCACGTGCTCCCAGAGGGTTTTTGATGCCACCCTCCAGGCCCGATGCTAAAGGGCCGTAGCGCTCCGGATCGCGCTGGATCATGTTCTGGGTCGGCACCCAGCCCGGCCATTGCGCCTTGCGCGAGATGTCGGCTTCGCCCTCGAACTCCATACCCGCCTTGGCCACGCCGACGCCGTAGCGCATCGCCTTGCCACCCTCCATGACGAGGTAAAGAAAACGGGAATGGGGATCGACCACGATCGTGCCCGCCGAATAGCCGGTCTTGTAGTCGACGACCTGGCGGACGTTCTTCGGGTCCATCTTGGAGACATCGACGCCGGGGATGGTCTCATCTCCATCCTTGATCGGGGCGTACATGCTGGCCAGTGACGTATCCACCTTCGGATCTTCGATCTTTGGTGGCTCTGGGGCCGTCTGCGCGCAGGCGGACAGGCCCATGACGAAAATCGAGGCGGTCAACGGTCGCCACAGAGCGGCCGCTCGGGAAGGTGTCATTCGGATATTCCTTCTTCAGATTTGAGTTCCTGAATCTTCTGCGCGAGTACCTCGCGGGAGATCTCGCCAAGATGGGAGCCGGCAAGCGTGCCGTCGGCTGCGAGAAAGAGCGTCGCGGGAAGGCCGACTGCCGAGTAATGGCGGCTGAGCAGAAGTTGCGGATCGAGCAGCGCCTGCGCCAGGTTGAGGTTCTCGCTCCGGAGGTAGTCAGCGATCTTTGCCGAGGGCTCTCCCTGGTTCGCGAAGACAAAGTCGACATCGGCAGTGCTTGCAGCAAGTTCCGCCATCATCGGCAGCTCGCGGCGACAAGGTGGGCACCACGTCGCCCATAGGTTCAGAACCGTCGGGCGACCGTTGTCACCGATCCTGCTTTCTGCACCGTCAAGGGTCCGGAAGGTTGAGGTAACAGCCGGAAGCTGCGTATCGGAATAGGTGAATGCCAGCGTCGCCGTTGTCGCGACGGCTCCCGCCGCGACGCTTGCCGCAGCCCATCCGACAAGCTTTCGGCTCCTCAGGAACAGGACGACCAGCATCACGGCGACGCCTGCGGCACCTCCGCTCCAGGAGAAGCCGCCTTGCCAAACAGAAAGGATCCGCCAAGGCTCTGGAGCAAAACTCCATGCATGCTGCAGAACATGCCCTAGGCGCGCCGCCGCAAGCGCGACGACCGCCGTCCACGACGACCAGCGGCCGAGCCTGTCGTCGACTCGATGTGCGAGAACGGAGGCCACGGCAACGAACGCGACCATGCCGATGATTGCTGCGAAACGCTCGGCATCGAACGCAAATGGACCAAGCGACACCGCGTTCATCGGAGCTGCCCCTTCGCGCTCGACGCCGAGACCGTAACGGTGTCCGCAGTGATCTCGCCCACAAGTCGAGTGTCTTGGACTTCTTGGTTGTCCCGGTCCAGAAACAGCATCGTCGGCGGCCCGACGACCTGCAGCTCCTTCATCAACGACTGGTTTGCCTCGGTGATCTCGCTGAGATCGACCGAGACCAGACGGATGCCGTCGAGCGCGTCTGCCACGGTCGCGTCCGGAAGAACGGACCGCTCGATCACCCGGCAAGTGACGCACCAGTCGGCCGTGAAGTAGACAAGCGTGGGGGCGGCGGGCCCATCGGCTCTCAGCAACGAGGACAGATCGGCTGCCGAGGCGATGGACTGGAACGAGTCCTTGCCGATCACTCTCGCGGGTGTCGCGTCTCCGGAGCTTGCGGCAGCAATCGTCGCGAGAGGCTTCAAAGGGTCCGTCGCGCCGGAGAGGCCGCCAATCCCCAGGATGACGCCGTAGAGACCGACCAGTATGCCCGCGGATTTGGCAAGCCGTGCAGCGCCACCGACCTCGGGTCGCATCTGATCGAAAGCTCCTATGAAGACTGCGAAGGTGATCGCCAGAACGGACCACAACAGAAGACCAGTTCCGGCAGGCAGCAGACGGTCCACGAGCCAGACGGCGGTGGCGAAGAAGAGGAAGCCGAAGACCTGCCGGACGCGTTCCATCCATTGTCCTGCACGGGGAAGGAGGCCCGACCCGAAGGTTCCCATCAGGATCAGCGGGATGCCCTTGCCGACGCCGAGCGCAAACAGGGCCGTCGCGCCGAGGACGACGTCTCCTGTCTGCGCAATGTAGAGAAGCGCGCCCGCCAACGGAGCCGTGACGCAGGGTCCAATGACCAGAGCGGATGAAAACCCGAGTGCTGCCGACGACGCCAGTGAACCTCCTGAACCGCGGCGCGCGGTAAGCCGGTTCCTGAGAAAGGACGGAAGCTGCAGTTCGAACAGCCCGAAACTGGAGAGTGCCAGCGCTACGAAGATGGCGGCAACGATGAGTGTGGCAGCGGGAGACTGCAACGCGATCTGGAAGCTCTGACCCCACCATGCAGCGACCACGCCGAAGAGACTGAAGGCCGCTGCAAGAGCGAGGACGTAAGTCGATGACAGGGCGAATCCACGTCCGGTCGACAGGCTCTCGCCTTCCCTCGTCAGTGTCGCTGCCAGGATCGGGTACATGGGAAACACGCATGGCGTAAAGGCCAGCAGGACGCCAAGACCAAGGAAGCCGACAATCAGGAAGAGGACGCCGCCGCGGTCGAGGAGAGAACTGACCACACCGTTGGTTGACGGATCCGAGATCCGGATGCTGGAGCTGTCGGCGGCTTTCGGCCCTTTGGACACGAGAGGAAAGGCTGCCTGCGATCGAAGCGCAGTCTGGAGACCAGATTTTCCTGTGTCCGACTTGGGTTCAAGCGTCGCGGCGTCGATCTCGACGGTCGTCGGCGGGTAGCAGAGTCCGCCATCCTGGCAGCCTTGGTAGGTCACGTTCAAAGAGCCCGTGACCGGCCCGGCGACCGTGGCCGTGGCAGTGCCGTAGTAGACTTCGGTGCTTCCGTATCCTGGATCCTCCTTGATGACACCCGGTGGAGTTGCCATTTCGAGTGGCTTGCCGCCGACGCCGGTCACACTCAGGTATTCCCGGTAGAGGTAGTAGCCGTCCTCGAGCTGCCATCTTATTGCGATGTCGGAACCATCGCGGCCGGCCTCCATGCGGAAAGCCTGATCCATGGGGAGCGGCGGTTCGATGGCTAACGCCACGGCCGACACAGCTATGGTCGCGAGGAAACATGACGCCGACAGGAAGAAACGCAAAGGGCTGCTCCGTTGGTTGGGTTGGAGCGGCGGTCTCTCCTCCCAACCTTAAGGCAGCCTTAAGGTGGCGGGCGCAGGGAGGATGCGAAGCTAGACGAGGATGTGATGCGGCTACTTGTGCTGGAAGATGACGAGATCCTGCTGGACGGCTTGAAGGTCGGGCTGCAGATGTGCGGCTTTACGGTGGACGCCGTGACATCGGTTGCCGACGCCGACGCGGCCATCGAGGCCGACCGCTTCGACGCGATCATACTCGACCTCATGCTCCCTGACGGATCAGGCCTCGATGTGCTGTCGCGGATGCGCCGCTCCGGCGATCGCACGCCGGTTCTCCTCCTGACGGCAAAGGACGAGGTCGCGGATCGCATCACTGGACTGGATTCGGGGGCAGACGACTATCTCGGCAAGCCATTCGATCTCGACGAGGTTGCGGCCCGTCTGCGCGCCATCGTCCGCCGTGGACACGGCCGTGCGGCCGGGCTTCTCGAGTGGAAGGACGTCAGCCTCGACCCAGCACGCATGTCCGCATCGCGTGACGAGATCACGATCTCCCTTTCCCGACGGGAGTTCGTGATCCTCCAGGCGTTGATGGAGACGCCGGGCGTCATCCTGTCGCGGTCGAACCTCGAGGAGAAGCTTTATGGGTGGCAGGAGGAAATCGAGAGCAATACCGTCGAGGTTCACATCCACAAGCTGCGATCCAAGCTCGGTGCGTCGTTCATCGAGACCGTGCGGGGCGCGGGCTACCGGTTGAGGACATCGCAATGAATTCGATACGGATCAGACTGTTTGTGATCCTGCTGGCCACGACCGGCGCCGTCTGGCTTCTCGCCGCGGCCTGGATCTACGCAAGCACACAAGCCGAAGTCGAGCGGGTGCTGGACGCCCGTTTGATGGAAGCGGCACGCATGGTGAGCTCGCTCATCACGGATCACCGGATCGAGCCGTCTGCGGCGGTAGACGCTGCAATCGCGAATGCTCCGCCTCCACCGTTCAAGCAAGCTGACGGCAGCTACAGCCGCCAGCTCTCCTGCCAGATCTGGTCGCTTCAGGGCAGCCTCGTCAGCCGCTCCGAGAGTGCGCCCGAAACTTCGCTTGCCAGCCACACGGATGGCTTCGAAGAAACTGAGATCGACGGAGAACGGTGGCGTGTCTACGCGGTCGTCAACCCGACGCTCGGCGTTCGTGTTCTGGTCGGCGACAGCCTTGAGATACGGGACCGACTCATCGGCGACGTCATCAAGGGGCTTCTTGTTCCCGGCATCGTCATCCTCCCCGTCTTGGCGGTGTTGATCTGGGTCAGCGTCGGCCGCGGTCTTGCCCCACTGACGCGCATTGCCGAGGGACTTGCCGGGCGTTCCGCATCTGAACTCCATCCGATCGATGACGGAACCGTGCCGCGGGAAGTTCGGCCGGGTGGCCGAAGCGCGTGACCGGGAGCAGAGCTTTACCGCCTATGCTGCGCATGAACTGAAGACGCCGCTTGCTGGTCTCAAGACCCAGGCGCAGATCGCTCTCAGGACCGACGATTCCACGATCCAGCGCGAGGCCCTCTCCCGCATCTCCACAAGTGTCGACCGAACCAGCCGGATGGTCCGTCAGCTTATCGATCTTGCCGCCGTCGATGCGTCGCAGGGCGCCGCCAAGGATGAGCCAGTCGACGTTGCAGTACTTGTTGGCGAGATCGCTTCGGAACTGGAGACGCAGCTAGCGGCCAACGAGGTTCACGTCGCGATGGAGCACGCAGATCGAACCCCGCAGCCGGCAGTTCTTGAGGCCGACAGAATCCTCCTGCGTCTGGCGATCCGAAACCTGCTCGAGAACGCAATTCAGCACTCGCCGAAGGGTGCAGTGGTCAGGTGCCGGGTCAGCGAAAGTCAAAGCGAGGTCGTTGTCGAGATCCTGGACCAGGGGCCGGGGATTCCTGTTGCCGACGAGGCGCGGGTGACGGAACGCTTTTTCAGAGGGTCGAAGGCCTCTGGTCATGGAAGCGGCCTCGGATTGTCGATCGTCCAGATGGCGCTCGATCGTCTCGGCGGCAACCTGACGTTTGAGAGAGGCGGTACATGGTTCGTCGCGAGAGCCTCCTTCCCAATCTGACCGCCTCAGACGCGCGTCCAGTTGAAGCACCCGGCTGGGAAGATGGAGTTGCTGATCAGGATCGCACCATGTTTGTAGAACAGCTTCACATCGCCTCCAGCAGACATGTCGACGGCCCAGACCATGTCGGACGCATCGGACCACAGGAGGCGCCCGCCGCTTGCTTCGAGCCCTTGCATCGCCCGTGCGGCGGTGGAGCCAGGGCCG
The DNA here is from genome assembly GCF_018873185.1 of Rhizobium sp. X9. Classification (NCBI taxonomy): domain Bacteria; kingdom Pseudomonadati; phylum Pseudomonadota; class Alphaproteobacteria; order Hyphomicrobiales; family Rhizobiaceae; genus Rhizobium; species Rhizobium sp. X9. The sequence goes on along the minus strand of NZ_CP071313.1, from coordinate 109,612 downwards.
AATACGATCATGATAGGTCCCTCATTTGGCGCGGGTAGCGCGGCGAGAGGCCCGGCGATCAGAACTGCCAAGGCCAGTCCGACCGGCCCTTTCGAAATCCGGCGCCCGTCGCCTCTCATGCCGTTCCGGCGCAAGTAGGCGCCCAGGGCGAGAGGCACTAGGCCGAAAACGACGAACCAAAGGAGATCCCAGAACATGCGGTTTTCCACGTCCATACGGATCCGGTGGATTCCGAGTATCCAGTGGGAAAGAACGCTGTCGAGAATGTGCCAGACGCCGAAGCCGATCAACGCGCTTGCGAAGAGGAGTCTGTCTGCTCCGCGGGCAGCAAAAGAGTGTCTCGACCGCCACAGCAGCCAAAGCCCCGCCGCGGCGACCACGTACATCAGCGCGTGGAAAAGTCCGTCTGTCAGGATCAGTACGCGAATGTCTTGACGTGCTTCTTCGACCCCACTTAGGAGATGATGCCATTGGAGGATCTGGTGGAGCAGTATTCCGTCGAAGAAGCCGCCCATATTAGTGTCGCGGGGAAGCCCTGCTTGTCACTTTCGTTCGGTCTGATGGCTGCCGTCATGCCCCGCCTCACCTGATCCCGACGGCTCGCAGGACAGTATCGAGCTTGTTGCCGCCCTTGACGTCGAAATCACCTTTGAGCGCCTTCAACGCATAGCGCTCCTGATTGATCTCCTCCGCCGTTCGGAAGCCCAGCCGGCGCAGGATCGGAAGCGGAGGGCACCAGCCTTGCATGGCGTGCTGGAAGAGGAAGCCAGTCACGATCGCCGGGAGTGCAAGCCATCGCCTGTCGACCGTCGCCGCCAGCATGGTTCCCGTGAATGCCAAGGTGGAAGCATTCGCCTCGAGCGTTCGCTCGATGTCCCATTCGCGATCGAGTTCTTCCAGCCGGGTCGGGATCTGGTCGGGGTGGGTTTCGTAGTAGGCGAGCCTTTTCTCCATCTCCCAGCGAAGATGTCGGTTAATCTCAGTGGGTGTCTGGGCGCTGACTCGGTTTGCTGTCGTGGCCATGGTTTTAGCCTCCTCTGCGCGGGAACCACGAGGTGAACACAAAGTTCCGTCACCGACCTTGAACCCCAATTGTTATATAATATATTATAACGTATACCGATATAACCACGGAGCCAGTCATGCCTGTAACCAGAGTATCCGAGAAGCTTTCGGTCTCGTCCCAGCCAAGCGCCGAAGACATCCGCTCGCTGCACGAAAACGGGTTCGCAACGCTTATCAACAACCGGCCGGATGGCGAAGAGTCCGGACAGCCGGGAACAGAGGCCGAAGCTCAGGAAGCAAAGCACTGCAACCTGTCCTATGCCTTCATTCCGGTAACCGGAGCCACCATCACCGAGGCGGACGTGCGCGCATTCCAGCGCGCGGTGGATGAATCTGAAGGCCCCGTCTTCGCCCACTGCAAGACCGGCACCCGGTCGCTGATCCTCTACCTCATCGGAGAAGTCCTTGACGGTCGCATGTCTGCCGACGAGGTGGTCGAGTTCGGAGGCAGCCGCGGCTTCGACACCGGCGCCGCCGACGCATGGCTTCAGAAGCACGCCGAACGCAGGCCGCAGGTGAAGGGCTTCTTCGACAAGCGCACCTGGAGCGTCCAGTACGTGGTCTCGGATCCGGATACGGGGAAGTGCGCCATCATCGATCCTGTGCTCGATTTCGACGAGAAGGCCGGCGCGACGGCAACTATCAACGCCGACGCCATCCTCGACTACGTCCGCAAGGAGGGGCTCACCGTCGAGTGGATTCTCGACACCCATCCCCATGCCGACCACTTCTCCGCCGCTCACTATCTGAAGGAGAAGACTGGCGCGCAGACGGCGATCGGCGAGCGCGTCGTGGATGTCCAGAAGCTGTGGAAGGGCATCTACAACTGGCCTGAGCTTGCCACCGACGGCTCGCAGTGGGACCGGCTGTTCGCCCACGGCGAGACCTTCAAGGTCGGATCGATCGATGCGAAGGTGATGTTCTCGCCTGGACATACGCTCGCTTCCATCACCTATGTGATCGGCGACGCCGCCTTCGTCCACGACACGCTCTTCATGCCGGACAGCGGCACGGCACGCGCCGACTTTCCGGGCGGCGACGCCCGCATCCTTTGGAAGTCAATCCAGGACATCCTCGCGCTACCGGACGAAACGCGGATCTTCACGGGCCACGATTATCAGCCGGACGGCCGGGCACCGCGTTGGGAAAGCACGGTGGCCCAACAGAAGAATTCCAACCCGCATCTGGCCGACGTGACGGAAGAAGAGTTCGTGGCGCTGAGGACGAAGCGCGACAAGACGCTGCCGATGCCGAAGCTCATCCTCCATGCCCTGCAGGTGAATATCCGCGGCGGCCGCCTGCCGGAGCCGGAAGCGAACGGCAAGCGCTACCTCAAGTTTCCGCTCGATGCCCTGCAGGGAGCAGCATGGGAATGAGTGCCGACCTGAAAGCTATGTTGAAGGCGGGACTTTCGACAGCCGAGATGGCGAGCCGGGCGGGGGAGGTGGCAAACCTCCTGAAGACGCTGTCCCATCCGGCGCGCCTGATGATCGTCTGCACGCTCGTTGAGGGCAGCTACTCGGTGGGCGAGCTTGAAGAGAAGCTCGACCTCCACCAGCCTCATCTGTCGCAGCACCTGACGGTTTTGCGCGGCTCCGGCATTGTCGAGACCCGGCGGGACGGCAAGCAGATCTTCTATTCCCTGACGGAGGAGAAGGCCGCGCAACTGGTTGCCGCCCTCTATGACATCTTTTGCGTGAAGGAAGGCAAATGAACACCTATCTCCCATCATTGGCCGGCGGCATGCTGATCGGCGCATCTGCCGTCATGCTACTGCTCCTCACTGGGCGAATCGCTGGCATCAGCGGGATCGTCGGCCGTCTCGCCCAGGGCTTCGGCCTGACCACCAACCTCGCCTTCGTGGTTGGCCTGCTGCTCGGACCGCTCGCCTACCTGTCAATCTTCGACGGCTGGCCGACAGTGGAGATCACGGTAGGGTGGCCGCTGATCGTTATCGCCGGTCTGCTCGTCGGCTTCGGCTCGCGCATGGGATCCGGCTGCACCAGCGGCCACGGCGTCCTCGGCCTGGCGCGCCTGTCTCCGCGATCCATGGCTGCGGTCGCGACATTCCTCACTTCCGGCGCAGTGGCCGTCACAGTTCTGAGGAGTTTCGGACTATGAACAGGAACATCTACCAGTTCGGAGCCGCTCTCGCCTCCGGCATCGTCTTCGGCTTCGGCCTGTCCCTCTCCGGAATGCTGAACCCGGCCCGCGTCCAGGGCTTCCTCGACGTCTTCGGCGCCTGGGATCCGAGCCTTGCCTTCGTCCTCGGCGGCGCCGTCGTCGTCGCGTTCATCGGCGTGCAGGTGATGAAGCGGATGCGCCATCCCGCCTTCGACGACAGCTTCCATGTCCCCACGAGCCGCAGGATCGACGCACCGCTGATAATAGGGTCGGCCCTCTTCGGCCTCGGCTGGGGGATCGGCGGCTTCTGCCCCGGCCCGGCGGTCGCTTCCTTGTCGATCGGCATCCCACAGACGGCCCTGTTCGTTGTCGCCATGCTGGTCGGAATGACCTTGCATGACAGGGTGTGGAGCAGACGGACATGAGCGCCTCTATCCTTACGGCGGTCGGCTCCGGCGGGATCGTCGGCTTCATGCTCGGCCTGCTTGGTGGCGGTGGGTCGATCCTGGCGACGCCGCTGCTCCTCTACGTCGTCGGCGTCACGCAGCCGCACATTGCCATTGGAACAGGGGCGCTTGCGGTTTCGGTCAACGCCTTCGCGAACTTTACTAGCCACGCGATAAAGGGTCACGTCTGGTGGCGCTGCGCGGCGGTCTTTTCGGCGCTCGGCGTCGTCGGCGCACTTGCAGGCTCGAGCCTCGGCAAGGCCATGGATGGCGATCGGCTGATCTTCCTGTTCGGCATCCTCATGGTCGTCGTCGGCGTCCTGATGTTGAAGTCCAGGAAACCGGCATCGGCCGAATGCCGCCCGGTGGACCTCAGGATGTGCCTCGTCACAGCGGCCGTCGCGCTCGCCGCCGGTGCCGCTTCCGGCTTCTTCGGCATCGGCGGGGGCTTCCTGATCGTTCCAGGCCTGATGCTGGCGACGGGCATGCCGATGATCAACGCGATCGGCACCTCGCTCCTCTCCGTCGGCGTGTTCGGCCTCGCCACCGCCCTGAACTATGCCGCCTCCGGCTTGGTGGACTGGTTGCTTGCCGTTGAGTTCATTGGCGGCGGCATAGTCGGCGGCGTACTTGGCATGCTGCTCGCTACACGCCTGAGCGCCTACAAGAACATCCTCAACCGCCTGTTCGCGGCCCTCGTACTCGTGGTGGCGGCCTACATCCTCTATCGGAACTGGGGGACCTTCTGGACCGGCTGAGGCAGCAGCGCATCCCATAGCTGCAACTCCTGTCCTATTCACAATGGCCGCTGCCTTCAGCCTGCCTTAAGGTGAGCAGGTCAAGCGAGGGCTTTTGAAGGAACCAAAATGCGCCTCATCGTTCTCACCTACCTCAGACCTGCCCTGATGCTGTTCGCAGCGCTGCTGTTTGGTTTCGCGCCACAGATCGCCGCAGCCGAGGATAGTCCCCAGCCCAAAGAGTATCCCCGGATCCTGAAGGCGATCGAGCAACAGGGACTGACAATCCTCGGAGAGATGAAGGTACCAGGCGGTTTGAGAGCATTCGCCGCAAAAGCTGGCGCGCAACCTCTGACAATCTACCTCACCCCGGATGGCGAACATGTTGTCGTCGGCACACTTGTCGACGAGGCAGGACAGGACATGGCGGAAGCCCAGCTCAAGGAAATGGTGGAGGCGCCGATCCCGGAAGTGCGGGTTTCGGTAATTCGCGGACAGGGATTCCATTAAATCCCGGACAGCGATTTCACTAAATCCGGGACAGCATTTCCGCTAATTCCCGGACAGCGATTCCGGTAAATCCCGGACAGTCTTTCGGCATAAAGATCGACTTTCGCACGCGCCGTTTTGCCATTCTGGACCTCGATTTGAACGAGGGGCTGATGAATGGCGAGACGGAAGCAGGTGAGACTTACTGACGTGAAGGACATTCGATCGATATTGCGACTGACGCACGAACAGGGGCTTTCGGTTCGTGCGATATCGGAACGGCTGAAGATCAGCAAAACGACCATTTCGACCTACCTGCTGCGGGCGCGTGAGGCCGGGCTGACGGGCTGGCCGTTACCGCCTGGGCTGGACGATGATGGCATTCTGCAGCGCCGCCTGTTCCATCGTCGCGGCCGTCCGCCCCAGGACATGCACGAACCCGACTGGGGCAAGATCGCCAGTGAATTGAAGCGGAAGGGCGTGACACTGACGCTGTTGTGGCAGGAATATCGCGAACGGCACCCCAACGGTTACGGATACACGTGGTTCTGCGAGCGGTTTGCCGCTTTCGAGCAGCGCGCCAGCGCCACCTTCCGCAATCGCCACACTGCCGGCGCGGCGATGCAGACCGACTACGCCGGCCAAACCGTCCCGGTGATCGATCCGGCGACAGGCGAAATCCGGCTGGCGCAGATCTTCGTCGCGGTTCTGCCAGCCTCCTTGTACACCTTCGCCTATGCAAGCTTCACTCAACGGTTGCCGGACTGGATCGAGGGTCAGCAGCGGGCGCTGGGTTTCTTCGGTGGCGTGACGAAAGCCATCGTCTGCGACAACCTCAAGGCCGGCGTTGCCAAGCCCTTGTGGTTCGAGCCGACCATCAACGCCACTTTTGCGGCATTCGCCGAGCATTACGACACGACGATCCTGCCGACCCGTCCGAAACGGCCGAAGGACAAGGCCAAGGTCGAAGGCAGCGTTCTCATCGTCGAGCGCTGGATCCTGGCGCGGCTGAGAAACGACCGTTTCTTCAGCCTTGTCGATCTCAACGTGCGGATCAGCCAGCTTCTCGACGATCTCAATAGCCGGCCGATGCGCCGGGTTGGCAAATCCCGCCGGCAGCTCTTCGAGGAGATCGAGCAAGACGCGCTTGCGCCCTTGCCGGCAACGCCATTCGAATATTCCGAATGGAAGTCGGCAAAGGTTCATCCCGACTACCATGTCGAGGTCGACAAGGCCTTCTATTCCGTGCCGCACCGCCTGATCGGCCGCCAGGTCGATGTCCGGCTTACAAGCCGGATCGTCGAGATCCTCCATGATCACCAACGTGTCGCCAGCCACCGCCGGACGTCGCAGCGGGGCGGTCATGTCACCGTCAACGAGCATATGCCGAAGACACATCAGCATTATGCCAACACGACGCCTGCGAGCCTCATCAAGCAAGCTGCAAAGATTGGCCGCAACGCTGCAATCCTGATCGAGCGGCTGATGCGCGATAGACCTCATCCTCAGCAGGGATACCGCGCCGCTCAAGGCGTTCTATCGCTCGCGCGCCGGTACGGCCCCGAGCGTCTGGAAGCGGCGTGCGATCGGGCACTGACGATCAATGCGCTCAGCTATTCCTCCGTCAGCACCATCCTCAAATCCGGTCTCGATCAGGCCCCGCCTGGTGCTGAGCCAGTCAAGCCCACCCCGGTGCATGGCAACATCCGCGGCAGCTCCTATTACCAGTGAAGAAAGGAAGATACTCACATGCTCACACATCCAACCCTCGACCAGATGCATGCGCTCGGCCTATCCGGCATGGCGGCAGCATATCGCGACCTGGCCAATCAACCTGAGGGCAGCGATCTCAACCGCGATGAATGGCTCGGCCTGATGCTTGATCGGGAGATGGCCGTGCGCGGCGACAAGCGACTGACCAACCGGCTTGCAATCGCCAAACTGCGTTTCCCCGATGCTTGCATCGAGAACATCGACTTCGCCGCCCCTCGCGGCCTCGACCGCCGACAGCTCCTCTCGCTTGCCCAAGGCGAATGGCTCAAGGCCCATGAGCACTTGATCCTGACCGGACAAACGGGAACGGGCAAAACATGGCTCGCCTGCGCCATCGGACGGCAAGCGGCCCGCCTCGATTATTCCGTTCTCTATGTCCGCATGCCCCGTCTCTTCGAGGATTTGGCGCTAGCGCGCCTCGACGGGCGGTTTCCCCGATTGGTCGACAAGCTCGCGCGTGTTCAATTACTCATCCTTGATGACTGGGGAACCCACGCGCTCAGCGATCAGCAGCGGCTCGATCTCCTGGAAATCTTCGAAGAGCGCTACCGCCGGAAATCCACTCTGATCACCGCCCAGCTTCCCGTCGCGCAGTGGCACGAGATGATCGGCGAACCAACGATCGCTGACGCCATCCTCGATCGTATCGTCCATAACGCCCATCGAATTGCGCTCGAAGGAGACAGCATGAGGAAGCAAAAACCAAGACCGCTCTTGACCGAAGCGTAAAACGCCGAAATCAATAACCAATGACATCAACCAGGCGAACGAAAGTCGATCCCGCGAGACTGTCCGCGATTTAGTGAAACGACTGTCCGGGATTTACCGGAATCGATGTCCCGTTAATCCGAAATCCGCACCGGAAGAGGGATGGGAAAAGCTGGAGGGGTCGACGTGGGTCCAAGATGGAAGGCCAGACGCGCCGAGGACCGTTTACGTGTTTACGGATCCCAACTGCCCCTATTGCCACCAGTTCTGGACGGCTGCCAGGCCCTGGGTCGAGTCGGGCAAGGTACAACTCCGACATGTCATGGTCGGCGTGATCAGACAGGATTCCCCAGCCAAGGCGGCTGCTATTCTTGAGGCCAAGTCTCCTGAGGAGGCGCTGGCTGAAAACGAACATAAGTACGGGGACGGCGGCATAGTCCCTTTGGAAACGATCAGCCCGGCAGTGGCAGAAAAGCTCGAGCACAATGCCACTCTGATGACCGAGCTTGGCTTCTCTGGGACCCCTGCGATTGTCTTCAGGAAAGCGGATGGTAGCATCGGGCAGATGGGTGGTCTGCCCCAGGATGCCGCACTCGAGATGATTCTTGGTCCGAAATAGCTCAGAATGCGATAGGCTCTTCTATGTCTGCAAAGGTGCGAGAGGCGTCTTCCGCTTCGCGCCAATAGCGGCCATCAAAGCTGAGAAACACGGGGTGCCGCTTGACTGAATGCAGTGCGAATGGCGGGCCCGCCCTACGCGGGCCCTCTATTCGTGATCGTGCCTGATTGTGGGAAGTTCAGCGAGTTCAGGCGACCTGCTTGTCAGACTCAATCTGGAGCGGCCGGGCCGCCGTCCCATTGCCTATCTCGATTCGCCGGGGCTTCATCGCCTCCGGCACTTCCTGCTTTAGGACAATTCGCAGGAGACCGTCGGAGAGCGACGCCGTCTCGACGTGAACATGGTCAGCCAGTTCGAAGCGACGCTCGAACGACTGTCCGCCAATGCCCCGATGTAGGTACTCCCCTTCCTTCTTCTCTGCTTTCGACCCTTTGATGATCAGGACGTTGCGCTCCTGGGTCACGTCGAGATCGCTCTGGCTGAAGCCTGCGACTGCCATGGTGATCGCATACTCGTCATCGCCAAGCTTGACGATGTCGTAGGGTGGCCAGAGGTCAACCGCCTGCAGGCGCTGCGCGTTATTGAGAAGGTTGAACACACGGTCGAAGCCAATGCTGGACCGGTAGAGGGGTGCGAAATCAAGTTCCGTTCTCATTACCATATCCTCCGTAAAGCAACATGGATTGGAGACGCCACCGAAAACCTGCGTCTCCGGCCTATCGGCCCCTACTAAGGCTGCCGATGCAATGAATCTGGTTGGCGAAAAATGCCTGTTCAAGAACCTGGGAGGAAATTTTTCGCCGCCGCGTAATCCCGCTCTGGTATGGGGCAATCAGCTACCCGCCAACCTGGCTTGCTGTGCAGTAAGCGCCTGCGTTCGCTCCCGTCGACATATACGGTTTCCCTATCAGATTTAGTGACCTGAGTGGTGTTCCGACTTGAACGGAAGGACGCGGCAAACCACATCGATAATCGGCGTTGGCCACAGCGCCTTCCTTGTTGATCACAAACAGAATCAGTGAGGTGGAAATGATCTCGAAGCTCTTTGATCGTCCGGTGTATCTGAAGGAACAAAAGAACCTCGTCCGCGAGATTACGGCCGTGGAGGAGGCGATTGATTATCTGGAGGATTGGCCAGAACGGGAACGGGACCTGATCCATGAGGCGGCCTTGAGGACCTGCTACATGGCACATGACGGTTTGAAACCTCTTCGGGCAGCACGCGATGCGATACGCTCTTTTGCTAAGAAGAAGGGCATCCTTGCCAAGGAACCTGCTGTGAAGCCTTGGATGATCAGGCCTGTTGGCGGTAGCGGCAGGGCATCGCTCTAACCCGTTGAGGCGAGAGGTTGGAGATGCTGCCTCTCGCCTTCATCAAGGCCACATGGGCGCAGAGTCGGCTTCGCTTCTTCCCGCCGCCGCTCTGCAACGGGCGCGGACCTCCGACCACACATCGATAAGGTAACGTGGCAGGTACACACATTCATCTGAGTGACGGCCTTGACCTTCCCACGTTGGAAGCACCAGCATCGGCAGCCTGGCAATCGATGCCAAGCGACCACCGACCATAATGGCACCCGAACATTGATAAAGATCAAGGTGCGTAATGGGAGGCGTGGCATGGTGAGATGACGGAGGATCGACAATGCGCACGTTAGCACAGAGAGCGTTGGTATGGAGGCTGCTCGCGGCACTCCTTGCTGTTGCTCTCATGTTCAGTGCGCCGGTTACGCATGCGGCTCCCCAGACCTGCCTGGACGGACACCACCAGATGGTGGACGATGATCCGGGCGACGAGAATTCCAAGGCCCAGCATTCTCCCAAACAGAACTGTTGCAGCGTCATCTGCGTCTTCTGCCTCGCAGTCGTTGCACAACCAGCAGGATCGGCGCACTCGGTCCTGCTTCTGGCTAGGGTCTTGGATGTCGCTGACGATGTCGCAGGCCACGACCCGTCTCCTAGCTTCGAACCCCCTCGATCCATTGGTTGATGAACTGCTCGCCGCTGGCGGGCCATTCCCACCATTGGGCCGATCACGGCCAAGAAGATCGAGAGAACGTCATGTTTCGTCGTCAATTTCTGAAGACGCTCGCCGTCAGTGCGGCAGCTATTTCACCCCTTGCACAGAAGTCCTGGGCGCTCACTAGCACAGGATTGCAGTCACCCATCGAACTCGCAGTCACCAAGCGCTCCATTGAAGTGAATGGCCGATCCGCCAGCGTCTTCGGTCTTGTTCAGGGCAATGGACGGAGCGGCCTCGTCCTGGATGCGGAAGACGGCTTCAATGTCATCCTGTCCAACACCACGGATGAAGCGACGCTCATTCACTGGCATGGGCTTACCCCTCCATGGGAGCTGGACGGTGTCCCCGACAATCCGGCAGCGCTCCTCACTGCAGGAGAGAAACGGCACTACCAGTTCGATCTCGCAGGCGGCGGCACCCACTGGATGCACGCCCATACACTACAGGAACAAAGCCTGTTGGCGGCACCGCTGATCGTGCGGACGGCGGAGGACCGCGCTCGTGACGAGCAGGACGTCGTCATCCTTCTTCACGACTTCTCTTTCAAGTCGCCGGAGGAATTGCTGGCGGAACTGCAGCAAGGTTCCGCAATGGGCGGCGGACACGGTGGCGGCTCGATGCCGATGGATCACGGGAGCATGATGTCCAACATGGCGCAAATGCACGGCGGCGGCATGCCCATGGGTGGCATGGCGATGGGCGGCATGGGCATGGGCGGCATGGGCATGATGGACCTGAACGACATCGAGTATGATGCGTACCTCGCCAATGACCGCACGCTGGACGATCCGGAGATCGTGCAGGTCGAGAAGGGTGGCCGCGTTCGGCTACGCATCATCAATGGTGCAACGGCGACCGCCTTCACCATCGACACGGGAACCGTCGTGGGAAGTCTGGCCGCCGTCGATGGCATGGCCATCGAGCCCGTCACCGGCACCCGCTTCCCGATCAGCATGGGCCAGCGGTTGGATATCGTACTGCAACTCCCGCTGGGCACCGCGTCACTTCCGATCCTTGCCTTACGCGAAGGCTCCGAGGAGCAGACAGGCGTCATCCTCGCAACGGCGGACGCGACCATTTCGAAGGTTGCCACAAAAGCTTCTTCCGCCGGACCGGTCCTCGACCTTTCACTGGAGGCGATCCTCAAAGCGACGTCACCTCTGGACGAGCGGCCCGCAACGAAGACCTATCCTCTGATCCTCTCCGGCAGCATGACCGGCTACTCATGGGGGATCAGCGGCGATGCGATGGCCGTCAATCCTGATGACAGGGTCCGCCTCGTCATGCGCAACATGTCGATGATGACACACCCGATGCACCTTCACGGACACCATTTCCAGGTGGTCGGCATCAACGGACAAGGCATGCGGGGAGCCGTGAGGGATACGGTTCATGTTCCTCCCATGGCAGAGGTTGCTATCGAGTTCGATGCGAGCAACCCGGGCCGCTGGCCGTTCCACTGCCACCACCTCTACCACATGGCGGCAGGGATGATGTCCTTCGTGTCCTATAATCGCGCGATCTGATCGGAGAGCGGAGATGAAGCACGAACATCACGGCCATCATGCTCACGATGATCATCATCAAGAGCATGACCATGAGCACCACCATCAGGTGGCAGAGAAGCAAGTACCTCCTCCGGGCATGCTGGGGGAAGGCGTCATCTACACCTGCCCGATGCATCCGCAGGTGAGGCAGATCGGCCCCGGCAACTGCCCGATCTGCGGCATGGCACTGGAGCCGGAAGTGGCGACCCTGGGAACGGGTCCAAGTCCGGAACTGGTGGACATGAGCCGACGGTTCTGGATTGGCCTCGTCCTCAGCATCCCGGTCCTTGCCTTGGAGATGGGTGGCCATCTCACGAATCTCCACATGATACTGGGGCCACAGACGTCGAACTGGCTGCAGATGGTACTCGCGACACCGGTTGTCCTCTGGGCGGGCTGGCCGTTCTTTGAACGGGGTTGGAAGTCCCTGGTGACCCGTCATTTGAACATGTTCACCCTGATTGCGATGGGGACGGGTGCCGCCTGGATTTACAGCGTCGTTGCAACGGTTGCGCCAGGCGTCTTTCCCGACACGTTCCGCGCGGAAGAAGGTTCAGTCGCCGTCTACTTCGAGGCGGCCGCCGTCATCACCGTCCTGGTCCTGCTCGGGCAGGTTCTGGAACTGAGGGCACGCGAACAGACAGGCGGGGCGATCCGCGCGCTTCTCGATCTGGCACCAAAGACGGCGCGTCGGGTTCTTGCGGATGGGACGGACGAGGATGTCGGTCTTGACGCCGTGGCCGTCGGCGACCGCCTCCGGGTTCGACCGGGAGAGAAAGTTCCTGTTGATGGTGTGCTTCTGGAGGGCCGCAGCTCTGTGGACGAATCCATGATCACCGGCGAGTCGATGCCGGTCACCAAGGAGGTCGGGTCGACGCTCATCGGCGGCACCATGAACCAGACCGGTGGCTTCATCATGGAGGCGGGCAAGGTCGGACGCGACACGATGCTCTCCCAGATTGTTCGCATGGTCGCGGACGCCCAACGCTCTCGCGCACCCATCCAGCGCCTCGCAGATGAGGTCTCGGGATGGTTCGTTCCGGTCGTCATTGTGGTTGCGCTCGTCGCCTTTGCCGCCTGGATGATCTATGGGCCTGAGCCTCGCTTCGCCCACGGCCTGGTGGCAGCCGTCGCCGTTCTTATCATTGCCTGCCCCTGTGCCCTGGGGCTTGCGACACCTATGTCGATCATGGTCGGTGTCGGTCGGGGAGCTAGTCTCGGCGTACTGATCAAGAACGCGGAGGCACTGGAGCGCTTCGAAAAGGTCGACACGCTCGTGGTCGACAAGACCGGAACCCTGACAGAGGGACGGCCCAAGGTCACGGCCATTGCACCAGCGGAAGGCATCTCCGAAGACGAGCTGCTGCGGCTGGCCGCCACGGTCGAACGCTCAAGCGAACATCCGCTGGCGCTCGCGATTGTCAATGCGGCGGGTGAGCGTAGCATCGCCCTGGGAGATGCCATCGATTTCGACAGCCCTGTGGGCAAGGGAGTGACGGGGACGGTCGATGGAAAGCGGCTGATCCTCGGCAGTCACCGCATCATGGGGGAAGAGGGTGTCGACGTCAGCGCCATGACCGCGAAGGCGGAAGAGCTGCGCAACGAAGGCGCTACCGTCATATTCACCGCCATCGATGGCAGGCTGGCCGGTCTGTTTGCTATCGCCGATCCCATCAAGCCGACGACACCGGATGCGGTAAAGGCGCTCGTCGAAGACGGTGTTCGGGTCGTGATGCTGACGGGCGACAACAAGACGACTGCTCATGCAGTCGCGCGACGCCTCGGGATTACCGAGGTGGAGGCGGAAGTCCTGCCCGAGGACAAGAGCAAGATCGTCTCGCGCCTGCGCAGTGAAGGCAGGATCGTCGCCATGGCGGGCGATGGTGTGAATGATGCTCCCGCGCTTGCGGCGGCCGATGTCGGCGTGGCTATGGGAACGGGAACCGACGTCGCCATCGAAAGCGCGGGCGTCACCCTCCTGAAGGGAGACCTGCAGGGCATTGTCCGGGCACGGCAGATGAGCCGCGCCACGATGAGCAACATCAGGCAGAACCTCTTCTTCGCCTTCATCTACAATGCTGCAGGCGTGCCTGTCGCGGCGGGCGTCCTCTACCCTGTCTTTGGTCTGCTGCTCTCACCGATCATCGCGGCGGCGGCAATGGCATTGTCTTCGGTCAGTGTGATCGCCAACTCTCTCAGGTTGAGGAGCATGAAGATATGACGGTCAACCGCACGCTCCTGCTGATGGGCGCATCCCTGGCCCTGATCCTGGTGTTCTACATCCTTCGTGAGCACTGGGGGCACGTTCTGGGCTACGCCCCCTACCTGATCCTGCTGGCCTGCCCACTGATGCACCTGTTTCATCGACATGGCGGTCACGGCCACAAGGATCACCGGTCGTGACCTACCAGCGGTCGGCATCGAGCACTGTAGCCTTGTCGGCATTGGCCGAACGGGTTTTCGAGTTGCTCGACAATCCGGCCTTCCTCGGTGCGCACATGGAAGAGCCCTCAGTCATGATGCTGGGGGCTTCCATGAAGTACAACTTTGACGAAGCGGAAGGACGTGCCGTCGGCTCTGTCATTAGAATGAGGGGGCTGATACTCGACCGGGCGCTCTCCGTGGAGGAAGTCGTGACGGAACGACATCCTCCGCTCTCAAAGACTTGGGAGACGCGCGGAACGGTGCGTCTCCTCGTCATCGGTTCCTACCGTATGGGATTCAGGATCAGTCCCGCCAGATCGGTATGCAGCCTGAACGTCAGGATCGAGTACAACCTGCCCACCCGTCTCCCCGATAGGCTGCTGGGGCGCTTGCTGGGCGGGTTCTACGCCAACTGGTGCGTGACGAAGATGACCGCCGGAGCGATTGCGCATTTCCGTTCCGTTCAGCCGACGCCGTAACTCCGGAGCCGACACCTGCAGGCGATCACGAAGATGCGAGCGAGGCTTCTATTTGCGGCAGCGCAAGGATGCTCCGACGGACGCAGTGTCCAATAATAGGCAACGCAGACATAAATAGCAGGACCAGAATTATGACCAGTAGAACACTCTTCCGCGCCGCCGTCGTCGTCGCACTCCTGTCGGCGACGGCAATGCCGGTGCTGGCCGACGCCACCCACAACCATCCGGCGGCGAACGGGACAGCTGCCGCTCCCCTCGATATCGTACGGGCGGCGACAGACCTTGCTCAGCCAGTAGGTGCGAGGGGTCCGGAAACGATCAAGGTGAAGCTCGACACGGTCGAAGTTACTGGCAGCCTGGCGGACGGCGCGACCTACCACTACTGGACCTTCAACAGGAAGGTTCCAGGCCCCTTCGTCCGAGCAAGAGTCGGCGACACCGTCGAAGTTGAACTAACCAACCTTGCCGATAGCAGTGAACGCCACAGCGTGGACTTCCATGCGGTCACGGGACCGGGAGGCGGAGCGGAGGCGACGGACGCTGCACCGGGAGAAACGAAAGGCTTCAGCTTCAAAGCACTGAAGCCGGGCCTTTACGTTTACCACTGCGCTGTGCCGATGGCCGCCCACCATATTGCCAACGGCATGTATGGTCTGATCCTGGTGGAACCGGAAGGTGGTCTTCCTCCGGTGGACCGCGAATTCTACGTGATGCAAGGCGAGGTTTATACGGCGCAGGCCTATGGCACGAAGGGCAAGCTGACGGAGAGCCTGGACAGGCTGATGGACGAGACGCCGGAATATTATGTGTTCAACGGTGCAGCCAATGCGCTGACCGGCGACAATGCGTTGACCGCAAAGGTGGGCGAGACTGTTCGCATCTACTTCGGTGTCGGCGGCCCCAACAAGACGTCGAGCTTCCACGTGATCGGCGAAATCTTCGACAAGGTGTATCAGCTCGCGTCGCTGACGACGGAGCCGCTGACCGACGTGCAGACCATCACGGTTCCGCCCGGCGGAGCTGCGGTGGTCGACATGACGATGGACGTTCCGGGGGAGTACGTGCTGGTGGACCATGCTCTGTCACGGGCAGCCCGTGGCCTGGTGGGCAAGCTGGTCGTCAAGGGAGACGAGCGGACCGAGGTCTTCAAGGCAGCAACGACACGCACTGCTCAGGCGGAACATGGTAAGCACGAGACGCACTGATCGGCACAGCGCAGGAGGCGGGCTGCAGAAAGCCGCTCCCGCCTCCAGCGTTTGCACGTTTCAGCCAGAGTGCTTCAAGCAATCACGTGCCGCGCTAGCCGCCGCACTGATAGTAACCTGAATATCCCACGCGCAGGCTCTCACCAATCGCGAATACCATGTCGGCTTCCACCTTCTCTCCCGCTTGGACCTCATCGACGGAGAGAGTGACGCTGATGGGCCCAGAGGTCAGGAAGAGGTTGCCGTCCCCGCCAGCTGGCTGCAGTTCCACAAGGTGAGCGTTCACCTTTAGGACAGCAGTTGTCACGGTAGCGCCCGGTGTTCCCTTGAGGGCAAGTATCGGCTTTCCAGCACTCGTGTACCTGAACGTGCATTGAGCAGGCGAACCAAGGACTTTGGCGATCTCCGCGTCCACCATCGTCGCGGGGTCGAGTGTGGGTATGTCAGCGCCAGCTATGGCTTCCTCACCGGAGAGCACGCGGGCAGCCTCTTCAGAACGCGGAGGACTAATGATGTCGTCAGCAGCTTCCCGTTCGCCACATCCCGACAGGAGACTGGCCGAGGTAAGGAGCAGCAGTGAAAGGAGGGAGTTCTTCATCAGTCACGCTCCTCCAGGTCCTCGATCAGATACTTCATCTCTGCGATCTCCCGCTCCTGGGCCTCGATGATCTCGTCGGCCAGCTTTCGAACGCGGGGATCGGAAATCTGCGCACGCTCACTCGTCATGATGGCAATCGAATGATGCGGGATCATCGCGCTCATGTATTCGGCGTCGTCGACCGTCACCTGGCTGCGGACGAGCCACAGCGACAACGCGAAGACCGCGACGGACCCGCCGAAGATGGCCATGTTGAGCATCTGCTTCTTGTACATACCGAGCATGAAGGCGAGCATGATGACCGCCATAGTCGATCCCATGACCAGGGCCATCCAGGCTCGGGTCTCGCTCCAGAACACATGTTCCAGTGCGTAGGTGTTCAGATACATCAGACCGTACATTACGACCGTCGATGTCGCGATCATGGCGGCAAAGCGCCAGTAGGACATTCCCATTAGATGTTCTCCTTCGGCTCCTGGTGGATTGCGCAATACCGCTGATCCCGGCCGAGTTGATGCGTTTGATTATGCTTCACCCGTCGCCCGCCCCTTTCGGGTCCTCGGGCGCAGCGGGATACTGCCAAGATCGGGAGTGCGAAAAAGCAGCATGCGCCCAGCATGAACCCCAGGTGGGTACGGAAGGAGAGACCTCCGTCCGTACCCATGCTTCCGCAGGGGCTACTGCGCCATACGCTCGCAGCTTTCGGCACACTTGCGGCAGGCATCGACGCAAGCCTGCATGTCACCGACCCGTTCGCAGTCGTCGGCGCACTGGCAGCATATTTCCGCGCACTCGCGGCAAGTGTGCTTGTGGTGCTCGGTGCCTATCAGCATGAAATGGGCCGAGGTGCGGCAGATTTCGGCGCAGGCCATCATCAGCTTGAAGTGTTTCGGCTCCGTGTGCTGGCCGCCCTTTTCGAGGCAATGTCCCATCGCCATGGAGAGGCACTCGCTGTAGCAGGCCAGACAGTTGTCGATGCACTGCTTCATTTCCGAGGAGATGTGGTGCATGGGCGTTACTCCTTCACTTCCTTCTCGACCCACTCAGTCAGTCGCTCGACTTCTTTCGTCTGATCGTCAATGACCTTCTGCGCGGTCGCCTTGGCCTCTTCATTGTCGCCGTGCTCCAGCTCGACCTTCGCCATGTCGATTGCACCCAGATGATGGGCAATCAGACCGCAGACGAACGACGCGTCGGCATCATCCTTCATCATCCCCTGCATCATCTGCTGGTTCATCGACATCATCGCCTCCAACGAGGCCTGCTGATAGTCGGTGAGGTCGGCCATCGGGCCCTGACCACTATTGGAGCCTTGTCCGCCCATCGGCATCTGCTGACTGCCCATTGGCATCTCGCCACCCATTGGCATGCCCGACATCGGCATGTCGCCCTTGCACTTGTCGGGGAATGTCGGGTCGGCTGCGGCAGGATGAACGGATGCGAGTATTGCGGCGGAGACCGTGAGCGCGGCGGCTGCGTGTTTGACGTACGTGTTCATGTTGAACTCCTGTTGTTTTGAGGGACGTGTCTCAAACAGCAGGGGTTCTGGGAGGGGGATCAATCGCAGTCAGGAGGAGAAGCGGCCGCTCCGGTCTGACGTGCACATGCAGCTGGCCGAATGGTACCTCAGGCGGAGCATAGACTAGCGGCTGAGGAAGGATCGGACAGCAGTGCATCTGCGCGCAACACGTTCTGGCAAGTTGAACATCCAGACCGTCGCGCTGGCTGTCCAATACCTGGTCACTCGCCTGCACCTCCGGGCAATGGTGGGTCGGTGCAGCGAAAGCAGGAGCCGTAGCGAAGAGCCCGATGACAAGCAGCGTCGCTGCGATCACCGATAATCCTGCCTTCAAAAAGTCCGATAGGGACATCCTTCGGTCTCCGCGCTCGATGGCTGGAAACACCGGAGCAGAGGAGAAAGTTCCAGCCGCGATGGGGTTCGCCGTCGTCCCTCCTGCAAACCTTCCCATAGGATAGATGTTCTAGCGCCACACAAAGGACGAGATGTCCATGCTGTAGAGGCTGGTTGATTGACAACCGTCAAGCCGACGGCGATTCTTTGGACATGAGTGGGATGTTGAGAATCACATCGCAGGTTTTGATGCTGATCTTCAGGCTGGCGGTCGTGCTGTCGCTGGCTGGCTACAGCATGTCGGCCGCCAATGCCGCTATGCATCCCGCCATGCCTGACTCCGTCTCCTTCGTTGAAGGTGATCATTCGGCTCATGGCGCTCATTCCCATTCCAAGATGACCGATGACGGACATCATTCCGAGCATGCTGCGGAAAGCGATGGCGACACTGCGGATAACAGCTGCTGCCAGGACTACTGCGGCGTGTTCGCAATTGATGCTCCCATGCCGAAACTCGCCCACCCGGTCGCCGTATCCATCAAGGGCTTCATGAACGACCTCAGGACGTTCGGCGAATCTCCGGCTCTTCACCGACCACCCAACATCTGAGAACCGACACCCGCCTGACGGGGCTTGCTGTACCTGAGCACTTCGAGTGCCTGGTGCTGTCGTGACTGTATTCTCGGAAATTCACCATGAAGCTGACATTCCTGGTGGTGGGCGTCCCGCTCTTTGTGAGCGGATGCACCTCCACGCTACCTGAAGTCGTGGCCTCGACTGGCCATCCAGACACCGTGATCGACGTCCGGCCGGTCCGTTACCAGAATCCGATTGGCGCATACACGCATCGCACTCCTGTCGATCCCAAACCCTGGCGCGGTCTCAACGACGCCCAGGCCCCGAAAGGGGGAGCATGATGCTCGGCAGGAAGATCAAGGTTCTCTCAGTGCTGGCATTGCCGCTCATCGCGGCAGGCTGTGTTTCTACTGACTATGCCGCCAAGGATGCCGGATTCCTGAATGTCTCTCTCAAGAGTGGCGAGGCGACAGGCAAGCAGACGGTATGGGTGCAGAACCAGCAGCACGCCCAGGTGGTTCGCGACCGCGTCAAGACGCTGATGGCCAGGAAGACGGTGGACGCCGAGACTGCTGTGCAAGTGGCACTGCTCAACAACAAGGGCCTTCAGGCGGCTTATGCCGACCTCGGTGACAGTGCAGCAGATGCCTGGCAGACGCAGCTTTCGGTTCTGCCGAAGTTCTCGGTTGGCGTCTCCGGTATCGGCACACCCGGGCTTGAAGCCTACCGGGTGCTGGAAGGTGCCATCGCGGCAAACATCCTGTCATTGGTGACCTATGACAGGAACATGAAGATCGCCGAGACACGCTTCCGGCAGGCCCAGCTCAATGCAGCGCTCGCAACCATCTCGCTTGCCGCCGATACGCGCCGGGCCTGGATCAACGCGGTCGCGGCATGGGAAAATGTCGCCTACCTCAACCGCGCGCGCGCTGCGGCAGAGGCGGCGTCCGATCTGACCCAGAAACTGGGTGAAGCGGGGTCGATGCCAAAGGGAGAGCAAGCCCGGGAACATGTGTTCTATGCCGAACTGACGGGCGAAACCGCGAAGGCAAGATTGGCTGCGCGGCTGGCGAAGGAAGAGCTGATCCGGCTGATGGGACTGTCTGGGTCCGACATCGAGTTCCAGATACCGAACCAGCTCCCGTCATTGCCTCGGGCCCTGATCAAACGCGACGACATCGAGGCCGAAGCGATCCACAAGCGCATCGATCTCCAAATAGCCCGGCTGGAGCTTCAGGCGACGGCGCAGTCCTACAAGCTGGAGGACGCAACCCGGATCGTCACGGACATCGAGCTGGTGGGCATGGTGGAGAAGGAGCGCGAACGCGAGGATCATGGCATCGTCTCCGAAGTGTCGCGGACCGCTTCGCTGGAATTCACGATCCCGATCTTCGATTCCGGTCAGGCGCGGCTCCGAAAAGGCGAGTTGGCCTACATGCGGGCGGCCAACCAACTGGCGGAAAAGGCGGTCAACGCTCGCTCGGAGGCGAGGTCCGCCTACCAGGCGTACCGCTCCAACTACGACATCGCGCGCCACTACAGGAACAACGTTCTTCCCTTGCGCAAGGCGGTCGAGGAGCAGTCGCTGCTCACCTACAACGGCATGCTCACAAGCACATTCGAACTGATCTCGGACAGCCGGGACAGCGTCAATTCAGCCCTCCTCGCAGTCAACGCAAAGAGAGACTTCTGGCTAGCCGAAGCGAACCTCGCCCCCGCCATCTATGGCGGCAGCGCCGGTGCGCCTTCCGGTGAAACGGAGGTCCCCTCAGCGGAAGCGGCCGAGAGCGGCGGGCACTAAAGGAAACGATCATGTTCAGCAGAAGACAATTACTGGGAGCAGGTGCGGCAGGTGCCGCATTGGTTTCCTCGCAGACGTGGGGCCGGACTTCCAACATGGGTTTGCCGGAGGCGGCACTGATGGATACGGCCGCCACCCAGACGCCGGTCAAGCCCACCACTGGGCCCGACTACAATCCGGTTGTTACCCTTAATGGATGGACCCTGCCGTTCCGGATGAACAATGGCGTCAAGGAATTCCATCTGGTAGCCGAGCCGGTCGAACGGGAGATGGCGGAAGGGATGACCGCCTATCTCTGGGGGTACAACGGCCAGTCCCCTGGGCCGACGATTGAAGCTGTCGAAGGTGACCGGGTCCGCATCTTCGTCACGAACAAGCTTCCGGAGCACACGACGATCCACTGGCATGGCATGATTCTGCCCTCTGGCATGGACGGTGTCGGCGGTCTCTCGCAGCCTCATATCCCGGTCGGCAAGACCTTCGTCTACGAGTTCGACCTCGTGAAGTCGGGTACCTTCATGTACCACCCGCATTCGGACGAAATGGTCCAGATGGCGATGGGCATGATGGGCTTCTTCGTGGTCCATCCCAAGGACCCGACGTTCATGCCGGTCGACCGCGATTTCGTCTTCCTTCTGAATGCCTTCGACATCGAGCCGGGCTCCTATGTCCCGCGCATCATGGAAATGACCGACTTCAATCTCTGGGCCTGGAACAGCCGCGTCTTTCCCGGCATCGACCCGCTTGTGGTTTCGAAGAACGACAAGGTCCGGGTCCGGGTCGGAAATCTGACGATGACCAACCATCCGATCCACATGCACGGCTACGACTTCGAAGTCACCTGCACGGATGGGGGCTGGGTGCGTCCGGAGGCCCGCTGGCCGGAGGTCAGCATCGACATCCCGGTTGGCGCGATGCGCGCCTACGAGTTCGACGCCAAGTATGTCGGCGACTGGGCCATCCACTGCCACAAGTCGCACCACACCATGAATGCCATGGGCCATGACATTCCGACCTTCATAGGCGTCGACAAGAAGCAGGTCGCCAGCAAAATCCGCCGCTTCCAGCCCGAATACATGCCGATGGGCACCGCCGGTATGGCGGACATGGGCGAGATGTCGATGGAGATACCGGAGAACACAATCCCGATGATGACCGGCTGGGGGCCGCACGGCCCCATCGAGATGGGCGGCATGTTCTCGGTCGTGAAGGTTCGCGAGGGCATCTCCGCTGGCGATTACAGCGATCCCGGCTGGTACGAGAACCCGCCCGGCACCCAGGCATGGGAATGGACCGGAAGCCTCCCGGATGCGCCTAAAGCCACCGATGCGACGACAACAATCACCCCGAGCCATTCGGAACACCACTGATCGAAGCTCACCTTGAGAAGGATATTGCCTATGAAGACTGCATTGACGGGCCTGCTTCTGGCCTCGCTCGCAACCCCGGCCATCGCCGCCGGAAACCACGCCGGAGGTCACGGCGAGATGGCGGTGGGCGAGCCGGGACAGAAGTCGAAGGTCACCCAGACGATCCGTGTCAGCATGAAGGAAACCGATGACGGCCGCATGGTCTTCACACCGGACAGCTTCAAGGTCCGCAAGGGCCAGACGATCCGCTTTGCCGTGAAGAACGATGGTGAGGTGGACCACGAGTTCGTTCTCGACCAGGAGGACAAGGTCATGGAGCACAAGGCTCTCATGGAGAAGTTCCCCGAGATGGAACACGACGACCCGAATGCGATCCGACTGGCACCGGGCGAATCTGGAGAGATCGTCTGGAAGTTCACGAATGACGGCGTCTTCAAGGTCGCCTGTCTCGTACCCGGCCACTACGATGCCGGAATGCACGGCAACGTCACCGTCGCCGAAAAGTAAGCAACGAAAGGAGCACCACCATGAAAGCAATCCTCAACATCGCGCTTGCCGCCACCTTGACCTTGGGTGCAGCCACCGGAGCCTTCGCCCAGGAATTCACCAAGGGCACGGTCAAGAAGGTCGACACCAAGGCCAAGAAGGTTACCCTCATCCACGAAGAGCTGAAGAGCCTCGACATGCCAGCGATGACCATGGTCTTCCATGTTCAGGACGAGGCAATGCTGGAGAAAATGAAGCAGGGTTCGACGGTAGAGTTCGTCGCCGACCGTTTGAATGGAAAGCTGACTGTCACGCAGCTGAAGTAAAGGCCTTGGCCGCCCCGGCAACCCGTGGCGGCCAAACCCTACAGGAGAAACAGATGAAACGCAGAACATTCATCAGCCTGGCCGCATCGGCAGTAGCCGCTCCGGGCATGGTCCTAGCGGCAGCACCGAAGATGACGGTTCACAAGGACCCGAACTGCGGGTGTTGCGCCGCTTGGGCTTCGGCCTTCGGCAGGGCCGGATATGACGTCAGAACCGTCAACGAAGCCGACATGGATGCCGTAAAGAGCGGTCTCAAAGTCCCCTCTGATCTGTGGGGCTGCCATACGGCGGAAGTCGACGGCTACTACCTTGAAGGCCATGTCCCCCTGGAAGCTGCGGAGAAGCTTCTACGCGAACGTCCGCCCCTCGCGGGGCTTGCTGTCGCGGGTATGCCATCCGGCTCGCTTGGCATGGGGGATGACCCACGGGCTACCTATGACGTAATGGCCGTGCCTCGCGACGGTACAGCACCTTACGTCTATCTTGCAGTGAGACCGAGCTAGAGCATTCGCCGCTGCAAGGGGAACCGCCGCAAAGACGACTGCGAGGAACGCTTCAGACACTGGGCCTACAGCCCAAATGACGTCAGGATTGGGCAAGGCCCCTTCTTGCCTGAGGCGCATTCGCCGATCAGCCGTTCCAGAGCCTCGCGCGCCCTGTGAGTGCGGCGAGACGTGCCCTGGCGGCCTCGCGAGCGCGTTCCCTGTCATCTCCGGCATCGAGATCGAGCAGTTCCCTGATCTCCTCCAGCGTGAATCCCGCCGACTGGGCCTGCTTGATGAACAGGAGCCGCCGGACGTCCTCGCTTCCATATCGCCTGCCGCCGTCCAGCCGCTTCGGCGTCTGCAGAAGACCCTTGCGCTGATAAAACCTGATGGTTTCCACCCCGACTTTTCCTGTGGCCGCGAATTTTCCGATTGTCATATCCATAGGGTCTTGACTCCGTACCATGGTACGGAACGTATGGTCTTACCAACGGTTTCACAAGACGAAGGAGACGTGAAAATGTTGGAGAGAACAGACCCCGCATTACTGGAAAAGAAGGCCATTCTCTATCGAATGGTCATGCCCGGGCATACATGCCCGTATGGCCTGAAGGCAAAGGACCTGCTCCGCCGCGAAGGCTACGAGGTCGAGGACCACCACCTGACCACCCGTGAAGAGACCGATGCGTTCAAGGCGAAGCATGGTGTCTCGACCACTCCGCAGGTATTTGTCAGCGGCTACCGTGTGGGCGGCCATGATGACCTGCGCAGGTTCCTCGGCAAGCCAGTGGCCGACCCCAAAGCGACCACCTATCGGCCGGTCATCGTTCTGTTTACGCTGACGGCTCTGATGGCTCTCGCTGCAAGCTACGCCATCCTGGGCGACCCGCTCACACTGCGCGCAGCGGAGTGGTTCATCGCCTTTTCCATGGTCGTCTTGGCGATGCTGAAGCTCCAGAACGTCGAGAGCTTCGCGACCATGTTCCTGAACTACGACCTCCTGGCGAAGCGTTGGGTTCCCTACAGCTACATCTATCCTTACGCGGAGGGGCTGGCGGGTGTCCTGATGGTGGCCGGAGTGGCGAACTGGCTCTCTGTCCCGGTGGCGCTATTCATCGGCACTATTGGAGCAGTCTCGGTCTTCAAGGCGGTCTACATCGACAGACGAGAGCTGAAATGCGCCTGCGTCGGCGGATCGAGCAATGTACCGCTCGGCTTCATCTCTCTGACCGAGAACCTGATGATGATCGCCATGGCGATCTGGATGGCGCTCGCTTCGACGGGGCTCGCCCCTAGTCATGCAATGTAGCGAGACAGCAAGATGCACCTAACCGGGCTGCCTGATGCCGGAAAGGCTCAGGCAGCCCGGTTAATGTCAGGTCTTCGCGGTCAGTACGAGGTTGGAGTACCGCTCGTTAGCGTGCCGTTGAAGTGGACGACGCGAATACCGGTCGGATTCCGTCCTAGCCTAGTTGTGCGGAGACTGGCCATTCGCCAGCATCAGATGGTGCATCTGGTGGTGCATGCCCTGCGCCATCACCCCGATGAAGCCCAAGGCGCGAAGCTTTGCGATCCCTGATGGATTATCCGGTGTAACCGTGAGAATCGCTCCGTCCGCGCTCTCAGTTGACGAAAACCTGTAGCCACTCTCGCCTTCCGTCGTGGAGGCGTGAGCCGATACCATCCTGCGAATGGAGCCGACGACCGAGCCCGTACCAGAGACCATGAAGCGAATGCTTCCGCCATCTTCCTGAACCTTAATACGAGCTGACATGGTCACGTTGTTCATGTCTATGAGGTGCTGACGCAAAGCCTCTATGTTGACCTTTGACCAGTCGGTCGTGGGATCGTTCTCCAGCAAAGCGACAATTTCCTGAATGGCCGCGAAAGCGGCCTGCCCAGCTTCGATGGGAAATTCACCGTCGTCCGTCATGGCTGCATCGTCCATACCGTGCATGTGAGTTCCAGAATGTTCCTGGGCAGGGACGGACGTCGAAAACAGCAATAGAAGAGACAAAGCGGTAACCGGGAGGTTCATCTGCATTTCCTTTCATCGATCAAGAACCACCTTGTCATTTCGATGCAAACATTCACATGATAGCGATCATGTTTCATGAACTGATAGAGATGCCCGGAACCGAGCGGGTCTTCGACGAAGGTGCAGTCCTCTTTAGCAGAAACGACGTGGTGTCTTCTCTGATGCTGGTTCTTTCTGGGGAGGTACGGCTTGTTCGGCATCAGGATGATGGGCGTGCTGTAGTCCTGCAACGTGCCTCGGCAGGTTCGGTCCTGGCGGAAGCTTCGATGTTCAGCGACGTCTATCATTGTGAGGCCGTGGCAGTTGCTGTGTCCCGGGTTCGCATCATCGAGAGCCGACGGATAAGGTTGAAGTTCGCCAGAGAACCGGATTTTGCAGCAGCGTGGGCGGCCTATTTAGCTCACGAGATCAGGAACACCCGCATGCGTGCAGAAATCCTTGCGCTGAAGACAGTTGCCGAACGGCTGGATGCCTGGATCGCATGGCACGAGCAGCTTCCGTCAAAGGGGAAGTGGAGGCAAGTCGCAGAGGAGATCGGCGTGAGTCCGGAGGCGTTTTATCGGGAGCTTGCCAAGCGCTGCAGCAAGCCGAAATGAATCTAAGGAGTTGGTGGCTGTGCGGCTCGGGAGCATATCCAGTAGACCTGCGGCTGTGGCGGCAGGCGGCTTAGTTGGAACTCACCTCGAAACCCGATGTATGTCCGGCCGATGGCTTGCGCAGTGCTTGCTTTTCTCCTGCTTGTATTGGGAGGCAAGCAACTCCGGTGATGACCGCTTAGGGCCGAAAGGCGACTTGACCTAACTCACTGAGAGGGGAGAAAGGCGCTCTGCCCTCTCTCCCCCACAAGCACTAAACCGGTCTCCCCATGCTTCGGCCTGCGGCCTGCAGCACCGGCCGCATTTCCCTGAAATCCGTCTCGGCCCTCCGGGTGGGTGATCCCCCTCCGGTTTAGCGCTTGTCCCTCTCTCTCCAGCTGTTCCGCACGAGCTCGGGAGCAGGAGCGGGGCTCCTGCCCTCCCTTCGATTTCGGGAGGTCAAGGAGTGATCGCTTGCGCTTGTGGAGAGGGAAAGATGACAGAAAAGCTTGAGCTGCAACCCAACGAGCCATTGTCCGTGAAGGTCGAACGTCACCGAGCCGTCTACCTGGCGGCCGTCAACGGCGAGGGCGGCGCTGACATGGATCAAGAAGCGAATGCACGTATGGCAATCATCAGGCACGCGCCGTCAGATCAGGATGAGAGAGATCAGAAGCTACTTTACGTAGCGGGGTACCTAATTGCCTCGAAGGGGAGCCTAAACCCTGAGGAAATGGAGCTTCTTCTTTCAGGCTCCACCTCTCTATCGGGGCATTGATGATCAACAGGCATCTGGCCCTGAAATCAGTAGTTGGTGGCAACCCATTCGCCGGATGCAGACTTGGCAAATCCAATGACGCGATCGAGAGGAGCTGCGTTCGGATTCCTCTTGATGGCCGCAACGCATGATATGCCTGGACCGCTGGCGTTCTCGTCACACTCTCCCAAAGCAAGGGTTACATCGGCTTCACCGCGGCCGGTCCTCAGAGGATTGCGGGCATAAGCCTTGCGGTATGCGGCTAGAGCTTCCTCTTCTGTCGGTATTTCAAGCACAGGGGCCGGAGGTTCGGGAATCAGGGAGGGATTGGCTGCGATAAGGGCCGCGATCTCCGCATCAGTAGGGGCCCGAACAACCTGCTCTGGCTCCGGCATGATGAGATAAGTACCTCCAGCACCGGCGAGAATGCCGATACCTGCGGCTGCTACGATGAGAATGTTGCTGTTCATGTCATCCACTCAGTCATTCAGGTTGAACCAAGCGCGCTGCTTGACGCCCTTATCGTTCGGAATGTCGAAATAATAAGGATCCGCGCGGCGAGGGCGGGGCTGAGTGATCTGCACCATGCAGCCATTGTCTCGGTTGAAAACATCATTGTCGTTGTTCTGGTTGATCTGCCGGATCGTGACACCCTTGCGCTCGTTTTCGCGCTTGTCACCAAATTGGGTACGGAAGGCGGCACGGTTGCTGCACTGGTTGACGGTCTTCATGCACTGATCCTTGTCGTCTCGGCCCAAGAACGGCCGATCCCCATCGGTGCGGGAGGAAACGGCGGTCATGCCGGCAGGGCATTCCTCGTAAGGTTCATAGCCCGGTTTTCCGGCTTTTGCTTCATGGCAGATCGGCCAGGAGAAGCCGGGCTTCGCCATAGCTGATATAAGCCTTTTCATCGGGGGAACGCAGTAGGGGACGCCATGCCATGACGGGCTTTGTGAGGCTGCGCACAAGAGGATCTGGCAACCCCATGAGGCATCCTCGGCCTTGGCAGATGCTGGAGAGATGGCAGAGCCGCGAGACCGGCTGCGGCAAAAAACACTGGTTTAATATCAGGTGTCCCTCTTGATCAACGCTGCTGAAATTGCCGGCTCGGAAAAAGGTCTTTCGAGCGGAGTCCTGTGCTGGATGCGTTCGCCTGCGGCGTAGATGACGGCCGAGATCAGCGCGAAGCACGCAAACCAGGAAATGCCGATGCGATAGAGCAGTGGCTGATTGGGAATGTCCCGAGAAACCGCGGCGAATGCGAAGAGCCCGACCAGGTAGCTGTCGAAAGACAAGTGGCGCTTGTCGTGGAAAGCCAGCGACAGGATGAGAAGGAAGGCCGCTAGTAGCGCGTGGATCCACCAGAGTCTCTGCGCCGGGATTGTGAGGGCGATCGAGAGGGAGATGGCAAGCAGCAAGCCAGCCAAGGGATCCGTTGCGAGAGAGGTCGCAATATGTGCGAGGTCTGGCAACTATCGGTCTGTCTTCTTCGGCTTGTTTCGCGCATCAGCAAAAGGAGGAGAGATCTCGCTTTTCCTCTCGGCCAATAGCTTGAAGTCGGCGATCGGATGCCGATCTAGGGGTCAGAACAAGAGCAGTCCGAAATCGTACGCTAAGGACGAACGGAATGAGAACTTACGCGGCGTTCCTTAGCCTAGCCGGAAAGCGGAGCGATCGAAATCCGTTCGGCATCTGATGTTCGGCATCCCATGTGTAGATGCCGGTAAGGTTGATATGTTCCCAACTGAGCGGCGATATGTGTTTCAATAGAGTATCAGGAATGTCTCGCCCCGCTCGTTTCAGCTGTGTGACCGCGCGATCAAGATAAACCGTATTCCAGTGCACGATCGCACTGACGACGAGATTGAGCCCCGAGGCGCGGAAAGCTTGGCTTTCGAACGACCGGTCACGGATCTCGCCTCGCTCGTGGAAGAACACAGCGCGTTTCAGCTTATGGGCGGCCTCTCCCCTGTTGAGACCGGCTTGGCATCTCCGCCGCAATGCCGGACTTGAGTACCATTCGATCATGAAGAGCGACCTTTCGATACGGCCGAGTTCGCGGAGCGCCCTCGCGAGATGGCTTTGCTTCGGAGATGCGGACAGCTTCTTCAGGATCGTAGACGGTACCACGGACCGCGTCGTGATCGACGCCGCGAGATGCAGCAGATCGTCCCAATGGTCGAGAATCAGGGCGGTGTTGATCGGCGCCCCGATATGGTTCGACAGGGTTGGATATGCATCGCTCCTCTCGAACGTGCGGAACTTCCGGTCTTTGAGATTGCGCAGTCGCGGTGAGAACCGCTTTCCGATCAAGGCGAACAGCCCGAAGATATGATCACTGGCACCGCCCGTGTCGGTAAAGTGTTCCTGAATGTCGAGCACCGTGTCCTGGTCGAAGAGCCCATCGAGCACATAGGCCGCCTCGCTTTCGGTCGGACTGATGGGCAAAATGCCGAAGTAGCCGTACTGATCTGATAGATGGCTATAGAATTTCGTCCCGGGTTCGCTGCCGTAGTGCAAATTGATGTCGCCGCGCTTTGCGGCTCGGTCACTCGCACGAAAAAATTGGCCATCTGACGATGACGTTGTGCCATTGCCCCAAAGGCGGGAATGCGGATGCTGGGTGTGGACATCGGTGATGCACGCTTGCGCCGCGCGGTAGGTCTCCGATCGAGCATGGAATGCGCGCATCCAACCAATCTGATGAGCGCTGATCCCCTTGGATGCGCCCGCCATTCGCTTTGGGCCGAGGTTCGTAGCATCGGCCAGGACGCCCGCCAGCATAGCAGAGACATTTTTCGGGACGTCGCCGGTGCGAACATGCGTGAATGAATCTGCAAACCCGGTCCATTCATGCACCTCCCTTAGCAAGTCGGGAACCTCCACCAACGGATACATGTCGCTGACCTCGGCATTCAGTTCCTCGGCGGCCGGGGGGACTTCGCTGGCGGTTGGCGTGACAATCAAGGTTCCTGCCTCGAGACGAACGCCCTCGAGCTTTCCGGATCGTGCTCTGTGGGCCAAACGCGTCAGGTTGAAGTCGAGCATCTGACGCGCTTCGGCAAGCCACTGCGCGCCGTCGCTCTGGACCCCCAAACCGAGACGATCTTCGTCCTTCATCTTGATGAATGTCGACCGCGGCATCAGATGCTCATCGATGGGCCGGAAAGATCGGCTGCCAGCGACCCAGATCTCCGCAGATCTAAGCCGGTCTCGTAAAGCAGCGAGCGTCGCGATTTCGTACAGACGGCGATCGGGTTTTCCTTGTTCGAAGATAAGCCGTCGATCAGTTTGGCTGAGGTGAGTGAGCGGCACGCGATCCGGGAGTGTCCGCCGCATCTCGGCATAAAGCCGTTTCAGCAGCGCAACTGCCGCTAGAAGTGGATCGTGGCGACGCGCTGAGCGGAACGTGAAGGCTAGAAGGAACGCACCAGCATATTTGTGGACGGTCGCATATTGCTCGGCCGCTACGATCAGCGATGGCGCCTCGTTGTCGTCGACCATCGACTCAAGCTCAGGCTTCATCCGAAGCAACCGGTCCCAACCGACTTTTTGGTCGAGAACATCCAATGCGTTCCGACCATGGTCGTTGGCAGACTGCAGGGCGGTGATCGTATCCAGAAACATGCGCAGCGCTTTGGCGGTGTTCGCTCTGCAGTCCATCTGCCGCTGCTTCTTCCGATTGTTGGCTTGCGAGAACAATTTACCCATCAGCTTGATGAACATCGTCACCGCATCGTCCGTGAGCTTCTGGCAAAGCTTGATGACTTGGGCCACGATCAGAGCGTGGCGACGGCTGGCGTTGAAGTCGTTGGCAAGCCAGGCCGGCGTTGCGTTGCCCTCCCGGATCATCTGGTCCCACCGTCCGGATGACACGCGCGCCTGCAGTTCCGGATCGATCTCCAGCCGCCGCAGAAAGGCTATCCGCTCGGTCAGCCCGACGAGGTTCGACGCGGCCGGCGCTTCTGGTGCCGAACGCAGCCAATGAAAGCGGGTCTGGCCGATCGACGGGTCAACCTCTAACAGCCTATCCAGTGATTGAAGCCTATCGAGTGGGATGTCTTCAATCAGGGTTCTTTCTGCTCGCCGCCGGGCTATGGCACGGCCGGCAAGGCCGATGCGTTCGATCGTGTCGATCGCCGGCAGAAGAGCGCCGCGTTCGCGAAACGCGGCGACAGTCGAACTGGCTATCGCAGCACCGTCGTCGGACAAGGTCGCCGCTTGAATTGCCGCCAATAGCGCGGCGCGGCGATCTTGCAGCGTCGCGCTTCTCGTATCCAGATACACCATTAGCCGCGCCATATGATCCCGACGGGTTTCTTCGCGGCGTGCATAGAGGGCAAATTCGTCTGGAGCGGCGCCGATCTGATCAGCAACATACTTCAGCATGGCGCGAGGCGGAGTTTCTTCTGCTCCAAGCACTCGACCCGGGTATCGCATTAGACATAGCTGGATGGCGAAGCCGAGCCGATTGTGATTACGTCTCCGCAGTTCAATCTCCAGGCGATCCGCCAATGACAACGAATAGTGTCGGATTAGGTTATCCTCGTCGACTGGTATGTCGACAAGCTTCCGGCGATCTTGATCTTTAAGAAGCTTGCGCTTTGCCATCGCCCGACTCCATTGATGAGCAATCTGCTCGAAGCGTTGTCGAGTCGGGCCGGACAGAGAAATCAAAATTGGCGCATGTCGGTGGCAATCCACAGAGATCGGATGTTGCACATCGGATCTACGGCATCGTTCCGGTTTCGTTCGACCTTAGCGTACGATTTCGGACTGCTCTTGTTCCGACCCCATCAAGTCTTCGCGGATGTGCTCCAGCGTCGTGTCGATATTTTTCAGCGTCGTTTCGCGATCCTCGATCGGCAGATAGGTCAAATCGATATCGACCGAGAGCCGCGGCATGTCGCGATAGAAGAGGTTGATCGCCGTTCCGCCCTTTAAGGCGAAGGCGCCGTGGCGGGCGATGAATGGAAGGGTCCGCACCAGGAGGTCGACCTGGCGCATGTATTGGTCACGGGCCATAGGGGGGCTCCTTTGGCATCAAGTCATTCGGGACTGTGATGCGATAGATGGGGTGCAGCCGGCCGCCCGGTGTCAGCGCTCGGTCGCCCTTGCCGAGATCGACGGAGGAGACGTCGATGTGCCGGCGCCAAGCATGATTGTGCTTGTCAGCAAACGCGAAGAAAAGGCGCTTGGTTTTGACGCTCCGGCACAGGGTAAGGAGCGTCGTCAATAATCTCGGGCGCAGATTGGCAAGGCTCTCGAACGCCACGTCCACCTTGTGGAAGCTTTCGCCCTTCGGAACTTCGTCTATCATTTCGAGGATCGCGCGCTCGGGTGAGGACATCGGCATTGGCCAGCGCCATGGGCTTTGTGCCAGCTCGGGATCATCGTCGTTGGAAAGGTCAAAATCCGCGTCATCGATGCCGGTCGCCCCTTCGCCGAACAGAACGTTACTCCTGGTCTTCACATCAGCGTCCGTCCGCAGCTTCGATAGCCATGTCGGAATATCGGATCCGTAGAGATAGAGGACAAATTCGCTGCCGAACGAGAGGTAATGAGCATGTCCCCGCAATGTGAGGGAGCTCGCCCCGCCGACATGGAACTCATGCCGCATGAGCCAGACGGCTGAGAGCAGGGGTATCTTCCAGCCCCGGACAGCTTCTGGATTGGTATCGGAGGAGAATGGGCGGCGGTACACACCAGACATGACCGGCTCGAGCCAGCCCCGCTTGAGATAGCCTGACACGGATTGTCGCGAGATGGCATGGCGGGCCATCCATCTCGAGTCCACCAGGAAGCCGGGCGGGACTTGCTGGAGAAGCTGCTTTAACTTTGTCTCTGATTGTCCATTCATGTTTGACCTTATGCCACAAAATTAAAGCAGGCGCGAATGAAACTTTATAAACAGGTCAATTTGTCAATTCTGAATTGACTATCTGCGCCAACTGAAAAGTGACGTGCGCGGTTTGATGCTCCCTCGGCGTAATGGACTCGCATCGCCTTAAACGGTTCAGCGCAACTGTGCAGTGTGCTCGCATTCTGGATACTGATTGCACCCCAGAAACCGACTGTTACCGCGACCATTCCTTTCGACCAACTGGCCAACCCGGCATTTTGGACATTGATGCAGGGGATCGCCATCGATTGATTCAAATCGCAGATCGTCGCCGGCAATGTCGGAAAGTTCGCGGATATATCGTGAAGGCTCCCGGCTATTTGTAAGCAAGAACACGCCGCGGCTTGCCCGAGTCAATGCGACATAGAAAAGGCGACGCTCTTCGGCAAACTCGAAGGTTTCTGGTCGTGGCATGACCAGATTGAGAAGTTCGTCGTCCTCGATCCGGCTCGGCACACCGTAATCGCCTTCGCTGATATCGAGCAGGATTGTGTAGTCGGCCTCGAGCCCCTTCGCGCGATGGAACGACAGTCCCGAAACCTCGATATTTTCGAATTTTGGCGGTTTACCCCTAAACGGATCGAGTTGATTGTAGCGCCACAGCACCATTACCTTGAGCTTTTCGCGCCCCTCTGTCCGCCATTGCCCCGAAATCCCATCCAGGAACGAATTTAGCCGTTGCAAGAGCTGGTGACACGCCTTGCCGAATTCCGGCTTGCTCCCTTCACCACTGATCGGAATGACCCGGATCGATCGTGGAATGGCCGGTCGCGCCGAGCGTACCGACCTCTTCAGCTGAGCGGCGTTCCGCTGCACGAAGCCGGCGGCCGTCTCGGCGATTAGCTGATTGCAACGGTACGTTTGCTCCAGGCGCCCTTGCCAGCTTGCGCCAAAATTCGCCTCGAACTGCGTGAAGATGGTGATGTCCGAACCGGCAAAGCGATAGATTGACTGCCAGTCGTCACCGACGGCAAAGATTTTGGTGAACGGCTTCTGGTGTTTGAGCGCCTTGATCAGATTCGCGCGCGGCTCCGATATATCCTGGAACGGTGGCGTCGCCTTAACCGAGTTTGGGATGCGGTAGTCTCTTCGACCTGAACTTCACGCATCAATCGACAAAGCGATTTCCCGCCAGGTCGAGATGGCGTGAGTGCGAAGCTGGCGATGGTCTGCGGCGGTCAAGTCTTTGCGGTGAAGAAGGAAGAGATTGGCGATCTGGCCGTGAGTGGAGACGAAACGCTGACATTGCCGCGCGGACTTGAAGCGCATCATGCGCCGCTCTCGTCGTCGCACAGCAAGATGGGAATTTTCAGCCTGGTTGTTCAATCCCTTGTGCGAGCGATGTTCGACCTTCGGCATCAAATCCGCCTTCGCAGCCGAATAGGAACGCAGCTTGTCGGTCAGCATCACGCGCGGGGCGATACCTTGACCCTTGAGCAGTTTGCGCATCAGACGCAAGGCTGCTGCCTTGTTCCTTCGGCTTTGCAAGAGGGCGTCGAGAACGTAGCCGTTGGCATCGACGGCGCGCCACAGCCAGTATTTCTTTCCCTTGATCGTCACCACCATCTCATCGAGCTGCCACTTGTCGGCAAACTGGCCTCGTGAGCGGCGTCGGAGCTGATTGGCGAACTTCAAGCCAAATTTCGCCGCCCATTCCGAGACGGTCTGGAATGAGACGTTGATGCCGCGCTCGGCCAACTGATCTTCGACGTCGCGTAAACTGAGCGGAAATCGGAAATACAGCCAGACCGCATGGGTGATGATCTCGGCAGGAAAGCGGTGGCGTCTGAAGTGGGCGGCAGGGAATTCGGTCATGACAATCCGAATATCAAGTCGGCTAAAACAGGCGGTTAAGGCGACGCCACCTCCGAACGCCATTCGCCTCGCGCCCGGAAAATCCGGCGAGATCGTCTGGAAGTTCACCAACGACGGCGTGTTCAAGATCGCCTGCCTCGTTCCCGGTCACTACGATTCCGGCATGCACGGCGACGTCACGGTCGCGAAGAAATAAGGAGCAACAGAAATGACGATGAAAGCTATCACAAGAATCACACTCGCCGGCGCCGTCGCCTTCGCCTTCGGCACCGCCGCCTTCGCGCAGGAATTCACCAGCGGCACGGTCAAGAAGCTGGACGAGAAGGCGAAGAAGGTCACGCTCATCCATGAAGAGCTGAAGAACCTCGAGATGCCGGCCATGACGATGGTGTTCCAGGTCGCTGATGACGCGATGCTGGAAAAGCTCAAGGTCGGCGCAAAGGTCCAGTTCGTTGCGGTCAAGTGAAGCACAGGGCCGCGCTGGATGCAGCGCGGCTCCGTTCCTCATGAGACCGGCAGGAGGCAGAAGGTGCGCCAGAGATCCTGCTTCCAATCCCCCGGCTCGGGCGAATCCGACAGCATAAACTCTGATTGGCCGATCATGACGGCCTTCGGCGCGGCGCATCGTACCTTTGCAAGGTGGGCGCTGTGGTCGATGAATCTGATCTGACCCTCGGGTCCGCGCTCCGTGAGCGCGACTTGCACATCGAAATTATATTCCGGGTCAAGAGAGGTTGCCGCGACGGTCACGGACAGGCTGATGGTCGTTTCATCCGCGAAATAAGACGTATGAAACGGCTGATCCTCTTGGGCATTTGACGCCGACACCAGCAAAGCCAGAACGACAAATGCGCATGTTATGCCAGTTCGCATTGCACACCCCTCCCATAGGCGACTTGGCCGCCTCATCCTATCACACCACAACTCCACTCGCAGCCGCCCGATTTCCTCAAACCCGCGTCGACAGGTCTGGCAGGGTATCTCGCCGCCAATGCTCCTCAATTGATGCCGTTCGCCCGCTGAAGCTCGCGCACATAGGCCACGATCGTAGCGACGTCGGCCTTCGTCAGACCCGGCTGAGGAGGCATGTTTCCGAATTTCCAGTGATGCGCGCGCACGCCGTTGGCGACGGCCATTTCAAAGGCGTAGTCTCCGTGGTGAGAAGGTTCGTATATCCGATGGATGAGCGGCGGGCCGGCATCGGTTCCGGCCGCGTTCTTGCCGTGGCACGCTGCACAGACGGCGTTGAAAGCTCGTTCTCCCATCTTTGCGGTGTCGGACAATGACGAAGGCACGACAACCGACAATGCCGTCCCCTGGCCCGATACTCCTCTTCTGGCTTCGTCTTCCGATCCGGTTCGATTCCAAAGCGCAAAGCCCGCAACCGCTGCCGCGGCGACGAGCAGAGCGAAGACGTTTCTCTTGTTCATTTGTGAATCCTTATGTCTTTAGGTCGCCGAACACCCTCTCTGCCGCCATCAACTGCCGAACCCGTCGGCATGAATGTGGTGGTGGGGCGGCGCGCGATGGCGATGTGGGGCCACGAAATTGTTTTCGTGGCCTCCGGCGTGTCAGCCGTTCGAGATGCGGCGTTGGTAGTCTGCCTCTCGCTGCGGCCAGGTACTCTTGATGTAGTCGAGGACAGCCTCGATCTCGGCGGAGGTCAGAGCCTCCCGAAAGCCGGGCATGTCACTCTCGTAGCCACCGCCAACCACCGCGGCGGTCCCATCGGTGATGATTGCGAGGAGCTGCCTGTCCGAATGATGCCAGGTGTGACCGGTCTCGTCATGCGGCGGCGCCGGAAGGCGGCCGCTCGTGCCCGGGCTGCGCCAGTCGGGCTGGCCTTCGAGTTTCGTGCCGTGACAGCTCGCACAGTTCGCTAGATAGACTGCCCGGCCAAGGGCGATGCGATCGCTCGCCTCCTGACCGGATCGTCCCTTTCCGACCAAGATCGCACCGGCCGCCGCCAGGAGAGTTGCGGCGACCGCGATCCAGAGCGGTTTCATGCAGCGATCCTGAACTCGGTCATCATCCCGGTGGCCAGATGCGGCATATGATGGCAATGCAACATCCAGCTCGCGGCCTCGCCGGCATCAAGGGCAACAGTGACCATCGACATCGGCGGTATGTACACGGTATCGCGGCGCGCACCTTCGAAGCGTCGCCTGTTGATGCCAACAACCTGGAATGCATGCCCATGCAGATGCATCGGGTGCCCCATCATCGACATATTGTGGAACATCAGTTCCACCCGATCGCCGCTCGTTGCGGCAACCGGCCGATGCTTGCCCCATGTTGCTCCGTCGATGGTCCAGACATAGGGCTGCATCGAGCCGCCGAGCATGATCATGTGGCTTCGATCCACCGGACGGGCGGCAAGCGTGTCGACAGCGACCAGCCGTGACTCCTGAGACAAGTCCGTGTCGAAGGCCGGGGCGTCATTCGCTGAAAGGGAATCGATCCTGTCGATCGTGGCGCCCGCGGGGGCGAGAATAATGCCGGTCCTTTCACGTTCGCCCTCCCTGAGCGCCAGAATCGGCCA
This sequence comes from Rhizobium sp. X9, assembly GCF_018873185.1. Lineage (NCBI taxonomy): Bacteria > Pseudomonadati > Pseudomonadota > Alphaproteobacteria > Hyphomicrobiales > Rhizobiaceae > Rhizobium > Rhizobium sp. X9. Next base: position 72,850 of record NZ_CP071313.1, on the reverse strand, counting down.
TGCGCGGGTCTCATTTGGAAGGTCGATCTCCAGGTCGAGACGCTGCCCCATGGCCAGCCCGAACCGCGAACCCGCGACCGGCTGGACCTCATGCCCGTCGACGGCGACGAGCCGGGCTTGTGCTTCGCCCGTGTCGATCCAGAAAACGGTGGCTGCGGCTGCGTTGATGACACGGAGGCGAACCCGGCCGCCGCGTTCGACCTGAACGACATCGGGATCGGACAGGGTTCGGTCATTGGCGAGATAGGCATCCCAGTCGTAGTCGTTGAGATCCATCGCCATGTTACCCATATCCATGGCCATCGAGCCCATTCCCCCGGCCTCGCCCTGGTTCATTCCAGGCATGCCGCCATGGTTCATGCCTTGCATCGCGCGTGACATGCCGGCAGCGCCATGTCCATCAGCGCTTGCGCTGGTGATCTCTTCCAGCACTTCTTCCGGTGTCTTGAACGCGAAGTCGTGCAGGAACAGGACGACTTCCTGCCGATCGGCGGATAGGTCTTCTGCCCTCCGGACGATCAGCGGCGCGGCGAGCAATCGCATTTCCTGGATCGGCACATGGCTGTGCATCCAGTGCGTTCCGGGCTGGGGCGCGAAATCGAAGCTGCGCGTTTCACTGGGCTGAAGAAGCGGCTGCGGCATATCCGGGACGCCGTCCTGAGCGTTCGGGGGAATCTGGCCGTGCCAATGAATGATCGTGGACTCGGCGAGATCGTTGGTCAGATCCACCCGAAATCGCTCGCCCGGATCGAGGAGCAGCCCCTGCCCGTTGGGACCAGCAAGTCCGAAAACGGTGGCCGGTCGATTGTCTATATCGAGCGTGCGGCTGGTGGCGGCCAGGCGGATCGCAGCCGCGTCCTGGCCGTAGGCCCTGATGGGGAAATGGGATGCAGCAAGCATGGCTGCGCTGGCGGCGAGGAAGCCGCGTCGTGAAAAGGTCGTCATATTCGTCACCTCGGGACGATCTGTCCCGCCTGAAAGGTCCAAATGGATCGCAGCGGGATCAGCCCCGCCGCAGGCTCAGAGGAGGCGCGATATAGGAGGGCGATCATTCCGGCCGGGAGCTGCCGCAACGAAGACGGCATCCGGCGGGAAGGGATATTTTTGCCGCGAGCTGATTTGCTTTGCCGAAGTACGCACAACCGGAAGCCAGGCCGATATTCCGGCGCAGGCGAAGGCGCACAATCCGGCATCTGCTTTGCAGGATTTCCCTTCGCTGCAAGCGGCCATCGAAGAAGAGGCTTGCTCCATGTGCTGCGTCAGCGCGGCGCGTTCCAACATCCCGGACATGCGGGTCTCGTGTGCTTGAACGGCAAAAGAAGCAGCGGCAAGCGAGATGGTTGTAACAATGATAAGCAACGCGCGAAGCATGGGCAAAGAATAGAGCTTCGCCGACCCTTTGTCCATTGATGAAGCCTGCATGCCGGCCGTCCTGCTCATAGGTTTGAGGCTTAGGTCGTGCGGGGCGGCGAAGCGCCGCCCCGACGTTGCATCACTGCGCCTGATAGGTGACGCCGTTCGGTCCCTTGCCGACAGCATATGTCTTGACCACGGACTGGCTGCCGACGTCGATCTGGGAAACGGTCCCGGCCACGATGTTGGTGACGAAGACAAAGGCTCCGTCGGCAACGACCGTCACGCCGTGAGCGCCCTTGTCCGTCTGGATGGTCTTCACGACATTCCCGCCTACGACATCGATAACCGAGACCGTCTCATCCGGCTCCGTTTCGGTTCCCTGGTTCGCGACGTAAACCAGCCGGCCATCAGGCGTGGCGTAAACCTGGATGGGCGAACGGCCGACATTGATGCGTGCGATCACCTCGCGCGACTGCGTGTCGATAACGGCGACCTTGTTTTCATCGCGCAGCGAGACATAGACCCGCTTTCCGTCAGGTGTGAAGCCGACCTGGACGGGCGCAACGCCTACCTTGATCCTGGCAACTTCCGAAAGCGCCGTTGTGTCGATAACCGAAACAGTACCGTCCTGGACATTCGCGACATAGATGGCGCTTCCATCCGGGCTCATCCGCAGGCCGTGGGGGTAGTCGCCGGTGCCGACCGTGGCGACGACCTCGCCCTTGGCAAGATCAACGACCGACAAGCTGTCGTCTTCGGAATTCGAGACGTAGGCGCGATTGCCTTGCGCGTCTGCGATCACATGCGCAGGATGCCCACCCACGGGGATCGACGCCTTCACGCCGGAGGAAATATCGGCCGCGTCGAGGACGATCAATTGGCCTGCGACAGCGGCATCACCATGTCCGTCGCCGCCATGGCCAGCCCCATTGGACGCATGAGCGTCTTCAGCTTTGCCGGCGACCGGCAGGCCCACCGCCAGCACCAAATCTTTTCCCGATACGAACTGCACGTTGTGGGGCGTGATCGGGACCGGAACGATGTCGATCTTTTCCGTGGTAAGGTCGATGCGGCTAACGGTGTTGCCAAATTCATCGGCCGTATAGACGAAGCCGGTTGCAGCAGGCTCCGCTCGGACGGTGGCGGCGAACGGAATAGCAAGCACCAGGGCCGATGCCGTCGCGAAGGCCAGCATGGCCGCACGTCTGCGAATCGCGGTTGCTGTCAGGACTGCCGCGGTGATGGAAATCGAACGGGTCGAGTGGGTCTTTAACATGGTATTCAGCTCCTCGGCTCGCAGCCTTGCGGGCTGCTCGAGCACATCTTGAGGTGAGTTTGAAAAGTGGCCCGGCGTGCGGATACCGAAGACTTCCTCGCGTGCCGCTGCCTACCGATTTCGGCAAGGTCCGTGCATGGCCCTTTCTGGCTCGCCGGCAGCCGACGATTGGAGGCTATGTCACGTCGGCGTCACGCAGAACGGCTCGTCTCCTCGGCCGTATCGTTGGGCGGCCTGGGACGCGCACGGTCGGAAGACTAAGGCATTGTGCCAGTCCTCGGGTCGGCTGGAGCACACGGACAGAACAGGCCGAAGGTGCTCAGATGACCAAGATGGATCGCGGAGGTCGCTTCTGACGACGCAACTCCGCGGATGAGGGCACGGGCGATGCAGCCGGCGAGACTGTCTCGCCGTTCAACGTGCGCCAGCTCCAGGCCGTGTTCAGCGGAGCGCAGAGGAAGCACCCGAGGCTCGACAGGCAGTGACCGCTGTCGCACGGGTGCTCGGCGCCGCGTTGGGTATCGTTGTCGCAGGGCATGCGCACAAGGAGGTCGGCACAATCCCCAGCTTGAGTCATGAGCGCCGGGATGCCCTCCCTTGAAGCAGCACGCGCTTGATGCCCGCCATCTGTGAGAAACGCCGTAAGCCCGAACGCGATGGCGAGGAAAAGGATAAACCCGCGCCGCAAGGCGGTCGCCCAATTATGCGACCTTCTGAACGCCTTGACCATTGTCACGCCGGCGGCCACCACGGCTCATCCTTCGGTTTGCTTGAATGTAGAAACTGGGGGCAAATCTAGCGCAGATCCAGAATGATCACTTTGCGCTGCATCAAACACGTAGGGATCAATGCTTGCGAGGCCGCTCACCGAAACGACCTGCGCGCCAATCTCCGCAAATGAGTGTGCTGCTCGCGCGGAGAAGCGCGCTCGACTAGATAGAATTTACCCGTGGGCTGACTGTCCGGCGCGCTATTTCGTGTTCCTGATCATTCGCCGCAGCACGTCGTCGCGACGCCAGAAGTGATGCCACAGAGCAGCGAGGGCGTGAGTGGTCGCAACGACCAGAAGCATCCAGCTCAGCAGGCTGTGCAGGGAAGCGATGCGGAACGTCACGTACATAGCGATCGTGCCTGTGATCGGCAGTGCGAGCAATAGGCCGTAGAGCACCGCATGAGTGACCCCTGCGATCATGCGCTCAAGCACCGACATGCCCTGGATCGGAGGTGGTCGGCCATATGTGAAGCGCAGAATAAGTTGACTGAGCGCCAGCGCCATAATCAGCCATCCGCTCCAGGCGTGAACCTGATGCAGGAAAAGGTCGAAGGGTTTAGGTTTCAAGAAAAGGTGCGCCATGTGCGTGCGTTGGATCGCCCAGGCCGTGGGGACCTGGATGATACACAGGATAAGGACCATCCAGTGCATCAAGCGCTGGTAGATCGAGAATGCGCCGGCCGAACGGTGCCGGCGTATCCAAATGGACAGCCGCCACGTCAACTTTCGACCTCGAAAAGGTCGCCTGCATGCGCGGCATAGTCCAGTGCGTAGCCAAGTTCACCAGCCGTCTCGGCGTGAACGTGCAAAAGCGGCTGGCCGCTGGCGATCTCGTCGCCGAGGCGGACGGCCATTTGGACGCCTGCCGCCTTCGACTCCGGCGCTCCGGCGAGCTTGGCGAGTCGGGCGATTTTGCGATTGTTGATATGGACGACGCGGCCGGCGCGCGACGCGATCAACGGATGAACCTGTGCGGCCTTCGGTGGCTCACGAAGTCCGCCTTGCGCCTCGCAGATCGCCATGAACTTCGACCAGGCACGACCGTCGACCAAGGTCGCCAACGCAAGCGCTTCACCTTTCCCCTTTGCGGCCTTTCCACCGATCTCAAGCGCGGCGCCCGCCAACAGGATCGCGCGGCGTCGCAGATCGTCCGGCGCATCCGGCGCGTTTTGAAGAACCGCCAGGACGTCGAAGGCTTCTAGACCTGGGCCGATGCCGCGCCCGACGGGTTGCGAACCGTCGGTCTGGACGCAGGTCAGGGCCAGATCGAAACGGGCAGCGACGGCGCTGAGGCGACTGGCGAGCTGATCGGCGGCCGCTTCGCTGCGCACCTTGGCGGTTGCCCCAACCGGGATGTCGATAACCACATGCGTCGAGCCAGCGGCGATTTTTTTTGAAAGGACGGAAGCGACAAGCTGTCCCTCGGTATCCACGTCGAGTTCGCGTTCGATCCGGACGAAAATGTCGTCGGCGGGGCTGAGATGCACCGCCCCGCCCCAGGCGATGCATCCGCCTTCTGCTTCCACGACGCGTCGAAGGGTTTCGATGCTGAGGTCGACAGGGGCAAGCGTTTCCATTGTGTCGGCGGTGCCGGCTGGCGAGGTAATCGCGCGCGAAGACGTCTTCGGCATGACAAGGCCATTGGCGGCCACGATCGCGACGACGATCGGCGTGGTTCGATTGCCCGGCAACCCGCCGACACAGTGCTTGTCCACAACGATCGGAGCATTCCAGCTCATCCGGTCGCCGACATCGACCATGGCGCGCGTGAGGTCAACAGTCTCGCTCTCGTCGAGAGGAAGCGCGGCACTGGCGGTCAGAAAGGCGGCGAGATGGACCTCGGTATAGCGGCCTGCGACCACGTCGCTCACGATTTCGGCAAAGGCGTGCGCGTCGAGGCGATTGCCATATATGCGACGGCGCACGCTCGTCAGAGACTCCACGGCCGGAGGATGGGTCACCGTCACATTGTCATTCTCGCTAACGCCGAGGATCTGCCAGGCTGTTTCAGAAAGACCGACTTCATCCTGAGCGAGCAATGCATCTCCTTCGACCTGAAAGAGCATTGCCTGTACCTGTCTCGCGCCGATCGAGACGAGGACCTGGGTGCGCGCGGACAGACCCTCCGAGCGGCAGACATGGCAATCGGTGCGCATCACCACCACGGCCTGGTGCTGAGTGTGCAGCCGCAGGCGCCGCACGCGTAGCGTCGGCTGAGAAGGAACCTCGGGTTCGACGTTGTTGATCGTCATAGGTCGAAAGCCTGATTCTGGCGTGAGACGACTGCGTTCCATCCAAGCTCGCGGTCGATCCGCACGCGCAGCGCTTCGGAGGCATCGTCTTCACCATGCACGATGAACACGCGGGACGGCGGCCGACGGAAGCCGGACAGCCAGCGCATCAGCTCGTTTGCGTCGGCATGCGCCGACAGCATGGACAGGTCCGCGACCTCTGCCCGAACCGGGATCCACTGGCCATGGATTTTGATCTCGCGGGAGCCCTGCATCATAGCGCGGCCCCGCGTTCCGGCTGCCTGAAAACCCGAGAAGAGAATGGTGTTGCGGCTGTCGGGGGCAAACGCCTTGAGATGGTGCAGGACCCGTCCACCGGTGGCCATGCCGCTCGCCGAAATAACGATCTTCGGGTAGGCGCTTGCGGTGATCGCCTTGGAACCCTCAACGTCGCGCGTGTAGGTGGCGATCGAGCAAATCGCATAGCATTCCTGCGGGCTCAGCCGGTGATCGGAACGATGCGCATGCAGCAAATCCGTTGCGTCGATCGCCATGGGGCTGTCGAGATAGATGGGAATCTTTCCGAGACGGCCATTCATTCTCAGCTTCCAGAGATGGTAGAGAAGTGATTGGGCTCGCCCAACCGCGAAGGCGGGGATCACAACGGTTCCGCCCCTGGCGGTCGTGCGCTCAATGACGCTTCCCAAAGCCTCTGTGGGATCGACCTGATCGTGGATGCGATTTCCGTAGGTCGACTCGATTACGACGTAGTCGGCGTTTTCGACAGCCGTGGGGTCGGGAAGAACGGGGTCATCGTAGCGGCCGAGATCGCCCGAGAAAGCGACTCGACGCCCTGCCCATTCGATTTCCGGGATAGCCGCGCCCAAGACATGCCCGGCATGGCGGAAGGTCAGTGTCGCATTGCCTGGAAGGTGAATGGGCTTGTCGAAAGGTTCGGGCGAGAAGAATTCGAGGGAGTGCTCGGCGTCGCGGATGCCGTAGAGCGCAAGCGCAGGCTTGTGCTTCGAAAAGCCCTTTCGATTGGCGTATTCGGCATCCTTTTCCTGGAGGTGGCCGCTGTCCTTCAGGATCAGCTCGGCAACGTCGCGCGTCGCCTCGGTAGAGTAGATTCGGCCGCGGAAGCCATCTCGAACGAGCTTGGGCAAATAGCCGGAATGGTCGAGGTGGGCATGCGTCAGGACGACGGCGTCGATGCTCGATGGCGTAACCGGAAGTGCTGCCCAGTTGAGTTCGCGCAGGTTCTTCAGGCCCTGGAACAGGCCGCAATCGATCAGGATGCGCTTGTCGCCATTGGTGAGGAGATGTTTCGAGCCGGTGACGGTTCCCGCACCGCCAAGCGAAGTTAGTGTCAGCATGTTGCCCTCAATCTTGTGCTTTGGACAGATCGGCAGGAGCGCCACATCCATCGATTGCGTTGCGTTCGGCCAGGGTGAGCAGTTCATCGCGCGACCAGTCCGAGAGCCGTGCGGATGCGTCGACAAGGTGCGCCCATGAGCAGCGGTTGGCGAAAAGCATGCCGGAAACATCCAGCGTGCCGCCACGACTGATATATCCATGCGCCGCGGTCCGTTTCGGGCCGCCGTCTAGCCGTCGAAGCAGGCCGACCATCGGTTCTGGGCGGGTGTGAGTGACGATAAGGCGGGGCAGATCGGGTGGGAAAAGGCTTGCAAGCTGGTCATCGCGCGCTGTGAATTCGGCCTCGAGCGGATCGCGCGGCGCCCGAAAGCGTCCAGGCTCCGAAATCGCCGTGACGACGACCCGTCGACCATGCGCTTTCAGCCGGTGGGCGGCCTTGAGAGCTTCTTCGAGTTGATAGGCGCCGATCGTGACGAGCTGGAGTGCCGCTCCATCCGGGTCGCCGTCGATATGAGCCGCACCTATGTTGACGAAGCGCTCGGCCGCCTCGGCGTCGAGACGGTGAGGCATGTCGCGCTTGGACACGATAAGGCAAGCTACTTGGCCGCGCCCGCGATAGACCGACCGCAGCGCCGCGGCAGCGCTGTTCGCATCGACGGGAAACAGCACGCGGGACGTATCCGACATCTCGCCCAACAGGGCCTCGCCAATCGTCGGATCCTGGTGTGACTGTTCGTTCTTTGCGTTCTCCCAGGTGTGCGATGTGACGACGAGCGGCACGGAGATCCAGCCCGGCGTTTTGCCCGCTTCCCGTTGGTGGCGGGAGAAGATGATCTCCTGGCGCAGGCCGCCTAGCATCTTCATCGCGAAGGCTTCGTAACTGACAATCAGATTGATGCCGCCCTTGTTGGCGAGCGCCGCACCGGCCACGGCTTCCTCATTCAGGGCCGTGATAACCGCGCCGTCGACGGCATCGGCAACGCCAGGCTCCGACTGGTTTACGCGGTGGCGAAGCCTGTCGAGCGTTGCGCCCATATGGTTCGAGCGGAGTTCATCGGGATTGCCGACCCGCGGACGAAGGCCGGGATTGGCATCGACGACCCGGACAAACCAGCGATCTATTGCATGCATGGCGCAGTCGGAGGGGTAACCTTCCTGGGACCAGTCAGGTTCGGGCAGGTGCGGCGCTGCGGGATTACGGGATGCCAGAGGATGCTTGCTTTCGGGAACGCGGCCCTGCCTCTCATAAATGGCAATCTCGGACACGGCGTCATCAATGTCGCCCGGCGGCACGAATAGAGCCCTTGCAGCGTCGTTGAAGGCTTGACGCGCCGCTTCGTCTCGCGACGGGTTGCCCGTCAGAGGAAGATTGTGCGCGGCATTTGTGCCCGCTCCGGGGAAGCCGAATCCTTTGACAGTCTCGGCGATGACATAGGGAATGGGTGCGGGATAGCGGCGGCTGGGATCGGTCGCGAAGCGCGTGAGCTGCTCTTCCGCTGAGAGGATGGCCCAAGCGAAGGCGGCGGGGTCCCGGCCATCGATCCTCATCGGCGCGAATCCGTTGAGGCTGAGATGATCGGCAAACCAATCTGCCCCGCCTTGCTGCGCGATCTGGACGCGTTCCTCGATACGGCGGCCGTTCATGATCATCACTGGAACAACGAAGCCGGAATCCTCCGAGCGCCACCAGCGCGGCGTCCAGTCCGATCCGCGCTGTTCCTCAAACGCGCCATCGCTGAGAAAGGCGACGAGGCTTTCGCCTGTCAGTGGCGCATGGACGTACTGCACTTCCGAGAACCCGAGATAGCCGCCCTCCGAGATCGCACCGGCGGTGGTTGGGCCGGCGTGGCTGCCGATCGGCACGCCCGGCCGGCCGCTCGCGTCGATAGCGTAGGAGTAGAAATCGGCTGCGAGTTGAGACAGCCCTTTCTCGCTGCGATCATAGCGCCCGAGCTGAGCTTGCGAAACGTCGCCTGTCAGCGCGTTGACTGCATCGATCGCCGCCACGCAATGCCCCTGACCCATAAGCCACGATCGGGTTGTTGCCGAAATCGCGTTGGCAACCAGATAGCCGACGAAAGCCGGGGCCATGTTGAGCGAACCGCCGGTATGGCCCTCCGGAACGGTTTTGAAGGCGTCGGCTGGCAGAGGAGCGCCGGACAAATCGACACGCCTCGCATAGGTCATGTGGACGATGGTCCACATGGCAGCCGAGGTCAGGCGGTCGGCCGCTGCGAGCAGTCGGTAGAGCCGATCAGGTTCGATCCGTCCCGACATGGCCAGCGTTTGAATGCGCTCGATGGTTTCGTCGCTATGTCGGATCTGGCCATAGCCGTCGCGCCATGCCTTGAAGAGTTCGGGAGTCGCTGCGGCCATGCTTTCGGGATCCTTTTTTGACTGCTTGTTGAGTGCGATCTATCGACAGCGCTACCGATGTCCCCCCAACCATGGCGGTGGATCGCTGGCGGGGAATGAGTCGATGCCCGCGCGCTCCACCGCATCGAGCGGCTCCGGAGGACGGCGGTGGCGGATCTGATCCGACCCTGCCGCCGTGTCCGTCCGGAGATGCGCGGCAATAAGCGGCGCAAGCTCAATACGGTTGCTGGCGTGGACAACGGAGTCGGTCGAAACGATGCGACCGCAGAGCGGGGCAAGCTGTTGATACGAATCGCCCGCGAAGATGCCATGCACGACAGCGACGTCAGGCGGAGCCAGACCTTGCAGTCGCAACTTCCTCGCCGCTTCGATAAGAGTATGGCCTGATGAGGCGATGTCATCCACGAGTACAGGCTGACGATCGTGCCAGGCGGAGAGATCGGGAAGTTCGATTTCGACGTCGCGATCGCCGTGTCGGACTTTCCTCAGGACCGCATGTGGCGCATCGATGCGCTTCGCGATGGCCGAGACCCACTGCTCGCTTTCCTCATCAGGGCCGATAAGCAGTGAGGCCTTGACCTCCGACCCTATCCAGTCGGCAAGGAGCGGGGCCGCATGAAGCGTCGCTGTCGGAATGGAATAGATCGCCGAAAGTGTTGGATGGCGATGCAAGTGCGGGTCGACGGTAATCAGGCGATCGAAGGTTGCCGATACGAGTCTTGCGAATGTGCGGGACGTGACCGCCTCGCCCGGTCGAAAGCGCCGATCTTGCCGCATATAGGCGAGGTACGGGGCGATCAGCGTTACCTCTCTGGCGCCCAGTGATCGTACGGCGTCGGCGGCGAAGACCAGCCGCAGAAAGCCTTCATCGGGGTGAGACAGGGTGCTGACCAAAATGACCGCTTTGTCGGTCACGTCGCACAGGATGCGGAGATAGCTTTCGCCGTCGGGGAAATTCCGGGTTTCGAGGTTGCCGAGCGGCCAACCGCCCTCGCTGGCGAGGCGCTGGGCAAAGGCGTCGTTTCCCGGAAGGGGAAGGATCACATGGCTCGAAGCGTGGTTCGTCGTATCCATGTGGGTCATCCGTTCCTGCGGTAGCGGCGCAGGAACTGCGCGTTGATGGCGACGATGATGGTGCTGGCCGACATGAAGACCGCAGCTACGGCCGGCGTCATCAGGAAGCCGGTCCCGAAGGTGATGCCGGCGGCCATGGGGATCGCCACGGTATTGTAGGCAGTCGCCCAGATCAGATTCTGGACCATCTTACGGTAGGTCGCGCGCGAGAGACCGAGAATGGCCGCCACATCGCGCGGATCGCTTTTGACGAGGACCACATCGGCGGATTCCACGGCGACATCCGTACCAGCGCCGATGGCGACGCCGAGATCGGCCTGGACAAGAGCTGGCGCATCGTTGACGCCATCGCCCACCATCGCCACCGAAAGGCCACGCGATTGCAATTCCTTGATCTTGTCCGACTTCTGATCGGGAAGCACCTCGGCGAAATATTCGGAGATGCCGAGTTCCCTGGATACCGATTCCGCAACGCCCGTCGCATCGCCCGTCAGCATCACCGACTTTATGCCAAGGCGATTCAGTTCGGCGATGGCTTCTCTCGATTCGCTACGCACGATGTCGGCAAGCGCGAAGAGCGCGCGCGGCGCGCCATCGCGGACAAGTACAACCACCGTCTTGCCGTCTGCTTCCAGCTCCTTGAGCTTCGGATGATCGATCGGGCTGCCTTGCCGAGCGAGATGGCCGGGGCTGACGATCCGAAGCTCCTCGCCGTCAACCTTGGCGGTAATGCCTTCGCCGGTGATATTGCTGACCTCGGTGGCCTTGGGGATCGCGATGCCGCGCTTCTTGGCTTCAGCGACGATGCCATGTGCAATTGGGTGTTCCGACTGACTCTCCGCTGCGGCGGCGAACGCCAATTCCTGGCTTTCGTCGCCAGCGGACAGAAGGACAATATCGCTGACGCCGAAACGTCCTTCCGTCAGCGTCCCTGTCTTGTCGAAGACCGTTGCATCAAGATTGCGCGCGCGCTCGAAAGCGGCCCGGTCGCGGATCAACAGACCGTTGCTCGCGCTCAGCGATGTGCTGACGGCCACCACCAGGGGCACGGCGAGGCCGAGTGCATGCGGGCAGGCCACGACCATGACCGTCACCATGCGCTCCAGGGCGAACTCCAGGGGCGATCCGAGAACGATCCACCAGACGAAAAGCGTCCCGAAGCCGACGACGAGGGCGATATAGGTGAGCCAGGCGGCTGCCCGGTTGGCGAGGTCCTGGGTCTTGGAACGGGTCGCCTGCGCCTTCTTTACGAGGTCGATGACCTGAGACAGATAGGTCGCGTCCCCCGTCGCCGTCACCTTGATCGTCACGGCATTGGCGCCGTTGATCGCCCCGCCGATGGCTGGCGCGCCGACGGTCTTGGAAACAGGCCGCGATTCGCCTGTCAGCATCGCCTCGTTGAAGGCGGACGATCCCTCGATGATCTCGCCATCGACCGGCACCTTCGCGCCCGGCCGGACGATGACGCGGTCGCCGGGCTGGAGGGCGGAGATCGCTACTTCATGCGTCGAGCCGTCCGCATCGATCCGCGTCGCGCTGTCTGGAAGCAGGCGCACCAGTTCCTCCAGCGCGCGGGAAGCCCCCATGACGGAACGCATCTCCACCCAGTGGCCGAGCAGCATGATGGCGATGAGCGTCACCAATTCCCAATAGAAGGCTTCGCCGGGGAACCCGAAGGTGACCGCCGCCGAGAAGAAATAGGCGGCCGAGATCGCGAGCGCGATCAGCGTCATCATGCCGGGCTGGCCCTTGCGCAGCTCCGAGGTGAAGCCGGTCAGGAACGGCCAGCCGCCATAGACGTAGGCGATGGTCGAGAGGACGAAGAGCACGAGACCGTCGCCCGGAAACGACAATAGCTCGGTCAGGCCGAGCCAATGGCGGATCATCGGAGACAGAAGCAGGACGGGCGGCGTGAGAATGAGCGAAACCCAGAAGCGGCGGCGAAAGTCGGCGACCATCTCCGCATGATCGTGTCCGCCGTGCCCGGTATGTTCGGCATGGGTTGAGCCGGCTGCCGAGACGATGCTTGCGGCCGCGTGGTCGTGGTGCGGACCGTTGGCAGCCGTCCGATGATGTGCGTGGTGGTTGCCGTGTTGGCTATGCGATGAGCTCATTCGATGTTGTCCTTCACTGGCCATTGGCGATAACTCGGAATGCAGGCCATTCTTGTTCCGTGACACTGGCCAGTTCTCGGCAGGGCAGAATCTTCGGTGCAAAGGTCTTCGGTCCGACGTTCCGAATCTTTGATCCAGATTAAGTTCTTGCGGCTCGGCTGAGGCGATGGGGCCGCGCCGCCGACCGTTCTTCCCGCTTGTTCGGAAACAGGGCGCTGTGGCGAAACGCCTCTCACCCCGATGATTCAGGAGTGTCTGCCGGGTAACCTGCTTCTTCGAGAACGGCGACAAGGGCTGCCCTGTCGGCGCTCGTCTCGATCAGGACCTCGCGTTTGTCAGGATCAGTCTCGATCCGGGCCATCCCGTCGACGCTCAAAAGCGCCTTGGTCACTGATTTTGCGCAGCCGCCGCATGTCATGTTCGGGACCTGGAAGCGAAGCATAGGGACCTCCTCTGTTGTTCGCGTCCAAGGAGATTGGGGCTTCCAACGATGGTAAGGTCAACCCTTAATAAATCTTCTTGACCCTGCCATCGTTGGAAACCGCAAGCTGGATGAAGAACTGTCAAATCGAAAGGAGACGACAGATGAAGCATTCCAGCACAAACAGCGTCATCATCTATACGACACCCACTTGCCCGGACTGCCGGGCGCTCAAGACCTGGCTCAAAGAACAAGACATCACGTTCCAGGAGCGCGATCTGACCGATCCATCAGTGATGGAGGAAGCGAAAGCGCGAACCGGGGTGCGGGTCGCACCGATAACCATCGTCGGGTCGCAGATCTTCTACGGGACGTTTGCGAGCCAGAAGCCCGGACTCATGGCCGCCCTCGACTTGTCGACGCCCGCATGAGTGATATGGTCATGAACAGCAAACGAGTGGACCTGCCGCAGGCTGGAGCCAGCATCGAAGTCGCGCTAGGCCAGACGATACTCGAGGCCGCGCTTGCAAGCGGCATCGCCTATCCGCACGGCTGCCGATCCGGACGCTGCGGGTCATGTAAATCCCGCCTCAACTCCGGCGAGGTCGACCTTCGGGAGCATTCGCGTTTCGCGCTCTCCGTCGAGGAGAAAGCTGAGGGGCTGATACTCGCCTGCCGGGCAATCCCCAAAACCGACGCCACCGTTACATGGCTGGGTGGTGCGGACGAGCTGGCCGACCATCCACGTCGACGCCTCCAGTGTAGCGTTGTTGGCATTGAGGATGTCACCCACGATATCAAAATTGTCCGGGTTCGCCCGAAAGACGGTCGGCCTGCCTCCTTTACGGCCGGCCAGTTCGCGCGCGTGACATTTCCGGCCACGCCGACACGAGATTATTCGATGGCGAACCCGCCGGGCGCCGACGAGCTGGAATTTCACATTCGTCGCGTGCCGGATGGCGTGGCCTCTAACCTCATTCATCCAGTGCTCGATCTCGGGGACCCGGTCATGGTCGAGGGGCCTTTCGGCTCGTCCTTTCTGCGCGAGAAGCATGCCGGCCCAATTCTCTGTGTGGCGGGCGGATCGGGCCTCGCCCCGATCAAGTCGATCGTTGAAACCGCGCTGGCACGGGGGATGAGACAACCCATTCACGTCTATTTCGGGGTGCGGACGGAAAACGATGTGTATCTCGTCGACCACTTTGAGGGTCTCGCGTCCATCCACGGAAATCTGGCATTTACCCCTGTTCTGTCCGACCAGGCGTCGGGCACGGCTTTGCGAGCCGGTTATGTCGATGCTGTGGTCGCAAAGGATCTGCCAGATCTCGACGGCTGGAAGGCATATATCGCCGGGCCGCCACCGATGGTGGAGGCCGTCATGGTGGTTGCCACCAACCGGAGGCTCCGCGTCGAGGATATGCACGCCGACGTATTCTTCACGCCCGATGAGCCGCTCGCAAGCGCTGCGGCAGGGTGAAGAACGACCGGCGTTCGGGATCGCTACAGACGATTTCCGGCGGACCGGCGGCTTGTGCGCATGAGATCGAGCGGAAGACGCCCGCCTTCAGGCGGTAACCAATGCCGGACCATCGGCCCTTGCTCCAGTATTCACCTGTCGGTCGGGATTGGTCACCGCGATAACGCGCATCCGGCTGTCGCATGGCGGACCGGCCTATGTGGTCCGCCTTCGATCATCTGATCGCGAAGAGTTTTGATCGAGCCACGCCTTCGCGATCTCCACATCCACTCCCGCGACCTCGATCAACTTATCCGGATTGAGGATTCGAAGACGCCGGTATTGAAATTGAACGATTCCCTCCTTCCGCAGGGAACTGAGGACACGGTTGACATGAACGAATGTCAGGCCCGTCGCATCGCCGATCTGTTCTTGAGTTAGGGGAAGCGCCATCTCTTCGATGCGGTTGCCGGGCCATTGCGCCCGATATCGCGTGAACAGCTCCAGCAGGAGATGGGCGACGCGCTCGCGTGCCGAGCGACGCCCGATACTCGTCAGGTGATCGAAGGCAAGATCGCGTTCGCGCGCTACAGATTGCGCGAGTCTCAAGCCGATTTCCGGGTCTTCCCGCAGGCGCGATTTCAGAACGGACATCGGAACGACGGAAACGACTACGTCCGTCAGGGCCTGCGCGCCGACGTTTGAGGGCATGTGACCGGACGAGAGCACCCCCAGCACTGCGCCTGGCAATGCGAAATGCACGATCTGTCGCCGGCCATCGGGAAGCAAGGAATATACCGCTATCCAACCGTCAAGAAGGTTGAACAAAGAACCGGTAGTGGACCCAATACCGAGGATTTCGTTGCCTGCGTCGAATTTTCGGTCGCCGGTCCTGAACCCCCGAATGAGGCGGTTTGCATCGATCGGAGGAGACACGGCGCCAAGCGAAGCAGACGTATGGGTGCCGTGACTTGAGAGCGTCAAAGCCTTCGATGATTGAGGAACAATGGCATTTTCGGCGTTTGAAGCGCCGTCTGCTGGGGGGTTGTTTGGCAGCAAGCTGCTCCAAGCGCCGTTGATCATGGCCAAATTGGCGCTTTGAAATGATCGGGCGGGCTCGGGGGAGAAAAAAGAGCGATCCAAGTTCATGTTGCACCTCCGGGGCGCGGAGCCCGTCTCGGTGGCTATCCGAACAGGCAATCAATCCTGACGTGAGGACCTGTGCGCCGACGCAGCTTTGCGCCGGGGATCAGGTGGGCGCGAACACGACAAATCTCCAGGAACCAGAGTGTTGATCCAATCTGGCGACAGGGTTTTAGCCGCGGAACGCCGCCTAGAGGATTTGATTTCGGGGTACGGGAGGGTCGCGGCCAAGAATGAACGACCGCAGGCAGGTTTGCCTTGGCGCAAATGATTTGGTGGTCCAGGAACCGATGATGGTGAGTCCGCCTTGGTAAGTGCATAGCGGTGCAAAGCACGGAGCGCAGATGGCTTTGCAGCAACTGGCGTCGGTCGGGCAGTCTTCCTGGGCCGCTGCAGAGGCCCTGAACTCGGCGTTCGCAAGCCGGATTTCGGTGCCGGACGGCGTGAAATCACCGTTATGCGCCATGGCTGGCCCGGCCTGGATCGCCAGAACGAGCATGCAGACCATCAGTGCTGCCAAATACCTGAGCATTCCTCGATTCCGCAATCGAACGGCTCGCCCTTTCAACATAGAGCGAATACCCCGATCCGGAACACATACTATATGTACAGCCACCTCAAATTGATTCAGATCAAGGTCCAGGGCGGAGGTTCGCGGCAGGGTGTCAATTCGTGTCGGGAACGCGACCAATCCGCCGGGACGAGGGTCTATGTGCTTGATCGAGGTTAAAGTGCGGCGCGCAAGGTGATGATTTCGTCACATCCAGAAACTTGTTCCAGCGGGTCACGCATGTCATCGATGGCGCTGTTGCGGGCAGATCGGAAGACCTGGGTTGCGGTTCTCGTCGCTCGCACTCGACGACGGACGATGCTGAGCCCATTCTTCGCAAAATGCGACGGAATCCTGCTGGTCGATCCGGTCACTCGCTGCCGCGACTATATGCCGAATGCCGGCCGCACCAGTGAGGCGACATGCGCGATGATCGCGATCAGCAGCGCAACTAGACTCGTGTGCGGCTTCATCGCAGACGCGGACCGCGATCGGCTCGTGCTATGCGGAGTAGATGTGAGGATCGGTTCCTGCTCGTGTCCGGTCGACGATCTGGTTTGCGGATTCGAGGCGCTGCCACATGCCTAGTCCATGGGCCACAAGGGATCTGCCAAGCTCTCCTCAATAGCGCGCCGAATTGTGTCGACGGGGAGCGGCGTGTCCGTTCCCGATCAAAGCAGTGATGGCGTAGCTCCTCTGGCCACCGAAGCCCTCCACATTGATGTGCGAGAAGTCGAACCGGATCCGTCCAGGTTGGCCTTTTGGCGAACCGCGCAGGGTAGCCTCGTCGTTCCCGACACCTTAATCGAGATTAAAGACTCCCCCAGACGGCCATTGCTATCTCAACAGCAGTTGCCTCGCGGTCGGCTTACAGGCGGTGTCGCGGCACACATGCACCTGCCGAGGCCACGCGCGATACTGGAGGAGCAATATGGACCAGAACTCTGATAGGCAAACGGGCGGTAACGCTCAACGATCCAAGCTTACAGCGAGCAGCGTCGCCTTCTATGGCTTTCTCGCAATCGCCGCCTTTTACCTCATCACGGAGCATCGTGCTCACACTCTGGGCTGGTTGCCTTGGCTTCTCATTCTGGCTTGTCCGGTACTCCATATCTTCATGCATCGGAAGCATGGCGCACATGGACATAATCATCACGAAAGGCGTGCCGACCAAGATAGCCGCTGACCTCCAATGAATCAGCTTCAGATAGCGAGAGCGCAGCATGACCAACGGCACTTCGAATCGCGACATGCCAGATCCGAAACCCTTTACTCGCTGCGCGACTCGTCGTTGCACGGATACGAGCGAACGAGGGGCGACGGTGATCGACGCGGGTATCAGACAGCTTGGACCCGAACAGTGGCGCGAGCCGTTGGATTTGGCATCTCCTGAATTAAACGGCCTCGCGCCTCGTAGGAGGCTGCTGACATGGCTAGGCGACCACCTGCAATAGAGCTGCGTCACCTTAACACCTTTGTGGTCGTGGCCGAGCATGGCAGCTTCCGCAAAGCTGGGGCGGCCATCGGGCTATCGCAATCAGCGGTCAGTCGATGTATTGCTGACCTTGAGGATCAATTCGGCGCCTCGCTGTTTCACCGGCACACCTGGGGGATCTCGCTGACCCATGCAGGGCAACGGTTCCTTGGACGGGCAAGACAAATTCTCAGAAACGTTGACGACGGAGCCGAAGATATTGCTGCCATAGAGCGTTCTGAAAGCGGCTTAGTGAGGATCGGAATATTCTCATCGATTGCCTCGGGGTTTCTCGCAGAACTATTGCGTGCATATCATCGCGCGCATCCGAGGGTTCAGGTTGAACTCATCGATGGCAATCCTTCAGAGCATGTGGCGGCGATTCGCCAGTTTTCTCTTGACGTCGCCTTCCTTACCGGAACCCGCCTCTGGTCTGATTGCGACACCTCGTACTTTTGGTCTGAGCGCGTCTTTGCGGTTCTACCGGAGGATCACTCGTTAGCCGCGCGCGACGAGGTAGATTGGACCGACCTCGTTGATGAAACTTTCATCGTGAATGACGTGGCGCCCGGCCGAGAAATTCACGACTACCTGGTTCAGCGCTTGGCTGGTCTGGGTCAGCACCCTGAGATCACCGTCCATTTTGTCGGACGAGAGAACCTGCTCCCACTCGTGGCTCTGGGCCGCGGATTGACGGTCGTTAGCGAGGCGATGACTGCGGCTCAGTTCCCCGGCGTGTGCTATCGGGCGATTCTCGGGGAAATCTTGCCATTTAGCGCCGTATGGTCTCCACGTAATGACAACCCGGCCTTCCGAAGGTTGCTTAGCATGGCGCGTTCTATGGCAACGTCGTGGTCTCCGGGCTCGACAGGGTCAAACGCGCAATAGCGCGCCCTCTCCTGAGCCTGTGTAAGATGCAGGGATTGGTCGGGCGGCTCAAGAAGCCGCCCGACCGGCGTTATTTGCCACGATCGGCGAGCCACTTCTTCATCATGGCGATCTCGCCTTCCTGGGCTTTGATCACGTCTTCTGCGAGCTTGCGGACCTCAGGGGCGCGACCGTACTCGAGAACGACCTTTGCCATGTCGATAGCGCCCTGATGATGGGGAACCATGCCGCGCATGAAGTCGACATCGGCATCGCCTGAATAGTCCATCAGCATGTTCTTCTGCATGCTTTCCATGACGGCCATGTAAGCCTTGGTCGAGGGTTCGTCCGCGGCGGACATGTCCATGCCCTGCATGTTCATGCCGGGCATATTGTGCCCCTGCATAGCGCCATTGTTTTCCATCTGGGTTTGAGCGAGTGCCAGGCCCACGCTGATGGCGATTGCGCCACCTATGAAAATCGGGGTTAGCCTGTTCATCGTTTCATCCTCATCAGGTTGCGACCGCAGGATAGCCGGCTTCTTCCAGAACGCGCTCGATATCGGCGACGGTTGCCGCCGTCTCGACCTTGACCGTGCGAGCGGCGGGGTCCGGCTTGACCGTAGCGTTCGGGTCGACGGACTGGATCGCCTTTGTCACCGACCTTGCGCAGCCCCCGCAGGTCATGTTTTCGATCTTGAGCAGCATGAGAAATCTCCTTTGTTCGGCTCTCATGCTGAACAAGATGGGCCTTCCAACGATGGTAAGGTCAAGGGTCACATGCAAGGATTTATTCTATTGACCTTCCTATCGTTGGAAGCCTGATCCTCCTCCAGAATTTGATTCTTCGAATAAGAAAGGAAGAGGCGATGAATGCCCCCGTCCGCACCAATGAGATGTCTGAAGCTATATCGCTGCCGATAGAGGGCATGACCTGCGCGTCGTGCGTTGGCCGAGTCGAACGAGCCCTGAAGGCTGTTCCCGGTGTCGAGGCCGCATCGGTCAATCTGGCTACGGAACGCGCGAATGTCACCACCAGATCATATGTTGACAAGGCAATTCTGATCGAGGCGATCGAGAAGGTCGGCTATTCGGTACCGTCCCAAGCCGCAGGGCCGACCGGCCTCGTAGAGCTGTCGATCCAAGGCATGACATGCGCGTCGTGTGTCGGGCGGGTCGAGCGCGCCTTGAAGGCTGTTTCAGGGGTTACCGAGGCAGTGGTCAATCTGGCCACGGAACGGGCCACGGTGCGCGGCGGCGCCAACACGGCTGAGTTGATCGCCGCCATCGCAGATGCTGGCTACGAAGCCGAGGTAGTGCGCGCAAATGCCGGCCCTGACCACGAGGATGCAAATGCCGAGCAAGCGGAGAGAAAGGAAGCGGAGCGGCGCGAACTGGCCCGTGATTTCACGATGGCTGCGGTGCTTACAGCTCCAGTCTTTCTCATGGAAATGGGATCCCATGTCATCCCAGGCGGTCGTGCATTGATCGAATCGACAATCGGCATGCAGTGGAGCTGGTACATCCAGTTCGTGCTGACGACCCTCGTGCTCTTCGTTCCGGGCATTCGCTTCTATGACAAGGGAATTCCAGCCCTCTGGCGGATGGCGCCCGACATGAATTCACTGGTGGCGGTCGGTTCGCTTGCTGCCTACGGCTACTCCTTGGTTGCAACCTTCGCACCGGGCTTCCTCCCGCCTGGAACGATCAACGTTTATTTCGAAGCTGCGGCAGTCATAGTCACTCTCATCCTGCTTGGCCGCTTGCTGGAAGCCCGTGCCAAAGGGCGCACGTCCGAGGCGATCAAGCGGCTGGTCGGCCTTCAGGCAAAGACTGCGCGGGTTCGCAGGGATGGCAAGACGGTCGACTTGCCGATCGGTTCGGTGACTTCCGACGACATCGTTGAGGTTCGCCCCGGCGAACGCATTCCCGTCGATGGTGAAGTGGTCGAAGGTGATAGCTATGTCGATGAGTCGATGATTACCGGAGAACCTGTTCCGGTCTCGAAGGCGATCGGTAGCGTGGTCGTGGGCGGCACTGTCAACCAGAAGGGCGCCTTCGCTTTCCGGGCGACGGCGGTCGGCGGGGATACGGTTCTGTCGCAGATCATCCGTATGGTGGAGGAGGCACAGGGTTCCAAACTTCCCATCCAGGCGCTGGTCGACAAGGTAACCATGTGGTTTGTGCCAGCGGTCTTTGTGGTAGCGGCGTTCACTTTTGCTTCCTGGCTGTATTTCGGGCCGTCGCCCGCCCTCACCTTCGCGCTGGTCAACGCTGTCGCCGTCCTGATCATCGCCTGCCCCTGCGCCATGGGTCTGGCTACGCCGACGTCCATTATGGTCGGCACAGGTCGCGGTGCGGAGCTGGGGGTCCTCTTTCGCAAAGGCGAGGCGCTCCAGTTGCTGAAAGACGCCAGTGTGGTCGCCGTGGACAAGACGGGTACGCTAACCGAAGGAAAGCCGGCCTTGACCGATCTGGAACTTGCCGCAGGCTTCGACCGACCCGAGGTTCTGGGTACGGTGGCTGCTGTCGAGGCGAAATCGGAACATCCAATCGCGCGGGCGATCGTGGATGCGGCCGCTGCGGAAGGCGTTCGGATGCCGGCGGTGTCTGACTTTGAATCGGTAACAGGCTTCGGTGTGAAAGCTTTGGTCGAGGGTCGGCGCGTCGAAATCGGCGCTGATCGATACATGGTCGAGCTCGGTCATGACGTTGCGCAGTTTAGCGAGACGGCCGAACGTCTCGGTAACGAGGGTAAGTCGCCGCTCTATGCTGCGATAGAGGGAAAGATCGCGGCGATCATCGCAGTGGCCGACCCGATCAAGGAGACCACGCCCGCCGCAATCAAGGCGTTGCACGGTCTTGGCCTGAAGGTTGCGATGATCACCGGGGACAACATGCGCACCGCCAAGGCCATCGCCGCTCAACTCGGGATCGATGACGTGGCGGCGGAGGTGTTGCCGGACGGCAAGGTTGATGCGGTTCGCCGTCTCAAGGAACAATATGGCAAGGTGGCCTTCGTCGGCGACGGAATCAACGACGCCCCGGCCTTGGCGGAGGCGGATGTAGGTCTCGCCATTGGGACGGGCACGGACATAGCAATCGAAGCCGCCGACGTCGTACTGATGTCAGGCAGCCTGCAAGGCGTGCCCAACGCGATAGCGTTGTCGAAGGCGACAATCGGCAACATTCGACAGAACCTATTCTGGGCATTCGCTTACAATACGGCGCTCATCCCTGTGGCGGCGGGCGCGCTTTTCCCCGGATTCGGTATCCTTCTCTCGCCCGTGTTCGCGGCGGGCGCGATGGCCTTGTCGAGTGTGTTCGTGCTGGGCAATGCCCTGCGGCTTCGTCGCTTTCGGGCTGCTCATTAATGAAGGGTGACGCCGCCTGCCAAGGACGGCGTCCACTACGAAGGGAAATCGCTCATGAACATTGGACAAGCATCCAGAGCATCCGGCGTTTCGGCCAAGATGATCCGCTACTACGAGCAGACCGGCTTGATACCACGGGCAGATCGTACAGGGTCCGGCTATCGGGACTACTCAGATACAGACGTGCATATGCTGCGTTTCATCCGTCGCGCACGCGACCTTGGCTTCTCCGTCGCTGAGATCAACGGACTTCTGGAACTGTGGCGGGACGAGTCGCGCCAGAGTGCGGAGGTCAAGCGGTTGGCCGAGGGTCATATCGCGGAACTTGAGAGAAAGATCCAAGCCTTGCAGGAAATGGCACAAACACTGAAGATGTTGGTCAACGCCTGCCGTGGCGACCATCGCCCTCACTGTCCAATTCTCACGCGCCTGGAGACCGATGAGGAGGACGAGGATGTGTCGATTAGGCCGCGCAAAGGCGCAGTCGCGGGCATTTCCGAATGAGTGCCGCTTTTGGGCGGCACTCGCTTGCGGGTTAATAGAACCGTTGCGTGACGCCGAGGGCGGTGTTGGTCCGTGCAATGGAAAACTCGGCATTCTGTGTCAGGCCAGACAATGCGCGAATGGCGTCGATCGTATCAGGAATAACGATCGCTTGATTGTCCACCATGTAGGCGTAGAAGAGCTCATCCCGCTCGGTGCGCAGCATGTCCTCCCATAGCGCGACTTCATATAGGTTGCCGAACGGCCTATGGAGGTCAGCCATCAGTTCCTTGATCGTGTTGATAGCGGTGAGGCCGTCGGCCGTTCGTACCAGAGCTATCCGGGACGACGCGCGGAATGCGTCAAGGACTTCCTCCTTCTCCGCATTTCGCGTGAGCTGCACCGACCAGTAGTGCAGATGTGCAATTGTCTCCGGCACCTTCACGGCCATGGTCACGACATCCAGATCCGGGTCGACTTTCTGGGCATCTGGACCCTGATGGCTAGGTATCTCGGGCTCGGGAACGAGCGTATTCATTATGCCGCCAAGGTGGCTTTCCCAAGGGTCCGTTGCCCGTCTCAGCAAGGTGCCGCGAGCGCGCTTCAGCAGACCTGCCTGCTTCAGAGCGGTCAGCGTTCGGACGATAGACGTGGTGTTGCACGACACGACGCGGGTCGCATCACGTCCGACCGCACTGGCGAAGGAGCTTTCGGCGACAAAGGAATGGCCTGTGACCGAATGCTTTTCGCCGCCATGGACAATGAACTTGATGCGGCGAGATTTGTAACGCTCGACGTTTGCTGCGGCGACGTGCTTCGGAGTGCAATCGACAACGATGTCGGCTTTGTCAAGGAGATGATCGAGCGTGCCAGAAACCTCAAACCCCGCGTCCTTCAGGCTGAGAACAGCTTCTTCCGAGGCACCGTACAGGGTGACGTCCTTTTGGCTGAGGGTTCGCAAACGCCAGTCGCCGACGACATCGCACACACCTGCGAGCTCCATGTCCTCTTGTCGAAGCACCGCGTCCACGACACGTTTGCCAATAACGCCGAAACCGTTCACCGCGACGCGAACAGAAGTTCTATGTGTCATTTTGCTCTACCTTTTTCGTGATCTAGCGCCGTCGCGTCCTTCAGCAATGGCGGAAGGTGGATAGGTCAGGCCGGCAATTAGGGGCGTGCTTTATCGGCCGGCGGGCCAAGAAAGCGAGGGATGAAGCCGGGGACATCCCGCATGTACCGCTCATATTCGCCGCCATGCTCCGCAATTGCCTGCCGCTCCTCAAAACGAGCGAGGCGCCAGTACATGACGACCAGGAAAGGAAACATTCCCAGGGTCAGCAGTGTGGGCCATTGCAGGAGAAAGCCGAACAGGACGAGCACGAAGCCGGCGTACTGCGGATGACGAATCCAAGCATATGGCCCGCTCGTGGCAAGTATCCGAGTGCGCTGAGCTTCATACAGCACCTTCCAGGCGGCCGAGATGAGAACGAATCCCCCGCCGATGAAGACAAAGCTCGCTATGTGGAACGGTCCGAAATGTGGATTGGAGCGCCAGCCAAAAAGTTCTTCCAGAAGATGCCCGGCATCGTGCGAGAACCAATCGATGCCGGGATAGCGCGACTGCAGCCAGCCCGAGACGAGAAATATCGTCAAGGGAAACCCGTACATCTCGGCGAATAGCGCGACGATGAAGGCGCTAAAGGCTCCGAACGATCGCCAATCGCGGGTTGTCGAGGGTTTGAAGAATGAAAATGCGAAGAAAATGAAGACCGCTGAGTTGAGAATTACCAATGACCAAAGGCCGTATGCAGGAACCTCGCTATCCATGGTGCAGTCTCCGGGGGTGATGCGTATAGATGTGGCGTCCAGGCGATTTGCTGTTGATCCCAGCATGCGCTGCCGAGCACCGTGAATCTTTGATGTGGATTAAGTTCTGGCTCGGCCCCAAAGCTCCCGTCCGTGATCTCGTATGCGTGGGCACGCGCTGCTGGTGGTCAAGAGTTCGAGACAGAAGTTGCACGCCCTTCGGAACCGACCAGCGTTTCGAGAGTTCAGTACCCATACCATGTAGGGGTATTGGCATGTGCGACAAAGACAGGAGCAGTATTCTGACCTCTCTTAACCGAATTGCCGGACAGGTCCGCGGCGTCGGTCAGATGGTGGAGGATGAGCGTTATTGCATCGAAATCCTTCATCAGCTTCATGCAGTAAAAGCCGCTCTCTCGAAGGTCGAAACTCAAGTGCTGAAGGCCCATGCGGCTTGTTGCGTTGAAGAAGCGATCATCTCGGGCAATGCGGAGGTTCAGCGACGAAAGTTTGATGAATTGGTCGACGTTTTCGCGAAGGCCAAGCTCTAGGCGTGCAAGCGATGTACGGGTTCGGAGTAAGCACGCCGGGCCATATCGCATGACAACGTCGTTCCGGGACGTGATGTCGGTGCCCTTGATACCAAGGTAATCAAGCCGCTTCGTTAGCTGGTCCGGCTGGTCCTTCTTGAGGAAGGCCAACAAAGAGCTGATCATGAAGGTGTAGAAAATCTCCGCCGATGCATACGAGCGCATGATGTCAATAATCGTTTCGCGATTGACGTGACTGTCACCGCACTGGTCGAGATTAAACAGGACATTTTTATATCGGCCCTGTTCAAGAAGGCCCTTGATCCGGGGATAGGCGACTTCAAAGAACTCGTTGAAGTATTCGACGCGCAGATGCAGCCTCGGGCACGTTGCGGCGATGTCAGCCTGCATCGGCGCGACATGCCCCTTCAGAAGCTCGACGGCATCAAGGCTGGCGTCGTTGAAGATCAGCAGGCATTCGACCTCAATCATGCCCAGGCCCTGCACCGTGCGATGAGTGTTTACTGCTTCCACTGCGCGCTTCAATTCTTCGATGAAGATCAACGGCGAGCCAGGGGAGCCGCATTGGTAGCGGCCACCGCCTGCGAAACCGTCGACGATAGCAAGCCGAAAGCGTTCGCGCTGGGGAAGCTTGCAGCGAACAGTCAGATAGTCGAAGACGTATTCACGCAGGATCTTATGCTTGCGTTTGGAGTGGTCTTCAAGTTTTGCGCCATCCGGCCCTTCGTACTGTTTCCTCGTCATTTCGCCCCCAAGTCCCCTGTTCTTATGCGGCCGGCTGAGGCGCTATCGGCATCTCATCCCAAGTTCGGCCTCGATACTCGCGTCCGTTTGCCTTTTTTGACCGCTTTTTGTTGTCCTTGCCCCATGTACCCCACTGCTTGAAGAAGAACGCCGTCCCTGCCGTTTGGCAATTGGTGTAGATTTCATCGATCCATTCTTCACGGATGGGACGAGCGGATTTCCCACTTTCACCGCCCACGATTGCCCAATGGATTTCACTGAGGTCGATGGTGCCGACGGCGTCGATCAGAGGCTCGAATGATATGAAGCGGATCGCAGCAGGCGCTTTCCGCAGATGCTCGATCCGTTCGGCTACAGCAGCGTTTTCGATGCTGGTCCCAAGCCACACGTTGGGCAGAACCTCGCCTATCTTGCTGGCCACCAGATCGGCCATTCTCTCTGGCCGTTTCGTGAGTATCTGATAGTTGTGGTGCGGCGTCTCGCGCATGATTTGCCATACATCGAGAATGAAGTCGTCGCTGACCTGTTCGTGGAACAGATCGCTCATGGAATTGACGAAGATCTTGCGCGGGGGTGGCGTCGCCTTAACCGCCTGTTTTAGCCGACTTGATATTCGGATTGTCATGACCGAATTCCCTGCCGCCCACTTCAGACGCCACCGCTTTCCTGCCGAGATCATCACCCATGCGGTCTGGCTGTATTTCCGATTTCCGCTCAGTTTACGCGACGTCGAAGATCAGTTGGCCGAGCGCGGCATCAACGTCTCATTCCAGACCGTCTCGGAATGGGCGGCGAAATTTGGCTTGAAGTTCGCCAATCAGCTCCGACGCCGCTCACGAGGCCAGTTTGCCGACAAGTGGCAGCTCGATGAGATGGTGGTGACGATCAAGGGAAAGAAATACTGGCTGTGGCGCGCCGTCGATGCCAACGGCTACGTTCTCGACGCCCTCTTGCAAAGCCGAAGGAACAAGGCAGCAGCCTTGCGTCTGATGCGCAAACTGCTCAAGGGTCAAGGTATCGCCCCGCGCGTGATGCTGACCGACAAGCTGCGTTCCTATTCGGCTGCGAAGGCGGATTTGATGCCGAAGGTCGAACATCGCTCGCACAAGGGATTGAACAACCAGGCTGAAAATTCCCATCTTGCTGTGCGACGACGAGAGCGGCGCATGATGCGCTTCAAGTCCGCGCGGCAATGTCAGCGTTTCGTCTCCACTCACGGCCAGATCGCCAATCTCTTCCTTCTTCACCGCAAAGACTTGACCGCCGCAGACCATCGCCAGCTTCGCACTCACGCCATCTCGACCTGGCGGGAAATCGCTTTGTCGATTGATGCGTGAAGTTCAGGTCGAAGAGACTACCGCATCCCAAACTCGGTTAAGGCGACGCCACCCTGCAATTATATCCTGGAGCTTATTCGTCGGGCAGCTAAACGGCACTGGTCAGTCGACGTTCGGCGCAGCCCCCGGGCCGCCTTCAAGCTCTTGGATAAGAGCCTTCATCTCAGCAATTTCTCGCTTTTGAGCCTCAATGATGCCGTCGGCAAGTTTTCGGACTCTTGGATCCACAATCTTTGCTCGGTCAGAAGTCAAGATTGCGATGGAGTGGTGTGGTATCATCGCCTTCATGTAATCCACATCGTCAACCGTCACCTGGCTGCGAAGGAGGTACAGCGGTGGCGTCGCCTTAACGGCCTGTTTGCACCAACGTGATATCGGGCTTTGATGACCGAGACCTCGCTTGCCCACTTCAGACGTCACCGCTTTCCTGCTCAGATCATCGCCCATGCCGTATGGCTCTATTTTCGGTTCCCGCTGAGCCTGCGCGACGTCGAGGATCTGTTGGCGGAGCGCGGCATCAGCGTCTCATTCCAGACCGTCTCGGAATGGGCGGCGAAGTTCGGTTTGAGATTTGCTCATCAGCTCCGGCGGCGCTCGCGGGGCCACTTTGCCGATAAGTGGCAACTCGATGAGATGGTGGTGACGATCAAGGGGAAGAAATACTGGCTGTGGCGCGCCGTCGATGCGAATGGTTACGTTCTTGACGCCCTGCTGCAAAGCCGAAGGAACAAGAGGGCTGCCCTGCGTCTGATGCGCAAGCTGCTCAAGAACCAGGGTACCGCACCGCGTGTGATGGTGACCGACAAGCTGCGTTCCTATTCCGCCGCAAAATCCCAGTTGATGCCGGGCGTCGAACATCGCTCGCACAAAGGGCTCAATAATCGGGCCGAGAATTCTCATCTTGCAGTGCGACGACGAGAGCGGCGCATGATGTGCTTCAAGTCCGCGCGACAATGTCAGCGTTTCGTCTCAACTCACGGGCAGATCGCCAATCTCTTTCTTCTTCACCGGAAATACCTGACCGCCGCCGATCATCGCCAGCTTCGTGCTCACGCCTTCTCCACCTGGCGGGAAATCGCTTTGTCGATTGAAGCCTGAAACACGCGACACACGTCTTTACCGCGCGCTAAAAACGGTTAAGGCGACGCCACCGGAGCAAGTCCATCTGGTTCTGGCAGCCCAGAACAGTGTCGTGTTCAATCTCGCTCGTCGATATGACAAGCGAAATCTACCGAGGGTCGCTGTCTATCAGTTTGAACGTTCCCAGGAACGGCGATACCCGTGGGGAATCGAGATGCCTGTTGCCGGGGTAAATGTTGCCCATGTGATTCAGACGGATGAAGGCGCTGCGAGATTTCCGGAACGAACGTAAGGGTGAGCCTCGAGGACAGCTGGGATATGGCGAACGCCTGAGCGTATGGTGCATTTGAGAAGTGTTAGCTCATTTTCGGACCGGGCACTGATCTCAAGGCCAACCTCCATCAGGAGCCGGTCGAGTTTCGCGCGGGGATCAACAGTCTCGTGGTCCCGATGCAAGACGTGATGGAAATGGACCGCTTGCCCATCATTCGAGCGTTCAGCAATCGCCAGCGTGACCGCTTGAAACTTTTGTTCTTTGAACGGTGTTGTATCGCAACCGATGCTATGGTGGTTCAGCCTGCAACAGCCGTGGATGCGCATCGAAAATCGCAGACGTCCCGTTGCTCGCCGACAAGCTTGTCCGAAGCCAGTACCCTGGCTTTTGCCTGTTTGTTTTCTTCGGCACATCTTTTCCAGAAGCGAGTATCACGTAATGGGACAAGGTTGCCATGTGTCGGGTTTTTGCATATATTCAGTGTCGGGTTTTTGTAACGGGAAGCCGATCATGGATCAGACATTGAAGCAACGGATCAGGACAAGAGTTAGCCGGACGAAGAAGACCGACGTCTTCATTCCGCGCGATTTTGCTGACCTGAGCGGCGACGATCAGGTTCTTCGGGCCCTGAGAGCATTGGTAAAGGATGGCGCACTCATACGCCTGGGCTATGGTGTCTATGCCCGGGCCGTACGGTCACGGCTGTCGGGGCGGGTTATGGTCTCCAGTTCAAACGGGTTTCACGGTGCTGCCCTCCAGGCCCTGAACAAACTCGGGGTCCCTTGGGAGCAAGGTGACAGCACCCAGGCCTATAATAGGGGGCAGTCCACCCAGGTCCCGGTTAATCTTACCGTCAAGGTCGGGAAACGTTTCAGCCGCCGGCTATCCGACGGCCGTACGGAGCTTCGCGTTGAGCGATAAGCCGGACCTGCAGACGCTGCTCGAGGTGCAGGACTACTTCGCCCTGCCCTCGACGGCCCTCGTCGAAAAGGACTGGTTCGTCGTGCGTGCCCTCGCGGCGATCCACGACGTAGAGGTCGACGGACTGACGTTGGCTTTCGGTGGCGGGACGGCGCTCGGCCGGGCATATCGTCTGCTCGAACGCATGTCAGAAGACATAGACTTGCGCATCGTAGGGGAAAATGCAGGTGAGCGCGGGTCCCTCAAGCGTATGAGACGTGCGGTAAGCAAACGTCTGCAAGACGCCGGCTTCACGGTCGAGGGCCACGTGCGGGTACTCCAGAACGGCTCTTATGTGCGATACGACCTGCCCTACGAGCCGATCGCCAAGGGCGAGGGTGTCCTACGCCCGGAGATCAAGATCGAAATCGCGGCATTTCCGATCTGCACGGCCCCGGAGTTGTGTTCGGTCACCTCATTCGTCGGAGAAGCCACCGGTCGGCCGGCCGAGGCCAACGATGTTAAATGCGTTCGTCTGGTGGAAACGGCTGCCGACAAGTTCGTCGCGCTCGGGCGCCGGGCAGGTTTTGCTTTTGCCGGGCACGAGCCGCTAGACCATACGCTGGTCCGTCATGTCTATGACATTTCACGCATGGATGGTACGTACGACCTTGATACAGCAGTTGCGATTGCATTGGATACCATGGTGACCGAGTCAAAAAGTGACCGGGCGGACAAATATCCGGACTACAAGTCAGATCCTCGCGCTGAGACGCTCAAGACGTTCGAGATAATGGCGACGCATGCTGAATTCGCTGCGCACTACGAAAAGCTCATGGGCGACATGGTATACGGCGCGCGGCCAAGTTTCGCGGAGGCCTTCACCGTTGTAGAACGCTTTGCGCAGAAAGTCCGCGAAGCCTAAGGGCGGTTTCGCCGATGAAGACTGGAACATTGACCGGAAACGCAGACCCCATCGACAGCCGCCCTGCTAGGCCGGTGTTGCTAACGGGTCACCCGACCTAAAATGGCAGCAATAGGGTCGCAAGCTACCTGACAAGCCTGTCCCCGTTGATGCTTGATTGCGATTCTTGAGGCTTGCGCAGTTTCACGAGGCTGATACCGACAAAGCTGCATCGAGCGACCTGCGCCCACTGCGCGCAAGCCAGGACCTGAAAGTCAGCAGGTCGGGGTTGATTTCGCGCATGAGTTCCAGATCGACCTGCTCGGCGAGCGGCCCGTCTTCCAGACTCTCCGCCATATGGGCGAGATCAGCGTTTGCAGCCAGAACATCTTCCGGAAACCGTTCGTAGGCTATCGGACGACCAATTGCTTCGCTGAGTATGACCGCAAGCTCGCGCCCGGTCAGGCGGTCGCTGGCGATCTTAAGTGTTGCGCCGCCAAAGCGGGACTTGTCGGCAAGCACGGCAGCGACAAACCTGCCGATGTCTTCCACGGCGGTAAGCTGAATGGAATGGTCGGATCGGATCAGGGACACCAGCCGGCCCTCATCCAGACCGAAGCCAGGTCGCACCAGCATTTCCATGAAAATCATCGGCCGGATGATGGTCGTAGTCATGTCGAGCTGTCGAATATGGGCTTCGATACGAGGCTTGGCGTCGAAACGCGGAACGCCTGTCAGTTCATTCCCCACGCTGGCGCCTGAGGAATAAACAAAATGGTTGACGCCGGTTTCAGCAGCGATATCCGCAATCGATATACCATGACGGACTTCGTCTTCGGCAGCCAGGCTGGCTGGCAGTACGCTAAAGACACCGTAAGCGTCTTTCATCGCTGTGCGGACTACTTTGGTCTCTTCAAATGAACCCTGCACAAGCTCGACACCTGAATTCCGCAATTGCAGCGATGCAGCTTTGGTGGAGTCCGGAACGAGTGCGCGAACAGGCCATCCCGCCTTCAACAAGGCTTTGGCGACAGATCCGCCTTGCCTTCCGGTAGCGCCGAAAACCAGAATGGGGTGCTTGCTATTGGTCACTTGAAACCCTCGCGTTAAAACAAGGGCCATCTATATATACGAATGTAATTCTGCCGGAAGACGGCACATTTTTCAGCATCAGGCACAAGGACGATACCCTTGGATATACAGATCGATGCCGGTCCATCGCGCGGATCAGAAAACGACAGACACTTCAGACCCATACCGTCAAACGGGGTCTGCAGCCTGCTGAGTGACAAATGGACTCTGCCAGTTCTTTGGCGTCTTTCTGTCGCGGAAGATCATCGGCTCCGCTTTTCGACATTGAGAAAAGAGGTCGGTGAGATCACCCAGCGCATGCTGACGCTCACGCTGCGAAATCTCGAGCGCGACGGATTTGTTGTACGTCACTATTTTCCCGAAGTGCCGCCGCGTGTCGAATACGAACTGACAGAGATCGCCCATGGAGCTTTGCGCGCCCTCGACGGATTTAACTTCTGGGTCCACGACAATCTGGACACCATCAAGGCGCGCCGGAGCACTTACGACCGGGCAGAGTCTTAGATCAGATCCCCGAGAAGAGCTGAGGTGGAGAGGCCGCTCCAGGTAACCGTTTCGCCAGGCCCGCTTTCCGCGTTATTGGTTCCGCGCTCAACGGCTACGTTCAAGGTCGCAAGCCCCATTTTGTGATCTGTTGTTGTCGATCGTGCCCACGGGGATGTTTGGGCCTGTCGTATCAAAACGACGGTTCGCTCATTGACCTATTTGCCGATTGGAGCATTCGCCGGTTTGCACAATGACAGAACAACCAGTTGGCGGACTCACCTCTTCGCCCAACCGGTGTTTCACCGCTTCACCGCTTCACCGTTTCACCGCTTCGCGTCTTCGCTGATTCACCGATTCTCCGGTTGGCCTGAACACCGATTCGCTCATTCACCGACTTGCCCAATCACGGATTCGCCTGGTCGCGCATCCGCCGGTTCACCGCGTTACCTATTCGGTGAATATGCATTGTGTCATTTCGCCGATACGCTTCTTTGCCGATCTGCCGATGTACCTATTCAGCCAAGCACCGAGCCACTCATTCGCTTATTTGCCGATGCACTCACTCGGCGAAGCACTCATTAACACCATCGCTCAGCCGCGGATTCGCTGAACCACCCGCCCACTTATTCGCTTATTCACTTAACCGCACAATCGCCGATCACCGGAATTACGGGATATCTTCAGCCGGATGAAGGCTCCGGGAACCCCTCAAAACAGGCGGAACCGCCCTCCTCACTTCCGGCCGTACATCGATCGCTCGCGCCCGTCGTTTTTGCCCAACTCTGGCAAAAATTGCAGATCACGGAGATGCCCGGTCGCCCAGGCGACCATCGCCCCTCGGGCGAAACGGCTATTGGTATACCAATAGCCTATCCTGCCATCTCTCACCACCATGTCCAGCCCACGTGCCCGACCCGCCAATGCTGTTGCGAGTCGTCAGACGATGCAACAGCGATCACAGGTGTATCGCCTGTGATCCGCGGAGGAGGAATAGCGCGTGGGCCGGACATGGTGGTGAGAGATGCTGAAGTGAGCCGCCGTCGGGAGCAGTCGGGATGCCCGTGACCGCAGGGAGCGGACATCGATGACATGCGAACGACTGGGCGGCGAACGCACCGCAGGAGAGGAGGATCGTCTGGAGCGGATGCCCGAAGCATGAGGGCGCAGCGCAGGACGATCCTCCTCTCCGTATTGTTTGGGGAAGTCGCGGCAGCGTCCGTTTACCGGCCCGGGAGGCCGGGCGGGGCCTGCCCCGCACCGCAGGGAGAGGGGAGTTTGAGGGGAGAGGCGGCAAGTCTCGCCCCTCAAGACCGCGCGCAGGCTCGATGCCGGCAAGCGGTCAGGACCACGCGGAAAAGACGAGAGGCGACCGTGCCGCCTCTCGTCTTCATATCAGTCGGTCCCCAGTTCGCGGATCACGGCGGCGACAGGCCAGTCGCCGAAATGGGTCCGGCGCTGGGCAACGAGGATGTCGACGGCCGTCTCATTGGCTTCGATGGCTCGGATTGCCTCATCCATATCGTCATAGGGGCCGAGATTTTCGACCGGCTCATAGTCGCCATAGTCTTCGTCCCAGCTGCCGGCAATGTATTGCGGCGCGTTTTTGACACGGATCAGTGCCCGTTCTGCCTCGCGGATGAGACGGAACCCCTCGGTGCGCTGCCGCCAGTATTCCGGGCTTCCACCATCGATGTATTTGATCTTGCGCTGTGTCATAGGAAGTCTCCTTTCGTTTTCTGACGGAAGGAGTCCGCACGATAGCCGCGAGGGGTCAGGGATCGCGGAACGCGGCCGCCGGAGGCGGCAAGCGGGGGAGATGGGGTATTCGGCCTGCCCAGCCAGCGGCTACGCTGCACGGTGCAACGCCCACTCACCCATCTCAGGAGACGATATGCACATGCAGTATTTTGCTGGCCTCGATATTTCCGTGAAAGAGACATCCGTTTGCATCGTGGATGCGGACGGCAGGATCGTTCGGGAGACAAAGGTGCACAGTCACCCCGAAGATCTTCTTCGTGTTCTGACGGAGAGCAGTTATCAGTATAAACGCGTTGGGCTGGAAGCTGGCCCCTTGTCTCAGTGGCTCTACAGTGCACTTGCTGAAGCCAATCTTCCTGTTTTCTGCATCGAGGCGCGGCACACGCGCGCCTTCCTGACAGCGCAGATCAACAAGACCGATCGGAATGACGCCCGCGGCATCGCCCAGATGATGCGCGTCAACATCTTTCGGCCCGTACATGTGAAAACGATCACAAGCCAGAAGCAGCGTGCCCTGCTCAGAGCCCGGAAGATGCTTCAGTCCAAGGCCATGGACATCGAGAATGACCTGAGGGGAATTCTCCGAAACTTTGGCCTCAAGGTTGGCATCGTAAGCACGTTGAACTTCGAGCAGCGCATACGCGAGCTGATCGACGGTGACGACGAGCTGCTCGCCATTGTGGAGCCGCTGCTGACAGCCAGGCGAGAGATCCGCTCGCAGTTCAACATTCTTCATCGTCGGCTTCTGGCGATCGCGAAGAACGATGGTATCTGCCGCAGGCTTATGACGGTGCCGGGCGTGGGAGCTGTCGTCGCGCTCGCATATCGAAGCACCATCGATGTTCCTGCCCGCTTTCAGAACTCAAAGGCGGTTGGCGCGTTCGTCGGGCTGACACCGGCATCTCATCAATCGGGAGAGAAAAGCCGGGTTGGCAAGGTATCGTGCAGCGGCGATACCATGGTGCGAACGCTTCTATACGAAGCGGCCGTCACGCTTCTGACCAGAGGTCAGAAATGGTCATGGCTGAGAGCATGGGGCATGAGGATCGCCAAAAGCAGAGGTGTCAACAAAGCGTTTGTCGCCATCGCTCGGCGCCTCGCTGTGATCATGCACCGCATGTGGCAGGACCAGACTGACTTCCGTTGGGCCAAAGAGGAGCGGACTGCAGTGATCTGAACCATCGTTTGAGAGCATCAACACAATAAATCGGAATTCCGCGTAGCGCGGAGTGAAATCGTCCGCAGGACGAAGGATGAGATGAGAACGGAAAATCGGTAGTGCCGGCACCGAACTGGATGCCAGGACGCGAAAGGAGATAGTTCCATCTTGTTCCTAAATCCATCATGAGAGGGTCACCGTGCCGATCTCGAAGAGAAGCAAGGGCCTGCGGTCGAAGTCGCCAAGCTACGTGGGAGACAGGAGCAGCTGCGCCCAGAAAAAAGGTGCTTGAAATCAACGGCCGAATAGAGAAACCGATTTTCTGGCGATGGCCCGAAGGGACGGCGGCTGAAAATTGGAGGGGCCGCGTAGTCCTTGACGCCGGAGTGGCGGGTGCACAATGGGACGTCACAGAGAGAGATAGACCACGGCGCTTCGGGCGCCGCGCCCGCACCCGGCGTCCAGCCGGCTATGCAACCCTTCTTCGACGATGGTCGCCGAAATCTTGCGCCGCCAGTGCGGCAACCGCGAGAGGGGCGTGACCCGAATGGGCGAGACCGTTTGCGGGCTCCGTGAGCGACGGCGAATAGCACCGTCCGCCGCAGGCGGCTCGCCCGGATCATCCGCCGAACCCATCATCACCATGAATCAATCGAGACCGACCGATTCAAATATGTCGTTGGACGCCAAGTCGGCCTTACCCGATTCTCCGTTTCATGATTGCGCAACACTACCAGCTTTACGTCGAACGCATCGATGCCAAGAAAAACATGGCCCGCTATTATGCCATGTCGATCGAGCCCAACCTGTTTGGCGAGGCCTGTCTCATCCGTCGATGGGGCCGGATCGGGGCCACCGGCCAAAGGCGGGAGCATCATTTCGCGCGGGAGGAAGAGGCGGTCAGGCTCTTCCTTCAGCTTCTGCGAAAGAGACGGGCGCGCGGATACAGGCCGAAACCGCATATCCGGCAAGATGCATCGAGTGACCGATAGCGAAACAGTGCCGTGGAGGCGGATGCGACCCCATGCCGATGGCGAAGTGAAGCCTCGGGCGTCAAACGCAGGTCGATCCGGCGTGTCCGGCTAGGCGCCATGGGGATAGCCGCCTCAGAAGGGCGGCTCGGCGTCGATTGCGCCCTCCTGTTCGGCCATGATTACCGCCAACTCGGCGCAGGCGAGTTCCAGCTCGACCTCGATCTCGCGTCGTTCGCCGGGGTACACGGCATTTCGCAATTCGGCCCGCAGCTCTTCAATATGTTGTTCCAGAAGCATCGTCGTCTCCTTGACGTTTGTGAAAGACGACGCGCGCGCTCATGGGTGCGTGCCGGGGTCAGGGATCGCGGAACGCGACCGCCAGCGGCGGCGAGTGGGGGTGCCGATTTTGCGGAGCGCAGGGAACCGGAGCGGAGGCAAAATTGGGGGCACCGCTCGTCCTTGAGGCCGTCATGTACCCATGACACCCTCGGACGGACTGAGCAGACATCCCTCTCCGTATGGCACCCGAAACCGGAGGCGGGCTCAATGCCCGTCTTCGGGTTATCTGGCATGTGACCACGTGAATAACTGTGGAGATCCCGGGCTTTCCGCGCCATTTGCCGCAGCGTGTCGATGACAGTTCCGTTCGGGAATGGCAGGGATTCTGCGTCTG
This sequence comes from Rhizobium sp. X9, assembly GCF_018873185.1. Lineage (NCBI taxonomy): Bacteria > Pseudomonadati > Pseudomonadota > Alphaproteobacteria > Hyphomicrobiales > Rhizobiaceae > Rhizobium > Rhizobium sp. X9. Next base: position 36,766 of record NZ_CP071313.1, on the reverse strand, counting down.
ACACGATGCGGAGAAGAAAATGACCACGACCAACGAAATCGCCGACAAGATTGCAGGCGAGCATGGCCTTACCAAGGTTCAGGGAAAAGCCATTGTTGAGGCGGTGATCGCCTCGATCACCGCGGCGGCGGTGGCCGGCAGCGAGACCTCCCTCCCCGGCTTCGGCAAGTTCAAAGTTAAAGAAACGCCAGAGCGCGAAGCGCGCAACCCTGCGACCGGTGCGACGATCAAGGTTGCCGCGGCGAAAAAGCTGGCGTTTACGCCGGCCAAGGCATTGAAGGATGCGCTGAACAAGTAATCTTGCTAGCCAAGCAAAAAAATAGCCCGGCGCCGTGCCGGGCTATTTTCGTTTTGGGTTTGCGTCAGCGGGCGGATGTCCGCTCAAGAAGATCCTGGATGATCGTGTCGCTCACCGCGTGAAGCGCTTCGCGGGCATGGTCGTCCAGCAGCTTGTGAAGAACACCGGATGCCAAGGATATGAAGTCGAAGCCGCGTTCGATTGCTGCGGCCCGTAGTTGCGACAGTGTTTCGAACTCCCTTAAGCCAGTGCCGAGCCAGAGTTCAAGATCCTCGCCATCGGCGTCCGGGAAAGCCTGGAGGAAGAACGTCTGAAGCGGACTGTCGTAGCCGATAATGGCATCCGGGTCAGCGTGGCGGGCTTCGATTCTGTTGACGGTGATTATGTAGCGGCTCATGGCGGCCTCCTTTGGAATGGGGACGCCGGCCCCGATTTCGGGGCCGGCGGTCTGGTTCAGGCCGGGCTGTTCCAGAGGATGACCTTCTTGCCGGGTTCGCCGCCGGGCGCCGGGGCGACGTTACCGAAGATCACGCCGATCTCGGGCGCTTCGATCTTCGTGGAGATGTACTCCTCGCCTGTCTGGCGGGAGATGCGGTTCCAGCCTGCGCCGATCTCAAAGCCGGTCTTGCGGTGGATGATGCGGTAATCAGGGGCTTCTTCGCTCGCCTTGCTGGCGTTCGGGACGAGGGCGATGGGGGCGTTGACCCGGATGGTAGCGAAGACGCCTTCGAGAGTGCCGTCGGTCTTTTCGGTGAGGGTTGCGATCGTGGTAGCCATAGAATTGTCTCCTTCGTTGCATCGGGACCATTCCCGATGGCGCCCGAAGAAGGGGCTGCGCCGCAGGCGTCACCGCAGCGTAGCGAAGGGGAACCCCCTAGCGGGGTTGACGCTGATCGCGGCCGGTCCCTTAGAAAGGCGACATAAAGAACGGGAATGGTCCTTGATTGCGACGTCGGCAGGAGACCTCGCCGTGGCTGCCCTCTGCGGACCTGCCAAGTCCCGCGCTCGCGACACGCGACGGTGATGTTCAGGTCAACGGACGGTGGCCGTCAACCATCGCGATGCGAGAGATCAGCACCTTCTATTCCATCCTCTTCATCAGAGATTGCGTCGGTGGCGGGACACCCGAATTGTCGGCCTCTCCTGACACAACTGCAGTTCTGCGGAGCGGGACCGCGTGACAGACGTGATTTCAGCTGATGTCGCTCGGAAGTGCCGCGACGGTGAGGCATCGAGATCGATCGTGAACGGCGCGCGGCTGGCCTGCCAGTTACGCAATCGTGGCCGCATCGATTAGATCGCGCCGAAGATCCGCTATAGCGGAGGCGCATTCAGGAGGGCGGCGGGGGACAAGAAGGGAAGAGCGGAATGAAGCAGCGACAAATCTCAATCGAGGCGATTGACCCGGCCGGATCGGCCGCGCGCCTCGGCAAACAGTCTGGCGATCTTCACCATGAAGGATTTGCTGAAGCGGCCCAGGAAGTCCTGATCGGGCTCGATGTACCAGGAGCGTTCGACGATATCGTAATTGTATTCGTCGACCATGATCCAGCACTGCTTCAGATCGCTTAAGCCCGCGCGCTTGCGCTCGATGTCCGGGATCTCCAGAGCGATCCGGCCCGTTAGCGGCGGTTGGGTGGTGATGGCGAGAAGCGCCAGGTGCGTGTTGCCGTCGGAGGCGCTTCGGATGGCAATGACGACGCAGACGGGGCGCTGCTTTCGGCCCTCGGTTTCGCCGCGCTGATGCTGCCAGGCCCAGAGGTAGGGATAGGAGATGACCTCGCCGGGGCGGAATTCATGGCTCATCGTCGTAGCCTTCGCCACGCGCCAGCCGATCGAGCGCCTCGTCGAACAGTTCTGCATGCTCGGCGGGCATCTCCGATACGGTATAAGCACGGTGCGGATCGCCACCAGTCCGCATGCGCTCATAGTGCTCGTAGCTCATCAGCACAAAGCGAGGCTTCTTGTGGCGGGTGAGCATAACCGGCTCGCGGCTTGCCGCATCGGTAATATCGCCAATCTGTTTATTCAAATCGCCTGTCGTGAACTGCTTCATGGCTATGGTCTCCAGTAGATTTTTCCATATAACCCATTTTTCCCATGTTTTCCATCTTTTCCATTTTTTGAGGAAAACGGCGCTCACGCACCGTCTCCTGAAGCCTGCCAGACCGGTATGCCGAGGCGACGCGCCTTGTCGGCAAGATTGCCGGTGATGCCGTTTCCGGGAAAGACGATCAATCCGGCGGGCATGACCGAGAGCATCTCGTCATTGCGACGGAATGGGGCGGCTTTGGCGTGCTTGGTCCAGTTGGGCTTGAAGGTGATCTGCGTCACCCGGCGCGCCTCCGCCCAGCAGGCGGCGATCCGTTCAGCACCCTTCGGCGAGCCGCCGTGCAGCAGCACCATGTCGGCATGCTTGGCATGGGCCAGATCAAGCTTGGCCCAGATCCGCTCATGATCATTGTAGTCCATGCCACCGGAGAAGGCGATCTTGGTGCCGGCCGGGATCAGCACCTCGGTCTCGGCGCGGCGACGGGCGGAGAGGAAGTCCCGGCTATCGATCATCGCCGCCGTCATGTTGGCGTGGTTGACCTTAGAGCCGGTGCGCGGCCGCCAGGACGAACCGGTCTGCGCCTCGAACAGGTCGGCTGCGTAGTCGCGCATGAACTCGAAGGCGTTGCGGCGCTCCAGCAGCGTGATCCCTTCGGCGACGAGGCGCTCGAGTTCAACGCTCTTCACCTCCGAGCCGTCCTGCTCGCGCTGGCCGGTGCGCTGCGCTTCCTCGTTGCGGTCAAGCTCGCGCTGGATGCGCTCGCCGGCGCGATGGAAGAGATTGGGGATCGACCAGAACAGGTCTTCGAGATCAGGCTCCAGCCGGGTGTCGCCGAGCATTTCTGCGAAGGCGTCGAAAATCGCTGTGATCGAAGACTGGACCTGCGGTTCTTCCGGCAATGGCCGCGGATCGGGTTCGTCCTGGAATGGGCGATAGCCGAAGACCTGCATCTCGTAGATGAAGCGGTCGGTCGGGGAAGACGCGTGGTGGGGTTCGATGCTCTCGTCGGGGGGAAGGAACAGGTCCATGGTGGTCTCCGTTTGGTGGGCCGCGCCTCTCGCGGCCTGACGGCGAACCTGGTCACGCGGGCCGAGGCCGGAACCGCAAGCGAAGCGCAGCGGCCCAGCGCAGCGCCGGGCGGCGGAGGAAGGGTTTGTTGCTCCGCGAGGAATGGCGGTCCGCGCCTGCGGACCGGCAGGGGAAGAAACCCGACCGACCCGCTGAAGGCCCGAGGCCCGCGTGGTAAGGGTCGCCTCTCGGCAGGGCCGCGGGCGCGCATCCACATGGGGAGTTGGCACCACGGACCGTCCTCTCGCCCACGCCGCTCGCGCGCAGCCCCTTTCGACTTCCGGCCAGGCTCACTAGGGCAGAAAGGCCATCGCCTCTTCCGGGGTGAGTTGCGACCGCAGGTCGGCGGTCAGTCCGTCCGGGCCCAGCCGGCGCAGATCCTCGTTGAAGTCGCCGAGCTTGGGCGACAGGACCAGCGGCAGGACACCGCATTCCTGTGCCCTGCGGCTCAATCCCTCTATCCCATGTCGGCCGGCGGCATCCGCGTCGGCGGCGATGTAGATGCGCCGGCATCCGGACGGGAAGTTGAAGGCCGCGAGGTGGTTGGCCGTGAGCGCCGCCACCATCGGCATGCCGGGCATCACATGCGAAAGCGACAGCATGGTTTCGACGCCTTCTCCCGCCGCCAGGACCGGGGTAGGTGCATTCACCGGAAAGCAGAAGCGGACGCCATTATCGAGCAATCCGCCGAGCGCGCGGCGGGGATCGTCCACCTTGGCCTTGCCGTCGCCATTCGGATCCAGCCAGGTGCGATGCAGTCCGGTGATCGCGCCGGCGGCGTCGGTCACGGCTGCGATCAGCGCCGGATAGCTGCTCGTCTGACCGGTGGCGAGATCGCGATAGTAGCAGGATGGATGGAAACGAAGCGCCGCATGGATCGATGCCCGCAAAATGCCGCGCTCACGTAGATAGGCGTCGGCAAGTGTGCCCGCCAGAGGTTGCGTCATCCGAAACAGACGGCGTGCCCGCTCCGCTGCTGGCCTGTCGACCGGAAGAGTATCGCTGGCGTTGCCCCAGCGGGACAACAAGGGTTCGGGCCGAGGCAAGCTGAGGAAGTGACGCGCCTCCTCGGCGACGTCCCGGAAATCGACAAGACCGCAGGTCTCGCGGACGAGATCGAGCAGATCGCCGAACTGGCCGGTCGCAGCGTCCGTCCATCGACCGGCGCGAGGACCAACCAGACGCACGTAGAGCGACCGGCCCTTATTGTTGCCGACATCGCCGACGAGCCAGTAATTGCCGGCCCGGCGGCCGGCGGAGAGATAGTGGCGGCAGACGGCCTCCGCGTCTTGCGCGAGACGGCCCGCCAGATCGGAGGCGGAGAGCATGGGCAGACCTCCATCACGTCCGGCGCGCGACATCGATGAGGCGATGGCGCTGCATCAGCTTCGAGAGGATGACCGCACCCTCATCTGTCATCGGCACGAAGAAGCGCAGCTTCCAATTGATCATCTCGGAGAATAGGCCGATCGATCGCAGCCAGTCGCGCATGCCGTCCGTGAAGCCGGTCAGTTCGATGCGGTACTCGTTCATCACGCGGACGCGACGGAGCGTCATGTCACCCGCAAGGCCGACGATCGAGGATCCATCGACCAGCGATGCCCAGGCCTGGTCGGCGCTCCGCACTACCTTCTGATCGATCCCGAAGTTGCGGCAAAGGCCGGCGAGCCGATCCGGGGCAATGAAACGGCCAACAATCCGTTCGCCATCATCGGTCTGCAGTCGCCGCACCCGGCAAAAGTCCTGCGGCAGCAATTTCCAGATCGGCAGCAACAATCCGCTGACGATGTGCATCGTCGACGTCGAGAATTCCGGCACGGCAGCCACCTCAGCATCCCAGGCAACTGCGAAGAGCTGTTCGTCAGTTTCCTGCCAATTCGTCTCTTCGAGCTGCCGGACTTCGAAGCGCAGCTCGTCCATCGGCCGGATCAGCGACACGCGCGGCTGAACGGAGCCGTCGTCCAGCATGATCGAGCGGCTCGGCACCATCACCGCCGGCCGGCCCGACTTGCCGTTGATCATCAGCTTCGCGCGCCGGTCCTGCCGCACGAGCGCCTGTACATCGTGGAGCTGCATCGGTGCGTTGCGATCCCTGCGCTCGATGGTCAGGAGGTGCGACTGGGCACCAGTGACCGGATGCGTATAGATCAGCTGGCGGTCGGTGACCGTCATGCTATCGGCGGTAATCGTCTCCAGGCCCCTGTCATAGACGCCGGTGGCAATCGCCCCTTCGACGCGGGCGGCGAGAAGCTGCTCGAAGGCCTCGAACAGCACGTTCTGCATGGCGATCGTTAACGCCAGCATGCGGTTGAGGAAGGTCTGGATAGACGGGAGCTCGTCCTTCAACCCGCCCTCCTCTGATGCCAGCGACAAGCCGGTGATGCTTTCGAATGTTTCCAGCGAGCAGCCTTCGACCATGCCGGCATGAAGTAGTCCATAGAATTGCCGCAGCGCGTCGCGGGCATATTGGGATTCGAGATTGTCCTCGCTGCGGAACATGCCCTGCCCGCCCGTCTGGCGTTGACCACGGGTGATGGCGCCAAGCGTGTCGAGACGTCGGGCGATGGTGGAGAGGAAGCGCCTCTCCGCCTTGACATTGGTGGCGATCATCCGAAACCTCGGTGCCTGTTTCTGGTTGGTGCGATGGCTGCGCCCGAGCCCCTGGATCGCCACGTCGGCACGCCAGCCTGCCTCTAGGAGATTGTGGAGCCTCAGGCGCTGGTTCCGGGTGGCGAGATCCGCATGATAGGATCTCCCGGTCCCGCCGGCGTCGCTGAAGACGAGAATGCTTTTCTCATCGTCCATGAAGGCGCGGGCCTCGTCGAGATTGGCGCTGCCCGGCCGGCTCTGCACGACATAGCGTGCGATGGAGCTGTTGTCCTCGCGGCGGACGATGCGGCGAGTGCGACCGGTGATCTCGGCCACCTGGCTCGTTCCGAAGTGCTGGACGATCTGGTCGAGCGCGGTCGGGATCGCCGGCAGGCTGCCCAGTGTTTCGACCAGCTCGTCGCGACGCCGTTCGGCCTCCCGGCAGATGACAGGGTTGCCGTCCGCGTCATGAACCGGCCGGGAGCCGAGATTGCCGTCAGCGTCGGAGAATTCTTCGAAGAGCTGCACCGGGAAGGAGTGCATCAGGTAGTCGATCACGTATTCCCGCGGCGTCACGTCCACCTGCAGATCGCCCCATTCCTCCGTCGGGATCTGTGCCAGCCGGCGCTCGGTCAGCGCTGCCCCCGTGGAGACGATCTGGACGATGGCGGCATGCCCATCCTGCAGATCTGCAGCGGTCGCCTTGAGAAGGGCCGGCGTCTTCATCGAGGTCAGAAGGTGGTTGAAGAAACGCTGCTTCGAGCTTTCGAAGGCCGAACGCGCGGCGGCCTTGGCATTTTTGTTCAGCGTGCCCGATTTCCCAGTGATGCCCGAGGCCTCCATGGCGGCATCGAGGTGAGTGTGGATGACCTGGAACGCCTCGGCATAGGAATCGTAGATGCGGATCTGTTCCTCGCTGAGCTCGTGCTCAAGGATCTCGTATTCGACGCCCTCGAAGGAGAGCGACCGCGATACATAGAGGCCCATGGCCTTCAGGTCTCTTGCGAGAACCTCCATAGCAGCGACACCGCCGTCCTCGATAGCGGTAATGAACTCGGAGCGGCTCGGGAAAGGAAAGTCGCTGCTGCCCCACAGACCGAGCCGTTCGGCATAAGCAAGGGATTCGACGTCTGTTGCGCCGGTTGCCGAGACGTAGACGACGCGGGCGTCCGGGACCGCGCGCTGCAGGCGAAGACCGGCCCTGCCCTGTTGCGATGCCGCTTTGTCGCCGCGCTCGGTCTTGCCGCCGGCGGCGTTGGCCATGGCATGGCCTTCGTCGAAGATGATCACACCATCGAAATCGGCGCCGAGCCAGTCGACGATCTGCTGAACCCGTGACCGCGTGCCCTCACGCTCATCGCTGCGCAGCGTCGCAAAGGTGGTGAAGAGGATACCTTCCTCCAGCTTGATCGGCTTGCCCTGCCGGAAACGAGACAGCGGCGTCACCAGCAGCTTTTCCTGCCCGAGTGCGCTCCAGTCACGCTGAGCGTCCTCGATCAGCTTGTCGGATTTTGAGATCCAGACGTGGCGACGGCGACCCTTCAGCCAGTTATCAAGAATGATGCCGGCGGCCTGACGGCCCTTGCCGGCGCCTGTTCCGTCGCCAAGGAACCAGCCGCGACGAAAACGAACGGCCTTCTCAGTGTCGGGAACAACGGCCTTGAGATTGTCGAAGGAGGCATCGACGCTCCAGTGGCCGGCGAGATAACCGGAATGAGCTTCTCCGGCATAGATGACGCTCTCGAGCTGGGCGTCGGAAAGATCGCCGCTGGTGACGATGCGCTTTGGCAGGTGAGGACGATAGCTTGTCTTCGGCGGTACCACCGAGGCCATCGCAACGGATTCGACCAGCGTGTCGGGATGTGGTTTTGCGTCGGGGATATGGATCGATTGCAGCCGGTAGGTCTCGTAGATGCCATCGGCGGCGGCGTCATCCTTCGGCTGAGCGTCTCGCAGCTCATAGGAGAGTTCGATAATCTCATCATCAACAGGTGTCGAACGGACCGTTGCTGCAGGCCGCGCCTGTCCTCCGACCGCAGGGCGATGCGACGGTGTGGCGACCGCTGCTGGAGGCGTCGTGTCCGCGTGCAGGATACCGTTGGAGAGCGCACCGGTGGAGTTCGGCGCCGACGCGGGCGCGCGGGGTGGAAGACCGGTGATCCAGGCGAGCAGAGTTTCCAGATCGCGCGCTGTGCCACTCGCCCTCACCAGCTTCGACGGATCGCGCGCCGGGATCTTGTCGATCACGATCAGGCGCGTTTTCATCGTCGTGCCCTGACGGGCGTAGATTCTGCCGTCGATCGCCGTAGTGAACAGCACCGTGCCCTGCCCCTGCAGCCGAACAAAGTTGTCACGCCATCCCGGATTGTCAGGAGAAAGGCTCGCGCCAGTGATCGCGACCAACCGGCCGCCGGGGGCCAGACGAGCGAATGCGGAGGTCAGATGCCGCCAGGCGGCGTCGGCGACGCGACCTTCGACATGAACCCCGGCCGAGAAAGGCGGGTTCATCAGCACCACGGTTGGGCGAATGGAACGATCGAAGTAGTCGTCGATATGCGCGGCATCGTGCTGCGATACCAGAACGCCGGGGAAAAGCCGCTGTAGCAGCGAGTACCGGACCACAGCATATTCGTTGAGCGCCAAGCGGGAGCCTGCGAGTTCCGCAAAGATCGCCATGAGGCCGGTTCCAGCCGACGGTTCGAAAACCATGTCTGCGGCCGTGATGCCGGCAGCACGAGATGCGACGTAGGCAAGAGGGATCGGAGTCGAGAATTGCTGCAGGGCCTGGCTCTCCTCGGAGCGTCGGCTATGGATAGGCACAAGGTTTGCCACCTTCGCCAGCATCGCGAGCGTCGATTGGGTTCGGGATACGACCGCCCGGAATTTGCGCAGAAACAGGACCTGTGCGATTTCGGTCGCTTCATAGGCGTCTTTCCAGAGCCAGAGGCCCTCGACGTCGCTGCCGCCGAAAACCCCCGTCATGATTTGCCGCAAGTCAGCGGTGGTGACAGTTTTGCCCCGTTCCAAAATAGACATGACTTGGGCAGCAGCGTCCATAAGGCCTTCAGCGCTGCTTCCGACGTGAGACCGTGAAGTGGTGGAAATCGTCTGAGGATGCGAGATGATGTTCATCGAAGGATGCTCCAAGAGAGAGGAAAGAACAAAGGAGCCCAGCGTCCTGCCGAAGATTTGGAGGAGCGAAATCTGGGTAGCCAGGGAGGGATCGGGGATCGCCTGCTAAAACTGTCGGCGATCATCAGTGCTTAGGTTGCCGGGCTCGCAATGAAGCCGGTTGGATTGTCGGGATCGGGCGGCAGATAGGCGTCATACGGATTGCCATCGGCGAGATGGCCGAATGGCGTGAAGACGTATTCGCCGTCACTGCGGCCGACGGCGCAGAGCACGTAACGCGGCTCGTATGTGGCGGCATCGAGGCATTCCATGAGAGCAAGATTGCCATCGGCTGCGGCGCACAGCAGCATGTCGAAGTTTGTGCGGGCATGATCGGGGATAGCCATTGGGTACTCCAGACAAAGTTAGGCCCGGCGCTCGACCGGGCTTTGGGATAACGACGATGGGGTTTGCAGACGCGGCCGAGTCTGAGCTCGGCGCGCATGAACATGGTCAGGCAGCGCTTTCGAGCAGCCTCTTCGCTTTGCCTTCGAGTTCGAGACGCGTGTCCTGATTGTTCTTGGTGCGCGCCAGCGCGGTGATGCCCTGCACGAAATCGAAGATCGATTCCGGCGGCCTCCCCTCCTCCGACAGCACCATCTCGATCACCTTGCCGGTCTCGCTTTTCGAGAAGCCGCACCGGCGGAGGAAGGTCTCGCGGTCGTCATCCTTACGCGCGACGATCCGCTCCCGTGCCGCTTTGATTCCGGCGATGAATGGCGCCGGCGACGAATTGGCGAAGCTGGTCAGCGCAGGCGCTGCCTCATGCGCAAATCGCTGGGCAGCAAATTTCGAATGGCGGATGGTGATTTCCTCGAAATTTTCCGTACCCCACAGGTTGCGATTGGCGCAGACGGCGCGGAGATAGAAGGAAGCGATGCCAAGCGTCTTCGATCCAACCTCCGAATTCCAGGCATAGAAGCCGCGGAAATAGAGGTCGGGCTCGCCGTTCGGCAGACGTCCGGCTTCGATCGGATGGGTGTCATCGACCAGGAACAGGAAAACGTCGCGATCGCTGGCGTAGAGCGTCGTCGTATCCTTGGTGATATCGACGAAAGGATTGTGGGTCATCGTCGCCCAGTCGAGAACGCCCGGCACTTTCCACATTGTGTCGCCGGTTCCGTTGCCGGCGATCTTCATAACCGCTGAGACCAGTTCGTGATCCCAGATGCGACCGTATTCCGGTCCGGTGACAGCACGCAGTTCGAGCCGGCCATCGTCCATCTCGAGCGTCTTTACCATCTCGGCGCGGTGATTGAGCAGGCCATGCTGCAGGTTGATCGCCGCAAGCGGCGCCGGCAGTTGCCGCATATAGGTGGCGGGTGCGCCAACGAGGCTGCAAAGCTGGCCATAGCTCCAGTGGGTCGGTGCGATCGGTTGGCGCTGACCTGGAACAAGAAGCTCAAGCCGTTCCGCGTTGTCGCGCGTTGCTTCGACCCGGATCGCAGCACTTTCGATGGTGCGGGCATGGGCGCGCTCGGCTCGGGACCGTACGGTGTCGTAGAGATCGGTCAACGACAGGAAGCGTTCATCGTCGCGTCGCGAGAACCATTCGGACGAAACGCGGCCGATCCGCTCCCCGCGCGAGATATCGACTTTGAATGCGGAACGGGCGGACGGGCTGTCGGAGGTGAGATTGGTCATAAGCTGTCTCCTTAAAAGCGGAAACCCGGCGCGATGGCCGGGCGAGGTTGGGAAGATGGATCAATCGGGAGCCAGCCGGTGGTGCGCCGACCGGATCGCCGAGAGCGCTGCCTGGAATTCGGCGCTTACGAGCACGTCGGAAAAATCCATCGTGGTGGCGATGGAAACGCACGCGGCATGGACCTCGTCGTCGGTCACTGCCTCGGGTGTTAGACCCCTAAAACTCGGGTCCACCTCGAGCACTGCCGCGATTGCGTCGCGCACGCCACCCTCCCCCAGTCCAACTAGGACGTGCGAAGGCTTAGGTGCGTCAACGGGCTCTTCAGGATCCGGGTCGCTCGCGAGAATGGCCTCTCCTCGCGCGATCGCCCAGGCAGCTCGGGCGAGCCAATCGGGCGACGGGGGGCGGGTCGCACTGATGTCGTCGAACAACATCTTCAACAGTCCGAGCAGGATCTCGAAATGACGCGCCCGGCGCTGGACAGGTTTTTCGAATTGCTGGGGGATCTGGAGCGGCGGTCCCGCGTAGGCCGAATGTGCACCGGCCCAAATGCAGGTGACATGAACTGGACCGGAGGAATCGAAGTCCTTCTCGGCGATATCCCAACTATCGTCGTCGATGGCAGCTCGGCACGCCGCATCCAATGTGTCGACCGCGTAGGTGCGATGCCGGAATACCGGCAGGAGATAGGTGGTCTCGATGGTGAAGTCGGGCATAGGTGCCTCCTGAAACGGGAAAACCCGGCACTGTGGCCGGGCTGTTTGCAAAGAAGACCCGACCGCAAAGGCGATCGGGTCAGGCTGATGTGATGCTTGTGAACCTATTCGGCGGCAGCGAGCTGCTCGCCGTCGATCCCACTCTCGGTATCGCCGGTGTCATCGCTCGATCTTGATGGTTCATCGAGCAGGAAGGCCGGCAGGTCCGAGGCTTCGGACACAGTCTCGCCCTCATCGGATACGACGGCATCATCGCCGACAGCGCCGCTTTCGCTGATGCCCTCGTCGCTCGTCATGCGAAGCGGTTCAGGCAACCAGCCGCAGCCTGTGATCAGCCGTTCGGCCTCGCGAGCCATGTCGACTTTCTTCAGATGCCCGATGAGCTCTGCCGCCTGGTCACCCTTGGCTTCTCGAACGGCCTGCAGGATGCGCGCCTTGGTGACGCGGCCGAGATAGTTATCGGCGGTCGGCACCCAGCCGGCTTCCACCATGTCGAGGCCGATCGAGCGGGCAAGCTGCTCGGCGTGGGCGATCGCCCGGGTGCGCTTGTTCCAGGGTTCGATCACCGCGTTGACCGAAAGCGATGCGCAATGGGCAAACAGCGCCTGCCGGCTGACCTCGTCGAGCTTGATCAGGAAATCCCAGAGATCATTGGGATCCTTGGGGAGATCCTGGCCCCAGGCCTCATGTCGTTGATCGATCTCCTTCGCCCAGACCGTATCGCCGAGGCCGGGCGTCTGGCTGAAGCGAGCGCTTTGCAGCGTCACCTCCAGGCTTGAATCCGAGCCGTAGACGTAGAAGGTCTTCAGGACGAACGCGTGCAGGACGGCGACAAAGGCGATGACCGGGTTGTTCGCGAGCGCATTGCGCAAAGCGATCGTCCGGGCTGCCGTGAGATCGAGAACCAGACGGTCTGGAAGCGGCTTGATCGTTTCGTCCTCGTCGTCGGGGTGGGTGTCCTCGCCGCCAGCGGCCCCGGGTACCGGAAGATCACTGCCATGATCGGCACCATCGCCGGCATCAGCGGAGGGATCGGTCTCATGCTTCGGTTCATCCTCGGGCCGCACGAAGCCTCGCTCGATCTTGAGCTCGCCACTGGCGCCAAGCGAGATGAAGACGCCGCCGCGGGCCATCTCCTTCGGATCAAACACGTAAGGACGGTCGTTGAGCCGGTCGAGCTCGCTGCCAAGCTCCTCCAGCTTCTGTTCGGTCGCTTCCGAGTACTCGTTCGCCTCCGCATATTCTGCGTCGAGCTTGTCGTATTCAGCACGAGTGGCGTCATAGCGGGCCAGTTCCGCCTCGGTCATCTCGGTCTGCTCGCCGTAGAAGCGACGCAGACCAGACGTGTGGCCGTAGGGGAAATCGAAAGCCACTTCGGCCCATTTCCAGCCTTCGCTCACGTGGATCGCCTCGGCGTCAGCCTTGAGCTTTTCCATGACAAGCTGCTCAAGCAACGCCGGATCCTGCAGCCATCCGCCGTGATCCTGCTCAAACAGATCGCGCATGGTGATGCCGCCCGCAGCCTCGTAGGCTTCTATGCCGACATAGACGGCGCGGCGGTCGCTGGCGCGGATTGCGGTTTCAGTCAGCAGTCGGCGGATGTAATACGGCTCTCGGCTATGCGAGCGTGAGACCGTATCCCAGACCTGCTCCTGGCGAACATGGTCGTTGGTGATCGAGAAGGCCATGATCTGCTCCAGCGTCATCTCGTCTTCCGCATAGAGATCAAGAAGCCGCGGTGAGACGGACGCGAGCCGTAGGCGCTGCTTGACGGTGGCAACCGAAACGAAGAAGCGCGCGGCAATCTCCTCCTCACCGAGCCCCTGATCGCGCAAGGTCTGGAAAGCGCGGAACTGATCGAGCGGATGCAGGCTGACGCGTTGGACATTTTCGGCGAGCGAATCCTCGACCTCGAGCGTCTCGCCCTTGCTGACGATGCAGGGAACGCCGGCGGTCTTGGCGAGCCGCTTCTGCGCGACGAGCCGTTCGAGGGCCCGATAACGGCGACCGCCCGCCGGGATACGATAGATGCCGGTCTCGTTGCCATCGCCGTCGAGTTCTGGACGGACGTTGAGGCTGGTCAGCAGCCCGCGATGGGCGATGTCTTCCGCCAGGTCCTCGATCGAGACGCCCGCCTTGATCTTGCGGACGTTCTGCTGGCTGAGTACCAGCTTGTTGAAGGGAATATCCCGGGCTGCACTGAGGGTGATTTTGTGAATGGCCTGGGCCATGTCGGTTTCTCCATGACGGACCGGGCGGAGCCTCTCTCCAACCCTCTCAATCCGTCACAGCTTTCCCGTCCCTCCTCTTCCTCTACCGCCTTCTCACTATGTCCCACCGTCCCTTCCACCTGCGAAGCTTCCCTTTCGGCCAAGATCCGGCAATACCGCGTCAGGGAAAGAAACCCTTCGGGTGAAGGCCGCCCCGGGCGGCACAGAAGTGTCGAACGCCATCTCAATCACCAAACCACTCGGTCTCAATAGCCTGCAGGGAAATTGATCATATTCCGGCCTACCGCAGACGCTTCGGAACGCGACGCGTCGAAAACGCGGTCCCTCGATTATTTTTTTTTTCGCGTCTGAGCCAGCCTTCGGCCGACTAGAGGTAGGCTCTTGCAAAGAAAATGACGGTGGTCAGGACGGCAACCACGACGGTGATAGCCCGGACAATCGGCGCCTGCAACCTGCGCCCGAGATGGGCTCCACTCCAGCCACCTGCAAAGGCACCCGCAATCATCGGCAGGCATTGTTGCCATGCGATCGCCCCGGCCAGAACAAAGACGATCACAGCGACCGCATTTGCCGCGGTCACCATGACCATGCGGGTCGGATTGAGACTTTTGATATCCCCGCCGCCAAGCAGGCTCCACGCGGCGAGCATCATCAGTCCCACCGCTTCGCCGAAATAACCGCCATAGATGCCAAGCAGCAATTGGATCGGCAAGACAACCGCGGTCTGCGGGCGTGTAACCCGTTGCAGCCGAATGCCGAGCTTGGGTCCGAGAATGAGCATCGAAGTGGCGATGAGCAAGAGCCATGGCAGCATGACGTCGAACGTCGTCGTGGGCGTCAAAAGCAAAAGGACACTGCCAGTTACGCCGCCTGTCACGGTGGCAACTGCAGTCGGCTTGACTCCGACACCGCACACGTCTCTGACACCCGCGCGATAGACCCAGGAGCTTGCCACGCCTCCTGGAAGGAGAGCGAAGGTACTGGTCGCGTTTGCGATCACGGACGGCACGCCAACGGAGATCAGGGCGGGCAGCGACACGAACGAACCGCCACCAGCGAGCGCGTTCATACTGCCGGCGAGAAAGCCAGCCACGAAAAGCGGCAAAAGATCGAACATGGTCGGAAGAAACCCCGGGGACCCGACCATCCGCCGTCGTCTTCAAGGCAAAGGCGACGATGGTATGGATCACCTTCTAATCAGATCGGTGCCGCGCCGGCAAGAACGGCCGGTGCACGGATGAATGCGATGCGTCATGACAGGAGACGTCGAGGAGCCTGCCTGAGACGCGCCGACGAACCTTACTCAAATGGCGAGGAACCCGCTTTCGTCCAGCGCCTTCGTCATTCGGTATCGAACCGGCGCAGCATCGTCTGAAGTGCCCGGTTTTCGTCACGAAGCTTCGCAATCAGGAGACGCTTCAGGCGGCGGTTTTCTGCCTCGAGTGCGCTGAGGTCATCCATGTGGTTGTCTGGTTGCAGCCTCGCCTGGCGATCGTTGACAGGGGTCCTCGCCGGGATCGAGGCAGGCTCAGTCTGCACCGAGGCAACGGCGGTCCGCCTTGACGCAGCAGGAGTGCTTCGACGCCGAGGCGTCGGCGCGACATACGTCTCGGTTGCCGCAGCCTCTGACGAAAGCACCTGTTTCGCCGCGCCAATTCCGTCGGGCAGGATGCCCTCAGCCGATCCCTGAGGATTATGTTCGGGGGCGGCAAGGAGGTCCGGCGACGGGACGGATGTTTCAGCCGGTTTTGGGTCGTCGACTGTCGGGCTCGCAACCAAACGTCCGGTATCAGGCAAAATCCCGTCGGCCTCGACCTGTCGGGCCACGGCCTGCAGATCAAGGCTGCCCCAAATGGAAGAAGGTCGCGTCTGGGTTTGCCGCCTGTTCGCCTTGTATGCGACGACGAAGGGGCGTTGTGGTGTTTTCATAATTCGTCAATTTCATCGACAGCGGCGCGCATTCAATCTTGTCCCGCCCAGCGTCATCGTCAAACGAGGTTGATCAGGTGATCCCGAGCCGCTTGCGCAGTTCGGCGTTTTCGGTGCGGAGTTTTTCGCCAAGCAGCTTGCGCAGCCGGCGATTTTCTTCCTCGAGCTGAATGAATTCGGCAAACTCGTCGTCAACAGCAACCGGGCTGTACGACGTTCCAGCCGCCGGTGCAGCGACGGCTTTCTTCCATGTGTAGTAGGTCTGGTCGGATATCGAGGCCGCACCCACGGCATCTTTCAGGGTTGCTCCACCGGCGACGGCTGCTTCAACCTGCCTGATCTTCTCAAGCTTGTCCGCGTCACTCAAGCGGCGTAACCTCGGCTTGTCGCTCTCTTGAACTTTGCTGACAACCTTGCCGGTTGCGGCCTTTTTGGAACTTGACCGTTTGCCGCGTGCGGTCACCGTCGTCTTCTCGACTTCACCTTTGGTCTCGGTGCTATCCGATTGTGTCGGGGCGTCGTCTTCAATCATCGTTGATCCTCGTATCGTTGCAAGCGTATTTCGGCTACGCCAGTGCAAGAGTCAACGTCGCCTGGCCCGCGGCCTTTTCCCCCGGAATAAAATGCCCGCAACAGTAACCGTTGACAAAATCGTTGACTAATCCTATCTGTTACACAACAGGAGAAGCTCATCATGCGTAATCCCTTGTGGAACAGCTTCGATATCGTAAAAGATCTAGTCGCAAAAGACGATTTCAAAACAGTTGCCGAGAAAGTTGACTTGGCTCTGAATGCCTCGATGGAAGCTGTTGCTGACGTGCTGCCCACTGCGGCGGCTCCTGTCTTACGCCAAGGTGTCGAAGCAGCAGCAGGCGCGCTCAGCACGTTGCGAAGCAGGATCCGGGCTGATCGTTTGTCCCCGGATTACGTCGCCGGGCGGTTGGCAGCGGCCTTGGATATCATGGGGTATGCAGCGTCAGCCACAGCTGACGAGGACGCGATCAAGAAGGCAAAGCAGCAGCCGTTCGCGCGCATTCTTGATATGCTAGCCGCAAAATCTCTACGCAATACCGAGATCGCCGCCGCGCTTGGCCAGGACAAAGGATATATTTCGCGTCTTCTGGACGAACTGCGGGCAATGGAGATGGTCACCAGCCATCGACATGGACGGGACCTTTATAACGCTCTGACGCCTGTCGGCCGGCTAGTTGTCGATGAAGGTGTCGAGACTGCCCGCCGCGCGCCATTGGCGCAGAGCAAGATTGTCAATCTCGGATTCAGCCTCGACAACCGGCCCACCCCGCCCGATGTCCGCACGGCTGAGGTTCCTAGAATAAGCGCGACAGGTTAGCCATGGCAAAGTCACAGGTTACGACCTTCTACTCTTACAAGGGCGGAAGTGGGCGCAGCATGACGCTGGCAAACGTCGCCTGGGCACTGGCTTCGAACGATGAAAGGGTGCTGGCGATCGATTGGGATCTGGAAGCACCAGGATTGCACCGCTATTTTCACCCGTTCCTGAGCGACCCGGATCAGGGCGAAAGCAAAGGCCTGATTGACCGCGTTTGGGACTATATCGAGCAGCTCGGCGCGCAGCCGGATCGCAAGGACAGATTCAAGCTCGCCGACTGCAGCGACATCGTCCAGCCTCTTGATCTGCCATTGAAGGGATCAGGCCGCCTGGATTTTATCGGCGCCGGTCGTCAGGACGAGCATTATAGCCACAAGGTTGGTGGTCTCGACTGGAATGGTTTCTATCAACGTTTCGACGGTGAGGCGTTTATCAATGCCATTCTGAAGTGGGCTCGCAACCGCTACACCCATGTTTTGATTGTCAATCGGCGTCGTAACGGGACCCCTTATCGGCTCCCAAAAGGGACCCCTGCCTCTAGTTGCATCGGGTCAGCGCGCGTAGGCCCGGGGCTCTCCATTTAGCGCAAGGGCCTGCGGGCGCGGGTTGTTTGTCTTTTCGGCTTTAGCTTTGAGAGCGGTTTTTAAAGCGCCAGGATTCGTTCCCGGTTTCCACGATCTCGCAATGGTGGGTGAGCCTGTCGAGCAGAGCGGCGGTCATCTTGGCGTCGCCGAATACGGCCGGCCACTCGCCGAAGGCCAGGTTCGTCGTGACGATGATGGACGTCCGCTCGTAGAGCCTGCTGATGAGGTGGAAGAGGAGCTGGCCGCCCGCCTGGGCAAATGGGAGATAGCCCAGTTCGTCCATGATGACGAAGTCGAGCCTGGTGATGAAGTCGGCCAGCCGTCCCTGTTTGCCGCTACGTGCCTCCGTCTCGAGCCGATTGACGAGGTCGACGACGTTGAAGAAGCGGCCGCGTGCGCCATTGCGGATCAGAGCACGAGCAAGGGCGATGGACAGGTGAGACTTTCCCGTGCCGGTTCCGCCGACCAGAACGATATTGTGCTGCTCGGCGAGGAAGGCCCCGGTTGCGAGTTGGCGCACCAGGCCTTCGTTGACCGGCGTGTCGGTGAAGTCGAAGTCGTCGATGTCCTTGGCCAGCGGCAGTTTGGCGACGGTGATTTGGTATTTGATGGAGCGCGCTTGCTTCTCGGCGATCTCCGACTGAAGCAGGTCACCGACGATGCGCGGCGGTTCGTGCTGTCGCTTGATGCCGGAGGCCATGATCTCGTCATAGGCGCTACGCATGCCGAACAGCTTCAGCGTGCCCATCATGTCGAGGATTTGGGATCGTTCCATATCAGCTTGCCCTCCTCAGGCTGTCGTAACGGGCGCAGTCGGCCAGAGGCTCATGGGTCAGGCGAAGCGCATCGGGGATGGAAAGGATGGCGGCCGGCTGCGGATCACGCTTGCGGGCCAGAATGTTGATGATGACGGCGGCCGAGAACACGCCCTGATCGATCGCCTCCTGGCAGGCCGCTTCGACGGCGGGGAGCCCGTCCAGGCCCACGCATTCGAGGATCGACACCATCTGCCGGTCGCCGTCATGCATTGCCTTCAGCCGGCGGCGCACCTTCTCCATGGCGGCGGGCAAAACCCAGTCGTGGAACGGCGCACCGTTGCGCAGTGCTCCCGGTTTGCGGGTCAGGACCGGCACGTAATGCCAGGGATTATAGATCGTCTCGCCACGGCCGAAGCAGCGATCGTGTTGGCCGATTTCCACGCCATCCTGCCGGATGACGATGCGATCTGCATAGGCATGTATCTCGGCAGGGCGGCCGACTGCCGTAGACAGTACCGAGTATTTGTTGTTGTCGAAACGCACGAGGCAGGTCTTGCCGATCGAGGCCTGCACAGCGTGGAAGCCGTCGAATTTGCCGGGATAGCCGACCAGGTGCGGCCGCTCCGCATCGAACACCTCCCAGATCGTGCGCTCCGTCTGATCGACGTGCTTATGAGCGCGGGCGTAACTGATGCACTTGTCCAGCAACCAGCCATTCAGTTCATCGTAGGATTTGAAGCGCAGTCGCGGCGTGAAGAAGCGTTCGCGCACCAGATTGACCTGGTTCTCGACCTGGCCTTTCTCCCACCCCGACGCCGGCGTGCAGGCCACCGGTTCGATCAGGTAATGGCTGCACATCTGTAGGAAGCGGCGATTGTATTGCCGTTCCTTGCCGACGAAGACCGTCTCCACCGCGGTCTTCATATTATCATAGATGCCGCGCGTGCAGGCCCCGCCGAAGAAAGCGAACGCCCTGTCATGGGCGTCGAAGACCATCTCTTGCGTCTCGCGCGGATAGGCTCTCACATACATCATCCGGCTGTGGCAGAGCCGGATATGCGCAACCTTCACCGTCGTCGTCACGCCGTTCAGCACGACAATCTCGTGGCTCCAGTCGAACTGGTAGGCCTCGCCCGGCGCGTAATAGAGCGGCACATAGGCTTGCGCCGTCACGGACCCGCGCTCCTTCGCCCATGTTCGGGCGTAACGCCGGACTGTGTCGTAACCGCCCTCGTAGCCGAGGTCGCGCAAGTCCTCGAATATCCGGATCAGTGTCAGCCGTTCGCGAGAAGATTTGGCCTCATTGGCGAGGAGCATTCCATCGAGCTGACCGCGCCAGGGGCCGAGCTTCGGCTGAGGTTGACGGGTCCGTTCGTATTTGAACTCCGTCTCATCGGTGCGCAAAACCTTCCGCACCACTTTCCGCGATATGCCCAACTCCCGGCAGATCGCCTTGATCGACTTGCCCTGAACATGGGCTAGCCGCCGTATCTTCAGAATTGTTTCCACAATAAGCATCCGAACAAAAAGCCTCCGATGAAACCGGAGGCTGTTGTAACCCCATTGCAGATGGGGGTCCCGTTTGGACGCCGATCACCCCATGTGCGGGGTCCTTATTCCATGCCTAATCACAGTTTTGATTGACAGTCGAACGGGCGTTGCCGATACCGCCGGTATTTGCACCTCTCAGCTCCCTGACGCTCTCGTCCTTTGCCTCGTCTACAACCGTCAAAGCATCGAGGGGACGGCTGCGATCGCGCGTTCGATCAAGGATGCGCGCAAAAGTCAGAAGAAGCCATCGCTTAAGATGGAGTTTGTACCCAGCCGGGTCGAGGAGCGCTCGACGGTGGAGGCGGCGCGACGTCACACCGCACAGCGGTTCATCGACCTGATCGAGGGTGGGCCACGCAAAGTCGAACAAAGTCTCCGGCGGGCGGAAGTGCGCAATTATCCGTGGTGCGCATTTGAAGAAAAACTTGCGGTATTTGAAGAGTACCCGGACGAAAGAGGGTCTCTCCTCGATGCCATGCACGATCTGGCTCGCCGTATTACCGGCTCCAGTAAAATCGCCATCCGGCCAGTCGATGCAGACGTTCTATCGTCATACTGGCGCCGCGCGGCATTCGACGATCCCCGGCTGTTTGACCTGCGAGCCATCAGCGACCAACCGACTCTGGACGCCTGGAGCCAGGTCCAGTTCTGGCTGGACAATGCGGTCGCAGACGATGGCGAAAGACCCGAATGGCTGATGTCGCTTGCCGAGGCCGCATTGAGTTTCGTTCTGCGTCGCGACAACCGGCTTTCCTTGCGAACCGGGGCAACTTTCGCCGAAACAGCAGAACAACTTGCCCGCCGCGCCTACAACGAGGAACCAACGACGTATGCCACGCGATATGCACTGATCCTTGACGATATCGCCGGCTTGTTGCAGCGCAATGGCGAATTCGAGAAAGCACTCAGCTTGAGCCTCAATGCTGAGCGCCTGTGGCAGGCAGACAGATCGCCGATCGCAAAATGGCGTCATGCGCGACTGCTGGACCGCCGAGCCGCGATCCTCGATACATTAGGCCGCTCGGACGAGGTCATCGAGACGTACAAGGAGATAGCCGAAATATATCGCGCAATTGGCAGGCGCAGTCTGCCTGTTGGCAACGAGATCGAACCGGCGAGAACCCAGCGTCTGCTGGCCAGCAAGCTTCTCGAAAGAGGCGACGGGGGTGGCGCCGAGCGCGCGATCATCGCGGCGGTCAAACTTCTTTCGCAAACCTCGACCGCGCGCGACAGGGATCTGGGCGAGATCATCGAGATCCTTATCACACGCCTCAAGGTCGCGATGGAGATCGGGGACGAACGCTTTGAAAAAGTTGCAGGTCAAGTGTTACTGCATGCCGACCGACTCTTGCCGGCAAATGGCGGACGGGACCGCGTCCAGGATGAGTTCTTCCTGTGCCAGTCGGAACTGTGTCGGCGTCACGGCCAATTCGACGAGGCGCTTTTCCGGATTGAAAGCACCTCAGCCGATTTCCAGTCGCTCCCGAGAGTAGCGCTCCAAAAAGCAGAGATCCTTCTCGATGCCGGCCGGGAACACGAGGCGATGGAGGCAATGCTGTCGAATATCCGCAGCGGCGCACCGCTGACGGAGCAAGCGCTTGGTCTTTTCCGACGAGCGATCGGAAGCTCGGAGCTTGGCGGTTTGTATTTCGATGAGCTGTTGTCAACGCTGACCAAGAGTGACGAACAAGGCGCGTCGACATTCATTCCCGCCATGCGAGCGCTGACCGAAAAGATGCGACATGACGGAACGGACTTCTCGCAACTTGTGCCCCTGCTGCAAACCTTCATCCGCAAGCCGATCTGACGCCATGAAACCGGGACAACTTTTCGCCGAATTGTGGCAAATCGTCGAACCATATGAGGCTGAGGCGACGCTCGCCCCGTGGTCCGGACGGCACGCGGCTGAATTTGGTCGGCTTGTCGAGCTTTTGGAGGCAGCGTCAACTGCGGAAGTTCCAGCCATGGTGACGGACTATCTCAGCCGCCGCCCGGTGGCGTTCAGCTGTGAGGTCGACACGCCTCAGGAACGTGCCTTTGTGGTGATGTGCGCGCTCGACCTGGCAGCGATGCGCATCCATCCCTCTATCAAGACGCGGCTCCCTGGCCGCTCATCGACAGGCGGACAGATGTTGGCGGCGATGCGGGCCGAGCGGACGATGACAGGCGCCTATGCCGAGCTGTCTGAAAAAGGCTTCGTTCTTCCCAAAGACTTGTTGATGCCGGGTAAGGAGCGGACAAAGGGCTTGGAACAAAGTGGGGTTGCGCTCGCTCATCAGTTTTCCTTTCTGAGTTTTGTTCCTGCCCTGCAGAAAAATTTCAGATTGCGGCCGATGGCGCCGCCGCCAAGTCAAATCTACGTTTCGAACGACGCTGCTCAAAAAGTGGGCCTTGCACCAATTGCCGAGGATCCTGACGACCTCGAATTTTCGGTGTCAGACCGGCGCCATAGAGCGTTTTTGGACACGGTTCCACACGGGGCCATTACAGACGCCAGGATCGAAAACCAAGTCTCGGCTCTGTTGGATAAAGGAGCGGGCCTCGTCGTCTTGCCTGAACTCGTCGCCACCAGCTCAGCGGCCGTGGGCCTTGCCGAAACACTGCGCAGGGCGGCCCGCTCCGGTCACTCGGTGGTTCTGATGGGAAGCGGACCTTCCGAAGAAAGGTCAAAAGGACTCGATAGGCCGTTCAATGAGGCCGTTGTCATGACGGGTGCCGGCGAAGTCCTGTTTCGTCAACGCAAGCTAAATGCGTTCAACATGGCCGCGCCCCGTATGAAGCAGTGCGCCCTACCCCGTGCGGACGGTCACGACGATGACTCGCACATGGAAGATTGCGCTACCGGGAGCGAATTGGTGCTTTGCGACATCCTCGGACTTGGGCGTGTGATGGTGCTGATCTGCGAAGATCTTGAACAACAGACGCCGGGCGGAGACACTGCGCTGCATGCCCAACCCGACTGGATCTTGACCCCCGTCCTGGATGTGGGCCTCGTCTTCGGACGTTGGGAATACCGTCGCGCCGTTGAAATCGGTCGCAAGACCGGCTCGCGTGTTGTCGTCAGTTGTTCTGCCACCCTCGAGGTTCGCAGTCTCGGCAAGAAGAACCTCACTGACACCGGACCGGGCGCCGTCCGCACTGGCTTTTGCTTTGATGGATCGGTCGAAATGCGTGCTCTGCACCTTGAAACGGGCGGTCCAGCCTCAGGCCATCATATGCTGGTCGAATGGAACCCAAGGACCTGGAAAAAACACAAGCTGGTCGAGGAAAACTGAACCGGCCAACGTGACGCCCTCGCTCCCGTATTTCGGCGCGCGATCCACTTTTGATTAGCATTCCCCCGCAGAAGCGCCATCAACACCGGCCGCGGATCATTTTTTATTAGCAGTCCGGTGCGGCGATCCTCTCGGCTCTTTGCACGGCAGAGCGTCGTCGTTCTTCATCAAGAGCTCGAGAATGGTTGGTTCGGTCAAAAGAGTTCGGAGGGCCCGCGCACGAGCGGCGAGCGACCCGATACGCCACATTTTCATTCGCCCTGTCAGGGTGGTCATAGTCCTATGTTGCCGCGCAAGCGCGAGTGAACGAAGTTAGGGTGGTTGTCTGCGATGCGTTTGTGCAGGCATGCACAGTCCTTCCCAGCTTGGACGTTATGGACGCTAATTGCATCCGAACACCAGTTCTTAGGTTCGTGATATGCCTGACGCCTTGGATCTCAGCAGGGCTGAGACCATTGGTTTGATTGTGAATTGCCGCTCTGTGGCTCTTCTGGTCAGACTGCGGAGGTAAGCGCCTGCAGAGTTGATGTGCCCTCCCCTTTCGAAAATGCACGCAATGGCAACGCCAGCATTTTCGGGCCCCATGACCTGACAGGCTTCATGGAAAGCTGACGGGCTTATTTGCAACATGGGGTGCAGAACAGCTGTTGCGGTCAGGAGGTCCCGCCATGTTCGGATTGCTCCACCGGGCCCGTAAGGGGCAATTTCATGGCATGCTCGCAGTACAGTGTCCAACGGAACTGTCGGCTTTAGTGACTGTAGAGACTTCCCCGTAGGTGCGGCGGTTGATGAGTGGATTTTCCTCACATCCTCAAACGTGGCTAAAGAACTGAGAGAATTGGTCGACCGCGTTTGTTGTGCAGTTTCAGATTCAGGAATGGATTGTGTTTGTGAATCCTGTATGTGGCGCTCATTTTGGGACTCTTTGGCGTACATATTTTGCGCTTTATCGTGATCGTCCAAGAGCTTGACGATTGTCGCGCGAAGCTCGACCAGACGGTCGAGCAGAAGCTCTAGTTCATCGAGCGAGGGGCGGCGTGGCAAAGATGCAAGGAACGTGCGGAACCGCTCGTGGAGCTGGCCCCATTCACCTTCTACGCGACCGTCTAGCGCCAACTGGATAAGCTTGGTTATGTCGCGCCGGCAGAGACTGATGCGTTCCCTAGTTGCATGAAAATACTCTCGATCGGCTATGATTTTCGCGGCGATACCCTCGATCTCCGTTGCGCGCGCCAGTAGCGGAGACAAATTGAAGCCGAAGGCTTCATTGATCTCCCCTGCCCTGCTCCGCCGGGCAAATCGCTTGCCATTGGCGCTGTCTTTGCGAAGGATTAGGCCAGCGTCTACGAGTGCGGCCAGATGGCGTCTCAACGTAGCGGGAGTCATCCCTCTTGCGCGTATCGATAGCCGAGCGTTCGACGGAAAAACGATGAGGTCGTTCGTCGCGGTGAGCTCGTCGGACGGATAGAACGACAATAAAGCATCGAGGACCGACAAAGATCGATCAGACACGTTCAGCTCCTCTCGAGCCTCGCAAACGGCCCTGAAGAGCTTCCATTTATTTCGTTTGGTCTCTGGTTTCGCTTCGCTGGCCTGTCGTTGCCGTGCCAACAAGGCAAAAGTCATCGACCGCCGCCCAAAGGGCGTCGTTACATGTCCACTTTCCATTTCTTCACCTCTCAAGGCAAAAAAATCCGCTCACCAAAAACGGCGCCAAGACTCTTGACTGTGATTCGTGGAAATGCGATTCTCGATCTTGCTTAAGGACTTGAGGAAGGCTTCCACGACGGGAACGTTTTGGTGGCCTTTTTCTTTGCGCTATCGCTCCTTTTGACCAAGATAAATTGCTTTGCTGGACCTTACTTTACGTGGTCCGACTGATGATCGTACTCCCGTAGGAGCTCAGGCATTCGCTCTGCTAGCCAGCGCGCAAACGCGTCTTCCTTCTTTGGGATCGTAATGGTGGTACCTGAAAACGAGCTTTTCATGCGTCCCAACAGCCGCTCGCCGAGCGAAAAGTCGACCGCTTTGGAAGCCTCCTTTGGCTCAATAGCGGTAATGCCGTTGGCCCGGTCCATTGCCATACCAATACGGCCGGCGCCGTCTTTCGACCCGAATTCGGCCGTGCCCAGAAGTTCGCGTACAGCAGCGATCTTTCCTTCGTCTTTCAGAAGATCGGCAAGAGCGGTCCACTTCGGACGGCCGACTGATTTTGCGCGGCCGATAGCAAAGATGATGTCAGCCGGGATGACGGAGGTAACCCGAAACAGGTGTGAAACGGCAGCTTCGGACAGAGCCAATACCGGACAAATCGCGCGATGAGATAAGCCGGCCTCCTTTAGCTGAACCGCCCACATCGCCTGCTCTATCCAGGTCAGGTTTTCGCGCACACCATTTTCGACAGCCTGTTCTTCGATGAGCTGCCGATCCGTAAGATTGCGAACATACGCCTTTATTTTGACCGACTCCGGTCGCTCGGCGTCCGTCACCAAGGATTTTATGGCTGCTAGACGGCGGTGGCCGTAGGCGAGCTGGTAGTAGTCAGGTTTGCTTGGGTGGGGTCGAACGAGGACGGGAATTTTCTGTCCTTCGGCCGCGATCGAAACCTTCAAGGCCTCAAGTTCGGCCTCTGCCTCGTGATCGTTGTTGAACCGGTCCTGGTAGGGTGAGCGATCGATCTTAGACGGATCGATCGACAGGATGGTGTCCTCACCAAGTTGAGTGAGGGATTTTCCAACATTGGCGATAACAGGCGACGAATGGCGTCGTGAAGGGACAGGCCTTTCGGAGGTGTCAGCTTCAACCGTCTCGGTTCGATTAACGGCCTCCTCGGCCATGCGTTGAAGGATGCTCTTCTTCATGGGCTGCGTCCCCAAATTTTATGAGCGAGTGCCAGGATTTCGAAATTCACTCGATCGGCGCTTTCGAGCGCGCGCTTGAGTGCTTCCCTGCCGACCTCACCTGTCTCCAATTCATAAAGAGATTTTTTGGCCACAGCGGCCCCGGCGATGGCTGTGGACTCGAGGGCTTCCGCCACAAGAACATCATCACCAAACAGTCGCCGCATCACGCCGCCCATGTATTTTTGTGGGCCGTCGTTTGGGTTCACGCGGGTGAGCAGGAAACGAAAGAAGTCATGCTCGAATTTAGCGCCGAACTGGGCGAGCACTTCGGAAAGATCCGAGATCATGATCAGAAACTGATTGCATGAGGCTACATCGAGCATAGCCGGATGCACGGTAATTATGAGCGATGTTGCGGCATACAGGGCAGCGAGTGTTGAGTAGCCCAGTGAAGGTGGTGTATCGAGAATGACGAAATCGTACTGGTCATCGACGCTAGCGATCGCGGTATTGATCCGCTCAAAGAAAAGACCAAGCTCGTCGCGGGTTTTCGACGTTAGATAGGTTGGCGTATCGAATTCGAAGTCCATCAGTTCGAGATTGCCGGGAACGAGATCAACGCCTGGGAAATAGGTAGGTCGGATTATGTCCCGGAATGAACGCCGCTCGTTGTCATATCGTATCGCAGCATAGGCGGTCTCGTTATCTTTGAGATCGAATTCCGGTTGGATGCCGAACAGCGCGGTCATCGATGCTTGCGGATCAAGATCAACGCAGAGGACCCTGTAGCCTTGCAAACCGAGAAAATGTGCAAGATGGATTGATGTTGTGGTCTTCGAGCTCCCGCCCTTGAAGTTCGCGGTTGCAAGGATCTGGAGCTTTTCGCCCTTTCGGCGATGAGGCACGAGGTGTCCGGCGTCGTCAGGTCGTAGCGAAGCGAGAAAAGAGCGTAGTTCTCGAACTTGCTCGACCGTGTAGGTACGGCGGTTGTTCTCTGCTCTATCAGGAAGCGGTCCTTTTCCTTCGATAGTGAGTTGGCGTAAGGTGCTCTCAGGCACGCCGAGGAGACGGACCAGATCGACGGTCGAGAAAGTTCTTGAAAATGTCTTTCGGGCTTCAGGCGGATATACCGCCTCGCGCATATCGCGGAGCTCCGCAGAAAGCTTCGACGTGTAAACGCCGATTTTCGATGCGGTATCTGTGACGCTTTTAGATGCCATCTGATGCATCCGGTCCTCTTGACGGTTTAATTTACTTTACGGGGCTATTTCCGTCATGATTGGCAGAGGTCGTCCGATTCCACAAGCCATTTTTAGTTAATGAAAAGTTAACGCGCTGCTTGGCTCAAATACCTTTATCGCCGTGTCAGTTGTCCTCGGTCGCTACAAAACTTTACAGCTGTAAAGTTGCGCTGTCCCCTCCCCTCGCAGCGGCCTGAACTTTACAGCTGTAAAGCTTGAATAAATGGTGGCGTAGTGGAGGTGTGCAGGCGAACGGAAGAACGTCGGGCAAGAGATGGACCCTGATAGGCGGCGTACACACCACCTCGCCAATGCGCCACTTGTCGCGCGCGTAACCCGTCAGGCGTCGCGTTCACCCGGAGCGCTTCTGGAGCTTCCGTGATGCCGATTTGGTTCCATTTACGTCTGGCGACCCCTGACTTGGACTAGAGTGCCGAGAGTGGCGGCCGAACCAAAAAGCAAGCCGAAGACACTTTTCCAGCGACTTGGGTCAGAGATTCAAATATTGCAACGCGCTCCGGCTGATCGCGGTGAATCAATTTGCCGCACGAGGTCAAGGACGTGGTGCTTTGACTGGGAAACCACACCTTATGTCGATCGTTGAATTGTGGCTTGAAATGGTGGATGAGCGCCGCTGACGCCAGCTTGATGCGGACGTCGCGCGGTATCGGCGTATCAAGGAACCGGTCTAGCCTTCCTGGATCGTGAGAGAGCGAGTAGATATCACCCTAGAGGGTACAAACGCTTTGCCATAGCAGATAGAATTGGAAGCCCGACTAACGTTGACGTCTATTTTCGCGGCCTGTGGAGGGCCGTGTGCGTACGAAAGATGCCCGACGCAGTTTAGACAGCTCGGGGCGTTTCTTGTCGAGATCTGCGACATTAACTCGCCTCAGCCCAAAGGCCCGCGCCGCGATGCGCTCAGATCAAAAAATCAGCATCACGTCGAAGACAACCTCATTATTCTTTGTCCCACGCATCACAGCCTCATTGATAAGCACGACGGACATTTCACCGATGTCCACCTGCGCGCGATGAAACGGGCTGATGAGCGGTTCGTCCGCGAAACACTCTCT
This sequence comes from Rhizobium sp. X9, assembly GCF_018873185.1. NCBI lineage: Bacteria > Pseudomonadati > Pseudomonadota > Alphaproteobacteria > Hyphomicrobiales > Rhizobiaceae > Rhizobium > Rhizobium sp. X9. The sequence goes on along the minus strand of NZ_CP071313.1, from coordinate 8,387 downwards.
CATCGCTGGCTCACGTCGAATGAACGGCAAGTCCACGATCTGTCGGCACAGCTTGCTGAGCAAAGCGTCGACTTGGTGATAATTGTGGATCGCGGCGGCGTATCGAAGGGACTGATTTCGGAGTTTCATGAGTTACGGCACGCCGGGGAGACACCGGCCGGAGATCATTTTCGCGGATTGATAAGGAGTTTGAGAGGGGACTACCGTGTCGTCCTATGTTTACTTCGCCATTCCGACGATGTGCGGGTGGCGCTCTCAACCGCTTCCATTATCGCCACGTGGTTGCCTCGTTTCGTGATCGTCTGCGGGCTGGCAGCAGGAATGGATCCAGGGTCTCAGTCATTCGACGACATTGTAGTCGGTTCAACGCTCGTGTCAGGAATCGAAGGCAGTAATTTCTTCACACCCGTACCGGAGTTGGTGGCGTCCGATCCAACTCTTCTCGCTGGCGCTCGCTCACTTGCAAGATTGCGAGGAGAGGGGGTGGGGAAACGTCCACATCGGTACCACCTTTCCATCAGAGGCGTCGCCAGCTCGGTCTTCGATCCGAGGGAGGTTTCACGAGAGATCATTGCGCTTGACCGGGGAAGCGTAAGCGCCGCTGCTGCGACAGCTTTTACTGTGCAAGATGTTGGAATGCTGTCCGTCCGCGCGATCGCCGACTTCATTGACGGTTCCAAGCGGGACGATTTCCAAGAGAACGCCGGTCGACGACTGGCGACTTACCTGCGATCGTACGTCGAAGCCAGTCCACTTGCGCCCTCGGCTGGGGATTGGCCAAATTTCCTGAGAAGGAAACGGCAAAGGTTCTAAAGCCTCTGCCGCACGAGAATCCGCAAATGGCATTAAACCTGAGTATGGTAACGGTCAGGAAGGCGCATCAAGCTTGGCCCCTAGGATCGTCACGTCATTACCATCCTTGAACTCGAACTGGCGTTTGATCACCTCGGCTGGTTTCTCGTCGTTCGGCTCTAGAACATTGAGCTGTATGCCGTGCGAATAAGAGACGCGTGGCGTCGCCATGTATTTCAACAGAGGAGGGGTGAATGTCTCAGCTTGGTGGGTGAGATCGAATAGCAAAGCGCAGAATAAAGCGATGTGATCGGTCCCATTGGGTTCGGATGGTGCCACCCACATGAACTGGTCTGGTGCTCCAAAATAAGGAACTGCTCGCAGCGTCGGAGAGAGACCTTCCTGGGAATATACGCCCAGCCCCTGTTTGAGCGAAAGAACCAGATTGTGCCTGAGCTCTGCCGGGACAGGGGGAGTTGCCTCCTCGTACGCTTTCAAGATCGCTTTGTTGATTTCGTCTGGCGCGGTGGCCTCGCGGTCAGAATCTCGGATCTCTTCGCAGATCAGGAATGTAATCAGCTGCTTTTCATTGCTTATAGAGCCGACGCGCGACGCCGGCCCAGTCCATGCGAGATGTTTAATCTGCTTTTGAACGGCCAATTTCCTAAGGGTCGCGGGCAGCTCGGACTTTGTCTGGAATGACTTTACTTCTCCGATTGCACACACGGCTTCGCAGCAAAGAAGAGTTGATCATTGTCGCTTTCAATCAATGGGGATTGCGCTGAATCGAAAATAACTACGTCGGCTTGGGTAGCGATGATATTCTCGCTGTTGACAACGAATCCCGTCGAGATTGCCAGCCGATGCGGCACAAACGATCTGAGGAATCGCCGGACAAGCTTTTCCCGATGTAGGCCAAATTCTCCACTGTGAAACGTCTTGCCATCTTCAAAAAAAACATCACGTGCGTGGTCAAGAAATTCATTTCGGAAGGATTTGATCTTCCCATCCAACACGGCACTGAGTACGGCTTTCATAAGTTATTCCTGATTGATCGCTAACTATTAGTTACGTTTTATATCATGCCAAAAGTCGAGCAGCTTTCCCGCTCCGCCTTTCTGCGCTGTTATAGTAGCTGGATGCCTGTTGGACAGACCGATGCCGCGACTGCTCCATCGCCTCGGGAAGGGGGATGCCTCGATTTGCAGCCTCCGTCAGATAGCCTGACCGAAGCCCATGCGCCGAAAACTCCCCAACCTCCAGCCCAGCCATTTCCGCGCGCTGTTTGAGAATGGCATTGATTGACTGCGGATCGAGCGCCCGCATCGAAACGTTACCCCACCTGCCAATCCCCCGAAACACGCTGCCCCTTTCAATCCCTGCAGCCACCATCCAGGCATTTAGCGCTTCCACCGGCCGACCAGTCAGGTAGACAATCTCGTCCTGCTCTCCAGTCGTCGTTTTGGTTCGGCCGAGATGGATGGCCAGCGAGGGGAGGAAAGTACCTTCCGACATCTCGATGGGCGCATCAGAGCTCAACTGCTCTACACGAAGCCCGGCGATCTCGCTGCGTCGGCGACCGCCGGAGGCAAAGGCGACCATCAAAATCGCCCGATCGCGGATGTCGCGCAGGCTGTCATTCGCGCAGGTCCCCAGTAACCTTTGAAGGATATCACCTGTTACTGCTTTTGCGCTCTTGCGACGGCGCGTCCGGGGAACGGAGCGCACCGCAAGGCGGATAGCCGCCTTGAGGGCAGGGGAGGCGAAGGCGCCGTCGAGGCCGCGCCATTTGGTCAGCGTCGACCAGTTTGCGAGCCGGCGTCGCACCGTATCAGGCGCATGAGGACCGATGGATTTCAGGAAGCCCTGATGCCTGAGATTTTCGTCGACGGCGGCCGGCATTCCGTGATCCGGATCGGCCGCCCGCTTTTCCGGATCCCACAGATGATGGGCGACAAATTTCAAAAGCAGTGCCTCGGGCGCCGGCCAGGGCAGCGATCGTCCGGTCGCGGCCAAGCCCCAGGCTTCGAGATAGGCGAGATCGGAGGTCAGCGCCCGCAGCGTGTTGGCGCCCATGCCCTCGTTGACGAGATGGCGTAGCGTCTCGACATCCTGGTCGGACAAGAGTTCGGCAAGTTCGTCGCGCCGCTCGATCGGCAGCACCGATGCGATGGTGTCGAGCTCGACGGAACGCCGATCGACGCCGGGTGAAGCTGGGGACTCGCGAGCCACGGCCATTAGTCGATCTCGACATGCGGCCGCCAGCGGCGGATGATCTGGATGATCTCCGGCTTATAGGCGTCCGGATAAGAAAGCGAGCTCTCGCGCGCCAGCCAGGTGAAGACGGTCACCATATCCTCGCAGATTTCAGGATCGAGATCGGCAAGGTCCGTTAGGTCGAAGCCGCCATGCACGTCGGCATTCCACCAGGCCAGCAGGAAGTTCGCGACGCGCCGACCCTGTCCGGTATCGCCGTGAGCGACGTTAAGCAGCTTTTCCAGGGCGAAGCGGACGCGATCTTCCATGGGTGGTGAGCCTTTCCGGCGGTTGATGGCGCGACGTTAAGGTGATTTGCGCGCCTAGTCGATCTACCATCGATAAACGCTTGTTATCGATGGTTAGGACCAACTCAAGAAACCATGTAGTGGTGGACACAAACTCTCCTCTGGTGTCCGTTTAGGAGATCATTTACCATAATATCAACGGTTTACGATCTCGCGAAAATCGGCATATCAACCCTGATGCGGCCGGCTTTCGACGCCGGCTGTGGCTTTTAGCTCCCGATTTCAATTGAAGCGCTAAGCGAGAATTCCGACGCTAAAATCCCCGCTTACGATTTCATGCGGAGGAGGGGAGGGGCCAGCTAAAGCCCTGAAGCCTTGGTCAAATTCACGCGGAAGCGATCACGCCGGCGCTGATATCTGCGGGTCATCTCTGCGGACGCGTGCCCCAGTTGCTTCTGGACATATCGCTCGTCGACCTCGGCAGACGAGGCGAGGCCGGCGCGCAGGGAGTGGCCCGAGAATTTAAACTGACGCTCGATCTCGGGCAGATCGCCTCGAATACCCGCAGCCATGGCGGTGCGCTTGACCAGGCGGGCGATTTCCTTGTCGTTCAAGCGCTCCGATCCAACCGCTTTGCCCTGTCCCGTGACCCGACGGAAGAGGGGACCGTGCGCAAGCTTGGCGAACTTGATCCACGTTTCGATAGCGGCGACCGGACAGGTGGCATCGGCCGAGCCGCGGCCGACCTCGACCTCTCGCCATCCAGTTTTGCCGCGTAAGGTGAGGAGCATGCCCTTGTCGAGGATCTCGATCCAACCGCGCCCGTCCTCGGTCTGGTCGGCTTTCAGATCGAGGCCAACGATCTCTGACCGCCGAAGTCCACCAGTATAGCCGATTAGCAGCATCGCTCGGTCGCGCATGCCGCGCAGGGTGCCGCGATCGAGTGTTTCTAGCATGGCGATGATGTCGGTCGCCATGACCGCTTCCTTTTGGACCGGCGGGCGGGCATGGCTGTTTCGAATCCCGGCCATAACAATGGCGATATGCCGGTCCTTGCGATCGAGGCTCAGGCCGCGTTGCGCATAATTCCACGAAATCGACGAGAGGCGGCGCTCAATCGTCGAAACGGAATTTGCCTTTGCTCCGCGGTCAACGGATCCCGAGGCGCAGGCTGTGATGTAGAGGCCGACGGTCGCCGGATGTGGGGGGAGGGGGGAAAGACTGGAGCGACGGCACCAGGCAGAAAAGTGCTTCCAGTCGGATGCGTAGGCTTTTCTAGTGTTGATCGAGCTGGCTGCCTCGACGTAGCTTCGAGCGCGATCGGTGAGGTCTTGCAGGTGACCCGACAGGCTGGACCCCGGTTGTGGGGCAGGGGAGGGGATTTCCGCTCTGGAAATGGAAGGCTCGTCCGCCATAGCTTGCCCACCGAGAATGTCGCTCATCTCACACTTCCCATGGATTGATGACGGCTGCGCCTGTGTCCTCAAAGTCCTTGACGTTGCGAGTGACGAGGATCAGATCATGGACAATTGCAGTGGCTGCGATCAGCCCGTCGATGTCGCCGCGCGGACGGATCGCGGCGATGCGGCCCCATTCGACTGCGATCTCGTCGGTCACCGTGAGGATGCGGTCAGCATGATCGTGGCGCAGCTTGCGCAGCCATTCGGCAAGATGTGCCGCAGCCTTGGGATCTGTTTTTTGTTTCAAGGCAATACCGCGCATGATCTCACCAAGCGTCAGCGCACTCAAATGGACGCTGAGAGGATCGACCGAGCGCAGCCAGGACACTGCCCGCGGTGTGCCCCGCTTTGCCTCCGAGACGATATTCGTATCCACCAGATACATTAGAAGGCCACGTCGCGGCTTGAGACTTTGGCCCGTGCGTCGACCGTGTCGGTGAAGGCGTCATCCCAAGGCGGACCGGCAAGCAGATCATCGACCAAAGTCGGTCGTCCTGCGCGCAAAGCGTCATAGTCTTTTGCGGACAAGACAACGGCTGTGCGTTCGCCACGCACGGTTATCTCTTGCGGGCCTTCAAAGCGGGCTTTTTGCACTACTTTCGAAAATTGGTTTTTAGCGTCCTGCAGCTGCCAATCCATGAATCTGCTCCGATCTAGCTAGGCTGTCTAGCCACATTAGCACCATTCTCGATTATCTGAAAGCGGTGAATTGCGCGTATAGAAGTAGAATCTAGGCGTTCGTCGCGGATCCAGTAAGACTAGCAAAGACGTCCGATAATGCAAGATTATCGGACATTTTATATTGCCGACAGGCGGTGCGGTTTGTGGCGATGTTTCTGGCGAAAACCGCGCTCATGATTTATGCTCGCACGCATGGATTCGCTCGCGCACGCTGCTCCAACGACATCGCCCTGGTCGCCCCGCCTGCCAGGGTTGTTGCGGCCGCGAACTCACGACATCACTGAATCCGACACCGCCTTTGCAGCCGGTATCGCCCTGAAATCACTTGACGATCTGATCCGTGCAGACCCGCCATGGCTCGGCTGCTGGCGCGACCGCCTCGCCCTGAAATCGGCCACTGTCGTTGCCCGGATGCTCGGTCGCAACGAGGACGAAAGTGCGATCCGCGACGCGATTTTGCTGACAGCCGCGGGCGACGATCCCGGCCCCGCAGGCAAGCTGTTTTTGGCCGCACGAATGCTGGCGCGCCAATCCGGGACTGTCACCACACCGTTCGTTAAGGAGCTTGTCGCACTCCTGGGGATGAACCGGGACGACAGTCTTGCCCCAGTCCCCGAGATGGTCGATACGGCGATCCAGTCCGGGCGCGCGGCACCCCTCGCAGTTGCCGAGCTTATATCGGCGATTACGACCATTCGCCCGGACGCCGAGGTGCTGGCCCTTGGGCTGGCCGAACTCGTGCTGGCGCAAAAGCTGAACTGGCCGAGACCCGTGCCGCTAGTGTTGCCCGAGCGTTTTGGCCCGGCGTTCCGCACCATCGGCGGTCGCGGTCGCGTCCGGCCGGGGGAACCGGCTTATCCGAAAGCGATCTGCCTGGCGCTGGTGGACGGTGTTGAGGCAGCGCTGCGATCCGCGGTGGAGATCGATCGCCGCGCTGCGCGGTTGCTGGCTGTGGTGTCGAATGTCCGGACCAAGGGGGCGGAGCCGGTGATCCGCCGGTTGCTGACCGAAGACGCCGTGCCGGCGTCCGCACCGGGGTCAAAACTGTCGCGCTGGGCGGCCAACCGGCTATTCGAGCGTCTGGAAAGTTTCGAGGTGGTACGAGAACTCTCTGGCCGGCCTTCTTTCCGGATTTTCGGGTTGTGACGATGACCGGATCACCTGCAGCCAAAGCCGGCCGGAAAGCGAACGTCGCAGACGAACGTTTGTTTGATCGTGAGCTGGAGGACCTGCCGGGGGAGATGCGCTGGCGGGAATGGATGCTGCGGGTCGAGGCGGTGATCTTTGCCTCCGCCGAGCCGGTCAGCCGCGAGACCCTGGCGCGGGTGGTGGGAAAAGACTGTAGTATCGATTTGCTGGTCGATGATCTCAGAGAGGAGCTGCGCGACCGACCCTACGAGCTGGTATCGGTTGCAGGCGGCTGGCAGCATCGAACGCGTTCTCGATTCGCCGAGACAATCCGCGTGTCTTCGGCGGCGACGCGGGGAGGGGCTGCAGCCCTGTCGGAGTTCGAGGCGATGGTGTTGATGGCGGTGGGATATTTCCAGCCGATCACCCGCGGCGAGCTGTCGAAGATTTTCGGCAAGGAGGTCAGCCGCGACACCATCGTCAGTTTGCGCGGCGCAGGTTTCATCGGTTCCGGGCCGCGCAGTCCGACGCCCGGGGCGCCCTACACCTACGTAACGACGCCGCACTTTCTTTCTGCCTTCGGCATGGAGACGTTGCGCGACCTGCCGAACATCGAGGCGCTCGAGGACGCGGGCCTGCTCAGCTGGCATGCGGTTCAAAACGAAATCGCCGCCTCGGGAGGCGGCGAAAGCGAGACGGACGGAGAAACGTCCTTTATTGGATGATGCCGGTCGTCTGCAGCCGCTTCGTCATCGTGATCGAGCTGAAGAGCATCGTCGTCGAGGCCAGTGCCATGAGCAGCTTGCGATGTTGAACAAAGAAGGCTGCAACGAGTTTCAGGGGTATTATTTCGGCCGGCCCATGACGATCGAGGCCCTGCTGGATCGGCCAGCGTATCGCGCGGCAAGCTGAAGGCGACGGCCAAATTGAAATAGCGCCTAAAAAAGCAAAAAACCGGGTTGATACCGCCATTTCGGAGTTCGAATTCTTTACCAAGTCTAGCGGGTGTACCAGTCATCCACGTCGATCCTGGCGCGATCCTTCTCGATGCCATAGCGCTCCTGGATCTTGCCCTCGAGCTGATCGCGCTTACCGGCAATCTGATCGAGATTGTCGTCAATGAGCTTGCCCCACTATTCTTTAATATTGCCCTTGATCTGTTTCCAATTACCTTTGACACGGTTCCAGTCCATTACGCATTCACCTTCTACGAACGGTGGTGGATCGCTAACGCGTCGGCCTAGTCTTTATCAATTCGCAGCGCGAAAGGGCACCTCGTTGCAAGCGGTCTAACGTTTCTCGGTGCGTTCCAGCTCGTGTGCACCGGCAAGTGGTCCTGCCCGCGACGGCGAGCGCGCTACGCCTCGCATGACTGCGATGGCGGCGCCGACCATTCCGCCGGTGACGACGCCGGCGGAGCCTCCCGCCAACGCCGCCAGGAAACAGTAGCCGATCAATCCCCAACCAATGCCGTTCGACAGAAAGATCGCGGCGGCAATGCCGATCACGGTGCCAACAAGCCCGAAGATGAAGCCCAATCCCGTGACCGCAACAGAAGGATCGAGCACCCGCGAGGCGGCTCCGCGAGTGTCCGTCGCGCCGGTTTCAGCGAGTTTTTCGTCAGAGACCATGGTACACCCTCCTTGGCAGAGCTGGCTCAGCCCGGCTCGTCATTGTCATCCAGTAGTATTCTCTCGGCCGCGCCATCCAGGTCTTCATATTGTTTGCTGCGCATCGACCATAGGTGTAGCGGCTTGCCAACATAAGCGCCTCTGCTCGCAAACATCGGCATTTTCTGCTCGAATTATCTGACAATGGAGCG
>NZ_CP071312.1:1667500-2380760 GCF_018873185.1 Rhizobium sp. X9 | reverse complement strand
AATCAACTCCAATCAAATCCATCTCGGCCATATAGTTTCCGCGCATAACAATCTTCCGGTCAAAACAGCAAATTCAACATAAAATTCATATATTTATGCGCAATCGTCCCGCAATCCGCAAATTGCAGGCCGCAAAAGTCGATTTTATCAGCGGATTCCTGCCCGTCTTCAGTTGCACATATATAATTCATTGCAGCATATATTTTATATGTTTATGTGCTGGTTATTATATAAATATATGTTTATGGGAGTCGCCCAAATCGCATCTGGCCTGCCCTCTTCATATCCGCCAACGAATTCTTATTCTCCTTTTGGTTGTGTAAATATTGCTTCTTGAGCTGCCGATTTCGAAGCTTTGCCCTGGCATAAAGAGATCGTGCCAGCTTTCTCCTCATCAATGCAGTATCCGCCCGAGCGGCAAGAACGTACATCTCGTAGAGACCCATCAAACACACCTTTCCTATCACGCGACGCGTTTGCGACCGTGTTATGAGCTTCATCTCTTTTTTCCATCAGCCTTTCAGCTCGATGGGCATTTCAACGGGGCACTGAAAATTGCCGCCTATGGGAATGAATGACACTTATCAGTGCCCCGCTTCAACGGTTTATGCCTGTTAGAGAGATTGTCCTTCAGCCAATGAGTTTCGGAGAAATAGAAAGGCCCACCACAAATCCATTTCCATCTCTCCTCTCGTCATTGCCGGAGGACTTTCCCTATCAGACCCCGAAATATGAGAGTGACGTCTTCTCTCAAACCGGCGCCGGATCCGCATCAAAACAGGAACATTTCCCGGTTCATCACGGAACAGAGGCAGTATAGGCCAAGCAAATAGGGTGGGGATGAGCGGGGAAAAAGTTTCCGTTCAGATAGAGCGTAGCGCGATTCAACCGCAAAACAACCGAAACTCAATAACTAAAATAAATATCCCAAAGGACATCGCCCGCTGTCTTGACCGTCCAACAATCAAATTCGACCCTTCGGACTGGAAACTACCGCCACAAAAAAATATCCCGGCCTTATGCCCTTTCTATTGTAGTGGAAGCTGACAAAGGAAGATCGTGCGTATGCCGGAAGTGAATTAGAGCGGTCCAACCATAGCTCTCGGAGAAGCGAAGCGGCTGGAAGGAGCAGCCTGAGTACCCCTCGTAAAAATTTATCAGTTTCTAAAGAAACACATTTGTTGGTTCGAATGGCAGCTTAGGATACTTTCTGTATAACTGGGAACGTCATCAACTTTTATCGGCTGGCCGATCTAACATCGGATATGCCAAGGGCGACAGGTAACCAATTGGGTTTTGGGCCTTGAGGAACCGTGCATTCTCCAGTCGCTTGCCGTGTTCCCCAACATAGAGATTCCAGATTTCAGATGGCGCACGATACCCATGGAAGCCGTACCGATGTGCCTCGGAACCATCCGCGTAGGGAATGCCTTTGTTCACTGTCCCGTTGATCGTGATGTCTTCCCGGAAATTCTCGGAAGTCGCTGATGACCATTGTATGGCCTTAAATGCACCAATAGTTCGGCCAAGATGTACAGCGACGACATAATCGGAAGCTTCCGCACGTGCCTTGTTGATGCGCCAGCAAAAGCGAACTAACTGAAAAATCTCATCCTCGGTAGCACGTCGGGGGAGCTTGGGAATTTTTATAAGCACCAGCTTGTGGTCCGGCGGAAAAGGAAAGGGCGGCAATCCATACAGCCGTACAATGTCTCTGACCGGCATAAGACCTTGCTGATCAATACCGTGGCCAGACTGCAAATTGGTCAGCCCCTCATAAGCGTCAATCAAAGCAGCTTCGACGTGAAAGGCTTCTTCCTCTGTGAGACCGTGACGATGGATGATATAATCAACATACTTTCCATCCGCCTTGATAGAACGTATGCGGTCTAACTTTTGGCCCAACTCCGATTGCTCTGCATCAGACGCCACACCGTGGGCATGTTGAAATACGCGATTTCCGTAGCCCTTTCCGACGTAAAAGGTCTGTTGATCTCTTGGATCGACCAATCGGTAAACATAGAAGCCAATTTCCCCCCACATATGGGGAGGGAAACCGCCAACAGCTTCATTGCTCTCCGATTTTATCAAAGTGTGCCCCATATTTTTATTTCCTTAACGAAAACATAATCCTAGACCTATCACCATCGGTAAGAGCCACCCCATTCTTTTAGCTCCCACGGCTTCTTGAGACAGCTTTCAAAGAAAAGCTACTAGATAGATTTCCATCCGAGTTATCACAAAGGGTTTCCAGACGAACATTTTTTCTATTGCGTGCATCAATCAATGCACAATGCAGAGACACAAAAGGGAGACACCGTGTCTCCCTAACGACATCTGAAAGCCCGGTTCCAAGGCTTTTTAGCGATGGTGGGCGCTCCTCCCGGCCTGCAAAGTAAGTTGTAGTTATACTCCAAGAGCTTGCCACGATTCTTGAGACGATAAATGCAGGACTTTCAATCAACACCTCCAGACTTCCAAATTGTTTCATTGCTAAACGTCCGAAACAGGTCCACTATAATCACTCCAGCAGCCGTATCACGGGCGCTGCTGTTTAAGGGTTGAATACCCTGGCCCTGACAAAGGAGGACGCCATGTCTTCCATATTTCACCAACCCACGAAACATGATCTCGCAACTGTGGCTGGCTACGTCTTGTCTGCGGCAAGCCTTGTGCTGATCGTTTACATCCTCTTCGGAGCATAGTTGCGATAACCGGCTGCAAATGCGCCGGTTCAATGCAACGGAAAGCGGTGTTCGACATGATCGAAAGAACCACAGAGACCGAAATCACATTCACGCATCCATTCCGACTGGAAGCCCTCACGGAACCTCTGGGAGCGGGTACATATCGCCTGGTCGTGGACGAGGAATTGATAGAAGGTTTGAGCTTCACGGCATATCGCCGGGTGGCGACGCATCTGGAGATACCAGCGATTTCCATCGCGGTGGCCCGACGCCAGTTCCTGCAGGTATCATCAGCCGAGATTGATGAGGCATTGGCTCTAGATGGCGCGAGCGCAGACGTTAGCCGGCGTGTCGTTCCCTAATTGCGCCATGGTCGAGCATCGCCGCACGGGTAATCCCGGCGAAGGGAGATCAGGCGCAACCGCCTAGCCGATGTCAGAGGCAGTCAGGATATTCATATTGCGACGCGATTTGGCGTAGACCTTCTGTGCCGCCGCGTAGATGGCCGTGCGCATCGCATCGAAAGAGGAAAGGCATTGAGCTTCCGACATGCTCATGGCATGTCCCCGGCCCTTGGCGAGCGCCTCCGCCTCGACAAAAAACCGGATTTCGAACATGCCGTCATGGCCGAAAAAGCGAACCGCTTTACGCACCTCGTCAAAACTGCGGGCCGTGTTGGGGAAAGCGAGCGTCATGACTTGCTCCCCGTGCGTTCTTTCCTGCGCAGGGCGTTACGTCGGTTGAGTGACAGCATGCCGTCGGTCGCTTCCGCTATGCTGAGATGGGTCAGCCTGCGGCCGCCGATGCGCACCGGCACGCCGGTGAAGACATGGTATATCGTCCAGCTCTGATCCCTCTCGATCCGTCTTCCATATTGGGTCTCGAGCGTATCGGAGACAGGAGCGCCGCCTTCGTTCTCCCACGTCTCTATCCTCAGCGCCTGGCGCCGGTGTTCGTTACACGTTTCCATGGTGTTGCCTTTCATATGGAACTCGCACGCGGATTTCGTCCGCGTGGAGCCCGTTTCATTCTACGCCGCTATTGCCATGTTCCGCCGGACGAACGTTACGCGGAGGCATAAAGAAATGGCTGATGGTGTATGATCGCCGCTACCGGCACGCGCCTGTCGCAATGGGTAAAACTTCGCGGCATCGTCAAAAATGACACCGCAGCGCTTACGCAAACATTTGCAATCGGACGAAGAAAAGAACACGGCGCCTCTCTGACACCGCAGCGCCATGCGGCCAGCATGACGAAGCCAAATCATGCGCCCGGATTGCGCGGAAAACAAGGCGATGAGCGTCCACACGCCGCATGGGATAGTACAACTTTTTGACGAGATGAAATATCATCAAAAACCAATAGTTGACACCCGGGCAGAGGCAGGATATAAGGGGCAATCGAATTTGCTTGCTTAGCTTTGCTTGTCACGCGTCTGGCACCGCGTTCTGAACGAACCTTTCCTTTCAAAATCGCTATCATCATCCGCAGCGCATGAGTGCTGTGGTTTCTCTATTGCTATGAAAGGGTTCATCATGACCACTGGCACAGTTAAATGGTTCAATTCCACCAAGGGCTTCGGCTTCATTCAGCCTGACAATGGCGGCGCCGATGCGTTCGTCCACATCTCCGCCGTTGAGCGCGCCGGCATGCGCGAACTCGTCGAAGGTCAGAAGATCGGCTTCGAGCTTGAGCGCGACAACAAGTCGGGCAAAATGTCGGCTTGCAATCTGCAGGCTGCCTAAGGGTCTGTGCTTCCCTTTGACCACGGATGTACTGGCACTGCCGGAAGCACGCCAACCCAATCAAGGCCAGGCAAATTGCCTGGCCTTTTGTTTTTCGCTCGCTCTCCGAGCATCATCATCGGAACACCCATGACAGAAAAATACAGTATTTCCCGCCAGAAGGCCGAACTCGCCTTCAGCCACATCCAGACACCGTTCTTCGCGAAGGAAAAAGCGCTTGAGGAGCTCGATTCCATTGCGCAATCCCGTGATGCAAAGACCCTGCGCCTTCGGGAAGCCCGTCTTGCGAAGGAATTGTCGGATCGTACCGCGGCAACATCCGCTCTGCTTGCCAAACGCGCCCGCGCACGTTGAACGATATCCGCACCGTGATCGCCGCTCGCTCAAGACCTGCCTAGACAACTTGACCACCGGCCGGAACGCCGCGAGCGTGAAAGCGTTGCAGCCTTTCCGCGCCTGGTTCGAAGTCCATCTCAGCGGCGAGGTGATCAAGCAAGAACCGGCCGAATAACGCCCAATACCCGAGATTCGCGACGTCTTCGCTTTGACCTAGACAGACGCCACCTGAATGACCTCGGGAGCCGAGCCGTATCTCGATTTGTTCTGCCGGTGAAAAACGATGAATTCTTCGGCTGGAAGCGGTCTGGAAAAGAGCCAGCCCTGACCGAAGTCAACACCATGTTCCCGCAGATAGGCCGCCTGCTCCTCTTTCTCGATACCTTCCGCAACGGAAAACAGCCCAAGCTCGCGCGCCATCTCGATGATATGGAGCGTCACGGTGCTGGTCGCCGTGTTCCTGCCGATCGTATCAACGAAGGATTTGTCGATCTTCAGGGCGTCCAGCGGCAATCCCTGAAGATATTGAAGGCTGGAATAGCCGGTTCCGAAATCATCGATTGCGACTGAATGCCCCGCTTTGCGTGCTCTATCCAGCGTGATGCGCGCCGCATCGATGTCGATGAAACCGCGCTCCGTCGCCTCGAGCCATATCTGCTCCTTGCGGATACCCGCACGGGCAAGACGCAGATCGATGAAGTCCAGTATCCGGCCCGATTTCACATCTTCGGCGCAGAGATTGATGGCAATATGCGAACTGCGGTCCCGAACGAGCATGGGGCCGAGATCTGCGATGATGGCTTCGACGACCTGATCGGTGATGGGCTCAATCAGCCCCGTTTCTTCCGCAAGCGGAATGAAACGGTCCGGCCTTACCAGCGTGCCATCCGGCCGCCGCCAGCGGACGAGCGCTTCGGCACCAACGCATATATTGGTCTTAAGCTCGATAATCGGTTGATAATGAACAATGAATTCACGGTTTCGAACCGCGATTTCCAGCTCGGTTTCCGGCGAGAGCCGCTTGCGCGACATCCAGATGACGATGCCGACGATGAAGAGCGCAATAAATGCACCGATCGGCAAAAGCACTGTCAGCTCCCGCACGAGCTTCGTTCGCATCGCCTCCCTCGGCTCGAGAACTATTGCCGTCAGCCCATCTTCCGTCACCACCGAATAAAGCGATGTGTCGGTCATGCCGCGGCCGTCTTTTGCCGGGAGCGTGGAAAGAACCCCTGCATCGGGCAGGTTCTGCGTGCTGATGATCTGGCCTTTATCGTTGAGGAGCGCCAGGGACATCCTGTCTCGCAGCACAATATCAGCAAACCGGGAGGGGGCGACGAGCGCATTGTGATGGCCGAGGTGCAGGCTCGTCATCTGGTCGCCGTGGCTGATGCCGGGCTGGATACGCAACGTCACTTCAAGGCCCTCCGGCGTGACGTAGTCAACGTGGGATTTGGCTACATTGCCAGCGGCGCGGCCCCAGGAGGTGCATTTGATGAAGCCGTTCTCGAAGTAACCGATCTCCGCGATCGACGGAACGTTGATCGTCCCGATCCGCATCTGCGCAATATGCTGATCCGAACAGGCAGGAAGGTGCGCGGCTTCGATTGCCTCCAATGCGCCCTTCGCCTCCCTGAAGGTATTGCCGGCGCGCACAAGCGATCTTTCGGCAACGAGATCAAGAATGTAGAGTTCTTTCTGGATGGCAACGCGCCAGGACGTCCAGGCCATGGCGGCAATGGGCAATGCGGCTCCGACTATGGCCAGAAATATCCCCATGGCTATTACACGCCAACGTCGCACCTGCATCATCACTCTCCAAATGGTAGTCTGGGCATCAGTGTCGCAATCTCCTTAATTTTTGCTGTTCAGCAAAACGGTGAAAACCGGGGAACGCAAACTTTGGTTCCTGCCCTCGACGCGGCCTTCAAATCACTGAGACTGCAGGAATGCAGGGCCGATGATAGTTTTCCGCGCCACATTGCCGTTTGCGCTCAATAGCGCGGATCGCTGCAAGTTGCCTCTGCAACTGGGCGATCTGCGTGCTTGATGAAAGCCGGATGTCTGCCGCAGCGCAGCTTTGGGCCTGCGCTGCCGTTTGGCCAATGACCAGCGGAAACAAAAGGAAAATCACCGCTGGCCAGATCCGTGTCATGGCACGACACCCGGCACATGGGACGGCCGGTCCGAAATTTCCCGCCTGTCATGTCCAGGAAGCAATGCGCTCATCGCCGGCTTTCCCCGTTCCTGTTCATCGGGGCTGCGGTCTTGTAGGACGCGGGCGATGGTCCCAGTGCGGCGGTCTTGGCCGATGGCCCCAATGGGGAGGCTGCGGCCTGTGAACAATAACCGGCAGCCCGATGATCGGTCCGACATGAATGACGGCTTGTCGCCGGTTCTGGTATGTGGCCTGAAGATAATTGCTGGAGGCCCAGCCTCGCTGGCCGGCAAAGATGACCTCGCACCAGCTATAGCCATTCAGACACCCACGGATGGTGAGCGTGGCACCGGCAGGAATAGTCCCTATCCGGGCATATTGCGTGCCCGGCCCGGTCCTAATATTCACATTGCCCGTCGCATAGACATTGGCCGCTTCCGCCAGTGATGGCAGCGAAGCGGCCACCAGCAAGGCAAGCGATGCAATAATGGTCTTTATCCGCATTTTATCTCCCCAGATTGTGCTCGGGCCCTGAGCCCGATGCTTCACAAGTCGGCATAAATACCGCTCCAGATTCGTCTCTTACGCATTGTTCCAATGTCTTCGCACGCACCTCTGTCGCCCGGCGGGCTACCACTTGATGCTGAGACCGACGTTCCCTTCGATGACGCGCTTCCGTTCACCGCCTAGATTGGTGGTGTAGTCCACCGTCGCAAACAGGCTGACCCTTTCCGTCAGGCTGGCGACGACGCCTGCGCCCAGTTCCAGCGAGGTTCCGCCGATTTCGGTGACGATGGGATCGTTGGCGAAGCGGGTGGTCTGGTCGGAGGAGAAGCTGTGCCAGAGATTTGCCTTGAGATAGGGCTGAATGAGACCGCTGCCGGTTTGATAGTTACCCTGCAGCCTGGCGCCCAGTCGTCCGGTAAAGGCACTGTCTGAATCGAATCCGACCGAGGAAAAGCGGTCGGCTGCATCGTCGAGGGAAAGGTTTTGCCAGATGATCTGGGCCTGCGGCTCCAGCGTCCAGTCCTCTGAAAGAGCGATCGGGTAACCGCCCTCAAGAGAGGCCGTAACGCCGGTGCCGTCAATATCCAGCCGTTCCCCGGCTCGGGACGTAGCGTCACCGCCGAACCACGTGCCCATCAGAACGGCATCGACATACCAGCCCTGAGCGCCGATATGCGTCCAGTATCCACCGACGCTCGTGCCGCTGATATCGACGTCGCCCACGGCAAGGTTGTTCCACCCCAGCGCCTGGCCTTTGATATCGCCGTTCATCTTGGAATAACCGACAAACAGGCCGAAGCGGTCGAAGCCCCCTGCCTCGCTTTCACGGCCGAGCAGGTCCTGCCCTGCCTGGAAACCGAAAAGGTTGCCGTCGAAACTCGGCGAGACGGTTCCATCCCATTTCAGCTCGGTATTCTGGCCGAAGGTGCGCGCCCAGCTTGTAGGCATCCATCCGTCATCCTCCAGCAAAGCCTGTTCGCCGCGCCGTTCATGGAAGGTGCCGAGTGTCGAGAGTGCAAGATAGTGCGCAAGCGGCTGCACGGCCGAAAAGGTCGGAACCTCGATACGGTAGAGCGGCACGATATCGGCAATCACCGGCGTCGCGCCGGGCGTTGGCGACACCGCGGAGGCGCTCGGGATCAAGGCAAGCGTGGTTGGCGGTACGGGCGGCGCAGGCGGGGGACTTGCCGCCCCTGCGGCCTGTGGGGTGGGCGGAGCTTCCGGCTCCGGATCGCCCGCATTGATTGGAGGCGTGGGGTCCGTCGGGTCCGTCGTCGCGCTTCCCTCCGTCGGTATCGGCGTGGGTGGCAGTTGCGAGGCCGGGGGCGCGCCGGTGATGTCGGGTGCCTCAGGCTCTGGCGTCACAATTGGCTGAAGCGGGTCGGGCGCGCCTGCAATCGCCCCGCCACCCGAAACGATCGTCGAGCGAAGATACCAATTGTCCTGAGTGCCGGCCGAAACACCGCCTTTGAACAGGTAATATTCGTAGGCGCCGGCAGCAACGCGGCTGTTGAGCGCAAATGCGCTGCCAGCGGTTGTTCCTCCGTTCACGGACTCGACAACCATGATGCCGTCAGCAGTCGTGCTCGCCCCGGTCCCTCCGGCATTGACCACGTTCATCCCCGTGCTTCCGGAAGCCGTGCCACCATCGATGACCAGCCTGTCGGAGGCGGAGCCATCGCTGCCAAGCACGGTATCGAGAAAGATCTGGCCGCCATTGCCCACGTAATTGCCGGAGATCGTGAAGGTGTCCGAGGCATTGCCGCCGCTATTGGTGAGATCGATACGGCCTGAATTCACCAGATTGGCGAAAGCACCCGCCGTGAAAGCGGAGACTCGTCCATTCGCACCGCCGCCATAGACCGTGCTGGCGGAATCTATGGAAAGCGTACCGGTTCCGGTGCCGCTGTCGCCAAGTGTCAACGTCCCGTCGAAAACAAGCTCGCTGTCATTGGTGAGGTTTATTGTCTCCCAGCTGTCGAAGCGGGCAACCCCTCCCGTCTTGACGTTGCTCATCGTCAGGGTATCGGTCCCCAGACCACCGCTTATCTGCGTGGTCGCGCCGATATGGGCGTTGGCCAGATTGGTGAGCGTGGCGGTGTCGTCATCGGCGCCAAGGTCGATGGCGCCATAGATGATGCCACCGCCATTCCAGTTGAACCTGTCGTTACCGAAGCTCAAAAGCACATTGCCGCCAACCGTGCCGCCGGTAACGGTCACACTGTCGGTTCCGCCGCTGACGCTGATATTGCCGCCGATCGTGCCACCGGAGAGAATGATCGTGTCATTGCCAAAACCGGTCACCAGATTTCGATCGATGACGCCTCCCGACATGTCGAAGACGTTGTCGTCAAGTTTCATGTTGACGCGGCCGATACGGCCACCCGTCATGGTGGCGATATCGCCATCATCGAACGCATCGATGATGCGTCCGTCAGACATCAAGAACGTGTCGAGATTGTCGCCCTGGTTGAGGGACAGGATCGTCCCGCCCGTCATCCGGAAATCGTCGACGCCGCTGCCTTGCTGCACATTGCCGGTAACGGTGCCGCCGGAAATCACAAAGGCGTCGTTGCCGCCCCCCTGAACCACCGCACCATCTATGGTGCCGGAATAAATCTCGATCCTGTCGGTGCCGCCTCCAAAGGTGACGTTACCGGCGATTGTTCCCGTGCCGCCGGCCGGAAGAAGCAGCGTATTGTTGCCGCCGGTATCATTCAGCCCACCCACCGATGTCCCGGTGTCGCAGATATAATTGTCGTCGCCCGCCGTCGGCGTAAAAATGCAGGCTGCATCCACGGGTTCCGAGTAGAAAAAAATCGCGCCCGAAACCAATGCGGTTCCAGAACAGAGAAATCGTCTTAAGCCTTTCAGCTGGCAACGATAATTCATCGGCGGCCCCCCGTCGAATTGAATGATTTCCCAACCCATTCCATTTGACGAATGCGAGTACGACACAGACAAACCGGAGCCGCAACCCTAAGGAGTTGCCGCGAAAACTTCTACAAAACCGAGAGACGATGGCAGGTCGAATAAAAGCCGAGGACCTCACCCGTTGGATCAGTATCTCTTCGGTCAGGCGCGGCAAATATCAGATACGACAAGATGTTCACTGCCGGACAGCGTGGCGATTTGCGTTTTGTCAATTCGCGACCCATTGGGAAAAGCTGCGCCCGTCCGGAACTGGACTTGCAGACAAAGGCAATTTTGAATTTTATCTTTCCATTATATTCGAATGGACGACAATAAGGTTTTTATTGTCGTCCAAAACCATCGCGCACAACTCAACTTTAATCACAAAAAAGTGATGGAAACTTCCTCGAATCCAAGGCCCGCCAAGGGTCAGCCTCCTGGATTTTACAATGCGAAAACAAAGCGTTCCAGTTTGCCGAGCGTCTGCTGACCCAGTTCGATGGCGCCGAATCCCTTCGCCTCCTGGAACTCGGCCTCGGTGCTGAACACCATGCCGAGCACAACTTTCGTCGCACCATCCTGATCCTCGAAAGAGGCCCAGGCGTCGGCATGTTTCGGCCCGTTTTCTCCCCAGAGCAGCGTATAGCCGATCCTGTCTTCGGCCCGGACCTCGATATAACGATGATGGTTGGGATAGACCGTGCCGTCGGGGCCGATCATGTCGAACACCCATTCACCGCCGGTTCGCAGATCGATCCTCGCGGTGCGACAGGAAAAGCCTTCCGGACCCCACCATTGCGGCAGCGTCTCGGCGTTCATCCAGGCGTTCCAAACGATGTTGCGCGGCGCCCTTATCGTTCGCTCCAGCACCATGGTCCGTTTGGCCACCTCGGCCAGATTGTCCAGACCGGCACTGAACCCCTGCCGGTAACCCGCCTGCATATCGGCGGCCAGCGAGGAAAGCTGAACGGTTACGGTGAGCCGGCTGCCCTCATCCACGGCCGAAAGATCAGCCGTCACCAGCGCCGCCGACTGCGTCACGCCGCCGGACGAAACCACCTCGTAATTCACGCTGCGAGCACCCGGCTGCAGCTCCAGCCATCCGCACTCACAGCGGATATCCGGCTGCCCCTTGACCTTGCAAAGCGAAACTTCACGCCCGCCCACCCTGGTGTCGGCCTCCAGAAACTCCACGGTCACGGAGGGTGTCGGAGCAGCCCAGACGGCCCGCGCGGCGGGCGACGTCCAGACTTGCCAGAGGACCGATAATGGAACAGCGATCACCCGCTCGAAGCTCAGCGTCGCAAAACGGCCGTCGCCAAGATGGGGCTCGGCACGTGTGCCGTCCTGATTGAGTTTCGACATCATTCCGAGCGCTCCTTCGCAGCCTGCATTGCAAATGCCTCCAACCGGTTGAGCCGGCTTTCCCATGTGGCCCGCTGTTCATCGAGCCATGTCCGCACCGGCTCCAGGGCCTCGGGCACGATTGCGCATGTGCGCACCCGCCCGTCCTTGGAGGTGCTGATCAGCCCCGCTTCTTCCAGCACCGAAAGATGCCGCATCACCGTGGGCAGACGCAGCCCCGTGGGAGCGGACAATTCCATGACCCGCGCCGGACCCTGCGCAAGCTGGGTCAGAATTGACCGGCGCGTCGGATCGGCGAGAGCCTGAAAGATCAGTGACAGTTCGGGTGAATGCTTAGCCATAGTACTAACTATCACGCGGCGCGGCTCTGGCGCAAGAAAAAACTTCGTTGATTCGCTAAGTGTTTCTTCTGGAGCGTTTGTCCGCTGATCGCACAAAAGAAAACGCCGGAGCAATGCCCCGGCGTTTCGTTTCAGGCCACCAGACCCTTGGTCAGTTCCAGCGCCTGCCGCTCGAACAGCCGGCGATAGATACCGTCATTCAGCCGGATCAGCGCCTGATGGTCGCCTTCTTCGACAATCTTGCCCTTGTCGAAGACCAGCAGACGGTCCAGCGCCCGCACGGTGGAAAGCCGGTGCGCGATGACAAGCGTGGTGCGGCCGTCCATCAGGCGTTCCATCGCCTGCTGGATCTGCACTTCGCTTTCGCTGTCGAGGCTCGATGTCGCCTCATCCAGAATCAGCACCGGCGCATCGGCAAGGAAGGCCCGGGCAATGGCGACACGCTGGCGTTCACCACCCGACAGTTTGACACCGCGTTCGCCCACCATCGTTTCATAGCCCTTGGGGAGGGACATGATGAAGTCATGGGCGCTCGCCTGCCTCGCCGCCTGCTCGATCTCACGCCGCGAGGCGCCTGGCCGGCCATAGGCGATGTTTTCCGCCAGCGTGCGGTGAAACAGGATTGGCTCCTGCTGCACGATGGCGATCTGGTCGCGCAAACTCGATTGCCTGACGCCGGCGATATTCTGGCCGTCTATGCGGATTGCGCCCGCATTGATGTCGTACAGACGCTGGATGAGCTTGACGAAGGTCGTCTTGCCCGAACCCGAATGGCCAACCAGACCCACGCGCTCGCCCGGCTTGATGGTGACCGAGAAGTCCTCATAAAGCGGATCGGGATGCGCGCCATATTGAAAAGTGACGTTATCGAAAACGATCTCGCCCTTCTCGATCTTGATCCGTCTGGCGTCCGGCCTGTCTTCGATGCCAAGCGGCATCTTGTCGAGCAGCACCAGCTCTTCCATGTCGTTGACGGCACGTTGCAGGTTGCGGATATCCTGACCGACATTGCGCAGATAGCCCTGCAACACGAAGAACATCGCCAGCACGAAGGTGATATCACCCGGCGTTGCCAGCCCCTTTTGCCACATGAGAAGACCCGTTCCGAGGATGCCGGCCTGCATGGACACCATCATGAAACCCTGGATCGTGCCGCTCAGCGTGCCGCGTTTCCATGTTCTGCGCGTGCGATTATCCCATTTGGCCAGCACGTGGGTCAGCCGGGTTTCTTCGCGGTTTTCGGCGCCGAAGGCTTTCACGACCGAGTTGCAGCTGATCGCATCCGCAAGCGCGCCGCCGAGCTTGGTATCCCAGGCATTGGCAAGCCTTGCCGCCGGCGATACGAAACCCATGGAAAGCGCCACCGTGACGCCGATATAGATCAGCGACCCGGCCCCCACGATCAGGCCCATGACCGGCCAATAGCTGCCGAGCACGATGGTGGCGCCCACCAGCATGGTGATGGATGGCAGCAGCGCGATGAGCAGCAGGTCGTTCAGCGAATCCAGCGCCCACATGCCACGCGTGATCTTGCGCACCGTCGAGCCGGCAAAGCTGTTGGCATGCCAGTCGGTCGAGAAGCGCTGAACCCGGTGGAAGCCGTTATTGGTGACGTCAGCCATGGTTCTCAGCGTCAGCCGGATGATGCCGTTGAAGATGAACCAGCGCAGCGCCACGCTGGTCAGCCCCAGCGCCACAACGATGACGAAGGCGCGCAGCGCCTTGTCCGCCCCGTTACCGCCGGCAATGGCATCGACGATCTGGCCGGAGAACACCGGCACCATGACTTCGGCCAATGTGCTGGCGATGACCAGCACGATGATAAAACCCACCAGCGCCCGCCGGTGGCTCCAGTGGTGGAAAACAAAACCGAGCACATGGCGATAGGCATCGGCGCGGAAATCGAGCTTCTTGCGAGACATTTTAACCAGCACGGCGCCATAGCTTCGGCAACCGGTCCTCAAAAACGGAAGTTGGATGGCCACAGCCCGGGCGGGAAACGGAGTGATCCCGTCAGATCAATCGGGCTATGAGGGAAAACAAAACCGCATGGCGCGCGTACGCGGGGCGGGCCGCGAATGGATATGACCTAGTGTCGGGTCATTCCCTGCGGGAGGATTTCGGTGAATGCTGGTGTCATGCAACGCCTCCCTTTGGTTCGATCTGACGCGGTGAGTATTTTGTACCTGAGCGTTTCGCCATTGCCAACCGGGCAATTGCAACCTTATGGCAAGTGATGCGAAAACGACACATTGGCCGATGCGGCAGGTATGGTCGTGGCCCGTGTCTTTCTGCTGCGCATCCCGGGAGGGGTGCGCAGCGAGATATCAGAAGAGCGGATTGTCGTTCCCGGTTAATCCATCTGCACGTTGGCGTTCTTGACAACCGGTTCCCACTTGGCGATTTCGGCAGCGACATGGGTTTTCAGCTCTTCCGGCGAGGAAGCGACGATCTTGGCGCTGAATTCCGCCATGCGCGCGGCAACGCCGGGATCGGCAAGCGCTTTCTTGGCCGCGGCATTCAGCTTGTCGATCGCCTCGGCCGGTGTGCCGGCAGGCGCAAAGAGCGCATTCCACGTGTAGGTCTCGTAACCCGGCACGGTCTCGGCGATTGTCGGCAGATCCGGGAAGGATGAAGCCCGCTCAGCCGTGGTTACGCCAAGCGCCCGCAAGGTGCCGGATTTGATGTGGCCGGACGATGAGGGCAGATTGTCGAACATGATCGAAATCTGGTTGCCGAGCAGATCGTTGAGTGCGGGGCCAGCGCCCTTATAGGGAACGTGCTGCATGCTGACGCCCGCCATGCTCTTGAACAGTTCGCCTGAAAGGTGCAGCGGCGTGCCATTGCCGGAAGAGGCATAGGCATGTTTGTCCGGCTCGGCTTTCAGAAGCGCGATCAATTCCGCGACGCTGTTGACGTTCAGTTTCGGATTGACGACCAGCACATTCGGCACCACCACCAGCAGCGAAACCGGGGCGAAATCCTTTTCCGGATCGTAAGGTTTCGTCTTGAGAATGAGCGGGTTGAGTGCGTGGGTTGCAACCGTGCCCATCAGGATCGTGTAGCCATCGGGCTCGGCCCGGGCGACGCGGTCGGCCCCGAGATTGCCGCCGGCACCGGCGACGTTTTCGACGACGATCTGCTTGCCAAGCTCATCGCCCATTTTCTGCGCGATGACGCGTGCCACCACATCTGTGGAACCGCCGGCCGCGAAAGGAACGACCAGAGTAATCGTTCGATCGGGAAAGCCCTCAGCGCTCGCCGTCATTCCCAGCATGCCAAAAGAAACCGCCGTGGCGGCAAGTTTCAACAGCATGCGCCGTTTCGAAGACCGGTAATTCATGAACCCTCCTGTGACATGGCCTCCCCGCCATCGCGGCATAGTAGCTCAAATGAACCTGAGGGCAAGCCGTTGGCCTTGCCGCGGGAAACAAGAGGACGTGAGGGTCTAAGCGCTCATGCGTTCTTCCACGACCCGCCAGTTGACCAGCCTGTCGAGCACGGCGCGGATATGCTCGGGTTTGCGGTTCTCATAATCGAGGTAATAGGCATGTTCCCATATATCGATGCCGAGATAGGCCGGTCGACCCACCGCGATCGGGTTATTGCCGTCCTCGTAACCAATGAGTGCGAGTTTATCGGCGTCGTCGCGCGTCAACCAGACCCAGCCTGTCCCGAACACGGTGTCGGAAACATCGACTGCGCGTTTGATAAACCCTTCATAATCTCCAAAGGTCTCGTTCACACGGGTCGCGAGATCGCCCGTGGGCCGGTTCGGCCCGCCTGGAACGAACTGATCCCAATAGGCGACGTGGTTCCAGGCCTGCGCGGCATTGTTGAAAATCTTGACATCTGCCGCCTCTTTGGACTTGGCCGCCTCCTTGACGATATCGACAAGCTCCATGTCAGCATAACGGGTATTGGCTGCCAGCGTATTCAGCTTGTCGTAATAGCCCTTGTGATGTTTTCCGTAATGGAGGCCGACCGTCTTTGCCGAAATGACCGGTGCCAGATCTGCTTCCGCAAACGGCAGGGCCGG
The DNA here is from genome assembly GCF_018873185.1 of Rhizobium sp. X9. Classification (NCBI taxonomy): domain Bacteria; kingdom Pseudomonadati; phylum Pseudomonadota; class Alphaproteobacteria; order Hyphomicrobiales; family Rhizobiaceae; genus Rhizobium; species Rhizobium sp. X9. Next base: position 2,364,669 of record NZ_CP071312.1, on the reverse strand, counting down.
CTGCTTTAGGGGCAGCGCGGCATGAGCCATATGCGGTCTGGGAAAAATCGTTGCGGCAGCGGCCACAGCGCCGCCCGCGAGAATTGTGCGTCTGGTGATGTTCATGTTTTCCTCCTTTGAATGACAACCACATGGGTTAACCCGCAACTGCGGCGCAGGTTTCCTTAGGCCGAGTTCAATTCGGCTGCGGACAAAGAGGCATCATGCAAAGATGGGGATTGGGTCAGGCCGGTACGGGACGGGACATAAAGAAAGGCCCTCCCGGTTAAGAGAGGGCCTGATCCGATTACCAGCGATAATAGTCGCGGCGGTCTCGCCATTCGCGGTGTTCGCGCCAGTCGCGCCGCTCACGCCATTCTCTGCGGGCCTGACGCTCGCGCCATTCCCGGCGGCCTTCCCAGCGATCACGCCGGTCCCAGCCGCGCTCATAGCGTGGCGGTCCGTTTGGCCGGCAATATCCACGCGGCGACAGATGAAAACCGCGTCCACAGGCATAGTCGACGGTTTGAACATTCGATGTCGCGGGTGCGGACGGTTGACCGATGGGCATGGCGTTCGCGCCGCTGCCGAAGAAGGCGCTAAGAATTATTCCAGCGCTTAAAATCATCTTGCGCATCTCATTTCCCTCCTTGTGGGATGGGGTGATTTAGCGCCCTGGGCCGTGAACTGTAGCTGAATGAAACGAGGTGTTTTCGTGGCAGCGGCCCCGCAATTGTGGCGGATTCTGGCAACCTTCCGCTGCATAATTGCTGAACGGCCTGAATGCCGAAATGGAGAAATTCGAGATCGCCACGATCGTTGCGGAAGGTGTTGAACGCCCCGGCAAGGCCCAATAATTCAGGGGCAAATATGCGCGTGTTGATTATTGCTTCTCAGTCCACGTCATGATGTAGCGCGTACCCTTGCCGAGTTCAGGATGGGTATGTGTCTGTTCGACACGCGCGCCAATATTCTGCGCCATAGCCATGATCAGCTTCGTGCCGAGGCCGGTGCCGCGCGGCGATGCCTCCGGTTTTGAACCGATGCCATCGTCTTCAACCACGAGGACAAATTGCCGGTCCTCTTCGGAAAGCCGGACACGAACCGTGCCCGACTGGTCGGGATAGGCATATTTCAGCGCATTGGTCAGAAGCTCGGTGATGATGACGCCGAGTGCGACCGCGTGATCCGCCTTGAGGCTGACTTCACAAAGCGATGTCTCCACCGTGACGGAGGACGAACCGGGAACGGCCTGAAACAGATCGCTGATGATCGACGTGAGGTAGGAATTGAGCGATACAAGGCCGACATTGTCGGTATTGTAGAGACTGCGGTGCACGCCGGCGATGGCGGAAATCCTGCTCTGGGTTTCCAGAAGGGCAACTTCCGCCTCGGGCGACTTCACAGTGTTGATCTGCAGCCTGATCATCGCCGATACCAGCGACAGGCTGTTGGCGACGCGATGGTTCATCTCCTTCACCATCATTTCCGCATGTTCCTTGGCCTTCACCAGCAAGCGGTCGGATTCCTCCTTGTTCTGGCGCAGGCGGTGGTTTTCCAGGGCCTGATTGATGGCCGTGCGCAACAGCGGAAAGAAGTCGTCGCCGACATTCTTTATGACAAAGTCGGCAGCACCCGCCTTAAGGGCGTCGATCGCGATCTTGGCTTCGTTCGACCCGGTCACGTAAAGCACGGGAACGCGCCCCGGCAACGACTGGATCGCTGCCAGAAACTCCATTCCCGTCGATGTCTGGAAATAGTGGTCGAGGACGACCACATCGAATTGCTCGTTTTGAAATAGCTCGAGCCCCGAGGCGACGGAGGCGGCATGCACCACCTCCATTCCATGACGACCAAGGACACGGCTGGAAAGCCGCGCCAGCGCCGGATCATCATCAACATACAAAACGCGCAAATCCATCATGCCTTCAAGGTATCTGAATTACAGAGAAAAACAGGCCGAGGTTCTTGATCGCATTGGCGAAACCTTCGTAGTCGACCGGCTTCGTTATATAGACATTTGCGCCAAGATCATAACATTTCTGGATTTCGGTTTCGTCATCCGTCGTTGTCAGCACGACGACGGGCAAACGGCGTGTATGTTCGTTGCTTTTGATCTGCTCGAGAATGCGGATACCCGACATATCCGGAAGATTGAGATCGAGCAGGACGAGAAGATAGCGATCCTTGCTGACAAGGCCATCGCGGCTTTCGCCGAGGATGTAATCAAGCGCCTTTGCGCCAAGCGTAAAGGGCACGATCTCGTTGTTCACACCCGCACGACGCACGTTTTTTTCAATCAGACGAGCATGACCTTCGTCATCCTCGATCATCACGATCGTTACCTCTTGACCGGTTGCCTTCATTGTTCGCCTTCTTTCGTCACTTTTCTGAGGTCGCTCGGCAGGAGCAGCGTGAATGTGCTTCCTTTGCCGAGCTCGGACTCTACCCTAATGTCACCTCCTAAATTTCTGATTAGCGAACGAACGTGGGCAAGGCCTATTCCTTCCCCTGGCTGATCCTGATTGCCGGCGCGGCGGAAGAGCTCGAATATGCGCTCCAGATCCTGCTCGCCAATGCCGCGGCCATTGTCGCTGACCGCGATGGAGATGGCGCCGCGTCCGGCCGGATAGGCGCGTGCGGTCAATCTGAGCGGGCGTCCCGGCATCTGGTATTTCACCGCATTATCGAAGAGATTGCCGAGGATCTGGTCGAGGGAGATACGATCCGTATAGACGGTCAGCTTCGAGGTATCGACATTGATCTCGCCGCCATTGGCATTGATCTGGTGGCGAACCGTCTCGGAAAGCGATGACAGCAATGTTTCAATATCGACCTTTTCCGGTTGCAGCTTCCGCTGGCCATCGCGGGAGATTTTCAGGATCGCATTGATCAGCTGATCCATTTTGCGGGTCGAGGAGCGGATGAAGCTGATTGCCTCGGGAATATCCTCCTCAACGGCAAGCCGCGCTTCGCGAACGACGTCTTCGCTCGGCGTCTTGCCATCCGCGAGAATGTAAGCCATGACCGGCTTCAGCGACGTATCGAATTCGGCGAGGAACCCCATGATATTGACAAGCGGCGCCCGCAGATCATGCGTGACGATATAGGCGAAGCGCTGAATTTCCTGATTGGCGCGGCGAAGGTCTCGCGTTCTTTCCTCCACACGTTCCTCGAGATGACGATTGAGTTCATCGACATCATCCCGGGACCGGTTCAGGGCGCGGATATAGGTGAAGACCAGAAGGATCGAGCCACCGACGACGATCAGGATGGCAAAGGCGCCGCCGATCGTCACCAGTTGCAGCCGGTTGGCGGCGCCCAGCTGATCGCCGACGATGATGCGCAGCCGATCGTCAGTATCCGATTGCAGCTTCGACAGGACGGTTCTGATCTCATTCATGAAACGCTTGCCGTCATTCTCCCGGACGACTTCCACCGCCTCGGTGATGCGCCCTGCCCTTTGCAGCTCGATTGTTTCGCGCGTTTCGGCCAGCTTGTTGTCGATGGCGCTTGTCATGTCTGACAGAGGCTGCCGGTATTGGTCACGATCCTTCAGCAGGTCCATAAGCCGCGAGCGCCGTTCCGGCAGACGGCTCATGGCGTCCTCATAGGGTCCCAGATATTCGACATTGTTGGTCAGCAGATAGCCTCTCTGACCGGTTTCAATGTCCTGCATCGACGTCACGACATCCAGGATGGCCGCTCGTACGCGGCGCAGTTCGGCTGTTTCCTGCGAGTACCGGTTATTCACCTGCACCAGCCATAACGACATGGCGACCATTCCGGTCAGGATTGCGACACCAACAGCGAGCATGAGAAGGCTTCGCTGAGCGAACGGCGAAAAATTAGTCACAGTAACAATATTCCCGGTAGGCGGCTCATTTGTCGGGCAAATTAGAATATGACAGACGTGGAAGCGAACATTTTATTTCCCGTCTTTACGGGAACCATCTCTCAGGAAGAGCGTTCAGCGGGGTTGACAGAAAGGCTACCAGCCTGCGCGCGGCCGATGAGATGCAAACGTGGTGAAATATGACTTATAGTTTTCAAGGAAAACAAATCCTTGTTCTGGAAGATGATGCGCTCCTGGCGATGGACATGGAAGACTTTCTCTCGGATCTCGGTGTAAGCGTCGTTGGACCTGTTTCCCATATCGAAGCGGCCCTGGAAAAGATCAACGAAGCGGAGCTTGACGGCGCCGTCATCGACCTCAATCTGCGGGGAGAATTGTCCTTTCCGGTGATCGATGAACTGAAGGCTGCCAGTATACCTTTCGTCATCTGCAGCGGATATGCGGAAATTCCGGGGCTTCGTGCCCAGTTGGGAGAATTGACCGTTATCTCCAAGCCGTGTGATTTCGGCAGCCTCCCGGATATTCTGGCGCGGGAATTTTCTCCCGCCGGCTAGTTGGCGTCCGGTCGGTGCTGGTAGCGATTCACCGGCTCCCTTCAATTCATCGGAAAAACCAGTCGATACTTCAAACCATCGTTGTCATAGGCAATGGCGCCTTCGGCATTCAGTTCATACTGCGCGCCCTTGGTTATCAGCGTCGTGCCAAAACCCGTATCTTCGGGAGTAACGACGGCGGGACCGCCTGTTTCCTGCCATTGCAGATCTATCCGGAGCGCTCCGTCCTCGTCGCGGACGGGCCTCCAGACGACCTTCACGACCCCGTCGCCGTTCGACAGCGAACCGTATTTTTGCGCGTTCGTCACCAGCTCATGCAGGATCATGCCGAGGGCCAGTGCGGATTTCGGTGAGACATAGATCCCCGCAGGGCCATCGAGATCGACGCGGCCGACAAAGACATTGTGAGGCTCGATTGCCCTTTTCACCACATCGCGGAGATCGGTCTCTCCCCAGTTGCTCTGAAAAAGCAGCGCGTGGCTTTCCGCGAGCGCGCTTACCCTGGCAACAAGCCGCGCCTGATAATCCTCGATCGACCTGCTGCCCTTCGCGGTCCTGCGGATGATCGAGATCACCATGGCCATGGTGTTCTTCACCCGGTGACTGAGTTCGCGAACCAGCAGTTCCTTATGGATTTCCGCCCGCTTCCGCTCCTGCTTTTCACGCGCCTCAGCGAGTGCGCGCTCCACGGCGGAAGGCAGTCTCACCAGCCTTTGCTTGAGGACGTAGTCCGTCGCGCCGCGCCTGAATGCATCGATCGCCGCATCCTCGCCCAGGACGCCGGAAACGAAAATGAACGGCACATCCGGGATTTTCTGCACGGCAATATCGAGCGCAGCCATGCCGTCGAAATCCGGCAGCGAGAAATCGGACAGGATGACATCGAACTGGTTGTTCTCGAGCGCTTCGATAAAAGACGCCCTGCCTACCGCCCGCGTCACGCTCGGCATTGGCGACATGCGCGAAAGCTGTTCTTCTATCAACTCCGCATCGACCGAACTGTCTTCCAGAAGAAGAAGCCTGCATGCATTCATCGGCGGCACCGCGTCATCCATCATTGCGGCGGGCACCCGGCGGCGGCTCGTTCAACAGCGCCCAGAACACGCCAAGATCCTGTATCGCCTTAAAAAACTGATTAAACTCGACGGGCTTGACGACAAAAGCATTCACGCCCAGCTCGTAGCTCTTCACAAGATCCTGTTCTTCACGGGACGAAGTCAGCATGACGACCGGAATGTGTCGCAAGTTATCGCTGCCTTTCACCTTCTGCAGAACCTCAAGTCCGTCCACCTTGGGCAATTTGAGGTCCAGAAGCACGACGGCGGGATCACCTGCCGGCCGGTTATCGTAAGTACCGCCAAGGGTCAGATAATCGAGCGCCTCGGCACCGTCCCGGGCGACCACGACTTCGTTTGCCAACTGGCATTTTTCGAGAGCTGTCAGCGTCAATTCCAGATCGCGTGGATTATCTTCCACAAGCAGAATAGGTCTCAGTTCAGGCAATTTCTTCCTCTTCAATTTTCATGACCGGCAATGTGAAGGAGAACGATGCTCCCTCCCCGACGGTTCCCTCGGCGCTGACAGAGCCGCGGTGGCGTTCCACAATCCGCCGGACCAGCGCGAGACCTATCCCCGTGCCCTCGAAATCCTCGACACGCTGCAGCCTTTGAAAAACGCCAAACAGCTTGTTGTAATAGGCCATGTCGAAACCGACGCCGTTGTCCTGAACTGAATAGGTGACGTCGTCATCGGTTGCAATTGCCGAAATCGTGATGATGGAGACAGGCTCCTGACGGGAATATTTGATCGCATTGTCGATCAGATTGTACCAGACCTGCCGCAACAATGTCGGATCGCCAAGCGTGACCGGCAGATCGCCGACGTGCCATTCGACCTTGCGGTCCGCAATGGTGGAGAGGACGGAGCGGCGCACTTCGCTGACCAGCTTCTTCATGTCAACGGGTTTCATGCTGATCTGCGCGCGGCCGAGCTGGGAAAAGTTCAGGAGATCATCGACCAGCTTTCCCGCCCCGAGCGCCGCTTCCGAAATCATCTGCAGATAATGCAGCGATTTGTCGTCCATGGCACTGCTTCGCTCGCGCAACAATTGCGCAAAGCCGACGATATGCCGGAAAGGCGCGCGCAAATCATGCGAAACGGAATAGGAAAAGGCTTCGAGCTCCTTGTTCGTCCGTTGCAGCTCCCGCGTGAGGTCCGCCATTTCTTCGGCCTTGCGCAGGACGATGCCGATAATCGCACTGCGAAGCTCGCGCGCGGCGGAAAGTTCCGCCTCGGACCAGGGGGCGGCGATATTGCGTACCTGCTCCTTCCAGATTTCGAAGGATTTTCGCGGATGGATGCGACCGCTTTCCTGCACGGTCTTATGCGGGTTGCCGCCCCAACGCACGGTCTTGACCACCTCCGGGCGGAACCAGATCAGCCAGCTTCCATGCAGCTCCGAAACGCGCATTGCAACAAGCCCGCTGGCAACGGATGCATAAGATGCGGCGGCTGGATAGATCTCGGGAAGGTTCGTGGTTGCGAAGACGTCAGCGATTTCCTTTTCCCCAAGCCATAGCACAAGGTCCTCGACCTCGTGCCTCGGTGGCGTCTGGCCCACCAGATGGCACTCATCGTCCAGAACAAGGGCGGCACCATCCGCGCCGACCTGCTTCAGCAGATCCTGCCTTTCGTCCTCGCCACCAAGAAGGCCGTCCACCCATTTCGGGGCTGACGCCATGCCGTTCAGCAGGCGCGCCTGCACATATCCGAGTTCAACGCGGCGCGACGCATCTTTGGAACTCTGCTCCATTGCAATTCGCATGGACAGCAGCTGCGCTGCAAAGTCACATGCCTCGCGCACGGACCTGGAGACGGAATGCGGTGCCGCATGATGGCAGGCAATAAGCCCCCACAACCTGCCATTGACGATGATCGAGACGGACATGGACGCCGCCGTGCCCATATTGCGCATATATTCGATATGAACCGGCGAGACGCTGCGAAGCTGCGACAGGCTCATATCGAGCACCGCACCCGTCTCCGGATTGATCTGTGGATTGACCGGAACTGGCTTGTAGCCGATGTCCGGGATCATGCGCAGGCGGTTGATCGTGTAAAGCTGCCTCGCCTGAGGCGGAATGTCGCCAGCCGGAAAACGAAGCTCGAGGTAAGACGGTAGGGCGCCGCTTCCCGCTTCCGCCACGACATGCCCGCTCCAGTCCGGTCCGAAATCGTAGATCAGGGTGCGGTCGTAACCGCTGATCGAGGACACGAGCTGCGCTGTCCGCAAAAGCGCGTCCTCAAGCGACGGCACGCTGTTCAGATATTGTGCAAAACCCGTCAGCTCGCCCATCAGCGCTTCCGCCGATTCGCCCTTTCTCGTTTCCTCGAATTCGAGGATGATCAGGGTGCCCGAACGATGGGCGGTGACGTCCAGAGCCTTGTCGGCCCAGACATATCTGAAATTGCTCTCGTCATTCGCATACCAGGCCGACAGGGCATCCCTGAAAGGGAAAACACCATTGTCAGCCACGGTCCCGACCGGCAAGGGCATGTCGAGATAGCGCTCAAGATTGTCGCTTGCCTGCAAAATTGCCAGATCGCGCGCGGAAAGGACCAAAAGCGCGCCGTGTTCCTGGATGGCGCCGGGGATGTGGATGGGCTCGGCGCCGCAACTATCCAGTTTCGGCGTAGCTGAACTCATAAATTTCTCCAGCCGCTTTCCTGCGGAAGACCAATCGACCTGATAACGAGCCGCCAGCCTAGTCATTATTGCGGAGATGTAAACGCGTGCTTTTTAGAAAATGCGCAGAGACCGACGGCACCCGGGCCATCGGCGTCGGCTGCAAACCTTACCCCACCTGAACCAGATGGCCGGGTGAAACCGTCCTGTAGTTCCGCTCAGGCACCTCATAACCCATGGCCCGTATCGGACTTTTCAGCTCGTCATTGGATATGCCGCGTCTTATCCCGCGCCGCGCCGGATCAGGCACCGGCACCGCCGCCATGAGTTTCTTCGTATAGGCATGTTGCGGATTGTCGAAGACGTCCGCGCGCGGGCCGATTTCGACGATTTCGCCGAGATACATCACAGCCACCCGGTGGCTGACGCGCTCCACCACCGCCATGTCATGGGAGATGAACAGGAAGGCCAGATTGAGGCTCTGCTGAAGGTCGAGCAACAGGTTGCAGACCTGCGCCTTGATCGAGACATCGAGCGCCGACACGCTTTCATCGGCGACGATGACCTTCGGATCAAGGGCAAGCGCACGGGCGATTGCGATACGCTGGCGCTGGCCGCCGGAGAATTCATGCGGGTAACGGCTGGCCATATCGGCAGCCAGACCAACCTTTTCGAGGAGATCGGCGGTCTTTTCCTTTGCCTGTTTCGTGGTGCCCAGTTTGTGTTTGATGAAGGGTTCGGAAATCGCGGTCCCCACCGTCATGCGCGGATTAAGCGACGAGAACGGGTCCTGAAAGATCATCTGCACGGACTTGCGCATATTGCGCAGACCGACCGTATCAAGCCGCATGACATCGTAACCGTCGAGCGAAACCTCGCCGCCCGAAGGCTCCACAAGGCGCATGATCGAGCGGCCGGTGGTCGATTTTCCGCAACCGGACTCGCCGACAAGCGCGAGCGTTTCGCCCTGAAACAGGTCGAAGGAGACGTTTTCGACGGCGTGAACCGCGCCCGTCTGGCGCGCCCACAGGCCGGAACGGATGGGAAAACGTGTCACGAGGTTCTTGACCGACAGGACCGGCGTCTGGCCGCTCGCAACCGTCTCGGCCACTTCCACCGGCTCGGTCGACAGGCCGGTTTTCATGTCGAGGACCGGAAAGCGCGTCGGCCATTGCCGGTCGCGCATGGAGCCGAGCTTCGGCACCGCCGAAAGCAGCGCCCGCGTATAGGGATGCTTGCCGCGCTCGAATATATCCCCGGTCGGTCCGGTCTCAACCTCGTCGCCCCGGAACATGACGATGGTGCGGTCGGCGATCTCCGCCACCACGCCCATGTCATGGGTGATGAAGAGGACGGACATGCCCTCCTCTTCCTGAAGCAACTTTATCAGGTCGAGAATCTGGCCCTGAATGGTGACGTCGAGCGCGGTTGTGGGTTCGTCGGCGATCAGCAGTTTCGGCCGCGAGGCGAGCGCCATGGCGATCATCACGCGCTGGCGCATGCCACCGGAAAACTGATGCGGATATTCATCGAAGCGACCGGCCGCGTTGGGAATGCGAACCTTTTCCAGAAGCCGGACGGTCTCTGCCCTTGCCTGCTGCTTCGAAAGGCCCTTGTGCCGGATGAGGACCTCGGAAATCTGGCGGCCGATCGTGAAGATCGGATTGAGCGACGTCATCGGCTCCTGAAAGATCATCGAGATGTCGTTGCCACGCACGCCCCGCATTTCCCTCTCGGAAAGCGCCAGAAGATTGCGCCCGTTCAAGAGAACTTCACCCTCGATCCGGCTGGAATTGGGGCTAAGCAGGCGCATGATTGACAGCGAGGTGACGGATTTGCCGGATCCGGACTCGCCGACAATGGCGACGGTTTCACCCGGAGCGACATCGAAGGAGACGTTGCGCACAACGCTCTTCCACGCATCATCGACAAGGAAAGAGATGGTCAGGTTTCGAACGGAGAGGACAGGTGTCGTCTTCATGGTTTTATCGCCCCACCGCATAGGCCTGCATCAGTCGCGGCGTTGCCGCGGCCCGCAGCAGGCCGTCGGCATCGCGTCGCGCGGCGGTCAGGCGCCCTACCGACCAGGCATCGGCAACGGTGACCTTGTGGCCACGGCGGCGAAGCTCCTGCAGCGTGATGTCACCCGCTGTGCTTTCCACCATGATTTCGCCCGGCGAGCTGGTGCGCGGATAAAACGAGCCCGGAAAATGCGAAGTGTGGAAAAGCGGCATGTCGATGGCCGCCTGCAGGTTCTTGCCGTGATGCGCATATCGCAGGAAGAAAGGCAGCTGCCATTGGTCCTGCTGGTCGCCGCCCGGCGTGCCGAACACCATGGATGGACGTCCCTGATGCAGCGCAAGCGAGGGCGTCAGCGTGGTGCGCGGGCGTTTTCCCGGAGCAAGCGACGTCGGCAGGCCTTCCTTCAGCCAGAACATCTGGGCGCGGGAATTGAGCGCAAAGCCAAGGCCCGGCACGATGGGCGAGGATTGCAGCCAGCCGCCCGACGGCGTGGTGGAAACCATGTTGCCCCAGCGGTCGATGACGTCGATATGCACCGTGTCGCCGCGCTTTTCCGTCAGATGCGACATGGTCGGTTCGTAAACCGCGCCCTTGCCGCTCATTTCCGCGAGCATGGCCATGGTGGCATCCACCTGCTTTTCGTAACCCGGTACGGTGCCGGGACGCAGCTCAAGCGATGCCTCGCTGCCGATCTGTTTACGACGCCCGGCATTGTAGCCCTCGGAGAGAAGATATTCCGTCGGAATCTGGCCGAATTCCGGATCGCCGTAATAGACCTCACGGTCGGCAAAGGCGAGCTTCATGGCTTCAACGATCGTGTGGATGAAATCGGGGCCGGACGGGTCCATGGCCGCGATATCAAAGCCTTTCAGCAAAGCGAGCGACTGCAACAGCACCGGTCCCTGCCCCCAGGCGGGCGTCTTGGCAATCGTCCAGTCATGATAATCGAGCGTCTGCGGCGCTTCGACGGTCGCATGCCAGTCTGCCATGTCCTGCGCCGTCAGCACGCCCCTGTGCCTGGTGCCGCTTGCATCCATGACTTCGGCGGTCTTGACGTATGTGTCGATAGCTTCCGCTACGAAACCCCGGTAGAAGGCATCGCGCGCCGCTTCGATCTGGTCTTCGCGACCCGAACGCGCTTCGGCTTCCTTGATGATCCGTTTGTAGGTCTCCGCAAGAACCGGGTTCCGGAAAAGGGCATGGGGCTCAGGTGCGGCACCGCCCGGCAGCCACGTCTCGTAGGATGTCGGCCATTCCTTCTCGAAGAATTCCGCAAGCCCCTTGATGGTGGCAGAAACCCGCGGCAGCGTCGGATGTCCGTATTCGGCATAATAGATGGCCGGTTCCAGCACCTCGCGCACGCTCATCGTGCCGTAGTCGCGCAGCATCAGCATCCAGCCGTCGAAGGCTCCGGGAATGACGGTTGCAAGCAGACCATCGCCGGGGATCAGCTTCAGCCCTTCCGACGTGTAGTGCTCGATTGTGGCGCCGCTCGGAGCAGGACCCTGCGCGCAGATGACTTCGACCTTGTCCTTCTTCTTCGAATAAAAGACCGCAGGCATGTCGCCGCCCGGACCGCAGAGATGCGGTTCGACGATCTGTAGCACGAAACCGGTGGCGACCGCCGCGTCGAAGGCATTGCCCCCCTTTTCGAGGATTGCCATGCCCACCGACGATGCGATCCAGTGCGTCGACGTGACGACGCCGAATGTGCCGAGAATTTCGGGGCGTGTGGTGAATTCGGTCATTCAGTCAGTTCCTTATGAGAAATCATGCTTCGCGCGGATCGAGCGCGTCACGCAGGCCGTCGCCGAGGAGATTGAAGCCTATGACGACGAGGAAAATTGCAATGCCGGGCCACATCGTCATCCATGGCGCCTGGCTCAGGAAATTTTTTGCCGTGTTCAGCATCGAACCCCACGAGGGTGCGGGCGCCTGCTGGCCAAGGCCGAGGAAGGAAAGGCTCGCTTCCGCGATGATGGCAGTCGCAACCGTCAAGGTTGCCTGCACGATGATGGGGGCAAAGACGTTCGGCAGAATGTAGCGCGTCATGATGTCGAAGTGGTTGAGGCCAATCGACCTTGCCCCCTCGACATAATCCTCCATCTTGACCGCCAGCACCTGCCCACGGGTCAACCGCACGAAAATCGGCATGGCGGAAAGGCCAATCGCAATCATGGCATTGGTGAGGCTCGGCCCGAGGAAGGCTGCGAGCGCAATCGCCATGATGAGGAAGGGCATGGCCAGCAACGCTTCGGTGATACGGGATATGACCATATCCACCCAGCCGCCGAAGTAACCGGCAATCAGGCCGAAGGGCACGCCGATGACCACCGCGATCATGACGGAGACGACGCCCGCCATCAGAGAGGCGCGGGCGCCATAAATCATGCGCGAGAGAATATCGCGGCCGAGGTCATCGGTGCCGAGCCAATGGGCGGCGGACGGCGCCTTGCGGATAGCCGACCAGCTGGTCGCAATCGGATCCGCAATCGGCAGGATCGGTGCTGCGACGGCAAGCACCGTGAAGAAAAGCACGATAATCAGACCGGCCAGCGCCGATTTGTTGCGCTTCATTTTCTTCCAGGCGCGGTTTTCCTGCCGCGGCACCGGTACGGACAGATTTTGATCGAGAGCAGTCATGATATCGGGCCTCAGATCGTCGCCCTGAGGCGAGGGTTAAGCAGGACATAAGCGATGTCCGCCAGCAGGTTCATGAGGATGAAGCCGACCGCGGTGCAGAGCACGATGCCCTGGACGACGGCGTAATCGCGGGTGAAGACCGCATCGACGGTCATCTTGCCGAAGCCGGGAATGGTGAAGATCTGCTCCGTCAGAACCGCACCGGCCAGCAACTCACCGAAAAGCAGCGCCAGCAGCGTGATGACGGGCAGAAGCGCGTTGCGAAAACTGTGCGACAGGATGATCTCGCGCGGCGAAAGACCCTTGGCGCGGGCGGTGCGGATATAGTCCGAGCTCAGCACCGCGACCATTGCCGAACGCGTATGACGCATCAATGTTGCCGCAAGGGCATTGCCGAGCACGAAGGCGGGCATGATCATCGTTTCTATGGAGCGAACGGGGTCGACGAAGATCGATTCATAACCGGATGCGGGCAGCCAGCCGAGCTTCACCGAAACCAGCAGGATCAGCATGATGCCGAGCCAGAAATTCGGGATCGACAGGCCGGAAAGCGCCACGATATTGGCCGTGTAATCGATCCATGTGTTTTTCTTGACGGCGGCCAGAATGCCGATCGGAATGCCGATGACCATCGCGAAGAACATCGCCATGACCGCGAGCTGAATGGTGACCGGCAGCTTCTGGCCGATCAGTTCCAGCACGGGCTGATTGGTCCGCAGCGAAATACCGAAATCGCCGGTCACCACGCCACCCAGCCAGTTGATGTACTGGAGCGGCACCGGGTCGTTCAGTCGATATTTCTCCCGCAGGAATTCGATCGTCGCGGGGTCTCGCTCCTCACCCGCCATGGCGAGAACCGGATCTCCGGGCAGCAGTTTCTGCAGCGAGAAGACGAAGATGGAGATGATCAAAAGCGTCGGGATCGCGACAAGCAGTCGCTTGCCGATGTAGACAGGCATGGCATTGCCCCCGTTCGTACACATTCTGGAGGGCCGCACGGCAAGCCGTGCGGCGGATTTGAAGCGCTTAGTCCTTGCTCACACCGAGAAGGCGGATCATGCCATCAGGCGATGGCTCCCAGCCCTTGACCTTCTTGGAGATGGCATAGGCATAGGGTTGGTGGCCGAGATAGATGATCGGCATGTCATCGTTGAGGATGACGCTCGCCGCATCGTATTTTTCCTTGCGGACCGCATCTTCGGTCGAGGCGCGTGCTTCATTCAGCAGCTTGTCGACTTCAGGATTGCAATATTTCACATCGTTGATGCCGCCCTTGCACGTGACGAACTGATGAAGATTACCGTCCGGATCGATACGACCGGACCAGTCTGAACGGCTGAGCTGGTAGTTGCCTGCCGTCTGTTCGGAAAGCAGCGTCGCGAATTCTGTCGCCTTCAGGGTCACGTTGAAACCGGCTTCCGCCACCATGGACTGGATCACCTGCATCATCTGCGTCTGCGTGGTGTTGTTGGCGTGCTGAAGTTCGACGTCGAGCGTCTCATAGCCCGCCTCCTTCATCAGCTGTTTGGCCTTGTCGATATCGCGGGGCGGCACGGCCAGGTTCTGGTTGAACCAGGGGCTTGTGGGCGGGAACGACTGATTGCCGGCCTTGGAAGTGCCCTCAAAGACGATCTGGCCGATCGCTTCGCGGTCAATCGCGTAAGAGAAAGCCTGACGCAGGCGCTTGTCCTTGCCGAGCGGATTATCCGCACGCGCACCATTGTTGATGTTGACATACATGGCCATGTAACCCGGACCAATCACGTCGGCATAGGTCAGGTTGGCGTCGTTCTTCACGGATTCCGCGTCGGATGCCGAGATGCGCTCGGCAATATCAAGATCGCCCGAGCGGAGGTTTGCAAGCTTTACCGTGGTATCAGGGATCGGCAGATAGACGATTTTGTCGACCTTGATCTTGTCCTTGTCCCAATAATCGGCGAATTTTTCGAGCACGATACGGTCCTGCTGGATGCGCTCGACAAATTTGAACGGCCCGGCGCAGACCGGCTTGGAGCCGAAATTCGCGCCCAGTTCCTTGGCTGCCTTCGGCGCGACGATCATACCGGCGCGGTCGGAAAGCTGGGCAAGCAACGTAACGTCAGGCGTCTTCAGCGTAAACTTGACTTCCAGTGGGCCGGTCGCCTCAACCTTCTCGACCGAGGAAAGCTCACTCTTGCGGCGGGATTCCGGCAGGGTCATGTTCCGCTCGATGGTGGCGACGACAGCCGCCGCGTCGAGCGTCTCGCCATCGTGGAACTTCACACCGTCGCGGATCTTCATCGTCAGCACCTTGCCGCCTTCGGACCAGGCCCATTCGGTGGCGAGCTGGGGAACGATCTTCATGTCCTGGGAAATGTCGACCAGCTTGTCGCACATGGCGGTGTAAACGATACGGCCGACGAAGGTGCGCGATTGCGCGGGATCAAGTACATCCGCGTCATCGTTGAGGCCGATGCGCAATTCGGAGGCCATCGCCGGTGCCGTCAGGAACGCACTGGCCAACAGGGCCGCACTCAATGTGTATATCTTCTTCATGTTCCATCCTCTGGTCTGGTTGTCTTTGTTTTTTCGTTGTTTTTGTCATTGGCCGGCCGAAACCGACAGGTTTTGGACCGCGGCCTATGAGGCCGGCGTAAGCGGTTGGTCGACTTCGTCTGGGCTTTGGGGCGCGCTGTCTTCTGCGGCCTTCTCGTCCTGAAACCCAAGCGACGTGGCGCGGATCAGCCTCTCCTGATGCATGAGAAGATGCTGGCGCATCGCTTCTCCGGCTCTGGCTGGATCGCGGTCGGCTATGGCGTCAACGATGGCCATATGCTGCTCGAAAGACGCCCTGCCATTCGTGCCGGTACGGCGGGCAAGTTCTCGTATCGACTGCCAGGCATCGTCTTGGCGAATGCGGTTGACGACGTCAAAAATCGACAGGAAGAGCCTGTTGCCGGCGCTCTGGGCGATCTGGCGGTGCAGCGAACCATCCCATAATTCCTTGGCATCGGCATCCGTGCTCTGGCCGGTCTTCTGGACAAGCGCGCGCATGCGCTCCACCTCGGCGGGCTTGGCGCGCATGGCCGCAAGCTGCGCCAGTTGTGGCTCGATGCGCAGACGCACCTCCATGATTTCCATGATGTCGGTGCCGGCGACCAGTTCGGTGACCTGAGCGGACCAATCATCCGGCTTTTCACCCACAAAGGTCCCCGCCCCCTGACGCCGCCAGATCAGCCCTTCAGCCTCCAGAACCTCAAGTGCCCGGCGAACCGCGCGACGGCCGACATTGAAGGTTTCCGCAAAGGCCCGCTCCGTCGGCAAACGGCCGTCCTTCGCGAGATCCTGCGTCTGAATATACACGCGCAGCTTCGCAAGGGCGTAGTTGGAGTTGTCGTTAGGGCCTGCCGCCACGTCGCACCATTTGTTGAACCAATCTCACATTGGTTCATTTGTTGAGAAATTTTCGCGAACGTCAAGCGCATTTTTGAGCGGTAAAAATGACCGCTCAAAATATGGGCACGCAGCGTTTTTTGAGGGCAGGAAAAGCATGGCTCTGCCGCATTGCTGACCCGAACGCATTTCCCTTCCGCTACGCCCAACGCAACACTTGCCGAGACCGCGCGTTATAACGTGCGCAAACCATCAAAAATGCCGGGGGCGACATGGACGACAGCGTAAACATTCCCAAGGTCAACCGGCTGGTGCTGCAAAACCTCATAGCCGGGCTGAGTGACGGGCTTATCCTCCTCGAGAATGACGGGACGATCGCCTGGGCGAACAGGGCGGCGCTTGAGATGCACCGCATTGAGGCCCTGTCTGACCTTGGCGAGAATGCTGTCGATTACAGGCGCAGATTCACGCTCCGCTATCGCAACAATCATCTGCTCGGTGAAGGACAATATCCGCTGGAGCGGCTCCTGGCCGGCGAGACTTTTGACGAGGTGACGGTGGAGGTACTGCCAAGCGGTGACGAGGCGGAAAGCCGGGTGCACACCGTGCGCGGGCTTATTCTCGAAGATGCGGGCGCCAAACCTGATGTTCTGGTCCTTATCATTCGCGACGAGACGCCGCGCTTTGAGGCGGAGGCACGCTTTGAGAGCGCCTTTAATGCCAATCCCGCCCCCGGCCTGATCTGCCGTCTGGAGGATGAGCGATTCATCCGCGTCAATCAGGGCTTCCTTGAAATGACGGGCTTTACGCGCGAGGAAATCATCGGCATCAGCGTCGAGGAACTCGGGCTGTTTTCCGCTTGCGATACCGGTGAAGACGCACTGAAGAGGCTGCATGAAGGCAGGGTCATCCGCCAGCGGGAAGCGCTCATTCCGATACAGGGAGGCGACCGGCTGGTCATCGTTGCGGGCGAGACGATCGCAGTTGCCGAAGAGCCCTGCATGCTCTTCACTTTCGCCGATCTTGATGGACGCCGCAAAGCCCAGAATGCGCTGCGCCAGAGCGAGGAGCGGTTCTTCAAGTCATTTCGCCTGTCACCGGCACCGGCCGCCGTCTCGAGGCTGGAGGATTTCGTTCTGACCGAAGTCAATGACGCCTTCCTGCAATTATGCGGGCGCAAGGAGGCAGAGGTGGTGGGCAAGACGGCAAGCGAATTGCGGCTTTGGGAGGACGTTTCGGCCCGCCGGGATCTGGAAAAGCGGCTGCGGGACAATATCCCCATTCGCAACGAAAACATGCGCATGAAGCTGAGCGATGGTGGTGCCGCCGAGTGCATCGTTTCCGCCGAGCGCGCCGAAATCAACGACCAGCAATGTGTCATCTGGGCGATACAGGATGTGACCGAAAGGAGACGGTCGGAGAACGAACTGATCGAAGCGATCGAGAGCGTGATGACCGATACTTCCTGGTTCAGCCGCACCGTTGTCGAGAGGCTGGCCGGAATGCGGCAGAACGCAAGCCGTGCAACGCCTTCCGCCTCGCTCAAGGACCTGACGGATCGCGAGGAAGAAATCCTGTCGCTGATCTGTGACGGTTGCAGCGACAAGGAGATGAGCGAAAGGCTTCACCTTTCCAAACACACGATCCGAAACCATATCGCTTCGCTTTACGGCAAGATCGGCGTGAACCGCCGCACTGCCGCCGTCATCTGGGCGCGTGAGCGCGGCTTTGCCGGGCGCAAGGGAAAATAAGCCTGATCGAGTGAAAATAGGTCATTTTGTACCAGTTCAACTAGTAGCTAATGCCCTGCTAAAGGCGCCTGCGCCGGACTACCTTTCCATCATGCCGTTATCAACAGCGGCAGCATCTAACGATGGAAGGAGTTCGTTATGGATAAGAACCGGATCGACGGTATTGCCCGCCAGGCAAAGGGCACCATCAAGGAAGCCACCGGCAAGATTACCGGCAACGAGAAGCTTCAGGCGGAAGGAAAGGCTGAAAAGATTGCCGGCCGGGCGCAGGAGAAACTTGGCAAGGCGAAAGACACCATCACCAAAGCTTTGAAGTGATCCCCAATGTTCAAGGCAGGAGGTTTCACGATGATGCTCTCAGGCGATGCACACATGGCGACGGGTTTCAATCCGCAGGAAGTCAGCCTGTGCGCCGCGCTGCAGGCGCTGATTGCCTATGCGGACGGGCAGGAAAACAGCTGCATATCCGTCACATCTTCGGATGGGCGCATCATCCTTACCGGTGAGGTTGAAACTCTTTCCGCCTTCGAACGAGCGGTCATCATCGCAGAATGTTTCGCGTCGCGGCCGATCATCGCCGATCTGGCGATCCGTCAGCGGACGCGGACCTACCTGGATGCGTCTTCCCCACGCATTCATCTCGTGACTAACAACAGGAGTGATACACCATGAAGAAATTCGTTCTTGCAACCGCGATTGCAACGCTTGCGCTCGCGCCAATCGCTTCCGCCGAAACAAAGCATAACTCCAAACGCACGGCAGAGACCGCACAGAAGGAACGCGTGGGCACCCTGTCCTGCGAAATCGCCGGCGGCGTTGGCCTTGTTGTCGGCTCCAGCAAAAGCGTGGACTGCCAGTTCCGTCAGCGCTCCGGCAAGACCGAGCGCTATACCGGCAATATCGGCAAGCTCGGCCTCGATATCGGCGTGACGGGTAAGACCTACATGAGCTGGATCGTGCTCAACACCGCCGCCAGCCGTATCGGTGACGGTGCGCTGAGCGGTGACTATGTCGGCGCTTCCGCCGGGGCTTCCGTCGGCGTGGGTGTCGGCGCCAACGCGCTTATCGGCGGCAACGCCAAGAACTTCGCACTTCAGCCCATCAGCGCCGAAGTCGGTACGGGCGTGAACGTTGCAGCCGGCGTCTCCCGCCTGCAACTAAAGCACGTTCGCTAACCTCTCTCCCCGATGCGCGGTTTCGGGCCCTCCCGAAACCGCAGTTCACTCAGGCGACGAGCTTGGTTTCCTTGATGCGCGGATAATCATAGGCATTGACCTTGGAGGTGCTGTATCCAGCGCCCACCAATGCCTCCGCCAGCTTGACGGCGGCGGTGACGCCATCGATCACGGGGACGCCCGTTGCCTCGCGCAGCCTGTCGCACAGTGCCGACATGCCGGCGCATCCAAGGATGATGGCTTCTGCCGCATCCTCTTTCTTTGCCGCTTCGATTTCGCGGATCAGCATCGCCTCTGCGGCATGCGGATCCTCCTCGAGACCGAGCACCGGCAGATTGATGGCGCGGACCCGGCGGCAATGCCGCTGTGCGCCATAATTGTCGACGAGGTCTTCGATAATGGGGATGGAGCGCGGCAGCGTCGTGATGATGGAAAAACGGCGGCTGATGGTCATGGCCACCTGAATGCCGGCCTGGCAGATGCCGATGACGGGACCGCGCGCCACTTCCCGGGCAGCATGCAGGCCGGGATCATCAAAGCAGGCAATGACATAGGCATCGACGCCCAGACGCTCGCCCTTACGGATTTCTTCCAGCATGCCCGGAACAGCCAGCGCCTCATCGGCCCCGCCTTCAATGCTGACGGGCGTATCGAGGGGATTTGTCGCTGAGATCGTCGTGTGCGCCTGTTTGACACGCAGGGCGCTGTCCAGTGCCTGCGCCGTCATTGAGGCGGTTGAGTTCGGGTTGATCAGACGAATATGCATTCGGGCTCGCCTTTCAGGACGCTCATTTGCCATCTGGCTTGATGAAGTCGGTCATCGGTGGCGCCTTCAGGACAAACTGGCGATCCGAGGTGATGTAATTGTCGGCGTGGAGGCGCGCGATCGGCTGGTATCGGTCCGGATCGACATAATGCCCATCCTTGTCGAGGCAATCCCTGTGGACATGCATGTGCACGACCTCCCCCAGCACCAGCGCGCGACGCGGGTAATCGATCACACGCTCGACGCGGCATTCGAAGGCGCAGGGCGATTCCGCCGCAAAGCTCGCATCGATCTTGCTGCAGGGCGCAGGCGTCAGCTTCGCCATGGAAAGTTCGTCGACCTCGCTGTCGAAGCCGAGGCCGCAGACGAGCATATGTTCGGAGATGGTCATATCGACCATGTTGACGACAAACTCGCCGGTGCGGCGAATATTGGCCATCGTATCCTTCTCCTCGCCGTTCAGACGCGGCTGGATACCCAGAACGACGATGGGCGGATCATGGGAGAAAACGTTGAAAAAGCTCATCGGGGCCGCGTTGTTGTGGCCTGCGGCCGAGCGCGTCGTGACAAGCGCTATCGGCCGGGGACCGATAAAATTCGTCAGCAGTCGATAGCGGCTCTGCGGCTCAAGCGCGGTGAAGTCGAATTCCATGACAGTGGCCCTATTTATGGTATACAATATTGTTTCATATTGTTGACAATTATGCAACCAAAACCCTATTGAAACAGTTGACTTTTTCGGCGGCATCACGCTTCTCTAACCCTAATGGAGAGCGAAACAAATGACCGAGCAGAACGGCCAGTCCACGCAGCAAATTGTCGAGAAAGTCTGGCTGTCGATCGCTGAGCGTCGGCTGCGCCCCGGCGTGCAGCTGAAAGAGGAGCAGCTGGCGACGATTTTTAATGTCAGCCGCGCGCGTATCCGTCAGGCGCTCTCGGTGCTGGAACGCGACGGTCTCGTCACCATCGTCCCCAATCGCGGCGCCTTCGTTTCGAAACCATCGGTCGAAGAGGCGCGAGACGTGTTCTTCGTGCGCCGCACCGTGGAGCAATGTGTCGTAGAGCGCCTGTGCAGATCGGCGACCAAAGCCGATCTGAAGCGGCTTCGCGACCATGTCGCCAAGGAGCGTGTCGCCAATGCTCACAACATCACCACGGATATCATCAAGCTTTCCGGCGGCTTCCACCTGCTGCTTGCGGAAACGCTGGGTTCCGATTTCCTGTTCACCACCATGCGCGACCTCATTTCGCGTTCCTCCCTCATCACCGCCGTTTACCGCAATACCGACCGCTTCAATTGCGGACCGGACGAGCATGCGGAAATCGTCGACGCGATTGCCAACAACGACCCGGCAAAAGCCATACATCTGATGACCCATCACCTGGAACATGTGGAAGCGGAACTCGATCTTAGCGAAATCCGCGACCTTTCCCACGATCTGCGCGCCGCACTCGCCTGACCTTCCGGTCAGACGAGTTCCCGTGCCGCTACCACCCGTTCTTCCTGCTCTTCCACCAGATGGCATGCGACGCGTGTGCCGCCGGCAATCGTGCGCACCTGCGGCACCTCCGCCGAACAGCGGGCCGTTGCGAGCGGACAACGCGGATGAAACGTGCAGCCGGATGGCGGCTTCAGCGGGCTTGGAACTTCACCGGCAACCAGTTCCCGGTCGCGGCGCGGCGCGTCGATATTGGGAATGGTTTGCAGCAGAAGCTGGGTATAGGGGTGGCGCGGGCGGGCGAACAGCTCCTCCGTATCGCCCTCCTCCACGATGCGGCCAAGATACATGACCGCGATACGATCCGACATGTGGCGAACCACGCTCATATCGTGGCTGATGAACAGATAGGTCAGCCCCAGCTCGTCCTGAAGGCGTCGCATCAGGTTCAGCACCTGCGCCTGCACCGAAACGTCGAGCGCGGATGTCGGCTCGTCGCAGACCAGAAACTCCGGCTCGCTCGCCAGAGCGCGGGCAATCGAGATGCGCTGGCGCTGGCCGCCTGAAAATTCATGCGGAAACTTTTCGCCGTCCGAAGCCGAAAGACCGACGGTGCGCAGCAGCTCTTCCACACGTTCCATGGTCTCTGCACGGGTCGCGCGCAGTTTCAGTTCGCGGATAGGCTCGGCGATGATGTTCTTCACCCGCCAGCGCGGATTGAGCGAGGCATAGGGATCCTGAAAGATCATCTGCGCCGAAAGCGGCGTATCCTTGCGGCCTTTGGCGAAGCGGAAATCACCGGCGCTTGGGCGGAACAGCCCCGTCACCAAGCGGGCAACCGTCGATTTGCCGCAGCCGCTTTCCCCGACGATGCTGAGACAGCCGCCAGCCGGCACCGTAAAATCGATGTCGTTCACCGCCTGCACGAATTGCCGGGGCTTCCGTTCGATGACCAGGTTGAGCCATGGCGCGGAGACATCGAAGGTCTTGGTGAGACCCTTGACCGTCAATGCCGGCGTTTTTTGTGCGGGCGTTTTAACCACGGACGTTTTCATGCTGTACCTCCTGCGTTCATCCAGCAGGCGCTGGCGCCATCACCCACCGTTTCCAGCTCCGGCCGCTCGCGAAGACAGCGAGGGCCTGAAAATCCGCAACGCGGATTGAAGGCGCAGCCGGGCGGGATGGCATCGAGACGCGGCATGGCGCCGTCGATCTGGTTGAGCCGTTCCACCCGCGCGCCAAGCGAGGGAATGGAGGCCATCAGGCCCTGCGTATAGGGGTGCTTCGGCGCATGCAGAACCTGTTCCACCGGACCAACCTCGATCAATCTGCCGGCATAAAGCACGGCAACACGGTCGGCAGCCTCGGCGATCACGCCCATATCATGCGTGACGAGCATAACGGCGGTCTGCTTCTCCTTGCAGAGCCTGCGCAGCAGCGAGATGATCTGCGCCTGTATCGACACGTCAAGCGCCGTCGTCGGTTCGTCCGCGATGATCAGCTTCGGCGACGCCGCAAGTGCGAGCGCTATGACGACGCGCTGGCGCATGCCGCCGGAGAATTGATGCGGATAATGATCGATGCGGTCTGCCGGAGACGGAATGCCGACATCCCGCAAAAGCTGGACCGCACGCGCCTGCGCATCTTTTTTCGAGAGCGGCAGATGCTGCCGGATCGTCTCGACCAGCTGCGCACCGACCGTGAACAGCGGATTGAGCGAGGTGAGCGGATCCTGAAAGATCGCGCCGATTTCCCGGCCACGGATGCTTTCCATCGCCCTGTCGTCGAGTTTGTCGATGCGGCGCGAGCCGAGCCATATCTCGCCATCCGCGATGCGGCCCGGCTTTTCCAGCAGGCCCTGTATCGCAAGGCCGGTCATGGATTTTCCGGCACCGGATTCCCCCACCACACCGAGAATTTCACCGGGGCGGATGGAAAGGCTGATGTCCGAAAGTGCCGTCACCGTTCCCCGGCGGCCGGGAAACTCGACTTTCAGATTGCGGACATCGATAACCGACTGGTTCATGTCATCCATTGGCGTTCACCTCCACCGGGTAGCTCGGGGGAAAGATTTCCGAAACGGGCGGATTGGCCCAGCTTCGCTCGGGATATTTTGCAATCAGCCCATCGAACTGCGCCTGCGCCTGAATGCGGGCACGCGCCATATCGATATTCGCGACCTGTCTCTCCCGCATGGAGAGACGACCATCGACAAAGACGGCGCGCGTGATCTTGCCCGAACCGCCGGTAACAACAGTCGTGATCGGATCGACGCTCGGCGCCATCACCGTGTCATCGAGATCGAAGACCGCGATATCGGCGCGTGCACCCTTGGAAAGATGTCCGAGATCGGAGCGACCCAGCGCCCGCGCGCCGCCAAGTGTGGCGGCATCGAACAGATCGGCCGATCTGACCCTGTCGGGAGCGCCGTCATTGATGCGGCAGGTGATGAGACCGACAAGCAGGTTCATCAGCATGTCGGCGGGCGCCGTATCGGTGCCCATCGCAATGTTTACTCCAAGCTGCCGGCAGACGGAGAAGGACGACAACGTGCTGCCGCTTCTAGCCGACACCAGCGGACAGTGGACAATCGACACGCCGTTTTCCGCGTAGAGCGCCAGATCTTCCTGCGTCGCATTGGTGGCGTGCGGCGCGATAAGGCGGTCGCTCAAGAGGCCGGCCCTGGCGAGCCATACCGGCGCGGTCGAGCCATGCAGCTTGCGGACCGTATCCACTTCCATGGTGCCCTGCGCCATGTGCAGGCGGAACTTGCAGCCAAGATCACGGGCGGCGGCATCGGTTCTCTGCATCAGCGCGAGCGTGGATGTTTCGACACGATCAGGTGCCAGCAGGCCGCGCACGAGATCGCCGTGCCTTCCTGTCTGCCTCTCGATGAACGACACCGCCTCCTTCAGTCCCTGAAGGCCGCGCTCCTCATCGAACACCGGCACCATGCGTCCCGGCTCTTCCAACACCATGCCGCCGGAGCGGAAGGCGGGGCTGAGATAGACCCGCAGGCCAAGTTCGCCGGCGGCATCGGCTGCGGCTTCGAATTCGGCAACCGTTTCTCCCCATTCACGATAAAACAGCGAGGCAATGGGTGCCGCCGTGGTGATGCCGTTGAGGAGAAGCTGGCCGAAGGCGAAACGCTTCTGGAAGGCAAGCTCTTCCCCGGAATACATCTCGTAGGGACCGGCCTCGACATAGGAGCGTGGCCAGACACGGCCCTTCGCCCAACCGGGGTGATTGTCGATGCCCAGAATGGTCGTATCGAGATCGGAAAGCGCATCGAGGTCGATCAGGCCGGGGCTGATCAGGGCATTGCCGAAATCGACGCGGCGAGCAACCTCACCGGGAAAGCCATGCCCGACGAAAAGGATTTCGCCGTTCTCGAACACGACCTCGCCGTTTTTCAGCAGCCGGTGAGACCCGTCCTTGTGGCCGACCACCCAGCTGGCGGTGAGCAGCGTGCGACCGGAGGGACGTTCACCAAGAGCGAGAGATTGAAGCGGTTCGCTCATCATGGTGCCTCCACCACGGCCTTGCCGCCTCTGGCGGTTACTCGTCCGCCCTTTACGACCAGCGGTCTTGGGGCAATATCGACAACGGCATGGGCCAGGGTCTCGCCAGTCAGCAGCGTGAAGTCTGCAGCACAGCCAACGTCAAGACCGTAATCCTTGAGGCCCATGACATCGGCACCGCCCTGCGAGACGACATGCAGGACGTGGGCAAGCTCGATATCCGAGCGCAGACCGTTCTTCATGCCGATGATCTTGGCCCGGTCGAGCATGTCCGGCTGACCCCAGGGACCCCAGGTATCGCGAATGCCGTCACAACCGCCGCCGACACGCACACCGGCCTCCTTCAGACGCATGATCGACGGCACATTTGCCGAGGGCGCGCCGGTCGTCAGGATCGCTACATCGAGCCGGGCAATCTCATCGATCAGCTTGCCGACCCGGAGATAGTCATTCATGCCGAGCGCAAAGGCGTGGCTGATGGCGACCTTGCCTTCCATGCCGTTGGCGCGGATGCGCTCGAAAATCAGCTCCATGGTAAAGGCGCCGAGATCGGCGGCCTCATGCAGATGAATATCGATCGGCACGCCGTGCCTGACCGCGAGTTCAAAGAGGATATCGAGCTGGCCCTTCGGATCGCGATCGATGCCGCAGGGATCGATGCCGCCGAGGACTTCACAGCCCTGTTTCAGCGCCTCATCCAGCAGTTCCACCGTGCCGGGCATGACCATGACGCCGGACTGCGGGAAGGCAACGACCTCGATGTCGATGATGCCTTTCAGCTTCTCGCGCGTTTCCCATATGCCTTCGACAAGCTTCAGGCCGTGGGTCGGATCGATATCCACGTGGCTGCGGATATGCGTGCCGCCGTTTGCAGCAAGACCGATGGCGTGGCGCATGGACTGGCGGTGGGGATCGATGCCGATCTGGCTGCGGTTTTCGCGTTCGAAATCGATCCGCCCGCGCAGGATCGCGGCGCGGTTGTTCTCATGCCAGGGCATGCCCCAGGTCGTCTTGTCGAGATGGGTGTGGGCATCGATGAGGCCGGGCGCGAGGATTGCGCCGTTGCCATCCTCGACCGGCATGCCGGGTTCGGCCTCGAATTTTCCGACACCGGCAATCTTTCCCTGCCTTATCACGATGTCGCAGGTGTCACCCGCCATGGGCCTGATGTTGCGGAGCAGAAGATCGTGCATGGAACTCACCTCAGTTTCGGATTGAGCGCATCGCGCAGCCAGTCACCCAGAAGGTTGACGGTGACGACGAGCAGGCAGAGCTGGAAAACGGGAAACAATACGATCCACCACGAACCCGAGAACAGGAACTGGTTGCCGATGCGGATCAGCGTTCCAAGCGACGGCTGGCTGGGTGGCATGCCGATGCCGAGGAACGACAGGGTCGCCTCAGTCAGGATCGCCATGCCGAAATTCAGCGTGGCGGCAACCATGATCGGCGTCAGCGTATTGGGCAGAATATGGTTGGCCATGATGCGGCGCGCGGGAACGCCGATGAGCTTGGCCGCCTGCACATAATCCTTGCCGGTCTCCACAATCGCCTGCGCACGCACGGTGCGCGCATATTGCACCCAGGCGGAAAGCGCGATGGCGAGAATGAGCACGGCGGATGCGCCCACCTCTCGAAGACTGTCCGGCAGCATCTGCCTGACGACCGTGGAGACGAGGATGGCCACCAGAATTGTCGGGATGGAAAGCGTGATATCGCCGATACGCATCAGGAGATTATCGGAAAAACCGCCGAAATATCCGGCAACCAGACCGGCGGTCATGCCGATGACCAGAGAGAGAGCCACGGAGGCGACACCGATGACGATGGATATGCGCGTGCCGTAAAGGATGGCGGAGAGCATGTCGCGCCCCTGCGTATCCGTGCCGAGCAGATAGGGCCATTCCCCACCCTCCTGCCACACCGGCGGCAATTCGGCTTTCCACATGTCGAGCGAAGCGCCGTCATAGGGGTTCTGCGGTGCGATCAGCGGCGCGAAAATGGCGGCTAGGATGAGGATCGCCAGGATCAGCGCGCTGATCTTGGCCGATCTGCTGTGGCTGAACGACCAGTAGAGATCGCTGTTGCGTATGCGCTTGATGAGCGACGGGCGGGCAGGTTTTGCCGTTTGCGGAAGGTCTGTGGCCATGAAACCGGCTCCCTTCGGTTAGCGCGCGGTGCGCAGACGCGGATCGATCACCGCATAGGCAATGTCGACGAACGTGTTGAGGACAACGAAGATGAAGGAAATGATGCAGAGATAGGCCGCCATGACGGGGATATCGAGAAATGTCACCGCCTGTATGAACAGCATGCCCATGCCCGGCCACTGAAACACCGTCTCCGTGATGAGCGCAAAGGCGATGAGCGAGCCGACATTCATCGTCGTCAGCGTCACGACGGGCATCAGACAGTTGCGCAGCGCATGGCGGAAATAGATGCGCCAGCGGGGAATGCCGCGGGCACGGGCGAACTTGACGAAATCGGAGCGCAGCACCTCCAGCATTTCGGCGCGCACCAGACGCATGACCAGCGTGATCTGGTAAAGCGAGAGCGCAATGGCAGGCAGAATGAGCGCTGCACGCCCCGACGAGGTAAGCAGGCCCGTGGACCACCAGCCAAGCTGCACGACATCGCCTCGACCGAAGGCAGGCGCCCAGCCTAGCGAAACCGAAAAGACGAGGATAAGCAGAATGCCGACAACGAAGCTCGGCAGCGAGACGCCGACAATCGACAGGAACTGCAGGCCCTCCGTATACCACTTTCCACGCCGGATCGCCGTCAGCACCCCAAGCGGCAGGCCGACGACGAGCGAAAGGACCGTGGCCACCAGAACAAGCTCCAGCGTGGCCGGAAACCTTTCCGCTATCAGCGGCAGCACCTGCTGGCCGTTGCGATAGGAAACGCCGAAATTGCCCTGGGCCGCGTCTTTGACAAACCGCAAATATTGCGTCGGCAGACTGTCGTTGAGGCCGAGCCGCTCACGCAAAGCGGCGCGATCTTCCTGCGATGTCTGCTCCCCCACCATCAGCTCGACGGGATCTCCCGCCAGCCTGAAAATGAGAAATGCAATAAGCGCGACGGAAAGCATGACCAGAATGGCATTTCCCATACGCTTGATGATGAAAACCAGCATTGTTACCTCTCGGATGCAAACCCATGGACATGACGCCAGCCAGGTTCGACCATTCTTTTCCAGAGACGGGGCACAGGTCGTTTACGCCTGCCGCATTGTCGACAATAACATCGGCAGCTGATCGCCGATCAGGCTGGCAAATCTCCAGCGGCGACGAGCCGCATCGCTTTCTGCCCAATATGCCCGCAAGTGACGAAGGCTGCCCCGGATGACCCAAAAGGCGTTCGGCACGATGCCGAACGCCTTTCAGAGTTCCGGATTATTTGTCGAGTTGCGTCAGCCAGTGGCGCGGCTTGTTGTCGGCGCGGAAATCGACGCTCTTCACCTTGCCAAGCATCGCCCATGCAATCGGCTGCTGGTGCAGTGGCACAAGCATCGCCTCGTCCTTGGCGATCTTCAAGGCCGCCTCTTCAAGGGCAAGACGTTTGGTATTGTCCTGCTCCTGTGCTGCCTGATCCACCAGCTTGTCGATCTCGGGGTTCGACCAGCCGCCATAGTTGGAGACGCCCATTGCGCCCTTTCGGGTGGAGAGGATCTGCGACAGGAAGGAGAAGGCATCGAGCGTCGGTTCGTTCGCCCAGCTGAGGTTGAAGACATCCGCCTTGCCGCCATTACGCTTCGGAGACTGCACGGAGCGCGGCGCTATATCGATCGTCGGCTGGAAACCGCCACGCTTCAGCATGTTGGCGACGCCGGAGCAGATATCTTCCTCGTTGATGCTCTCGTCATTCATGCAGGTATAGGTGAAAGCGAGGTTCTTCATGCCGGCATCGGCAAGAAGCTTCTGCGCCTGTGCCGGATCGGCGGGCTGGAATGTATCGAGCGACTTGGCATAACCCGAAATTTCAGGCGCGATGAGCGAGCCGGACGGCCTTGCAAGGCCGCGCATGACCTTCTTGTTGATGAGATCGCGATCGATCGACAGTTCGAATGCCTGGCGAACACGAAGATCATTAAAGGGGTTCGGCTTGCCGTCCTCCAGCTTTTCGCGGCGGTTGAAGCCGATGAACAGCGTGCGCAGTTCAGTGCGCTTCTTCACCGTGATATTGGGCGAGGATTCAAGCCGCGGCAAATCCTGGATCGGTGCGGAATCGATCAGGTCGATTTCGCCGGAAAGCAAAGCCGCGACACGGGTGGCAGCAGAGGCAATCGGCACGAATTCGATGCGGTCGAGATTGTGTTTCTTCTGATCCCACCAGGCTTCATTGGCGACAAGAACCGTCTTGCTGTCGGGCACGCGGCTTTCAAGCTTGAAGGGCCCGGTGCCGTTGGTGTGCATCGTCGTATAGCCATCGACCTTGGAGGCGAAATCGGTCGGCTTCTCGCTATTGTTATCCTTCAGCCACTTGGCGTTGAAGATGAAGATATTGGTGATGTCGTTGAGGAAGAGCGAGGTGGGCGCGGTGACGTCGAGATCGACGGTATAATCATCGACCTTCTTCACGCCCGCAAAAACCGGAATATTGCCGCGCAGCGGCGAAGTGGCATCCGAGGCGCGCGTGAAGGACGCGACGACATCGTCAGCGGTGAAATCCGCGCCATCATGGAACTTCACACCCTTGCGCAGGGTGAAACGCCAGGTCTTTCCATCAACAAGCTTCCATTCCGTCGCAAGAGCCGGCTCGATCTTGAAGTCGGGTCCGTAACGGACAAGCCCCTCATAGATATGATTGAGAAAGGCGAGGTTGGAGGTGGACGGCACCGAATATGGATCGAGCGAATAAAGGTCGGCGCGACCGGCCCAACGCAGGGTTTCCGCGCTTGCGGGAACGGCAATGGCGGCCGCCGCCAGGGCGGCCAAGACGAAACTTCTCATTCGGGACATTTGATCCCCCCTTTTTATAAATCGTTGAAGTGCCGGCTGACCTACCGGCCGGACAAGGCGGAGTATTGTTTCGCTCAGCCTTATTGTCAATAATATTGTTGACAATTATCGTATCCAAAATCGACGCATCCTGAATACCAGCTGCGCATACAAGGGAGGAAGGCTGAATGGGGAATTTTCTGCTGTTGCACGGCACGATGGTGACCGTGGACCGTGAGCGACGCATCATCGAGGATTGCGGCCTTGCCATAAAGGACGACCGGATCGTCGACATCGGCACGGCGGAGGAACTGGCGCCACGCCACACCGACAAGCAGGTGATAGATTGTCGGGGAAAACTGATCATTCCCGGCCTCATCGATGCCCATGGCCATGCCGGGCATGCCTTGATCCGCAGCATTGCTGCCGACACCAATGCGATGTGGATGAAGGTGGTGACGCCGACCTATTACCACTATGTCACGCGCGACTATTGGTATGCGGACGGCCTTGTCTCCGGCATCGAGCGGCTGCGTGCCGGTGTCACCACCGGCGCCAGCATCATCACCTCGATGCCACGCGCCGACGATCCTGTCTTTGCCATTAACCACGCCCGCGCCTATGACGAGATCGGGATTCGCGAAATCATCTGTGTGGGACCTTCCGGCCTGCCCTGGCCGCACCCGGTGACCCGATGGGAAAGCGGCTCTCCGGAGCGCCGCAACATCAGCTTCGAGGAGATGATCGAAGGCAGCGAAGCCACGATCGAGGCTCTGAACGGAACGGCTGATGGACGCATCAGCGTCTTCATGACACCCTTCACCATCGTTCCTTCTGTCGAACCCTCCAACGCTTCAAGCCCCGACCAAGCGGTGAAACTGACGGATAATGACCGCATGCAGGCGCGCCGGATACGCGAGACCGCCCGCAAAATGGGCGTTCGGCTGCATTCGGACGCATTTGCGGGACAGATCCGCATGGCCTTTCAGGACAAGGAAAATGCGCTGCTTGGCCCCGATATCCACCTTCAGCATTGCTGGGGCATCTCGCATGAGGAGATCGACATTCTGGCGGAAACCGGCACACGTGTGACCCACGCACCGCCGGGCCGCGCAACGCCGATCATGGAAATGATGTCCAAGGGCATCCGCGTCGCCATCACCACAGACGGCGCGGCACCCAGCCGCCACTTCGACATGCTTCAGACCGCTCGCATGGCGCAATTCACGCAACATCTGCTGCACAATCACGATCGCTACCTGTTACCGCCGGGCAAGATATTCGAAATGATCACCATTGACGCCGCCCATGCCATCGGCATGGAGGATGAAATCGGTTCGCTTGAAATTGGCAAAAAGGCCGATATCGCCATCATCGACATGCGCAAACCGCATCTGATGCCGATGTGGATGCCGGTGCATCGGCTGGTGCATCAGGTGTTGGGGAGCGATGTCGACACCGTTTTCGTGGATGGAAGAATGCTGATGGAAAACGGCCGCGTTCTGACGACAGATGTCGATGCGGCCATCTCCTTCGGGCAGGAAGAGGCACTGGCGCTCGCCGCCCGCGCCGGTCTTGAAGCGCATATGCATGATCCAGGTTGGGGACGCCTGTTGCGGACCTTCGAAGAACCGGTCCACCCTCCCCTGCCGCCCGATCCGGCGTTCGGTCGGTAATCTGGCAAAACAGGGCCATCAAGCGCTGCAATGCATCCACGCTTGCAGATGGCCGCGATGACATTGTCGACAAAGCCGCGCGCAATCCCTCACGACAACAAAAACTCCCCGGCCTGGAGGGGTCCGGGGAGCAAACCTGACTTCATGTCAGGAACTTTGACTGGAGCTAGTTACTCACCCGTTCGAAAACGGGGTGGATCTGAGTCATCTAACCAGGTTTATGCTTTTTTCTTATGTGCAGTATTAGAACGAACGCTGCAGGCGAACGAAGCCGCTCCAAGCCTCAGGCTTGTTGTCGACGTCGAGGTAGTTGGCGGTGAGCTTCGTGGTGAGGCCGTCCGTGATCTTGTAATCAACAGTCAGACCGGCCTTCCAGGCGTCGTTGTTGGAGAACTCATCCCAGGAAACGAGACCGTAGCTGCCGTAGTACTGGAAGCCGGGGGTGATCTTCAGCTTGTCGGTTGCCTTGATGGCGTATTCCGCGGCAACTGCCCACTCGGACACGCTGTAGTAAGCGTTTGCGCCGGAAGCCCAGACACCGGACAGGCCAAGCGTGCCAGGACCAACACCAGCCGTTGCGATCAGGCGTACAGAGCCGTTTTCACGGTCAGTGTCGTAGCCGCCGATGAGCTGAAGGGTCACGCTGTCAAACTTTGCACCAGCGCCGAGAGCAACACCGATATTGTTGTCACGCTCGTTGTAAGTGCCGACGGAGATGCCTTCGAGTTCGTCAACCGAAGCGCCTGCCCAGAACGAGCCAGCGTCGTAGGTGTAACGAATTGAGTTGAACAGAGCGTTGGAAGCCAGTTCATCCGTTTCGCCGGAGAGGCCATCGTCCCACCAGCTGTAGAACTTACCGACCTTCAGGCCGCCGAGTTCGATGAAAGCCTGGTCAACGAAAACGCCAGAACCCAAGTTGCCGCTCGTACCGACGGTCGAGCCGCCAACGCCGGAGTCAGCGTTACCACGGAAGCCGATGAAGCCACGCAGGGCACCGAGCTCGGTGTCGGTGCGGGTGTCAACTTCGAACTGGGCGCGGGTGAATGAATCCCAGTCAGACGTGCCAGAAGCGTCGCGGCCGAAGTTGGTCTGGAAACGGATGTAACCGCCGAACTTCAGGCAGGTTTCGGTGCCCGGGATATAGAAGAAGCCGGTGCCGAAGGCGTCGCATACGCGAACATATTCCATGGCTTCCGGCTCGGCAGCGACGATAGCGTCAGCGGCCTGTGCGCCGGATACTGCTGCGAGAGCGGCAGCGGAGCCGATCAGAAGGCTCTTGATGTTCATTTTTAATCTCCAGTCAAAAATTTTTCAACAAATGCGCAAAACTGAGGGCTGGTCTTTTCCCTGCCGCCCGCCTCTCTGCGCTGATTCAGCAAATGACAGAAAGTACCAGAGACTCGCAATTCAAATCGAACAAATTTAAATACAGAAAAAGTACACACTCAAATTAAGTAGTAAAATTACAACAAATCAATAGATTAATATATAGTAATTTTGTGTTTTAATTCTAAATAACCAAATAAATTACTCATAAACAACAACAAAATATTCGAATATAATTATACTTCAATACACACCCTTTGGCATCCAGCACCTTGCGGGGTGAGGACTGCATTTGCGTTCATGTGACGAAAGAAAACAAAACGGGCTTTCGTCGCCGGGTTCGATACGGAGAAAAATAGCAGGCGCAGCAATCGAAACGGCGCAATGCGACGGAGATGACAGAGCGCACTCCGTGTCCGCCAACCCGCTCATGGCGGGCTGTCAAAGCGGCCCCTATTGCATTTCCTTGGATAGGCCGGTTGGGAACATCGTCATGTTGCCAAGCATATCCCCGATCACTTCCGCCTGCACCGGGCGGCTGAAATAATAGCCCTGTCCGTAGGGGCAGCCGGCGGCGCGCAGAAAAGTGGCCTGTTCGCCGGATTCCACACCTTCGGCAATGACATCGATATCGAGAGCCCCGGCAAGCTGGATCATGATCGAGACTATGGCGCTGTCCTTGGTTTTTTCCGGCAAATGAGTGAGGAACGATCTGTCGATCTTCATGCAAGACAGTGGAAAGGTCTTCAGCATGCCGAGGCAGGAATAACCGATGCCGAAATCATCCAGCGCCAGGCTGACACCCATCTGCTTGATGGCGCGCATGATGCGCACGGATGTTTCCACATCCTGAATGATAAGCGTTTCGGTGATTTCTATTTCCAAAAGGGATGGTGCAAGGCCGGTTTCTTTCAGCACGGACCGGATCTGATCGACCAGGCCGCTCTGGAACTGCCGGGGCGAGATATTGACCGCCATCTTGACGGGCGAGAGACCTGCAGCGGTCCAGACCTGCGCCTGCCGACAGGCTTTTCTGAGAATGGCCTCTCCCAGTTCCACAATGAGCCCGGTTTCCTCCGCAAGGCCGATGAATTCCGCAGGACCGAGCAGGCCTTCTGCCGGATGCTGCCAGCGCACCAGCGCCTCCACGCCGCTGATGCGCCCGGTTCGAAGATCGACCTGCGGCTGGAAATGCAGGACGAACTCGTCCCTTTCCATCGCCTTTCGCAGCTCCTCGATGCGGGTGAACTTCTTGCGCAGATCATCGGCCATGCGCGGCGTGAAGGTGGCGATGCCATCGCGACCGTTATGTTTGGCCTCATACATGGCCAGATCGGCGGCCGCGACGATTTCCGCCGTGGTTTCGCCATGCTCCGGGAAGAACGCCATGCCGATGCTGCATGTGACCTTGATATCATAATTGCCAAGGCGAAGCGGTTGCGAAACGGCTGCGCGGATGCGCTGCAGCCGGCTTTCGAAATCTTCCCTGTCCTTTTCCAGAATGATGACGAATTCGTCTCCGCCCACACGCAGCACAAGATCGTTTCGCCGCAGGCTGCGGGCAATGCGCTCCGCCGTTTCCGACAACAAAGCATCGCCGATGCTGTGACCGAGCGTATCGTTGATCTGCTTGAAATTATCGAGATCGAGGAAGCCGATGCCGACCTTTCGTTTCGCCCTTGCCGCCGCCGCCAATATGTCCGGCAGCCTCGTATCCAGAAAACGGCGATTTGGTAGCCGGGTCAGCATGTCGTGATCAGCCAGAAAGGCGATATGTTCCGCCGCCCGTTTCCGGTCGATTGCAAGGCCAGCCATCCGTGCGGCGGCGCCGATAAATTCCACAAGCGCCGCATCCGGCGTGCGGGCGGCCAGCATGCACCAGACGAAGCCATGCGCCACGCCTTCGCTCGCGGGAATATCGAAACTGAAGGCGATATTATCCGGCGGGCAGGTGAGATCGGCGGGATCCTTGACGGAAGAAAGCAGTGTAGTGAGCCCTTCATGAGATGCCAGTGCGGGAGAAGCATAGACGGAAAGCTCACCCGGCACCGCATCGAACACCCGCACGGCACAGGCAAGCCCGGTGGCAAGATTTTCGATGGCCGTGACGAATTCCTCGAGAAAATCCTCGATACGCGCTGCCGCAACGATCATTTCGAGAATGCGCGCCTGCGCCTGCAGCAGTCTCTCCGAGGCTTTTTTCTGGGTTATATCCCGCGAGGCGCCAACCACGCCGATGATATTGCCGGCCTTGTCCTTTAGAGGCACGCGCGACATCATCAGCCAGCGATCGATATCGCCGCGCATGGCGCGCTCCTCGTAGCCGAGGTCCGGCTCGCCGGTGCGCATCACCCGCGCCTCGGTATCGGGAATGCCGGCAAGCTTTGCCGCATCGCCATGAATATCGGTGTCAGTGAGTCCGATCAGCTCCTCGACGGTGTCGAAGCCGTTCTCGCTAACGATCGCCCGGTTGGCGAAGAGAAAGCGTCCTTCCAGATCCTTGGCATAGATGAAATCCGGCACATGATCGATCATCGCTTCCAAGAGCGCGTGCCGGTCGGAGGGGTTGGTGTTTTCGGCGGTAGCAGGAGAAGCGGAAGGGGCCACGTCGCGCTTCGTTCGCGACATCCGGTTCTGCACGGGTGTCTTCGGACCTTTGGAACGCACCTCTCCGCCTCATCGCTTTATAAGGAAGCGGAATAGTAGGATTGTACGTCTTATATAAAGATGAACAAAGGGAGGAGATTGCGCGGTAATTGCCGTCTTTCGCGGCTCTATTCGCCGAAAGCAGCCGGAAACGAAAACGGCGCGACAGAAGCCGCGCCGTCAGACGACAAACGTCAATTCGGCATTCGTCAGACAACCGGCGTCGGCAGGTCCTTGCCGGCGAAATGCGCATCGAGATTGGCGAGAACCAGATCGGCCATGGCGCGCCGGGTCTGGTGTGTGCCACTGCCGACATGCGGCGCGAGCGTGACGGTATCGAAGGCGAAAAGCGCTTCCGGCACACGCGGCTCGTCTTCGAACACATCCAGCGCCGCCCCACCGATCGTGCCGCTGGAAAGCGCCTCAACCAGCGCCTTCTCATCCACCAGCGAACCACGCGCCACATTGACGAGCACACCCTGGGGACCGAGTGCCTTCAGCACATCCGCATTGACGATATGACGCGTCTCGGCGGTGGCGGCGGCGGCGATGATCAGCACATCGCAATTGGCGGCCAGCGCCTCGATGCTGTCGTAATAGTCATAGGACACGTCACGGCGGTTTCTGGCGGTGTAGGAAATCCGCGCATCGAACCCTTCAAGCCTTCTGGCAATCGCCTGACCGATGCGGCCGAGGCCGAAAATGCCATAGCGGCGGCCGGCCACACGGGTGGAAAGACCCATATCGCCCTTCAGCCACTGGCCGGTGCGCACATGCTGGTCAGCCTGCGGCAGCTTGCGCGCCTGCGCCAGAACGAGGCCAAGCGCCAGATCGGCAACATCCGCCGTCAGCACGTCAGGCGTATTGGAGACGCGAAAACCGCGTTGCTTGGCTTCCGCCAGATCCACCTTGTCGAAACCGACGCCATTGATGGCGACGATTTCAAGATTGGGCAGTGCCGCACCAATATCCGCCGGCAGGCCGATATGACCACCGGTGACGACGCCGCGGATTGCAGCACCCTTTTCAGAAAGGAATGCCGCCTTGTCTGCAGCCTCGAACAGGCGATGCACTGTGAAGCGCTGCGCAAGTTCCTGTTCGAGTGCCGGGATCAACGGGCACAATTGCAAGATTTCAGTAGTCATGAACTTTCCTTTGTGCCGGTGAACTATTTCACATCGGCCTTGACGAATTGCCGGAGTTCCGGCGTTTGCGGATTGGCGAAAAGTTCCGCCGAGCGGCCCTGCTCCCAGATCTTGCCCTTGTGCATGAAGATGGTTTCGGTCGCCACGCGCCGCGCAAAAGCCATTTCATGGGTAACGAGGATCATGGTCATGCCGCCCTTGGCGAGGTTTTCCATAACCGTCAGCACTTCCTCGGTCAGCTCAGGGTCGAGCGCCGAAGTCACTTCGTCAAACAGCATCACCTTCGGCCGCATGGCGAGCGAGCGGGCAATCGCCACGCGCTGCTGCTGGCCGCCGGAAAGCTGGTCCGGATAGGAATCGAATTTCTCCGACAGGCCGACGAGTTGCAGAACCTCGCGGGCAATGTCCTTCGTTTCCGATTTGGCCACGTCCTTGACGATACGCGGGGCGAGCATGATGTTTTCGCCGACCGTCAGATGCGGGAAAAGATTGTAGCTCTGGAAGACGATGCCGACATCGGTACGCAGCTTGCGCAGCGCCTTGGCATCGTCGCCCAGCGCATGGCCGGCGATTTCGATGCGACCGGAATTGATCTTCTCCAGCCCGTTCATGCAGCGCAGCAGCGTGCTCTTGCCCGAACCCGAGCGGCCGATGAGGGCGAAGACTTCTCCGCGACCGACCGTCAGCGACACACCTTTGAGGACCTCCAGAGCGCCAAAGCTCTTGTGAACGTTTTCAACGATTACTTCCGGCATGAAGCCTCCTTTCCAGCCAACGCGACAGCTGGGACAACGGGTAGCAGACGATGAAATAAAGCACGGCCACCGCGACAAAGACGCGGAACGGCTGGAACGTGGCATTGTTGATGAGCTGCCCCGCTCTCGCCAGTTCGACGAAACCGATGATCGATGCGATGGACGTATTCTTGACGACCTGAACGGCAAAACCGACGGTCGGCGGCAGGGAAATGCGGATCGCCTGCGGCAGGATGACGTATCGGTACTGCTGGGCGCGGGTGAGCGCCAGCGATTCCGATGCTTCCCACTGCTGCTTCGGCACCGCCTGGATGCAGCCGCGCCAGATTTCCGCGAGATAACCCGAGGTATAGATCGTCATCGACGCACCGGCGGCGATCAGTGGCGGCAGTTCCAGTCCGGCAAGGCTGAGGCCGTAGTAGGACAGGAACAGGATCATCAGTACCGGAATGCCCTGGATGACCTGAATATAGGTGCCGGCTGCAATGCGCAGCAGCTTGTTATCCGACGTGCGGGCCAGTGCGATGAAAAAGCCGACGATGCCGCCGCCGATGAGCGCAATGATCGTCAGAAGCACGGTCCATTGCAGGGCGGTGAGCAGAAAGCCGAATTCGTTCCAGCCGAATGTTCGAAGAGTCATGACTGCACCTCCGGCAAGGCGGTCATCGTCTTGCGCGCCACCCGGCGGCCAAACAGCCACATGCCGACGAGGGCAAGGATGAGCCGCAGGCTGAGCGCCAGCGCAAGATAGATGAGCGTGACGACGATATAGACCTCGAAGGAGCGATAGGTCTGCGATTCCACGAAGGCTGCGGCGGCCGCAAGCTCATGCGTGGAAATGGCCGAGCATATGCTCGATGCCAGCATCATCAGCACGAACTGGCTGCAGAGCGAGGGATAGACCTTGGCGATGGCAGGCACGATGATGACGTGACGGTAGATCTGGTATCTGGTGAAGCCAAGCGCTTCGCCCGCCTCGATCTGCGACTTGTGCACCGCCTCGATGCCGGCGCGGATGATTTCCGTCGAATAGGCGGCAAGATTGATCGTCATGCCGATCAGCGCCGCCGTATCCGCCCCGACGCGAAAGCCGAGACCCGGCAGACCGAAATAGACGATGAAAAGCTGCACCAGAAATGGCGTGTTGCGGATTACCTCCACGTAAGCGTCCACGATGATGCGGACGATGCCGCCATTGATAGACCGCAGCGAGGCCAAAAGAATGCCGAAAGCGCAGCCGAGCACGATGGAGAGGACCGACAGCTTGATCGTCAGCCATATGCCGTTCAGAATCTCGTTCTGATATTGGGCGAGCGCGCCGAATTGAAAAGTATAGGACATGCGTCACTCCGTTGACATTTCCCGGCCCGCCGGGATGTTCCCCGGCGGGCGCGTTGAAAGGCTCAATCAGAAGCTTGGCAATTGCGGCAGCGGACGACCGGTCCACTTCACCGAGATACGGTCAAGGTCACCCGACATCTTCATGAGATAGATGGAGGTGTTCAGCCACTGACGCAGCTCGAAATCCTCCATCTTCGTCGCCATGGAATTGCCCTGCTGGAAGAAGGTGAAACCGACCTGCAGGCCCGCTTCCGGACGCTGCTTGATGATCGCCTCGCCGACCGTGGACGGCAGGGCTACGGCATCGACCTGACCGGCAAGCAGAGCCTGGGCGCTGGTGGAATCGTCTTCGTAGACGACGATTTCGAGACCTTCGACATTGGCCTTGCGCAGCGCGGTTTCCTGCGAGGAACCGCGATTGACCGAAACCCGCTTGCCTTTCAGGCTGTCGAGATTTTCGAACTTCTGGTCCTTGCCGGAGATGATGTCCATGTTGAAGGCGCTGTAGGGCTGCGTGAACATCACGGTCTTGGCGCGTTCGCCGGTCGGCGCAAGCGTCGCGACAAGGAAATCGACCTTGCCGGTCTGAAGGGCGGGAATACGCGCAGGCGGCGTCAGCGGCACCAGTTCGACCGGCAGCGACAGGTAAGAGCCGATAAGGTTGGCGACATCAACGTCATAACCGGACGGATTGCCCTTCTCGTCCACCATGCCCATCGGCGGCGCGCCGGTGAGAACACCGATCTTGACCTTGCCGCGCGCCGTGATCTCGCTGAGCGAAACGGCATGGGCCGAGGTGGTTGCGGCAAGCGCTGCTGCGGCAACGCTGACGGCAACGGTCATGTTCTTCAGAAATCTGGATATGCTCATGGTTTCTCCTCCAACCTTATAGTGGCTGCCCGAACGGAACAGCCGGCCTTGCGCAAATCGAAAAATGTTCTCGATAACATTTCGACGCGATTTACAAAAAACTCCTCCCAAGATGACGCAAACGCTCAAAACCACTCGAATTTACAAGTAAATTCAATGATTTTTTCCGGGTATCGATTTTCCTCTCATCGACATCATTTCGCGTTCTTGGCAGGAAGAGTAATGCATGTTATCGGTATCATTGCAAGTCCGATCTACAGAACTGTTGCAATCGGCATTCATTCGGGAGGAAAGCATGTACACACGTTCGGCCATTTTCGAAGGCAATATCCACCCCGGCCGGGAGGAGGAATTTTTCCGCATCGTCGAGGAGAAGCTTCTGCCGGTCTGGAAGCGCATGCCCAACGCGCAGGCCGTGCGGGTCATGCGCACCGAGCGTACGGACCCGGACGCCGCCGCCATCATCATGGTTCAGGAAATCGACTACCCCTCCATGGAAGCCGTCGAAGAAGCGCTGGTATCGCCGGTCCGGATGGAGGGCCGGGTACTGACGGATGAGATGATGAGCATGTGCGACGGGCGTTTTTATCATCTGGTCTATCGCCGAGTCGCATAAATCCGGTGCACGCCGCACCGATCTGCAATCATGCGGCGTGCTTTCCCTCCCTGTCTTCGTGTATGTCTTGTCCTGAAACCGGTTCGAATTGTTGCCGGCTTAAAAACTGGGGAGACATGCTTTGGTGGAGCGCACGCCCTTGGCCGCAGCGTTAGTCACGTCAAAAAAAGCAACCATGAGCGACGTCTCGAAACTCGCAGGCGTCTCCAAGATGACCGTTTCGCGCGTGCTGGCCGATCCTGCGCTGGTGTCTGAGGAGACACGCCAGAAGGTGATGAAGGCCATCGAGAAGCTGGGTTATGTGCCTGATAGAATCGCCGGTTCGCTTTCCTCCCGGCGTACAAATTTCATCACCGCCATCCTGCCGACGCTCACCAACTCCAACTTCGCCGACAGCGCACAGGGGCTCGCCAACGCGCTGCGCGCCGCCGATTACCAGTTGCTGATCGGCTACACGATGTACGACCTTCAGGAGGAGGAGCGCGTCATCCGCACCATGATGGAACGCCGCCCCGACGCCATCGTCGTTGCCGGAACGGTGCATACCAAGATGGCGAGCGAAGTTTTGATGCGCGCCGGCATCCCGATCGTGGAAATATGGGACGTTCCCGAACATCCGATCGACCACGCGGTCGGCTTCTCCAACTACGAAGTGGGAAGAAACGCCGCCAAATACCTGATATCACTTGGTTTTAAGAGGATCGGAGCGCTGGGGTCGCGGGCTGATGGCGATGTGAAGGACTGGCGCGGCGAAAGCCGTCTTCTCGGCTTTGGTGCCGCACTTCGCGAAGCCGGCATTGCCGATGACCTCATCATCCGCGAAGGCAGCGCCCCGGTCTCCTATGACCATGGGGCCAAAACGCTCGGCTCGCTGCTGGCGAAAGCGCCGCATGTCGAAGGCATTTTCGCAGTGTCCGATATTTCCGCTGTGGGCGCGCTGATGGAATGTCACCGCCGCGGCATTCACGTGCCCGACCAGGTTTCCATCCTCGGCTTCGGCGATTTCGACATTGGCAGGCAATGTTATCCGGCAATTTCGACGATCCGTGTCGATGCCCAGATGATCGGCCGTAAGGCCGGCGAATTGCTGCTGTCCATTTTGGAGCCGGAAAAAGGCGCTAATGTTCCCGAAGGCGCGCGGGTGGATGTCGGGTTCGAGCTGATCGTGCGCGAGACGACGAAGCGGGTGAGTGGCTGAGGAGCCCTCCTCCCTCATTCCTGTGCTTGTCACAGGAATCCAGCCGACGCGCGTCTGCGCGGCGGAGGGAGTCGTTTCAGCCCAAGGACTTGGGCTGACTGGATTCCTGTGACAAGCACAGGAATGAGGGAAAAATAGGCCCTCGCCTCTGGTAGAGTCGTTTAACGCGCACCCCACGTATCCGTCAGGCGATACCCTTCCGGCCAGGGATCGGACGGATCGAGCATGTGCTGGTGGATGCCGGTGATCCAGCCGCGGCCGGAGATTTCCGGCAGGATGGCCGGGCGGTCGCCGACCGTTGTCGTTCCGAGAATGCGGCCGGTAAAGGTGGAGCCGATCAGCGACACCGCCGTCAGTGTTTGGCCTTCCTTCATTTCACCGCGTGCATGCAGCACGGCCATGCGGGCGGAAAGTGCCGTGCCGGTGGGCGAGCGATCCACTTTGCCCGGCTGGATGGCGACGGCAGCACCGGCCCGTAGGCCCTCGGCGGTACGTTCCACCTTGCCCGCGAACAGGCAGAAGGAAAAATGACGCCAGTCAGGGTTCTCAGGATGCTCGAAGCTCAAAGCCTTGTTGGCGGCATTGGTGATGCGCACGCCGAGGCGGGCGATCTCGTGCGCTTCTTCCGGCTTCAGGCTAAAACCCATCGCTTCGGCGTCAACGATGACGAAGCTGTCGCCGCCATAGGCCGTGTCCACCTTCAGCGTGCCGAGGCCTTCAACCTCGAGTTCGACATCGAGCTTTGCGGCAAAGCTCGGCAGATTCTGCACGAAAATGCGCTCAGCCTTGCCGTTGCGGCATTCGGCGCGCACCTTCACCAGCCCGCCCGGCGCTTCCAGCAGCATATGCGTTTCCGGCTCCTGCATCGGCACGATGCCGCCATCCAGAAGCACGGTGGAAACGCAGATGGAATTGGAACCGGACATGGGCGGCGTATCTTCCGGCTCCATGATGATGAAGGCTGCATCCGCGTCGGGATGTTTCGGCGGCACCAGCAGGTTGACATGGCGGAACACGCCGCCGCGCGGCTCGTTGAGCACGAAATTGCGCAGCGTCTCATCGCGGGCGATGAAACGGCTCTGTTCCCAGATCGTTTCGCCCGGCGGCGGCTTAACACCTCCGACAATCACATCCCCCACTTCGCCTTCCGCATGGGCGGAAATGACATGAACGGTCTTGATACTGCGCATTCAAAACTCCTTAGGAAAGCCATGAAGGAAGAAGGGATGGGGCACGGCCGGTCAGCGCACTTTCAAC
Organism: Rhizobium sp. X9; assembly: GCF_018873185.1. Classification (NCBI taxonomy): domain Bacteria; kingdom Pseudomonadati; phylum Pseudomonadota; class Alphaproteobacteria; order Hyphomicrobiales; family Rhizobiaceae; genus Rhizobium; species Rhizobium sp. X9. Next base: position 2,322,136 of record NZ_CP071312.1, on the reverse strand, counting down.
GCAATCGGCAAGGCTGCCGAAGCGCACTGCGCGGCCGCTGAGGCCGGGGCCGTAATGGGCGTATTTGCCGGAATTGGTCATCAGGGCGCGGGTCTTCGTCGGGAAAACCGGCTCGGAAATGGAGCACCAGCAAAGATCAGGCAGCACCTGCACGCCGCTGTCATGCAGGCTTTTCAAGGTGCCGTCCTGGCCGGCCGCATCGATGACCTGCTGTCCGGCTGTCACGATGACGGCGACATCCGCATGCCGCTTGCGGCCGGCGAGCACAGCGGCGAGCGCGCGGCACTCCTCCAGCGAGGCATGCGGGCTGCCGATGGCAACGAGCTGCACGTCCTCCGGCCCTTCATTCAGCAGCGACCAGCCAGCGGCCATATCGGCAAGCGAAATGGTGACGATCTCGGCTGTTTCCAAAGGCGCAAGCCCGGCTTCCGGGGTCACACCCTCTATATGAAGCATGGGCGCGGCGGAGGTGGTGCCGAAGGCGGCGCAAAGCGCCTTGAGATCATCCCGCGACGGTTTTGCAGGGCCAAGGCCACGCAGCAGCGGAATGCAATCCGGCGCGGCCTTGCCGGCAAGATAACCGATGAGCGGCCAGAACGCATCGTCCACGCCCTGCGGTAAAGCCACATCGACAATGCGCCGCGGCCGGCGGTTTTCCTCCAGATAAACGCCCGAAAGCGGCGCCCTGCCCGTCATCGCAATGCAGAGATCGAGAAAGTCCGGATGTTTGGCCGTGCGCGCGCCAAGAACCGTATTGGCGAAGATCACGGCATTCGATTCGGCCCAGGCGATGGATTCGCCGGCATTCGGAGCGCTGTCGAGCAGGTAAGGCGAACAGGTGAAGGTCGGGCGACAGCCCATGCGCACATAGGCATCCGCCAGCCTTGCGGCCGGATCGCCGAAATCCTCCGGCACGCCCTGGGCGCGCCAATGCGCCTTGTCCACCGAAATGGCGTTCATCGTCGTGGGCACGCGTACCTTCGCACCCATCTCCGCCATTTTTTCCGCAAAGGTGAGATTGGCGGGGCTCGCATAGATGCAGCCGTCAATATGGCCCTGCGTGACATCGACCAGCGCTGACGCCCCCTGCTGGGCGGCCATGGCGATAATGATGCGCATCGCCTGCTGCGCGGCAATGCCATCACGGCCCTCGAGCATTGCCCGGTCGTCACCCTTGAGATCGAGATGCGCCGTCGCCGGCGGTGCGATTGCCAGGGAAACGCCATCGGCCTCGATGGTCTTTTCACCGATACGGACATGAGCGGCGCGGGAGAACCGGGCGAAATTCTCCGTGTCGAGGCGCAGCACCGGCAAAGGCTTGCCGAACATTTCGGCGGCGATCAACGCACCCAGCGTCAGCACATCTTCGGCCTCGCAGAAAACCAGCGCCGAGGGCGCGCGGCCCGTCAGGATGAGATCGAGCAACACGCCCGAACCGGTGCAGGAACCGCGGCTGGTGGGCATGAACAGCACGCCGCCGGTGAGACAGACGCCATGCAGCGGGTGGTGCACGTCAATGACCTTGCCGGTGGCGGGATCGACGCCGCCCCAGAAGCTCAGCGCCTCTGTGGTGGGGATGACCGCGCCTTCAGCCGCACCGGCCAATATGCTGCGTGCCTGAGGCACGGCTGCTGTCGAAAGGGAAGAAGACATCGAAAACCCCGTCAGAAACGTTGTGGCGAAAATGCCCTTGTATCGATGGCGGGTTTTTGCCCCGTCAGAAGATCGGCGACGATACAGGCCGTGCCCGCCGATTGCGTCAGTCCCAGATGGCCGTGGCCAAAAGCATAGACCACCCGCGCCGTATGCCGCGCCTGTCCGATGGCCGGCAGGCTGTCCGGCAGCGACGGGCGAAAGCCCATCCATTGCTTGCCGCCTTCGGTTTTGAGACCGGGCAGGAAGCTCGCCGCCTTTTTCAGAAGCGCTTCGGAGCGGGCGAAATTGGCCGGAAGCTCAAGCCCGCCCAGTTCCACCGCACCGCCGACGCGAATGCCGGAGGAAAGCCGCGTGACGACGAAGCCATGGCCGCCGAAGGTCACCTGCGTGCGCAGATCAAAAGCACCGGACGGCAGGGTGGTATTATATCCCCGTTCCGTTTCCAGCGGAATTTTTTCCCCGAGCGAGCGGGCGATGCGATGCGAAAAAGCGCCCGCCGCCAGCACGACCTTGCCGGCCTTGCGGGTGCGCCCGTCATGGCTCACCACCTCGACCCCGTCTTCCAGCGGCCTGAGTGCAGCAATATCGAGCCGTTCGATACGCCCGCCAATGGCGCGGAAATGTTCGGCAAGTGCGAGCGTATAAAGCCTGGGATCGGCAATGGAATACCAGCCGGGTGTAAACGTGCCGCAGGTGAAACGCGGCGCGATGCCGGGCTGTATCTCGGCCATCTGTTCGGCATTGAGGTGGCGAAACTCGATGCCGTGACGCTCCCGCGCCTTCCAGCCGGGAAGCGAACTCTCGAATTCGGCTTCGCTTTCATAGACCTGGAGGTTGCCCTCCTTGCGCAGCATGGCGATCGTGTCGGTCTTTTTAAGGAAGGGCTCAAGCTTGGCCTTCGACAGATCCATAAGCGCCGTCTGGGCCGCAGTGGAATGCTCGACCTTGGAGGCGGCACAGGCACGCCAGAAGCGGAACATCCACGGCGCGATCTTCAGCGCATAAGCCGGCGGCACGCTGAGCGGACCGAGCGGATCGAGAAGCCACTTCGGCGCTTTCCAGAGAATGCCGGGCGACGCGAGCGGCAATATATCGGTGAAGGCGAATGCGCCGGCATTGCCTGCCGACGCGCCCGCCGCCGGCCCTTCGCGATCGATGACGGTGACCGAAAGGCCGCGCGCCTGCGCGGCGATCGCCGCCGAGAGGCCGACAACGCCGGCCCCGATAACGATGGCATCATTGGCTGGCATTACCGCACGCTCGCCAGGAACTTCTGCGTCTCGGCATGCTGCGGCGCGCCGAACAGCTGGTCCGGCGTGCCGATTTCCGCCATCACGCCCTGATGGAAGAAGGCGACGCGGTTGGACACATCGCGGGCAAACGCCATTTCATGGGTAACGCAGATCATCGTCATGCCCTCATCCGCCAGCATCTTCAGCGTATCGAGCACTTCGCCGACCAGCATCGGATCGAGCGCGGAGGTGACTTCATCGAACAGCATATATTCCGGCGACATGGCAAGCGCGCGGGCAATCGCCATACGCTGCTGCTGACCGCCCGACATGCGGTTCGGATAGACCTTCAGCTTTTCGGCAAGACCCACATGGGTCAGTTGCTTGACCGCAATCTCTTCGGCCTGCTCCTTCGAGATGCCGAGCACCTTGCGGGGCGCCAGCATGACGTTTTCCAGCACCGTCAGATGCGGAAAGGCGTTCCATTGCTGGAAAACGATGCCGACCTTGCGGCGCAGCTTGTTGAGATCGGTCGATTTGGCATGAACTTCCGTGCCGTCGATGACGATCTTGCCGCTGTCGATCGGCTCCAGGCCGTTGATGCAGGTGAGCAAGGTCGACTTGCCGGAGCCGGAGCCGCCGATGATGGTGACGACCTCGCCTTTGCTGACGGTCAGGTTGATCCCTTTCAGAACCTCCAGCGGGCCGAAGGATTTGCGGACGTTTTCGATCTCAATCATTGGGGGACCACCGTCTTTCGAGATACCCGCCGAAACGGGCGATGGGGAAGCTGATAAGGAAATAGATGGCGCCGCAGATCATGAGAATGGTCAGCGGTTCCTGCAGCCGGGTAACGAGGATCTGCGAGGCGCGCAGAAGCTCGATGAGGCCGAGCCACAGCACCAGCGCCGAATCCTTCATGACGCCGAGTGTCAGCCCGATCCAGGACGGCAACGACACGCGGGTGGCAAGCGGCAGCACGATGTAGCGCATGTCCTGCGACCAGGTCATGCCGAGCGACCGGCAGGCGCGGCGCGTGTTGGACGGCACGGCGCCGATGCCGCCACGCACGATTTCCGTGCAATAGGCTGCCGTATAAAGCGACAGCACGACACAGGAGGTGGTGAAGGGCGGCCAGCCGAGCTTGGCGATCGACTGGAAGGAATTTCCGAGCACCAGCTGGATCAACAGCGGTACGGAGCGGAAAATATCCAGCACGAAGGTCAGCGGCAGGGACCAGTAGGGCCCGAGCTGGACACGGATGACGCCGAAGATGATCCCCATGATGGTGCCTGCCGTGACGGCGACGGCGGTGACGGCAAGCGTCATCCCCGCACCCTTGGCCAGGAAGGCGAGATCACTCCAGGTGAGAGCGGTTTCAAACATGGCTCACCTCTCTCAGTAACGGAACAGACGCCAGGCCAGCATTCTGGCGGCGAGCGTGACGATCTTGGCGATCACGTAGTAGATGACCGCGGCGAGCGCGAAGAATTCGAAGGTGCGGAACGAGCGCGCATTGAGGGCCTGCGTGACACCGGCGAGGTCCGTATTCATGCCGACGGTGACACCGAGCGAGGTCATCAGGATCGCCCAGACCATCTGGTTGGTGGCGGGCAGGAAGGCGACGCGCAGCATCTGCGGCATGATGATGAGCCGGAAGGTCTGCATCGACGTCATGCCGAGCGAGCGGCCGGAACGGGTCTGCGTATCCGGTATCGCTTTCAGCGCCCCACGGAAGTTCTCCGCGAGATAACCGGCATTGTTAAAGGCGATGCCGACCAGAAGCGCCGTATAGGGGCTGAGATGAATGCCGAAATTGCCAAGCCCGAAATGGGCCATGTAAATCTGGAACAGCGCCGGCGTGTTGCGGGCAACCTCCACCCAGATGGAGGCGAGTGCGCTTAGAATTCGGTTACCGGAAAGCCGGAACAGCGTCAGCACGATGGCGAAGGCCAGACCGATCACCATCGACAGGATGGCAATCTGCAGCGTCACCACCGCACCGTCCAGAAGCTGCGGCAAAGCCTTCAGCGCCTGATTCCAGTGAAATGTATAGTTGAACATGGGCGTCCCGCCTTTTCAGAAACGATCAACGGCGCGATCATCTTGACCGCGCCGTTTACGAAAAGTCCTGATCAGCGATAAACGCCGTTGACGGTGAGTGAGGGAACTTCGCCGCCAACCCATTTTTCATAGAGCTCGGCGTAGCGGCCGGTGCGAACCTGCTGGTTGATGAAGAGGTTCAGGTAGTTGATGAAGCCATATTCATCGCGGTTGGTGAAGAGCGCGACATAGTCGATGTCGTAAGGCGCCTTGCCGACCACGGAGATGCCGGCGAACTTGCCGCCCTTGACGTTGGACTGCGCAACCGTCGAGGTGGAAACGGTGGCATCGATCTGGCCCTGGCTAAGCGCGAGGAACACATCTGCCTGGGTCTGGTAAGGACGGAATTCGCCGACGCCCCATTCCTTGACCGACTTTTCAAGCGCGATGGCTTCGAACGTGCCGGCGGTTGCACCGACGGTCTTGCCCTTCATGTCTTCAAAAGACTTGATGCCGGACTTGTCGTTGGCGGTAACGGCCATTTCGAAGGCGAAGTAAGGCACCGTCATGCCGACCGTCTTGGCACGCTCAAGCGTATCCGACGTGGAAGCAACGCCGACATCGACGCGACCGGACATCAGCGCGGGAATGCGCTCGGGGAAAGGCGTTTCGACGATTTCAGCCGTGACGCCGAGCGCCTTGGCGAGATCGTTGCAATAATCGACATCGAAGCCGATCGGATTGTTGGCGTCATCACGCGCGCCCATGGGCGGGAAATCGAGCACGACGGCGCAACGCAGCGTGCCAGACGAAATGATGTCGTCAAGTTTGTCGGCCTTGGCCGGTGTAATAGCGAAAGTGGCGGCCAGCAGGCCGGCGACGATGACCGATTTTTTCATTCTTTATTTGCTCCCACAATTGGTCTGCCTTTGAAGGCGCGGTCACTATTTCCCCACGGGAGCGATAAATCAACATAAAAATACAAGGAGTATACAAAAAGAATTTTTTGCATGTGCGAATGATCGGAATTTTGTCAGGCAAGCTTTATGGAAAACGGTGCAGGAAAATGTGGAGCGGCGCAGAAAGGCCCGACGCCCCTCATTCCTGTGCTTGTCACAGGAATCCAGTCGGCACGCGTCGGCGGGACGGGAAGAGTCTTTTCAGCCCAAAGACTTGGGCTGGCTGGATTCCTGTGACAAGCACAGGAATGAGGGCGCGGGAAACGTCGTGGAAAACCGGGAGCTTTGCGCCTAGCGCTTTGATCTGCGCTCTCATAACACTTCACTGAAAAGACGAGTTGCAATAGCACCGCCTTTGTATACTTTATGTATTCAAAATGTGCGAGCCCGACATCGGAGGATTATGATGAGCGACACCACCACCTTGACCATTGGAGAGCTTTCGGCCCGGATCGAAGCAATTTTTCGCAAGGCCGGTCTCAATGCCGTCCAGTCGGGAGCGATCGCACGCGTCATCACGGCCGGTGAGAGGGACGCCTGTAAATCCCATGGCATTTACCGCATCGAAGGTGCGCTCCGCACCGTCAAGGCGGGCAAGGTGAAGCCCGATGCAATCCCGGAAGTGGCCGAAGATGACGGCACGGCGATCGTGAAGATCAACGCCAATGGCGGATTTGCCAACCCCGCTTTCGAGCTTGGCCTGCCTGTTCTGGCCGAGCGGGCGAAACGCTCCGGCATCGCCGCGCTCGTCATCAATGACTGCACCCATTTCTCGGCGCTCTGGCCGGAAGTCGAGAGCCTTACGTCGAATGGCCTTGCCGGGCTGGTGATGTGCCCGAGCTATTCCACCGTAGCACCCACCGGTGGAGCCAAACCGCTGCTCGGCACCAACCCCTTCGCCTTCGGCTGGCCGCGCAGGGACACTTCCCCTTACGTCTTTGATTTCGCGACATCGGTTGCGGCGCGTGGTGAAATAGAGTTGCATCGGCGCGCGGGAAAATCCCTGCCGGAAGGCTGGGCTCTGGATGCCGATGGCAAGCCGACGACCGACCCCGAGGCGGCCCTTGCCGGCTCGATGCTGCCCTTCGGCGGCCACAAGGGATCGGCCATCGGCACGATGATCGAGCTTCTCGCCGGCATCATGATCGGCGACCTGACCAGCCCCGAAGCGCTCGAATTTCTCGGCACCACGACGCTTGCCCCGACCCATGGTGAGTTGATTATCGCCTTTTCCCCGGAAGCGTTCGCCAAGGGCCGCCCGGGCGATCCGTTCCAGCGCGCGGAAGTGCTGTTCGACGCCATCATCGGCCAGGGCGCCCGCCTGCCCTCCGGCCGACGCTTCACCGCCCGCGCCAAATCCGAAAGCGAAGGCATCACGCTTACCGCCGCGGAAATGGCCGGGCTCGACCGGCTGCTGGAAAAGGGGCTGGATGCGGTTACCTGACCGTGTTTGGATATGGAAATGAAAAAGGCCCGCGATTGCGGGCCTTTTTCATGGTGACACAGCATCCCCGCTCCGTCACCCCGGACTAGATCCGGGGTCCAGTGCGATCAAGTCCTTGATCGCAGAAGAGTCCTTTCACAGCGCAGACGCGCCGTGGCTGGATGCCGGATCAAGTCCGGCATGACGGAGGAGAGACATCAAACCTCATCACATGCAAAAAAGGCCCGCAATTGCGGGCCTTTTTTTACAGCAGCAATATCTCAGGCCGCCTTGCAGCCCTGTACAGCGCCCGGAAGCTTGCTCCAGTCGGCATACCAGCTGTTGAACAGCTTGAACTGCGCCTCGACATAACCGCGCTGGCTGTCTGTCAGGGCGTCGGTCTCGTTGAAGTGCAGCGTGTATTCCTTGTCGCCCTTCAGCACCATCATGTGCTTGAAATAAAGAACCAGATCCGGGCCTTCATCGAAGGAGGAGAGCACGGCCAGCGCCTGTTCCAGTTCCAGCGCGCGGGCGCGGGCATCGGCATCGCCCTTGGCGGCGGCCTGCGACAGCTTGCAGAGATGAATGACTTCCTTCGGCAGAACATTGCCGATGCCGGTGATGGCGCCGGTTGCGCCGCAATTGACGAAGCCGTGGACGACGGCGGTATCGACGCCGATCATCAGGGTCACGTCATCATCGCGGCTGGTGATGTTTTCAGCGGCATAACGCATATCGGCCGGGCCGCCGAATTCCTTGAAGCCAACGAGGTTCTTGTGTTCGGCACGCAGCGCGAAGAAGAGATCGGCGCGGGTGGCGAAGCCGTAATAGGGGCTGTTGTAGATGACAGCAGGAATTTCTGGAGCGGCAGCAAGGATGGCCTTGAAATGCGCCTTCTGGGCGGAGATGACCGAACCGCGCGACAGGACGCGCGGAATGACCATCAGGCCCTTTGCGCCAACCTTCTGGGCATGGGCGGCGTGCGCGACGGCAGATGCCGTGTTGACGGCGCCGGTGCCGACGATGACCGGAATGCCGGCTTTCACCAGACGCTCCACGCCTTCCATGCGCTGCTCGTCCGTCAGGAGCGGCCAGTCGCCCATGGAACCGCAATAAACGACTGCCGACATTCCATCGGCGATCAGTTCCTTGCCCTTGCGGACAAGCGCGTCGAAATCGGGAGTGCGATCATCCTTGCAGGGGGTCATCAAGGCGGGAATCACGCCGGAAAAAATGCTGGCCGTCATTACTAGCTCCTAAGGGACAGTTTTTCAGGAATGGACGCACCTCCGCGCCATCCTTTCGACAAGGACATTACAATCTTGTATTTTATTTGTCGACAAGAAATCGACAAGCTATAGATTTATTTCCAGGCGCTCGTTGCGCACCAGCAGTTTCTGCACCTGCCGCACGATCTGCTCGGCGTGTTCGCGGGCCAGTTTCTCGGAAAGAACGGTATCGCGCGCGGCAATCGCAGCGATGATCTCATCGTGATCATCGACGAAGCGTTTCGGCAGGCGATCGTCATAGGACTGGTAATAAAGCCTGAGGATGCGCCGTCCCTCGTCCAGCAGGCGCTTGAAAAGGCTGGTGAAATAGGGGTTGCGCCCGGCTTCGGCGATCGAAAGGTGAAGCGCGGCATTGGTGGAAATCATCGCCAGCGCATCCTGCTCTTCCACCGCAATGGCAAATTCCGCATTATGGGCGCGGATGCCGGCCAGATCCTCCGGGCGATGATATTGCGCGGCAAGCTGGGTCGTGACCCGGTACATCAGCACCAGCGCATCGAAATAGGTATGCATGTTGAGGAAATCGATATTCGACACCATGGTCGAACGGTTCGGCAGCGTATCGATCAAACCCTCGCCCGAAAGCCGCACCAAGGCCTCGCGAATGGGCGTGCGCGACATCTTGAACCGCTCGGCAAGCTGCACCTCGTCAATGGGGCTGCCGGGCGGCAGGACCAGATCGAGAATTTCGTCGCGCAGCAGATCATAGACCATCTTCACGCCGGAGCCGCGCTTGCGCTCGGCAGATGCAATAATATCCGTCATCATCAAATCCCTCTTGTCGACATAAAGAGTACTATTATATTTTTTCCCGATCAACGCCGCGTTGCATCGCCCGCACTTCGAATGGCGGAATAATTGTTCAAAAACAACAAAAAGCCGTCGCGAAAATTACCCGCGACGGCTTTGCTTATTCAATTTGTGGCGCTGGTGCCTTGCCAGCCAACGCCGCGGCTCGGAACGGACAGTTTACAAATGGAGCGAGGAGCACCCACCTTGCTTCTTCTCCCCACGGGGAGAAGAAACGAGCCGCGAAGTCGCTCCTCAAACGAAACGTCAGTTGCGCAGGCCGGTGGCCACGACGGAAATCTTGAAAGCACCGTCCAGCGTCGGATCGAAGGAGGCGCCCATCACCACATCCGTCTCCTCGCTCACCGCCTCGCGCACCAGCGTCATCGCCTCATCGATCTCGTAAAGCGTCAGATCGTTGCCGCCCGAGATGGAGACCAGCGCGCCGCGCGCTTCCTTCAGCGAGGGTTCGCCGAGCAGCGGATTGGCGATGGCAGCAGCTGCCGCTTCCGAGGCGCGCTTCTCGCCCTTGGCCTGGGCTGTGCCCATCAGTGCACGTCCGCCATTCTTCATGACGTAACGCACATCGGCGAAATCGAGATTGACCAGACCTTCGCGCAGGATGAGATCGGTGACGCAGCGCACGCCGAGCGACAGAACCTTGTCGGCCGTCTTCAACGCGTTCTCGAAGGTGGTGCCGGCATCCGCAATGCGCAGCAGGTTCTGGTTGGGAATGACGATGACGGTATCGGCGGTGTTCAGCAGATTGGCGAAACCATATTCGGCGGCCCGCATGCGGCGCGCGCCTTCGAAGCTGAACGGCAGGGTGACGACGCCGACGGTCAGGATGTTCTTCGCACGGCAGGCTTCGGCGATGACGGGTGCAGCACCCGTACCGGTGCCGCCGCCCATGCCGGCGGTGATGAAGCACATGTCGTAACCGCTCAAGTGATCCATGATCTCGTCGAGCGAATCGATCGCGGCCTGGCGGCCGACTTCCGGATCAGCACCCGCTCCCAGCCCGCCGGTCAGCTCGGAGCTGAGCTGCACGAGCCTTGGTGCGTTGGTCTTCTTCAGCGCCTGCGCATCCGTATTGGCCGCGATGAAATCGACGCCGCCAATGCCCTCGGCGATCATGTTGTTGATCGCATTTCCGCCACCTCCACCAACGCCGATAACGGCGATATTGGGCGTGTTGCGGGCAATGGTGGCGCGCGGAGACTGGGTCATCGTTTTATTCTCTTTCTGAACTCATAGGGTCTCGCGCCGTTTTTTGAGCGCGGCACGCGAATGATCGGCAAGGTCCCAGCACTTTCCTTCTGATGCGCGAAGGAGGCTGTAACGCTTTGAATTTGCATGTAAGCCGCTCTGCCGCTTGCGGCAAATGGCCTGTACTCCTGGGGCGAAAGATGCGCTACGGCGACTTTCTCCGACCCCTTCCCCGGATGAAAACCGAACCGAATCAACTGCTTCGCTATCGAGAGGTGATAGCTGAAAAGCCATGTGGTTTACACTCCATTCACCATGTTTATCTCACTTTGGAACGAGTTGCTCCGACAAGTGTTTGCTTGCCGACAGCGCTAAAGCGCACATAATGGAGGCAGGCATATGTTGGCAGACGTCTTGCAAAGCGAACCGGGTTTCCACACGGAACAACCGCGTGTGCTGATCGTGGAAGACGAGTTCCTCATCGCCATGGATATCGAGGATTCCATTCTGCAGGCGGAAGAAGAGGCCAATGTCATCGGCATCGCCAACCGGCTGGATCAGGCCGTGGCGCTCGGCAGCCGCGCCGACATCGCCTTCGTTGACGTCAACCTTGCCGACGGCCAGACGGGCCCCGAAGTCGGACGGCGGTTGTCTCAGGATCATGGCGTCGTGGTGATCTTCATGACGGCGAACCCGGAAGTGGTGGTCAATCTCGGCATCGGCGCCGGGGTAATTGCAAAACCCGTACCGCAGGATGCCGTGGAACAATGCCTGACCTACGCACTTGCCAGACGCGCCGGCACACGCGCCGTCACGCCAATCGGCATGATGGTTTTCGACTGAGCTATTTTCCTGAAGGCAAAACGAAGAGACGAAAGCAAAAAAGCCTGCCGCGGGAGGAGGTGCGGCAGGCTTTTTGAAAAAATGAACAGCGATATGGGAGGAGGAAAACCGCTGTCCCCGGGGCAATCCTTGGGAGGAGGAGTAGGATCGCCCGCATACCGAAACGATGTGGGAGGAGGTACATCCGTTTCGATGATTGGAAGATAGCATTTTCCTGCGCGTTTTGCAGGCACAAGGTTGCAGCACAGATATGCGTTTGGCGCATAACCAATATTGGCGGCAGAATTCCCGGCGACTATTGCGCCGAGACCGCCGCAATATCGCTGCAACGGCACCAGTCACCGTCCCTGAATACATCACCGCCCGTTGCAGGCAATGATCCACGGATCAAGGACGGCGATATCGCAGCAGCAGAGTCCAAAAACAAAAACGCCCGCTAAGCGGGCGTTTGGGCATTCAAAAGCGGCATTTTCGCCTTGATTACTTGCCGACTGCGGCGCGGGCGACGCTGGTGATCTGGCTGCGGTCGAGACCGAGATCATGCAGTTCGCGGGCGCTCATGCGGCCGAGTTCGTTGACGGTCTGACGATATTTGCGCCAATTGTTGAAGCTGCGTGCTACGTTCATGACATGACCCTTTCTGAGGTTTAGGTGACGTCAGCAACGTTTTCGTTCCGGCGTCCTTCGATGTCCTCTATATGCGCCTTGTCGTGACCAATGAACAGGCAGAATAAGGCAATCCACCCATGCACTGCACGCAGGGCATGCAATTTGACTGCAAAAGCGTCAGAACTTGTAGCGCACGCCGAATACATTGGCATTGGTCGCACCCTTCATGTTTCCAAGCGTCTTGCCGCCACCGGAACGGTGGTGAAGCCGCCAGAAGAGTTCCGTCGAGGAATCCTCGCTGAAGGAGACGTTGATTTCCGGACCGAGGTAAAACAGGACATTGGCATTGCCGTCATCCTTGATTTCCTGCTCCCGCTCCCGGCCGCGCTGTGCGTCGTTCACGAGGCTCAGGCCCGCCGTGAAGCTCGGGGTGATGAACAGGCGTTCTCCGAGCCTGATCTGCTCGTAGCGCGCAACCGGCCCCGCCCAGACCTCGCCGGAGAAGCCCTTGCCAAATCTCGCGGCAATGCCGATTTCGCCACCCAGCTTCACATTGCCGATGCTGTAGGGATAAAACTGGTAACCGCCACCAATAATGGCGTTCCTCTCATATTCCACCGGAATGAGAGCAGCGCTTTTCAGCATGTCTTCCTTCGTCATGGCGCCGGCAAAGCCGAATATCGCTTCGCTCGTCTCCGAAGTCATATCCTCCGACGCGAAAGATGATGTCGCGGCCAGTGCTATCATGGCCGCCAGCGACAGACGTGCTGCAATATTCATTGTGCTACTCCTGAACAAAGCCCGCTTTACCCAGCCGTCCTCATAGGCATATTCCCCGAAGGCGAACATACCGTTACCGAACACAATAAATTCAACACGGGCGAATTGGCGGGAAAACAGGCATTTTTCCCGGGTTCAACGCAGGAATCGCCTGAAACGGCGAAGCGCAAAAACGAAAAGCGCGCTGCCGATGGCCAAAAGGGCCAGCAATTGCGGCCAGACGACATCCAGCCCGGCCCCGCGGAAAAGCACCGATTGCGCCAGAATGACGAAATGGGTGTTGGGTGCGAGAAGCATGAGATACTGGATGATGTCAGGCATGCTCTCACGCGGCGTCATGGCGCCGGAGAGTACCTGCAACGGCAATAGAAACAGGATCAGCAGCATGCCGAACTGCGGCATGGAACCGGCGACCGTCGCTAAAAATATGCCCATCGAGGTCATGGCAAAGAGTTGCAGGGCGGTCCCAAGCAGGAAAAGCGAGAGCGAGCCTTCAATCGGAATGGCGAGCAGCCCCCTGACGACGACGAACAGGGAAAATGCCGAGGCCACCAGCACCACGAGGCCCATGGACCAGACCTTGCTCAGCATTATCTCCAGCGGCGTGACCGGCATGACCAGCAGATGCTCGACCGTGCCATGCTCACGCTCGCGAATGAGTGCCGCCCCCGTCAGAACGATGGAGAGCATGGTGATGGCGGTGATGATGTTATTGATCGATCCGAACCACGATTTGTCCAGTTCCGGGTTGAAACGGGAACGCAGCGTCAGGTCCACCGGCACCGAGGTCGTACCGCGATAGCGGTTCATATATTCCTGGATTTCGCTGGTCACGATGGTCTGGACATATCCACCGCCGCTGAAAGCCTGGCTCATGCGGGTGGCGTCGATGTTGAGCTGAATGGCCGGCTGCTGCCCCGCCATCAGGCGGCGCTGGAAATCCGGCGGAATGTTGAGCGCGAAAGTATCGAGCCCCGCATCCATGCGCTTGTCCATTTCAGCAATGGAAATCTGCTTAGGTGGCGCGAAATAGGGCGGATAAAACGCCGTGCTGATACGACCCGACAGCGGCGACTGATCCTCATCGACAATCGCGATGGCGGCATTGTTCAGCGTCTCCGGCAGCGCGCTGGAGCCGGTATAGATCTGCAGCGTGAAGGCGTAGACGATCAGCAGCAGCAACATGCCGTCACGCGCAAGGCCGCGCAGTTCCTTGATGCCGAGCTGGAAGATGTTGGACGAAAACAACCTCATGACGCCTGTTTCCTCAAGAGAGCGGCGCCGGCGATGAGCAGCAGCGGAATGGCAATGATCAGCGGCAGGAAAGAGCCGGAAAGGCCGGCGAAATCCAACCCCTTCGAAAAGGTCCCGCGCGAAATCGTCATGAAATAGGTGGCGGGATAGATGTTGCCGATGAAGGCGCCTGCGCCCTGCAGCGACGAGACGGGATCGATCATGCCGGAATATTGCGTCGCCGGAATGAGCGTCAACAGGGCCGTACCGAAGATCGCGGCAATCTGGCTCTTCATGAAGGACGACATGACGAGGCCGATCGAGGTGGCGATGATGACGAAGAGCAAGGCTCCCGTCGCGTAAGCAAGATAACTTCCCGTAAACGGCACCCGGAAGATGAAGATGGCGAATGCCGTCAGCAGCAGGAAATTGAGCATGCCAAGGGCGACATAGGGTAGCTGCTTGCCGATCAGGAATTCCAGCCGGGTGGTCGGCGTCACGTAAAGATTGACGATGGAGCCGAGTTCTTTCTCCCGGACGACGCTGAGTGCCGCCAGCATGGCCGGAATGAGCATGAGCAGCAGCGGAATGACCGCCGGCACCATGGCGACAAGGCTCTTGACATCAGGGTTATATCGATAGCGCGTTTCGATGCTGAAGCTGTTCTGCGTCGCCGCACTGCCATAAATCTCGGCCGCCTTCCTCGCCAGCCATGTCTGGTGCATGCCCTGCACGTAACCGCGCACCGTCTCGGCCCGCTGCGGCATGGCGCCATCGATCCAGGCGCCCACCTCCACCGTCTTGCCGCGCAGCACATCGCGGCCGAAACCGGGGGGAATTTCAATGGCGAGGCTCAGTTCGCCATCGCGCATGCGCCGGTCCATATCGGCATAGTCGCGGATCGGTTCCTTTTCGATGAAATAACGGGAACCGGCTATATCCAGCACATAATCGCGGCTGATGGTGGAATCGTCACGGTCGAGCACCGCAAAGGTCAGGTCCTCGACATCCAGATTGATGCCGTAACCGATCACGAACATCAGGATGACGCTGCCAAGCACCGCCAGCGTGCCACGAATGGGGTCTCGCTGCAGTTCCAGCGCCTCGCGGCGGGTATAGCTGAACATGCGCCTGACATCGAAAAACCGTTTGCGGGCGGGCGTTGCATGTGGCGTCACAGGCACATTCGCTGTAGCGACCGGCGCATCAGCAGGTTCCGCCTTTTTCACGCCGGACGCATCTTCGAGATAAGCGACGAAAGCCTCTTCCAGCGTTGCCGCATCCCGGCTTCTAGTAATCGCATCAGGCGTATCGCTGATCAGAACCTTGCCGGCATGCATCAGCGAAATCCGGTCACAGCGCTCCGCCTCGTTCATGAAATGGGTGGAGATGAAGATGGTGACATTGTCGTTGCGGGAGAGATCGGCAAGGATCTGCCAGAACCCGTCCCGCGCCACCGGATCGACACCGGAGGTCGGCTCATCGAGGATGAGAATGTCAGGCGAGTGGATCATCGCCACCGCAAGCGAAAGTCTTTGCCGGATGCCAAGCGGCAGGTCGTCCGGCAGAGTCTCCATTGCCGCGCCAAGATCGAAACGCTCCGCCATCTCGGCGATGCGCGGCTGAATTTTCTCTTCCGGCAGCTTGAACAGGCGAGCGTGAAGATCGAGGTTCTGGCGCACCGTCAGTTCGGAATAAAGCGAGAAGGCCTGGCTCATGTAACCGACACGGTGGCGGATGGCCATGTCGCTGGCATCCACCTTGTGCCCGAAGAGCTTCGCCTCGCCTTCGCTCGCGGCCAGAAGCCCGGTCAGCATCTTCATGGTCGTGGATTTTCCGCAGCCGTTCGAGCCGAGAAAGCCGAAAATCTCGCCGCGCGGAATCTTGAAGCTGACATTGTCGACGGCGGTAAAGTCACCGAAGCGCATGCTGAGATGGGACGCCTCGATGGCATAATCGCCATCATCACTCACCTTGCGCGGCGCGATGTGCACCTCGTGGTAACCCTTTCGCTTTTCTTCCGGAAGAAGCGCGATGAAGGCGGCATCGAGATTTGCAGCCGAGGTGCGCTCCAGAAGCTCGGCAGGCGACCCCGTTGCCAGAATTTTTCCGCCATCCATGGCAACCAGCCAGTCGAAACCGGCGGCTTCCTCCATATAGGCCGTGGCGACGATGACGCTCATGCCCGGACGCCCGGCCCGGATCGAATCGATCAGTTCCCAGAACTGCCGGCGCGACAGCGGATCGACACCCGTGGTCGGCTCATCGAGAATGAGCAGGTCCGGATCGTGGATCAGCGCGCAGCAGAGCCCGAGCTTCTGCTTCATGCCGCCCGAAAGCTTCATTGCCGGACGGTCGGCAAAGGGCTCGAGGCCGGTACTTTTCAGCAGTTCGGCAATGCGCGCCTGCCGCTCCCTGCCGCCCTGCCCGAACAGCCGCCCGAAAAAGTCGATATTCTCGAACACGGACAGGGTGGGATAAAGGTTCTTGCCCAGCCCCTGCGGCATATAGGCAATGCGCGGGCAGGTATCCTCGCGGTGGCGCGGATCGGACATATCGCCGCCCAGAACCTCCACCTTTCCCTTCTGTATGGCCCGTGCGCCGGAGACGAGCGACAGGAGGCTGGATTTACCGACACCGTCCGGCCCGATAAGCCCGATCATCCGCCCGGACGGAATTTCAACCGATATGTCAGAGAGAGCAACCGTGCTGCCGAAAGCCAGCCGCACATCGGTGAGGCGCGTAACCGGCGCGTCCCTATCGTTTTCACTCTTCGTCGCGTTGGGTGTGCCCATGGCGGCCACCGTCACTTGACGAGGTTACGTTCGAGATTTTCCGGCCAGGCCGCCTGCGGGTCAAGCCGGACATAGGCCATGCCGGGCAGGCCGGTTTTGACATATTGAATGTATTTCTGCAGCAGTTCCTGCGGGATCTGCGCCCGCACCCGGAAGGTCAGCTTCTGGCGCTCTTCCTCGGTCTCGACCGTTTTCGGGGTGAATTGCGCGACATCGGCCACGAAGGAAACCTTGGCCGGAATGGTGTATTGCGGCGCGGCATCGAGGATGAGGCGCACGTCGGACCCCATTGATGTGCGGCCAGCCTCAGCCGTCGGCAGGAAGAACGTCATGTAGACGTCGCCGAGATCGACGAGGTTGAGAACGCGGCCGCCCGCGGAAAGGACCTCTCCGGGCTGGGCGATGCGATATTGCACGCGGCCGTCGCGCGGCGATTTCAGCGTCGCATCGGTGATGTCAGTCTCGATGCTCTCAATATCGGCCTGGGCTGCATCAACCGCCGCTTCCGCGTCGACGATCTGCGCCCTGGCGGCGTTGATGGCGGCATCCGAAGCGGCAAGCGACGCCTCAGCCGAAGCAAGCGTCGCGCGGGCGGATAGCTCGGCGGCTTCGCTGTCGTCAACGATCTGCTGTGAAACCGCGTTGCCGGTCAGCAGCTGTTTCGAACGTGCATTGGTCTTGGAGGCGGAATCGAGCTGCGCCTTGCGCTGTTCCACCACCGCCAGAGCGGATGTTTTTTCCGCCTCCCGCTGGGCAACGAGGCTGTTGGCGGTATCGATCGCTATTTTTGCGCGGCGAAGCTGTGCTTCCGCCTGGCGCTTCTTGGCTTCCAGCTGGGCCGTGTCCATCTGCGCCAGCACCTGCCCGGCCTTCACGAAGTCGCCTTCGCGCACCATGATATCTTGAAGGCGGCCCGCTGTTTTCGTGGAAATATCGATCTCCACCGCTTCGATCCGGCCGTTACTGGCCACGAACCCGGCGGGAAGTCCCTCCCCCGTCAGCTTCGACCAGAAGAAATAGGCGGCAACGGCAACAGCCAGAACCACCAGACCAATGAGCAAGCCTTTTTTAGACATCCGTCTTCCCCATGAACCCTTCAGGTTTCAACCGTAATACGTAAAAACCGAAGAAGCCAGCCACCATCGCGTTCAGAATTCGCACCGGCATTTCTTCTGTTTGAGGAAATGGGCCGGGTCATGCGGCTTTTTAAGTGAGGGTGCGCTTCGTGGCTTTGACACAAGTCAAGTGCATGAGAGGTTTCGGGCAAGGGCCTAAACCGGTTGACGATGGCAGGCAGCAGCGATTGCAAAGCCATATGAAGCGGCCTCGTTTGGCAACGCCGCATCATCCGCACTCGTCACCCCGGACTTGATCCGGGGTCCAAGCGATCAAGTCCTTGATCGCACGAGACTCTCTTCTCACGGCGCAGACGCGCCGTGGCTGGATGCCGGATCAAGTCCGGCATGACGGAGGAGAGGGCCTGCACCTTAGATAGTCAAAGGCCGCAGGATGAAACCTGCAGCCTCGCATTTGTTGTAGCGATCGCGCGTTACACCGCCCGCGCCCGCTTCACCTCCACCTGTGTCCACTCCGGCAGCCAGTCGCGATGGGCCAGCAGAAGATCATCCACCAGCGACCAGATCTGGTCGAGATCGAGTTCCGCCGCCGTATGCGGGTCCATCATCGCGGCGTGGAAGATATGTTCGCGGTTTTCGGTCATCAGCGCCCGCACCGTCAGTTCCTGCACATTGATGTTGGTGCGCATCAGCGCGGTGAGCTGCGGCGGCAACTCGCCGATATAGGTGGGCTGCACGCCGTTATGATCGACAAGGCACGGCACTTCCGCCGCACAATTGGCCGGCAGCGAGGTGATGCAGCCATTGTTACGCTGGTTGCCGTAAATCACCGAGGGCTCACCGGTCCAGACCGAGTTGATGATGGAGGAGGCATATTCCTTTGACTGCTTGACCTCGATCTTGTCGGCCGAACGATAGGCCGCCGCCTGCCCCTTCCAGCGCTCGATCTGCTCGATGCAGCGCTTGGGATATTCATCAAGCGGGATGCCGAATTTCTCGATCAGGTCCTCGCGCCCTTCCTTGATGAAATAGGGCGTATATTCGGCAAAATGCTCGGAACTTTCGGTGACGAAATAACCGAGCCGCGTCAGCATCTCGTAACGCACCTTGTTGGGGCAACGCGGGTTCCAGCCGGGTTTTGGCGCACGGCCTTCGCGGTAACCGCGCACGAGATCGGGATAGAGGTTCCTGTAGCTGCCATCCGGCTGGCGGTGCTCGAACTCCAGGAAAAACGCCATGTGGTTGATGCCGGCCGAACGGTAACGGATTTCCTCATAGGGAATATCGAGATCGTGGGCGAGTTCCATGGCCGTGCCCTGCACGGAATGGCAAAGGCCAACCTGGCGGATCGTCGGGTATTTCTCCGCAATCGCCCAGGTGTTGATCGCCATGGGGTTCACATATTGCAGCATGATGGCGTTGGGGCAGACGGCCAGCATGTCCTCACAGATCTTCCACAGATGCGGCACGGTGCGCAGGCCGCGCATGATGCCGCCGACGCCGAGCGTATCGGCGATGGTCTGGCGCAGGCCATATTTGCGCGGCACCTCGAAATCGGTGACCGTGCAGGGCTCATAACCGCCGATCTGGAAAGCGACGACAACGAAATCGGCCCCGGCAAGCGCCTTCTTCTGGTCAGTATAGGTCTCGGCCTTCGCCTTCGCCCCCAATGTCGAAATCAGCTTGTTGACGACGATGGCGCTTTCTTCCAGCCTTTCACGGTTGATGTCCATCAGCGCGATGGTGGCGCCCGAAAGGGCCGGACGTTGCAGCACGTCACCGATGATGTTCTTCATGAACACCGTGGAACCTGCGCCGATAAATGTGATCTTGGGATCTCTTGCCATTTTCTACCTCCGGCATTTGGCATTCAAGCGATTTCGAAGGCGGCTCGTACAAGCCGCTGAGTATATTCGGTTTTCGGGCGGGTCAGAACCTCATCGACGGGGCCTTCCTCAACGATCCTGCCGCGCTGCATGACGATGACGCGGTGGCAGAGCGCGCGAACGACCTTCAGGTCGTGCGAGATGAACAGGTAGCTCAGGCCCCGCTCGTCCTGCAGCTTGCGAAGCAGGTCGATGATCTGCGCCTGAACGGAAAGGTCGAGCGCGGACGTCGGCTCATCGAGCAGAATGAATTCCGGCTCCAGCGCCACCGCACGCGCAATGGCGATACGCTGGCGCTGGCCGCCGGAAAATTCATGCGGGAACCGTGAGAGGATGTTGCCGGGCATGCCGGCCGCCTCCAGCGCGTCGCGTACCCGCTCCAGCCTTTCGCCCTTGGTCCTGCCCAGCCCGTTGATGACAAGCCCTTCCTCGATGATCTGGCCGATGGTCATGCGTGGGTTGAGCGAGGCGAAAGGATCCTGAAAGACGATCTGCATGCGCGAACGCAGGGGCCGCATTTGAGATCGGGACCGGCCATCGACCCTCTCGCCATCAAAGATCACCTCACCGGCCACCGGCTCGTTCAGCCGCAACAGGGATTGTCCGAAGGTTGTCTTGCCGGAACCGGATTCACCGACGAGCCCCAGCGTCTCGTGCCGATTGAGGGTGAGCCCCAGACTGTCGACGGCGATCAGTTCCTTCAGCTCCGGTTTGAACAGGCCGCCGTAACGCATCATGAAAGAGACACGCACGCCATTCGCCGTCAGCAGCACGCCGGAATTTTCCGGCAGCGGTTTGGCCGTGCCATGCGGTTCGGAAGCAAGCAGCTTTTTCGTATAGGGGTGCTGCGGCGCTTCGAAGAGCTTTTCCGTGGTGTTGTGCTCGCGCATCTCGCCATGCTGCATGACATAGACGTAATCGGAAAACTGCTTCACGATCGTCAGGTCATGGGTGATGAGAACCACGGCCATGCCGCGCTTCTTCTGAAGATCGCGGATGAGGTTGAGGATCTGCGCCTGTACCGTCACATCGAGCGCGGTGGTTGGCTCATCGGCAATCAGCACATCCGGATCGTTGGAGAGCGCCATGGCGATCATCACACGCTGCCGCTGGCCGCCGGACAGCTGATGCGGATATTGCTTCAGCCGCGCTTCCGGTTCGGGTATCTGTACCTGCCGCAGAAGATCGAGCGCCCTCGCCTCGGCCTCTTTCCGGCTCAGTTTCGAATGAACCCGGATCGCCTCGACGATCTGGCTGCCGATCGTATAGATCGGGTTCAGCGAACTCATCGGCTCCTGAAAGATCATCGAGATGCGGTTGCCGCGCAGCGCCCGCCGCTGGCGGCTCGAAAACTTCAGAATGTCGTCGCCGTTGAAACGCACGGTCGCGGATTTCGAAACGGAAGCCCGCTTCGTCAAAAGCCCCATGATGGTGCGGGCCGTGACGGATTTTCCCGAACCGGATTCACCGACGATCGCTATCGTCTCGCCCCGGTAAAGCTGGAAGGAGATGTCCTTCACCGCCTCCACCGTTCCGTGCTCCACTTTGAAGGTCACGGCGATGTTGCGGGCATCGATGATGGCGTCGTCGTTTCGGTCATCGGCGTCAAAGCGGATGGCGGGCGCGTAAGTGTTATTTTGTGCAGCAGCAACCATATTACGCTCCTCTCAATAGGGATCGACGGCATCGCGCAGGCCATCGCCCAACGCGTTGAAGGCGAAGACCGTGACCAGCACGAAACCAACAGGTGCGAGAATCCAGGGATAGGAACCGATGACGGAATAGGTGGCCGTATCCTGCAGCATCAGCCCCCAGGAGATGAGCGGCGGTTTCACCGCAAAGCCGAGGAAACCGAGGAAGGATTCGAGCAGCACGACGCTCGGAATATGCAGCGTCACGGCGACGATCACATGGCTCATCACATTCGGCAGGATGTGCTGGAAGATAATGCGCCGGTCGGTGGCGCCGACGGCGATCGCCGCACGCACATAATCGATACGCGCCAAGGCCAGTGTTTTCCCCCGCACCTCTCGCGACATCTGCGCCCAGCCGAGCGCCGACATGACACCGACGACGAAAACAAGGAAAACGGTGGTCGGGGCCGTGACCGGGATGAGCGAGGTCAGCGCGAGATAGAGCGGCAATTGCGGAAACGCCAGCACCACTTCCACGAAACGCTGCACCCAGGCATCCAGCGGGCCGCCGAAATATCCTGATATCAGCCCGACGCTGGTGCCGATGACGGTAACGATGGTGACGACGCTGAGCGCGATGGCAAGCGATATGCGCGAACCGTAGATGGCGCGCGACAGCACATCGCGTCCGAACTTGTCGGTTCCGAGAAAATGCACCGGCTGGCCGTCCGTCGAGCCGAAGAAATGCCGGCTCATCGGGATGAGACCCAAAAGCCTGTATTCCGCACCTTTGACGAAAAAGCCGAGATAAACCGGATTATCATAGTCCGGCCCGACGATGGGCTGGAAGGTGATCGGATCGAGTTCTTCGGTCTCGGCGATGGCATAGACGCGTGGTAAAAGGCTTACATTGCCGTCCTTGTCGCTGAAGCGCACCACCTGCGGCGGCGAGAAGCTGCCATGCGTTTCGAGCGGATTCATCGGCGCGAAGAAATCCGCGAAGATGGCAATGAGGATCAGCAGGACCACCAGCACCAGCCCGATCATGCCGGTGAACGAGCGCCTCAGACGACGCCAGACAAGTGCGAGATAACTCTCATTGCCATAGGCAGAACGGTCGGGTTTTGCGGCGGCGGCGGTTTCGGTCTTCATCTCGTCAAACGCCATCATCTCAGGCCCTCCCGAATTCGCGAACGCGCGGGTCAAGCATGGCGAGCAGCATGTCGGCGATGATGTTGCCGACGATCAGCGTGGCGGCCAGCACCATCATGAAGGTTGCAGTGACATAGACATCGCCCACCGCCATGGAGCCGACAATGGCCGGGCCGACGGTCGGCAGCGCGAAGATGATCGCGGTTTCGATCTCGCCGCTCAGCATGTAGGGCAGCACCACGCCCTGATACATGACGAGCGGGTGCACGGCGTTCGGCACCGCATGGCGCATGATGACAGCGCCTTCCGAAAGGCCCTTGGCGCGCGCCGTTTCCACATATTGCGCATTCAGCGTATCGAGCAGATTGCCGCGCATGACCCGCATGTTATAGGCAAGGCCACCGAAGACGGCGATGGCGACGACAGGCCAGACATGGCTGACGAGATCGACGAATTTAGCCCATGACCATGGTGCGCCGCCATATTGCGGTGAGAAAAAGCTGCCAATCTCAGACACGTCGAAATGAAACACCATGAGATAGACGAGGATCAGCGCCATCAGAAAGCGCGGAATGGTCATGCCGAGGAAGGCGACTGTCGAGAGAAGATTGTCGACCCAGGAATATTGCCGTGTAGCCGCCCAGATGCCGAAGGCGATGCCGAGAACGGATGCAAAGATGTGGCAGACCAGCGCCAGCGCAATGGTGCGCGGCAGGCGTTCGCCAACCACATCGGCGACCGGCTTGTTGTAATAGAAGCTGTAGCCGAAATCGCCGCGGGTGACGATGCCGCCGATCCAGTTGAAATATTGAATGACGAGCGGCCTATCGAGGCCGTGTTCGATACGGTAGGCCTGCGCCTGCGCTTCCGCCTGTTCGAAGGACGCACCGCCCTGGTTCATCAGTTGCGAGCGGATATAGTCGGCATAGTCGCCGGGCGGCGCCTGGATGATGGCGAAGGTCACCACGCTCAGGATCAACAGCACCGGAATGGCGGAGCCTATGCGTATCGTCAGAAATCTCAGCATCGAACGGTCTTCTCCGTTGGGTAATCCGTGTGTCTCCGGCCGCGCTTCACGCGCGACCGGTACCGGGTTTTCTCCGGGAGGAGTTCTCTAAAGTTTTCGCATTTCCGGACGGAAAACCGGGGTCCACTTTTCCTGGAAATGCTTTAGTTGATCGGGCCGCCCTCGCCCGGCTTGCCGGGAAGCTGCTCGGGGAAGAGTTCGTATTTGCCCTGCTTGTCAGCCGCGACCCAAAGGCGTTCGCGGATGATGGCGTCTTCAGCCCAGTTGAACATGAAGATCGGCGTGCCCTGCGGCACATTCGAGAACCGCTTGTTGACGATGAGCGCGCCCGGATATTCGGTGAGACCGATCGTATAGAGGTTCTGCGTATAGACCTTCTGATACTGCTTCATCAGCTCCGCCCGCTCGGCATTGTCCTGCGAGGAGATGAACTTGCGCACGAGATCGGCCATTTCCTTTTCGAACGGCATCAGATCCAGTTCCTTGCCCTCAGGGGCGCGGTGGTTCCAGCTGGTACGGGGGCCAACAGGCGCCAGTTGCTCGGTGTTCTGCACCACCGACGAGAGCTCGGTGGAATTGCGCCGCACCAGCCAGTCGAACTGACCGCCATAATGGGCAGCATCACGCTGGTTGGAGTCGAGGCTGTTGATGATGACGCGAAGACCGAGTTTCGCCATCTGGCCGACAAGGCCTTCCGCGATGCTCTTGTCCGTGGTGTAGCCGTTATTGACCAGAAGAATGATCTCGACGTTGCGTCCGCCCAGCGTCTCCCTGGGGAAATTCAGGAAACCGTCACCATCGGTATCCTTCAGGCCGATCTCCGCAAGGGCTGCCTTGGCGGCTTCGAGATTGAAGGGATAATAGACCGTGGAGTTGCGGTCATAGAAGCTGGTGCCGGAGGAAATGCCACCGGGATAGATCGCCGTGAACGGCCCCTTCACCAGCGAGTCACCTATTGCCTTGCGGTCAATGGCGGAGGTCACGGCCTTGCGGAACACCTCATTGCGGTTCAGCTCGCGAATGGCCTGCCCGCGCTCGTCCGGATTGCCCCAGCCATTGGCGGAGAAATTCATCTGCAGATTATAGCCGATGAGCCGCGGCCCGAAGGCAAGGCGTGCCGGCGCATTCTGATCGGCAGCGCGTTTCAGCGAAGCGACGAAATTTTCCGGCTGCTCGAGATTGGAAAAATCGCCCGATCCCGCCACGGCCTGCACATCACGGTCGGCCCAGGTTGAAAGCTTGTAATGGACCTCGTTGAGATAGGGCAGCTGCTGGCCCTTCTCGTCGACCTTCCAGTAATAGGGGTTGCGCCTCAGCACGATGATATCATCGGGACGGTACGTGACCGGCACCCACGCACCCATGACAGGCATGTTCATAAACTCGGGCGGAAAGGCGTTCTTGAACTGGTTATAGGTGTTTTTGGAATATTTCGGATGCTGCGGTTTCAGAATATGCGACGGTCCGGGGCAGAAGCTCGGATAGGCCATGGTGTAGAGATACTGCTTGGGGAAGGCGCTCTTGAAGGTCCATTCCACCGTATAATCATCGACCTTCGTGAGTGTCGTTCCCTCACCGAAGGCTTCGGGCGATGCGCCGCCGCCAAGCGGTGAAACATTGGGGTCGACGACGGCATCTTCCCAGTAGAACATCACGTCATCGGCATTGAAGGGCTCGCCGTCCGACCATTTGGCGCCCTTGACGAGATGCATCGTCAGCTTGTGGCCGTCTTCCGACCATTCCCAGCTTTTGGCGAGATTGGGCAGCGGTTCGGTGTCCTTGGCATCCACCTGAAATAGCGGTGCCGTGCGCGTCAGGCATTCGGAGAGCGCGATATCGATGCCGCCCCAGCCCTGGCTCTGGCCGGCAATGTAATTCCAGCCCTCGGGCCGCCCGCCGACCACATGGCGCATGGTATCGCCATAAACGCCGACACCATCGGGCATGTTGCCGGTCTTGTAGACCAGCGGCTCCTCGGGCAGACGCTCCTTGAGCGGTGGCAGCTTGCCAGCCTTTTCGAATTTTTCAGTGATCCAGTCCGGCTCGCTGTAGCTCGGCAGCGCCTTGAATTCGAGGATCGAGTCGCGGGCCACATAATTGATCTTGCCTTCCGCCGGAAATTGCGGCGGCTCTGGCGGCGTGGTGGTCTCGAAAGCATTGGCACTGAGTGCGATCATCGAAACACCAAGTCCCAATGCCGCGATGATACCGATCTTGCGTTGAAGTTGCATCGTCATTCCTCCCAAATGGCAGCTCTTCGACCGCCCACCCTCTGTGATCGTTCTGGCCGTGGCGGCGAACTCCCTTCCGCCGCCCGGCCTGTTCCCATGCCCTTTCCTTCAAACAGCCTTTTTCAGCGCCGATTTTTCGGCGCGCAGTTCTTCGATGGAGCGCACGTTGCGGCGGGCGGCACCGGCCCAGTCGCGGGTCTTGACGCTGGATTTCGCAAGCCGCTCCTTCGCCGCCGGTACTGCATCCGCATATTGCGGCAGCCAGCGCGCCTGCGCGACGACCATCTCATCCACCATCTGCCAGACCTCCTCCGGCGTGGCGACGGCGCCGACCAGCGGATCGTGCAGTACAGCCAGCTTCAGCAGATCGATATCGCCGCTCACCGCCGCATGCACCGACATGCGCTGCACGTTGATGGAGGCCATGCAGGTGGCCGCACAGGCTTCCGGCAGCGTCACGCCCGAGACCATGTTGATGCCGAAACGGTCGACGAAACCGGGGGATTCAATGATGGCATCGGAAGGCAGATTGGTGATGACGCCATTGTTCCTGACGTTGAAGTGGCCGCGATAGACGCGCCCGGTTTCCAGCGCTTCCAGAATGTGGCTCGCATGTTCGTTGGAGCGCTTCGCCGGGTCGATGGGCTTTGCCGCCGAGGCGAGGAACTGCGGAAACTCCGTTTCGAACCAGTTCCGCGTCTCGGTGGAATGGCGCAGGTAACCGCCGGTTTCGCCGTGAATCCAGTCGGACATATCGATCCAGCGGGCGATTTCCTCCGGCCGCTTGCGATACCACGGCAGATATTCGGAGAGATGGCCGTTGCTTTCCGTCGAATAGACGCCAAAACGCTTCAGCACGTCGATGCGCAGCTTCTCCTGCTGCGAAAAGACCGGATGCGCCTCGAAGGCGGCGACCAGCTCGTCCTTGCCGATCTTGCGGCCGTTGAGCCTCAGATCGATGAACCATGTCTGGTGGTTGATGCCGGAGCAGATGTAATCCAGCTCGGACAGGCTTTTCGCACCGAGAATTTCGGCGATCTGTTCAGCCCCGTGCTGCACGCCGTGGCAAAGGCCGACCGTATCGACCTTGCCATATTCGATGGCGGCCCAGGTGTTCATGGCCATGGGGTTGGCGTAGTTCAGGAATTTCGCGCCCGGCGCGGCAACCTCGCGGATATCCTTGCAGAAATCGAGAATGACCGGAATGTTGCGCTGGCCATAGAGAATGCCGCCGGCGCAGATCGTATCGCCGACGCATTGGTCGATGCCGTATTTCAGCGGAATACGGATATCGTCCGCATAGGCTTCGAGACCGCCAACCCGCACGCAGCTGATGATGTATTTCGCACCCTCCAGCGCCCGCCTGCGGTCGGTATCGGCCGTCACCTTGACGGGGAAACCATTGGCCTCGACGATCTTTTCGAGGATCGCCTTGATCATATCGAGATTGTGCTGGCTGATATCCGTCAGCGCGACTTCAATGTCGCGAAACTCCGGCACGCACAGGAGATCGGTGAACAGTTTTTTCGTGAAACCGACGCTGCCTGCGCCAATAATAGCGATTTTGAAACTCATAACGCCACCTCTGTTGCAAATCGAACGGGTGAAACGGGCCTAGGGATCATAAAATGGCGCTACAGAAAAATACCCGTAAGAATCCCGTAAAACCGGCCTTCCTCCCAATTTTTCAGCAGCAATATCCCGCTGGCTGTCTCCTCGGATCGGGATTATGCGTATAATAAGAGACAGGACCAGAGAAGGATTATGCTTTCATGGGTAATTTTGTGCTGCGTGATTTGATCGATCAGGGACCCGGCATGCGAACAGTCTCACTGCCGCGCGGACGCCAGACCCTGCACACCATGCCCACCAGCAGCGGCTATGAAATCCGCAGCAGCGGCAACTATGATTGGGACGGGCGAAGGCGCGGCCAGACGCCGTTCACCGTGCTGCAATATTGCATCGGCGGACAGGGCAATCTGCGCTACGAAAACCGTCATTATGTGGTGAAGCCGGGTGAAACCCTGCTGCTGCTCATTCCCCACAACCATCGCTACTGGCTGGAAGAGGGCAAGGAATGGGAATTCTTCTGGATTTCCATGAATGGCGAGGAAGCCCTGCGCATTCACCGCAATATTCTCTCCGTCACCGGCCCTATCCTCAAGCTTCAGCCGGAAACCATCGATCATCTCGCTTATTGCTGCTCGCGCCTCGTCAACGGCGCGGAAACACCGGGAGCGGCCTCCGCCGTTGCCTATGAGGCGGCGATGACGCTTTATGACGACGTTTTCGGCTCGCATCCCTCCTTCGGCGGTGAATATCGCACCCTGCAGCAGGTGCTGAGCTACATAGACAGCCATCTCGGCGAGCGGCTTTCCGTCAGCGACCTTGCCGCCGTTGCCGGCCTCAGCCGTGCGCATTTTTCCCGCATCTTCACGGCAAGCGAAGGCCTGCCGCCAGCTGAATTCGTGCTGCAGCGACGATTGCGGCGGGCGGCGAAGCTTCTCACCACGGCCGGCAACATTCCCATCAAGGAGGTGTCCGTGCTGTGCGGCTTCGAGGACCCGAACTACTTCTCCAAGGTCTTCCGCAGGCTTTACGGCACCAATCCGAGTGAATTCCGCACCACCGGCATGTATGCGAGCGTTCAGCAGAACAGATCGTGAAAAAACAACTTCGTTTTGCCATGTTTCAGGCGATTAAGGATGAATGACGTTACGCCCTTTTCGGAGACCGACCGAGGTGAAGAACAGAATCCGGATGATCCTCATCTTTCCGATTCGGGCGCTTATCGTGCTTGCCTTGGTCCTCGACGGCATTTTCCGCCCTCTCTACCGGCCGATCATCAGGGCCATTTCCAGACTGACATTCATCAGGAAACTGGAAAGCCGGATTGGCGGATTGCCGCGCCCTGCCATTCTTCTTCTGCTTGCGGTGCCATTTGCCATCGCCGAGCCGATGAAAATCATCGGCCTGCTTCTCATCGCCCACGGCACCGTCAAGACGGGTGTTGCCGTGACGGTCCTTGCCCATCTCGCCACCTTCCTGATCGTCGAGCGCATTTATCACGCGGGTCGGGAGAAGCTCCTCACCTATGCCTGGTTCGCATGGATCATGCGATATGTGCGTTTCGCGCGGTCCTTCTATGATCGCTTCAAGCTTGCCGCATTGAACTGGATCCGCCTCAGGGTTCTGGCGCACCAGAGATAGCTGCGGGACCTGTCACCGTCGGCGGCGCAACGTCTTCAGGAGATATTCCGCAAAGGCCGTTGCCTGTAGAGAGACGAGAATGATGGCGATGCCGAAGACGACGCGGGCCTCGGGCACCTCGTCAAACAGGAAATATCCCACAGCCGTCACAAACAGGATCGACAGATAGCCGACGGGTGCGAGCACGCTTGCATCGGCAATGCGATAGGCCCGCAGGAAACAATATTGCCCCATTTGCGCAAGCAGGCCGATGGCGAGCAGCGGGCCCCAGTCGAGCGGCGCGATCGGCTTCCATGTCCAGATCGCCGGAACGGCGGTAATGACGGCAAGGCCAACCGTATAGAAGACCATCATCACCGTGGTGTTTTCCTGCCGCAGCGCCCGGGTCTGGATCACCGCAAGCGCACCGAACACCACCGAGACGAGGACGACGAGCACGCCTGCGTTGAATTCAGCGCCGCCCGGCCCGATGACGACGAGAACGCCGACAAATGCAAGGCATGCCCCAGCCCAGCGATATCGGCTCACCCTTTCGCCGAGAACGGCGACCGCCATCGCCATCGTCACCAGCGGGCGAGAGAAGCCCACGGCATTGACGGTGGCGAGCGGCAACAGTGTGATGGCGACGAAGTTGCTGGTGAGTGCAATGGCGTTGCAGCAGATTCGGAAAAGATTGCGCCAGGGATATTTGACGTTCACCATTTCCATCCGGTGCCGCCAGATGAGCGGCAGGATGAAGATCAGGCCGATCATCGCCCTGATGAAGACGAGTTGAAAGGCCGGATAGGTAACGCCCTGCGCCTTGACGAGGGCTGTCATTCCGCCTGAAACGAGGGCCATATCCAGCAATAGCCAGCCGATGCCCGCGCGAGCATCGGTTTCGCGCGGGTTTTCCTGTTTTTCACTCTGGCTCTGGCCATTCACGCGGGTTGCACAAGGTTTGCCATGAGGCGGAACGCCCCCGGCACCAGCTTGTCCATCTGGTGGTGAAGGACGAGGCTCGTATGCGTGTGCCGGCCCTTGCCAATCGCCGCCGAGACCAGCGCACCCTTCAGGGGCTGTTCATCGACATCGTGCATGGCAAGCAGGGGCTCATAGACATCATCCCAGCGCGAGGCGAAATAGAGCCCGCGCTCCTTGTCCCAGCCCGTCCAGTCAGCAGCACTGATCGTGTTGGGCCCGACAAGCAATGGATGATCGGGCAGCAGCACCGTCACCTCGGCATTCGGATCGGTCACACGCCAGCGCAGGGACGGCTTGCCGATTTCAAGCCGCCTCACCGGCGTCGTCTCCGGGTTCCATCCATCGGTCGGCCGGTGATAGAGCGTGACAAGATGGCCGCCCTCTTCGACGAATCGGTGGAGCCGCTCCGTTGCCGCAGCCAGATCCTTTCTGATGCCGAAGGCGAAGATGCCGACAACAATCGTCGTAAACGACGAGAGATCACCGCCAAGCGCCTGCGCATCCAGTTCGGTGACATCAAGACCCATGCGAGAAAGCCATGACCCGACCCGGTCGGCACCGCCACCGACATAACCGATGCGCGCACCCTCGGGCAGTTTGAGGTCCAGCGAGAGGATTTTCAGAGCGGAAGGTGCGAGAAACCGCGTCCGTCCGATATGCGGATAGGCGATCGGCGTGATCTGGAAAGCCGGCTGCGAACCGACAGTCGCTTCGATCTGGGCAAGGCCCGTCGTAGCGTCGCCGGTGCGTTCGGCCACCCAGTCGCTGCCGCTCTTGCGCAAGTTCCAGCCGCCCGCACTCCTGAACGACAGCGGCGCATCGGCACCCCTTATATGCGCCTGAAAAACATGGGCGTCCTGCCCCTGTCCAAGCGGAACCAGAAGCGCATCGGGCGCGATCGTCAGCGACTGCGCGGGCGTTACGAAAAACGGCTCCTCCAGATCGAAGTTGGCCGAAACGTCCCGGCCTTCGACCCTTGCGGAAAGGCGCACCGAGGCATGGCCATTGCCGCCTGACGCTTTCCAATCGGGCTGATAGAGACCGGAAACAGTGGCGTCCTGATCGGCGACAAGTGAAAAGACCCGCGTCTGCCCTAGCGACTGAACGGATGAGGAAACGCCAGCCGGAAGAACCGGGGAAACTTCGACCTGAAACTCACCCGCCTTGTCAGCAAGTTCCACGTAGAGCGCGGATGTTCCGCCCGGAACGATCTCTGCCGGCTGGGCATAAGCCCGCTCGAAAAGATCAAGCGCCGTCAGGATAGCGGCATCGACCTGCGCCCGTTTGCGCGCGATCCGGTGCCCGTGCAACGCCTTGAAATCCTGGGTTGCGGCGTCATCGACCTTCTGCAAAAGAGT
The DNA here is from genome assembly GCF_018873185.1 of Rhizobium sp. X9. Classification (NCBI taxonomy): domain Bacteria; kingdom Pseudomonadati; phylum Pseudomonadota; class Alphaproteobacteria; order Hyphomicrobiales; family Rhizobiaceae; genus Rhizobium; species Rhizobium sp. X9. The sequence goes on along the minus strand of NZ_CP071312.1, from coordinate 2,290,739 downwards.
TGCCGCCGAAAGAAGTGACGCCGTGATCCGCTGCGTGTCGGGAAAGGCTGCGATTGCGTCGGTGATTTCCCGTTCGGCCTCAACCAGCGCCTTTGCCAATTCGGCGTCTAGCCCGGGAAAATCCGAGAGATCGGTCAGCGACGACGGCAGCCCGTCGAGGATCGAACTTTCCCCGCCGCCCGCGATGCTGGAGAGCTCAAGATGCAGCGGCCAGACTTCCTGCGCCCGCTTCGGCCAGTGCCCCATTCCCTGCGATGCATGGTAATAACGCGACCATTCGCCGATACGGTCATATTGCGCGCCGGTTGCCTTCTCGGTTCCAGGCACATTGATCGTCAGCGTTGTCTCCGGCGGAGGCACTTCGTCATCATAGGTGTCGCCACCGCCCGACCATGCGGGAAGATAATATTTGGCCACCTTCCAGGGTTTCAGCCCCTCGGAGAAATGTTCGGGATAGGCCGCAGGATCGGCCGCCAGCGTGATCGCGGTTTTCGCCGCGCGCGTCATGGCGCGGTGGTGCCCGTGTTGTCCCGGCACATCGAGAAATGTCGGGATGACGATATCGGGCCGTTCCTTGCGATAGGCGCGCACCAGCCGCTCGACGATGCGCTGCTGCCCCCATCGACCGAAGGTCTGGTCACCATCCTTGGAGAAACCGAAGTCGTGAATGATATCCGCCGGGCCATGGCCAAGCCAGCTTACATCCGCATCGATGACGCGGGCAGCCTCCTCCAGCTCCCGCGACCGGATGACGCCAAGCGCGCCCAGCCGCTCAGGCCCCAGCGCATTCTGCCCGCCTTCACCGCGCGTCGAGCAGGCGATGATGGTCCGCATGCCAAGTTCCATCCGGAAATAGGCGAGAAGTCCGTTCTGCTCGTCATCCGGATGCGCGCCGGTGTGCATGACGGTGACAGCGGATTTCAGTGCGCTCAGTTTGCGATGCAGGCGCACAAGCCATGGATCGGCCATCTGCCGTTCGATGCGCTCCCGGGGGTTAAGCATGGGTGGTCTCCTCCAATATTCAGCCGGGCACCTGCGCTGCGGCGCCCAAGGACGTCTCAAGTTTTGGTGTGACGATGTCGAACAGCGGCAGGGCGGCGGCACCAAGCGCCGCCGTCAACTGTCCTGATTTGCCGTGGATGACGCGCGGCAACTCCCTTTGCCGCCGGCTTGCGACCGAAGTCGGCAGATGCCCCATCCGCGCAATGATCTCGCTGATGATGATTTCCGGCAGCGCGCCACCGAGAATGACCGTCTGCGGATCGAGAATGTTCTCGAGCATCGCAACCATCGGCGCCAGATGGACGGCGGCCTCGTCGATCCACTCCATCACCACCGGATTACTGGCCTTGAACAGGGCCTCAAGATCATCAAGCTCCGTATCCGCCACACCGGCGCAGACGAGCTTTTCCTTGAGCACATAAACGGAAGCATAGGCCTCCAGGCAGCCCATTTGCCCGCAGGAAGGGCAAGGCCTTCCCTTCGGCGAGACGGTCACATGGCCGATTTCGCCGGCATTGCCGAACGCGCCACGATAGGGCGAACCATCCTGAATGATGCCGAGACCGATGCCGACACCAAAATAGATCATGCAGAAATTCGGGATCGCCAGGCCCGCACCGAACAGGCGCTCGCCGACGGCGGCGGCCGTCGCATCGTTTTCAACCACGACCGGTTGGCCGCAGGCCTCGCTCAGCATCTGGCGGGCGTCGATACCCACCCAGCCGGAGAGCGTCGTCGGGCCGACCGAGGTCATGCCGTCGATCTCGAAAGGTCCGGGCATGACGACGCCGGTGCCGAGCAGCCTGCAACCGACATTTTTGGCAACCGCGGCATGCTCTGCCGCAAAGGTTTTGAATATGGCTTCCGGCGTCGTGTCCTTGAGCGGCGTGACACGATGGGTGTGCAGCACACCGGCGAGATCGAGGCCGACGGTGACCATGTGGTCGGCGGCGATCTCCACCCCGATCGTCGCGCCGCCGTCCGGGTTGACGGCAAACTGGATCGGCGGCTGGCCCCTGCCGGTGCGGCGGCGGCCAAGCTCCTTCAGAAGCTCCTCCCCCACCAGCTCATCGACGATATTGGCAACCGCCTGAGGTGTCAGATGCGTGATCTTGGCGATCTGGGCACGCCCGAGCGATCCGTGCCGCCGGACGATGTCGAGGACGACTCGCCGGTTGTGCTCGCGGCTGCGCTCAGGATTTTTTCCGATTGCTACGGGATAGGCATCCACCGTGTGCACCGTCATCTCTTCAACTTCCCGTCCGTTAGAAAATTCATAGCGTTGAAATGACGATAAGCGCAATATAATAATTCAAGTAAATTATCTTATTGACAAATGCCCGCCTTCAGAGAACCGTAGAGAGCGACCGGGGGTCAGGCTTGCATGGGGGTGGAACACGGAAAATCCCGCTGCCGGCAAATCGATGAGAGCGCGCGAAAGCGCGGATAAAGGGAACGATCACTCCGCATCCGGAAGACCGGGCGGGGAAAATGGAGGCTTACATGCGCAGGGCAACTTTGTTCGCCGGCTTGGTCGCCGGCTTCAGCACATTTGCGTTCAACGCCGCTCAGGCGGTTGAAATCGAATATTGGCAATATGTCTTCGACACACGCGTCAAAGCGATGGACGAGCTTATTGCGGAGTTTCAGAAGGCCAATCCTGACATTACCGTCAAACAGGTAACCTTCCCTTACGCCGACTACCAGACGCGCGTCATTGCCGCCAACATGTCCGGCAAGGGCCCTGACGTCATGCAGCTGTTTTACGGCTGGCTGGACAAGTTCGCAGCCGGCGGCATCTTGCAGCCGCTGCCGACCGACGCTTTCCCGCATGACAAGATCGAAAGCGATTTCTTCCCGATCGTCAGCGCCATGAAACGTGGCGACGATTATTACGGCCTGCCGACGGCGGTTCGTTCGCTTGCACTTTTCTACAACAAGAAGCTCTTCACCGAAGCGGGCCTCGATCCCGCCAACCCGCCGAAGACGCTGGACGAATTTGTCGCTGCCGCAGAAAAGATCGCCAAGCACGACGCCGCCGGAAACCTCACCGTTGCGGGCTCCACACTCGATATGGGCGGCCAGGACCACCAATGGTGGCGCGAGGTTCTCATTCGCCAATATGGCGGCGAGCCCTACACCGACAACGACCAGAAAGTCGCCTACGACAGCGAAGCGGGCGTTCAGGCCCTGAAGTTCTACACCAGCCTGCAACTTGAAAAGAAGATCGGTCAGGTGGGCTTCATGGATGAAGGCCAGGCCGCCTTCCGCGCCGGCAAGGCGGGCATGACCATAGACGGCACGTTCAGGCTTGGATCGTTCAGAACCATCAAGGACTTCGAGTGGGGCGTGACCGAGCTTCCCACCAATGACAAGAATATCCGCTCCAACTATGCCAGCTATTTTGCCAACGGCATCAGCGCCAAGACGAGCGGCGAAGAGCTTGAAGCGTCGAAGAAATTCCTCGCCTACATCTCCTCACCGGAAGCCATGGCGATCTGGCTGAAGACCGTGGGCGAATTGCCGGCGCGGCGTGCGGCAGCTCTGACCGAAGAGAACCTGAAGGACCCGGTCTACGCACCGTTCCTGAAGGGTCTCGAATACGCCCACACCACCCTGTTCATGGACGAGGCCGCCCAGCGGCAGAACGCCATCGACATGACGAACCGGATTTTGCTCGAGGGCCAATCCGTCGAAGACTCCATCAAGCAGGCCGCCGGGGCCGAGCAGGAAATCATCGACGCGGCCAAACCCTAAAACCCAGGTCCAGACATGACAGCGATCGATCAACAGGGGGCGGCATCCGGCCGCCCCGGCGGCTCCTTCGGGGATCGCTTTTCCATGCGCACGAAACGGCTTGTGTGGATCTGGAGCTTTCTGGCTATCCCGATCCTGTTCTACAGCATCATCCGTTTTTACCCGACACTGCAGGCCTTCTGGCTGTCCTTCACCAACTGGGACCTGCTGCGGCCGGCAAAATTCATCGGCGTCGCCAATTACGTCAAGCTGTTCAAGGACCCGCAATTCTGGAAGGTCTTCAGGAACACCTTCACCTATCTCATCATCGGCACGCCCATCAGCCTCGTTCTGGCTTTTGTCATCGCCTTTTATCTTGATCGGGTGCGTATCCTCCACGGCTTCATCCGCGCGCTCTATTTCCTGCCGTATCTGACGACGGCAGCGGCGATGGCCTGGGTCTGGCGCTGGTTCTATCAGCCGCCGCCGATCGGCATCATCAACGACGTGTTCGGGATGATCGGAATTCCGCAGCAGCCGTTCATCCGCTCCACCGATCAGGCGCTTTATTCGGTCATGGTGACAGCCATCTGGGCGGGCCTCGGTTTCCAGATCATCATCTTCATGGCGGGTCTGCGCTCCATTCCGTCGACATTTTATGAGGCCGCGCGCATCGACGGTCTTGGCGAGTGGGCGATCCTTCGAAAGATTACGCTGCCTCTCCTGAAACCAACCACCGTCTTCCTCGTGGTCTTCTCCTCGATCGGCTTCCTGCGGATTTTCGATCAGGTCTACAACATGACCACGAACGATCCGGGCGGCCCGCTCGGCTCAACCAAACCGCTGGTGCTGATGATCTACCAGACTGCGTTCAATTCCTATGCGATGGGTTATGCCGCCGCGCAGACGGTCGTCCTGTTCACCATTCTTCTTGTCGTATCGCTGGTCCAGCTCTGGGTCCTGAGGGAAAAGAAATGAGCGAAGCGCTGCCACTCTCCCACGCCCGCATCCGCCCCGGCCGCATCCTTGCCTGGACGCTGTTGTTCATCGGCGGCCTGATCATGGTCTCGCCGCTGCTCTTCATGTTTTCGACCTCGTTCAAGACGGCGGACCAGGTCTATGACCTCCGGCTCATTCCCGCAGCACCGACGCTTGCAAACTACATAACGGTGATGGCCGACGGTCGTTTCCTACGCTGGTTCTTCAACTCCATCTTCGTTGCGGTCATCGTCACCCTTTCCAACTGCTTCTTTGACAGCCTGGTCGGTTATACGCTCGCAAAATTCGAGTTCCGCGGTCGCTACTTCATCTTCCTCGCGATCCTTTCGACGCTGATGATCCCGACGGAAATGCTTGTCATCCCGTGGTATCTGATGTCCAGCCAGCTTGGCTGGCTCGACAGCTACTGGGGCATCATGTTCCCTGGAATGATGACGGCCTTCGGCACCTTCCTGATGAAACAGTTCTTCGAGACGGTTCCGAACGACTTCATCGAGGCAGCACGCGTCGACGGGCTGAACGAATTCCAGATCTGGTGGAAGGTCGCCCTGCCGCTGGTGACGCCCGCGCTCTCCGCACTGGCAATCTTCACCTTCCTCGGCAACTGGACCGCATTCTTCTGGCCGCTCATCGTCACCACCAGCAAGGAACTCTACACCCTGCCGGTCGGCCTCTCGAGCTTTGCCGTGGAACAGCAGATCCAGTGGGAAATGATCATGACGGGCGCTGCCATTGCGACCATCCCAACCCTTATCGTCTTCATCGTCCTGCAACGCTACATCGTTCGCGGTGTGATGCTGGCAGGCCTGAAAGGATAACACCATGGCCGATATGAACCCGCGCCTGTCCGACACCAGCAAGTTTCCCGATCCTGTCTACAAGGAAACCGTGCTGCGTCCGCTTTTCGACGGCGCCAAGAACCACCATGTCGACGGTTTCCGCCGCATCGATCGCGCCCATCTGGTCATGCTGCGCGAAACCGGCATTCTCGATGCGGACACGGCAGCGAAAATCGCCGGAGCGCTTGATGACATCGACAGGACCATCAACCCGTCGGAACTGGTCTATACCGGCGAGGTCGAGGATTTCTTCTTCCTCATTGAAAAGGAACTGAAAGCCCGCATCGGTGTCGATATCGCCGGCCGCCTGCACACGGCCCGCTCGCGCAACGACATCGACCACACGCTTTTCAAGATCGGTCTGAAAGAGAAGATCGACACGCTCACCGCCAAGGCGCGGCTTCTGCTGGCGGCCCTGATCGACGCTGCCGAGCGCAATGAAAAGACGCTCATCGTCGCCTATACGCACGGGCAACCGGCCCAGCCCACCACCTTCGGCCACTATCTTTCTGCCGCCATCGAAGTGCTGATCCGGGATATCGACCGTTTCACCGAGGCACGGCGCATCGTCGATCTGTCGCCGATGGGTGCTGCCGCCATTACCACCTCGGGCTTTCCGATTGATCGGGCGCGTGTTGCAGAACTTCTCGGCTTTGCAGCACCCTTGCGCAATTCCTATTCCTGCATCGCCGCCGTCGACTATACGACGGCGACCTATGGCGCGATCGAACTGATGTTCCTGCATCTCGGCAGGCTCATTCAGGACTTCCAGTTCTGGACGAGCTTCGAAGTCGGGCAGATCTACGTGCCGAATTCGCTGGTGCAGATCTCGTCGATCATGCCGCAGAAACGAAATCCGGTCCCTATCGAACATCTGCGCCACCTTGCCAGCCAGACATTCGGGCGGGCGAGAACCATGCTCGACGTGATGCATAACACGCCCTTCACCGACATGAACGACAGCGAGGGCGAAACCCAGGGCATGGGTTACGAAGCCTTCGCCTCTGCCGGCCGGGTGCTCGATCTCCTTGCCAGCCTTGTTGGCAAGATCAGTATCGATCCGGAAAGGGTCGACCAGAATATTCGCCGGTCCTGCATCACCATCACGGAACTGGCGGATTCCCTCGTGCGCATCGAAGATCTGTCATTCCGGCAGGCCCATGAAATTGCCGCGACCGTCGCCAAGAGCGTTGTCGCGCTGAAGGGTGACCTGCCAAACGACGGTTACCAGCCGTTCCGCAAGGCGTTCCAGGAACTGACCGGACGCGAGACCGGCGTTGACGAGGAAAAGTTCAGGCAGATCGTCTCGCCCGAGCACTTCGTCGCCGTGCGCAGCCGCTTCGGCGGCCCTGCCCCAGAACCGATGCGGGAGGCGATTGCGGCCTATCGAGACAAACTCGGTGTGCTTGAGGCCGAGGCACAACGATCCGCTGACCACGAAGCGGCGAAAGCCGCAGAGCTTGCAGAGAAATTTACCGCCCTGACGGGAGCGCGATAATGGCGACAATCGAACTCAATAAACTCGTAAAGCGCTACGGCAAGGTGGAGGCGGTCAAAGGCATCGACCTTGCCATTGAAGACGGCGAATTCGTCGTTTTCGTCGGTCCCTCCGGCTGCGGCAAATCCACGACGCTGAGAATGATCGCGGGTCTGGAGGAGATTTCCGGCGGGACGCTGAGAATCGCCGGGAACGTCGTCAACGAGAAAGAACCGAAACAGCGCAACATCGCCATGGTCTTCCAGAACTATGCGATCTACCCGCATATGACGGTTCGCCAGAACATCGGCTTCGGGCTCTATACCTCAAAGCTCGACAAGGCGGAAAAGAACCGGCGTATCGAAGAGGCCGGTCGGGTGCTCGGACTTGAGGCATTGCTCGACCGTCGCCCCGCGGCCCTCTCGGGCGGCCAAAGACAGCGCGTCGCCATCGGCCGCGCCATGGTGCGCGATCCCTCAGCTTTCCTTTTCGATGAGCCTCTCTCCAATCTCGATGCACAATTGAGATCGCAGATGCGCATTGAAATCAAGCGCTTGCATCAACGTCTTAAGACGACAACCGTATACGTCACCCACGATCAGGTGGAAGCCATGACCATGGCGGACCGGATCGTCGTCATGAAGGACGGCCATATCCTGCAGGTCGGCACGCCCTCGGAGCTTTACGAGACGCCGGTGGATGTCTTCACCGCGCGGTTCATCGGCAGCCCCTCGATGAACCTGCTGCGCGGCACGAGAACAGATAACAGCGTTGCGCAGTCGGCCACGGGCGATCTGCTGATCGGCATTCGCCCGCATGATCTGCTTGTTGGAGAAGGCGAGACCAATCAAGGGGCCTTCTTCCTCGAAGGGACGGTCACCGCCGTGGAGCCGCTCGGCCCCGAAACGCTGGTTCACCTCGATACGGCCACGACGTCCGTGATCGCCACGGCGAGAGGCAAGTCCATTCCAACTGTGGGCAGCCGGTTGCAATGCCAGGCGCAGGCAGGCGCGCTCTATCTTTTCGATGCCAAGACGGAAAAGCTTCTGGGCCGCGCATGATGACGACAGTCACGGATAAATCAGCGGTCATCAGTGTTGGCCGCATCTATTGCGACCTCATTTTCACCGGGCTTGACGAATTGCCGGTGCTTGGGCGGGAACTGTTTGCCAGCGACATGGAAATCGCCGCCGGCGGCGGGGCTTTCATTGCGGCGGCCCATTTCGCCCATATCGGTCGCACGGCCACGCTGCTGGCAAGGCTCGGCACCGACACATTCTCGCGGGCCATCGGAGAGAAGATGCAGCAGAGCGGTGTGGACCTGCAATTCCTGGAGCATTCGGCGGATGCGGGGCCTCAGGTCACCGTCGCAACGGTGGTTGGCCAGGACAGGGCGTTCCTGACCCGGCGTGCCGGTGCCGCTCGCCCATCGACCCTCGATGCCGCCTTTGGCTGGAAAAGGGCCTGCCATCTGCACATCGCCGAATTCGCCACGCTTCACGAAATCCCCGATCTCGTTTCGCGTGCGAAGCATAGCGGACTGTCCGTCTCGCTCGATCCGAGCTGGGATGCCTCGCTTATTTACGACAAGGGCCTGCTCAAAGCGTGCGAAGGCGTCGACGTGTTTTTGCCCAACCTCGAAGAAGCCGAAGCGATCACGGGCCATTCCGACCCCGAGGCGGCTATCAGGGCGCTTTCCGATGCATTTCCTGTGGTCGCCCTGAAAGGCGGCGCGCAGGGCGCGTGGGTTTCCGCGCAGGCAGGACTGCACCATGCGGCGGCGAAGAGCGTCCCGGTCATCGATACGACCGGCGCGGGTGACGCGTTCAATGCCGGTTTCATCGATGCCTGGCTTCGGCGCGAGGGCGAGAAGCAATGCCTGGAGGCCGGTGTGGCGGCGGGCAGCCTTGCCGTGCAGGCCACGGGCGGCGCGCCGCGAGCCAACGCCGCCGCATAATCCCTGCCAGCGTTACTCGCCGCGCGGGTAACGCTGGTTCTCTTCCAGAACATTCAGATCCATGTGGTTGCGCATGTAGCGCTCCGACGCCTTCTGCAACGGCTGGTAGTCCCACGGATAATAGGCGCCGTTGCGCAGCGCCTTGTAGACCACCCAGCGCCGCGCCTGGCTTTCCCGCACCGATGCGTCGAAAACGGGCAGTTGCCAGCGCCGGCCGATCTCGGCGGAAAGCGATGACAGCACGTCGGCAAACTCAGGATTGTCGGCAAGGTTCGTGCGCTCCTGAGGATCAGCCTCAAGATCATAGAGCAGCGGCGGATCAGCCTCGCAGACCGAGAGCTTGTAGCGGCCGTCCCTGATGGCGACGAGCGGCGCGATCGAACCCTCGGCCGCATATTCCATCGGCACCGGGCCGCGCCCACCTGTTCCCGCAGCCAAGGCCGAGAGGTCTTCGCCATCCGTCCAGCGTTTGAGAGAGGTAATATCGAGCCCGGCCAACCCGCAGAGTGTCGGCGTTACATCCAGCGTCGAGACCGGCGCGTCGATGAGCGCCGGTTGCCAGCCGGGTGCTGCGATCATCAGGGGGACACGGGCCGAGCCCTCGAAAAAGCACATCTTGAACCATAGGCCGCGCTCGCCCAGCATATCACCATGGTCGGACAGGAAAAGGATGATCGTGTCCTCCTCCATGCGCGTCGCCTTCAGCACGTCGAGAATTTCGCCGACCTTTTCATCGATATAGGAGATGTTGGCGAAATAACCGCGCCGCGCCCGGCGTATCTCTTCCGGCGAGATATCGAAGGCTCGATGGTCGCAGGCTTCCAGCAACCGCTTCGAATGCGGGTCCTGCTCCTCGAAGGCAATCGCTTCCGACTGCGGGTCGAGCGCCGCGCAATCCTCATAAAGATCCCAGAATTTCCGCCGCGCAACATAGGGGTCATGGGGGTGGGTGAAGCTGACGGTCAGGCACCAGGGCCGGTCATCGAGGCGGCGCGACAGGTCGTATAGTTTGCGGGTGGCGTGATAGGTGACTTCGTCGTCATATTCCATCTGGTTGGTGATTTCGGCAACGCCCGCGCCGGTCACCGAACCGAGATTGTGATACCACCAGTCGATCCGCTCGCCCGGCTTGGTATAGTCAGGCGTCCAGCCGAAATCCGCCGGATAGATATCCGTCGTCAGGCGTTCCTCGAAGCCGTGCAGCTGGTCCGGCCCGACGAAATGCATCTTTCCCGAAAGGCCGGTGTAATATCCCGCCGCCCGCAGATGATGTGCATAGGTCGGAATATCGGAGGCGAATTCGGCGGCATTGTCGTAAACCCGCGTCCGGCTTGGCAATTGCCCGGACATGAAGGAAGCCCGGGCCGGTGCGCAGAGCGGGCTCGCCGTGTAGCTATTGGCAAAACGGACGGACCGCTCCGCCAACGCTTTCAGATGTGGCGCATGGAGAAAATCGGCAGGACCATCGGGAAAGAACGTCCCGTTGAACTGGTCGGCCATTAGAATCAAAATATTGGGACGCGGCATTTTACCCTACAGTCTCAAAGGCCAAGCTTGCCTTTGACGGCATCCGCACCCGGCTTGCCATCCAGCGTGTTCACGCCCTGCAGCCAGCCATCCAGCGATGTCGGATTGGCCTTCAGCCACGCCGTCGCCGCCGCCTTCGAATCCTCGCCGCCGAGAATGGAACCCATCAGGGCGTTTTCCATACCAATATCGAATTTGAGGTTCTTGAACAGCGTCGCCGCATTCGGGCATTGCTGCGGCCAGCCGGTGCGGGCGAGCGTATAGACTTCCGCGCCGCCGAAATTCGGACCGAAATAGGCGTCGCCACCCGAGAGATAGGCGATATCGATCTTCTCGTTCATCGGATGCGGCGCCCAGGCGAGAAAGACCACCGCTTTCTTGTCCCTGCCCGCCCGTTCCACCTGCGCCAGCATGGCCTGTTCGCCGGATTCGACGAGCTGCCAGCCCTTCAGGCCGAAATCATCGGCGTCGATGATCTTCTGAATATTCTGATTGGCGGGTGCGCCCGGCTCGATGCCGTAAATCTTGCTTTCAAATTCGTCGGCGTGTTTGGCAAGATCGGAAAAATCCTTCACACCCTTTTCCGCCACATAGGCGGGCACCGCCAGCGTGAATTTCGCGCCCTCAAGGTTCTTCGTCATCACCTCGGCGGCCTTGGCGGCGTTCAGATCATCAACGAAGGATTTCTGGGCGGGCATCCAGTTGCCGAGAAAGACGTCGATCTCGCCGTTTTTCATGGCCTGATAACCGATCGGCACCGACAGCGTCTTCACGTCGGCCTCATAACCCAGCGCATCCAGCAGCACCGAAGCGACGCCGTTGGTGGCGGTGATGTCGGTCCAGCCGGGATCGCTGAGGCGGATGGTCTTGCAGGCGGCATCATCGGCCGCATGAAGCGGGGTGGAGAAGGCCGCCACGGACAGGAACAGGCCGGCGGCGATGCGGTGCAGATGAGAAACGGTTTTCATTGCGGCTCCCCTTTTATTAGTCCAGTTTATTGAACACCACATTGTTTTCGCCTGTGAAGCGGGTATTTTTCGATGTCTTATATAAGGATTTTTTATGACAGACAGGCCGCTCGACCTTGGATGGATGCGGATTTTTACCGAGATCGCCCGGCGTGGCAGCCTGACGGCAGCGGCAGCATCATTGCGGCTGACCCAGCCTGCGGTCAGCTATCAGATCCGACGGCTGGAAGACGAATTGGGCGTCGCGCTTGTCCGGCGTAAACATCGCGGCATCGAACTGACGGCCGAGGGGCGAAAACTGTTCGACATCGTCTCGCGCAATGTCGATGCCATCGATCTTCTCGCGCAGCAGCTTCGCCGGACGGAAGAACGGCAGACGATACGGCTGCATACCGACTACGCCTTCTCGTCCCTCTGGTTGATCCCGCGCATGCATGGTTTTCGCGCGCTCAACCCCGATATCAACATCCAGATCGTCGCCACGCAGGATCCGCTCGGACAGGGCAAACATGACAGCGACGTGATGATCATTTTCGGCACGCGGCAGGATGCGGGCGACGGTGCGGTGCTGCTGCTTTCCGAGAAGGTTACGCCCGTCTGTTCGCCGGCGCTTCTGGCGGAGACACCGGCACCGGCAAGCGTGGCGGATTTTTCACGGCTGAAACTCATCCACCTTGAAAATACCTCGCAGACGCACTGGTTCGACTGGCCTTCCTATTTCAAGCATTTCGGCGTGCCGAGAAGCCCGGAAAACGATGGCGGCGACATCAGCTTCAACAATTACACCATGGTGGTTCAGGCAACGATCGGCGAACAGGGTTTCGCGCTCGGCTGGGCCGGGCTGGTCGATCCGCTGGTCGAGGCGGGCGTGCTGGTGACAGCAGGCCCGAGCCTTGATGCGCCGGGACGTGGTTACTGGCTGATGAGGCCGAAAAGTAATGATAGCGCTGTCCGGAAACTCACCGGCTGGCTGATTGACGAGCGGCGATGACGCCGCCCGCCGGCGTGTTTCGCTTCCTGTTCAGATCGGATAATGCAGCGGACCGTCCTGAAGCGTGACCCAGCGCAATTCGGTGAATTCCGCAATGCCCGCCGTTCCCCCGAAACGGCCGTAACCCGAGGCCTTCACCCCGCCAAAGGGCATCTGCGCCTCATCGTGAACGGTGGGGCCGTTAATGTGGCAAATGCCGCTTTCAATCCGTCCGGCAATGGCAAGCGCCCGCGCCTGATCCCTGCCGAAAATGGCAGCGGAGAGACCGAACTCGGTTTCGTTGGCGATGCTCACAGCCTCATCGATGCTTGCGGCCCGGATGATGGAAACGACCGGACCGAAACTCTCCTCCGAATAAAGCCGCATGGCCGGTGTGACGCCATCGACGGCAAGCGCATCGAGCATCGTGCCGGTTCCGCCGCCGCCGGCCACCAGGCGCGCGCCCTTGGAAACGGCATCATCCACCAGCGCCCGGATGCGGGAGGTCGCCTCGGCGCTGACCAGCGAGCCAAGCGGTGTTTTGCCATCGCGTGGATCGCCCGCCTTCAGGCTCGCCGCTTTTTTGGCGAATGCCTCCACGAAGATGTCGGCGACGCTGTCGAGCACGATGATGCGTTCCGTCGACATGCAGATCTGGCCCTGGTTCATGTAAGCGCCGAAGGCCGCGGCAGCCACCGCCGCATCGATATCGGCATCATCAAGCACGATGAAGGGGGCCTTGCCGCCAAGCTCCAGCAATGCGGGCTTCAGGTAACGGCCCGCCGTTTCGGCAATCACGCGGCCGACGCGGGTGGAACCAGTGAAATTCACCCGTCTGACGGCGGGATGGGCAATCAGCGCATCGACGATCTTCGCCGCATCTTCCGGCGCATTGGAAACCGCATTGAGCACTCCTTTGGGCAGACCGGCGGAGGCGACCGCCTCGATGATCAGCGCATGGGTGCGCGGGCAAAGCTCCGATGTCTTCATCACCACGGTGTTGCCGCAGGCAAGCGGCGTGGCGATGGAGCGTACGCCGAGAATGACCGGCGCATTCCACGGCGCCATGGACAAAACGACGCCGGCTGGCTGGCGAAGCGCCATCGCCATCGTGCCGGGGCGATTGGAAGGAATGATCTCGCCCTTGATCTGTGTGGTCAGGCTCGCCGCCTCAACCAGCATGTCGCTTGCCAGCTTCACATTAAAACCGGCCCAGGCATCCGTCGCGCCGATCTCCTCTTTCATCGCCTGCGTGATCTCAGGACCGGCGGCGAGAAGCGCCTGCGCCGCCGCAAGAAGCAGGCGGCGGCGTTCACCGGGGGACGTTGCCGACCAGACGGGAAAGGCGGCCGCTGCGGCATCCGCCGCACGCGTGGCATCCTCCAGCGTTGCCGCCGCCGCGCTGGTCGCCACATCCCCGGTGATCGGGTTGTTGCGCTCGAAACGTTTGCCGTTTGCGGCCGGGCAATGGTCGCCGCCGATGAAAAGATTGACAGTCTGCATGGTCTTCCTCCTGAATTCAGACAATGGCGGCGGTGGTGCCGCCGAGAAACGCCCGTTGCACGGCGGGATCGGCGGAGAGGGCTTCAGCCGTGCCCGCACCCACGATCCTTCCTGCTTCCAGCAAATAACCGCGATCGGCAAGTGCGAGGCTTTCGCGCACATTCTGCTCCACCAGCAGGATGGAGAGGCCGCTCCTTTTGATCTGCGCCAAAGCGGCAAACAGCTCCTGCGTGACGATGGGTGCAAGACCAAGGCTCGGCTCGTCCAGCAGCAGATAATCCGGTGCCGACATCAGAGCACGGCCGATGGCGACCATCTGCTGCTCTCCGCCGGACATGGTTCCGGCAATCTGCTGCCGCCGTTCGGCGAGACGCGGAAACAGTGCGAAAATATGCTCGCGTGTCGCCTTTTCCGCCGCGCGAGCATGGCGGGGGTTCGCGCCGAGGCGCAGGTTTTCCGCAACCGTCAGCGCCGCAAAAATTCCGCGCCCCTCGGGCACCAGCGCCACGCCGCGTTCCACGATCTGATGGGCGGGAACTGTGGCGAGGGAGGCGCCATTGACACGCACCTCCCCCGAGGCAGATGCGACAAGCCCACCGACTGCTTTCAGCAGCGACGACTTGCCCGCGCCATTGGCCCCGAGAAGCACGACCGTCTCACCCGGCGCGACATTGAGAGATATGCCGTCAACCGCGAGATGTTTGCCGTAACGGATTGTCAGTGCGTCTATTTCAAGCATGTGCCGCTCCCAGATAGGCGGAAATGACCTGTGGATCGTCAAGAACCTCCGAAGTCGGCCCGTCGGCGATTTTGCGGCCGGCAGCCATCACCACCGAACGCGGGCAGAGCGCGCGCACGGCAGCCATGATGTGTTCAACGAGCAGGATCGTCGTTCCCTCCGACGCCAGACGGCGGATCAGCGCAATCCCCTCCTGAAGCTCGGTGGGATTGAGGCCGGCCAGCCATTCGTCCAGCAACAGAAGCTTCGGTTCGCCGGCAAGCGCCCGCGCCAGTTCAAGCCGCTTCTGGTCGATATAGGTGAGATCGCCGGCCGGCATGGTCTCCCGCCCGGCAAGCCCGATCCTTTCAAGGCAGGCGCGGGCAACCCTCTCCGCCTCGAGCCGGGCCAGCCGTTGCGGCCCGAACATGGCCGACACAGCGACATTTTCAAGCAGGGAAAGCGAGGGCAGCAGCCGCACGAGCTGGAAAGTGCGCGCCACGCCGGCACGCGCGATAACATCCGGCCACCTGCCCGCTATCTCCTGCCCCTTGAGCCTAATCGAACCTTCGGTCGGCTTCAGCGCACCGGAGATCAGGTTCATCAGCGTGGTCTTGCCGGAACCGTTCGGCCCGAGCAGCCCGACGACCTCGCCCGCCTTGATGGTGAGGCCAAGACCATCGACCGCCTTCAGCCCGCCGAAAGTCTTGCGGATATCGGTGATTTCAAGAACCGTGCTCATGCGGTTTTCTCCTTCCCGCGCAACTTCTCCAGCGCCGCCAGCACGCCATCCGGAAGGACGAAGACGATGAGAATGAAAAGGCCGCCAAGGATGATGGAAAAATGGTTGGGGAAATTAGCGCCCAGCCATTCGAACAGCAGGAAGAGCGGCACTGCGCCGAGGATCGGTCCCCACCGCCGGGTTGCCCCGCCAAGCAGAGCCATGATGACGGTCAGGAACGATACCTGCGGGTTGAACACGATCGCCGGCTCGATATAAACCCAGCGCGGCGCCTGGATGGCCCCGACAAGCGTGATGATGGTGGACGAGAGCACGAACAGCGTCAGCTTGGTGCGGGCAAGATTGATGCCCGCATGCGCAGCCACGACCTCGTCATCACCGATCGCCTTCAGCGCCAGCCCCAGCTTGCTGCGATCGATCAGGATCGCCAGAAGAAGTGTCACGAGAACCAGCGCCAGCAATTGCCACAGCACGTGTTGCGGCTCCAGCGGCAGAAAGATGTAGCGCCCGAGCGTGCCCGTCACATTCACCTCATACCACGTGATGAGCTGGCGGATAAGTTCGGCAAGGCCAAAGGAAAAGATCACGAAATAAATGCCGGCGACGCGCAGCGTGGAAAGCCCGACGACAAGCGCCAGCGCCGCGCCGACGAGGGCCGCGCACAGGAGCACGAGCGGCCATGGCAAAACCTCGCTCAGCACCGCGACCGTATAGGCCCCGACACCGAAGAAGGCGACGGTGGCGAGCGAAATGTAACGCGTCGGACCCGAGAACATCGCCCAGGCGGAGGCGAGCGTCGCATAACCGAGAAGGCCGATGATGACGCCGACACCATAGGCATCGAAAAACCACGGGGAAAGCGCCAGCAGCGCAACCGCTGCAAGGCCGAGAAGAACGGGGATCATTTGCCCCTCCTTGCGAAGATGCCTTCCGGCCGCCACAGCAGCACCACGAGGAAGAGCAGATAGGTGGCGGCAAGTGTGAGGCCGGGATCGACATAAACAAGGACGAAGGTTTCCACGAGACCGAGCAGCAGGCCGGCCACCAGCGCGCCGAGCAGATTGCCGACACCGCCCATGATGACGACGACAAGCGCCTTCATGGTGAAGACCACGCCGTAAGAGGCGGAGAAGGTCTGATACATCGAGATCATCACCCCACCCGCGACGGCAAGCGCACCGCCAAGGGCAAAGCCGATTGAGGCCACACGATTGACGTCAATGCCGACCAGCGGCGCAGACCGGGGCGCAAGCGCCACCGCGCGCAGGTTGAGACCCCAGCGGCTATGGGTGAGAGCGAGATAAAGGCCACCGCCGATTGCAACCGAGAGGCAGAAGGACAGGAGCCGGTTCAATGCCACGGTCGTGCCGAAGATATCGACGCCATCGGCAAGATAGGAATAGGAGTGATAATTGCCGCCGAAGACCACGAGCATGATGCCCTGAATGACGAAGAGCAGGCCGAAGGTCGCCAGAATGGAATCGACTTCCAGACGGCCGGAACCGCCCGAACGGCGCACCAGCGGCCGCATCATGACACGGTAGATCAGGAATGACAGGCCGTAGCCGAGCGGCACGATAATGAAGAGCGACCAGAGCGGCGAGAGGCCGTAACTGGAAAACAGCACAAAGGTGATGAAGGCAGCGGCAATCAGGACCTCGCCATAGGCGAGGTTCATGATGCGGGCGATGCCATATTGCAGCGAAAGTCCAAGCGCGATCAGCGCGTAGGTCCCTCCCAGCATCAAGCCGAAGATGAGGGTGGATAAAAACAAGGGGATCTCTCCAGTATGGGAAGTGACCGAAGCCTGCGGGCCGGGGTTTACCACCCCGGCTCGCAAGGACTTACCATTGCGGCTTCGGAACGACTGGCTTTGCCGCACCCGGCCGGTCTGCGGGGGCAATCGCCACGAAACGATCGCCCTGCCATTGCCCCGCCCACCAGAGCTGGCGAAGCTGGTTGTCCTCAAGCTTGACCGGACCGATGACGGTTTCGAAACTTCCCGTCGAAAGCTCGCCCGCAACCGCCGCCTTGTCGAGGCCGACGCGCTGGATGGACTGGGCGAGCATTTCGAGGCTCGCATAGGTGATGGCGCTTGCCCAGCTGTCCGGCTTTACGCCGATGAAGGCTTCGTGGCGCTTGAAATAGTCCTCGATCTTTGCGCTGCTGCCATCGACGCCGCCGATGCTGATCACGCCCTCATGTTTGCCATCCGACACTTTCGGGAAGATCGGGAAGGCACCGCCGACGCCGACATAGAGCACCTTCGGGTTGAACTTCGCCGTCTGCGCCTGTTTCGTCACCGCGAAACTGTCAGGCGGATAAGAAAAGGCGATGAAGCTGTCAGCCCCGCTCGCCGCCGCCTCATTGACCAGCGCTGCGAAATCGGAGGTGCCGACCGGATAGGTCTTGTCATAGGCAAGCGTAAAGCCCGCTTCCTTCAGCGCCGGCCGCGCCGCCTTGATGAGATCGATGCCGAAACCGTCGGCCACGGAAATCACCGCGACCTTGTCATTGATCTGGCCGGCAGCGCGCGCGGCTTTCAGAACGTCGGCAAGCGCATTGGCATAGTCATGGCCGCCGCCCAGCATCCAGAAGCTCTTTTTCCAGCGCGCCGCAAAATCGGGCGCCTTGTCTGTCACGCCGGTCACGGCCAGCTGCGGATACCCGAAACGGTCGTAAAGTGGCGCGACGGCGAGGTTGAACCCCGTGCCCCAGGGCGGCAGGATGAAATCGACCTTGTCCTGGCTTGCCAGGCGCTCGGTGAACCGTACCGCGTCTTCGGCAGACGAGCGGTCGTCATATTCGACCACTTCCACCGGCAGGCGCTTTCCGTCCGGCAAGGTGAGGCCGCCGGCATCGTTGACTTCCTTCACCCATAATTTGTAGTTCGGAATGGTGGTGATGCCCGCGCCCGTGGCATTGGCGCCGCTTTTGGAAACGGCGTAACCGATCTTCACCGATGTACGGTCCTGTGCATGGACATGGCCGAGCGACACTGCCGACAGGGCAGCACCGGAGAGCAGGCAGAACAGCGTTCTGCGCTTCAGACTATTCATGATTTTCCTCCCAAGGCGCGTTAGTGGGGTGGCCGTTCTCCTCAAGGCTTTCCCTGCGCTGATGAAAGTTTAGCAACGACAGGCGCATATAAAATGCACTAGTGTAGTGCATTATTGTACTTTTGGAGGATGAATGCCGCTTCACGGCCAGATAGCTGCAAACAGGGTTGAGACGACAGCGCGCATGCTCACCTCGTCGCTACGCGTGTCTGAGTTCAAACTGGAACGCGGCGGAGCCCATCTTGTCCTCCTCTCTGCCGGGGAAGCGGAGATCGTTCAGGGAGAATGGACACTTGTCATTACCGCACCGGGGCTTGCGTGGTTGCCCGCCGCCGGTCCAGTCGGCCGTCTGAGGCTCAATGCCGGCAGTCGCGGATCGCTGCTGAAAACGACCGAAATCGGCCTTGCGCACGCCATGCCGACCGGAACGAGCGCCATGACGGTGCGCAGCACATTGCAGCGCGCCCTGACACAAACGCTGACGGAAAAGGATCGGCAGGAACTGGCGGGTTATCTCGACACCATCGCGGATGAAAATTTCCGGTCGACAACCGGCTCGGATACGATCATCGCCAGCCTGTTATCCGTCACCCTTATCCGCATCTGCCAGCACGCCATGGCCGACGTTGCAGGCGCGGCTTCCACGGCGGGCAGCCTTACCGAGCGGTTTGTGCTGCTGGTCAGCCAGCACAAGCGCGATCAATGGGGCGTGGAAGACTATGCGGGGCAACTCGGCGTCAACCGTGAACGCCTCGGATTTGCGGTGCGCAAGGCGACAGGGCTTTCACCACAGGCCTATATTCACCGCGAACTGCTTTCCGAAGCCCGCGACCTTCTTCTCAATTCTTCACTGCAAGTTGCTGAAATTGCGTTTCGATTGGGATTTCAGGACCCGGGATATTTCAACCGCTTCTTCACCCGCAACGAGGGCACCTCACCCGGCCGTTTCCGGCGAATGGGGATGCGCATGCAGACGATACCGCCGCCGTCCTATGCGGCATGGCCGTGAGTTCTGTTCCATGGTTGGAATGCAAGCATTGTCATGTTGCCATGCGATCCCGCAACAAAGTAAGCCCTGGAACCTCCGCACCGGCCATCCGTTGATCTCCAGATGAATGAAATCACGAAGGAGATGACTATGAACGACAAAAAGGAACCGGGCGATTTCGCCGACAAGAAGCGCGAAGAACAGGGCCGCGGCGTCATCGTCGCGGGGCCGGATGCCCATGAAAATGAAAAGGGCGGCAAAGCGCCGTCGGGGAAAGCCGAAAAATCATCCCCGGACAAACCGATAAAGTCCTCGGACCGTAGATAAGTTGGTGAGGTTGCGCGGCTTTACATTCAAGCCAAAAACTTCTGAATCCTTCTCCTCCGTCATCCTCGGGCTTGTTCTGGGGTCCACAAATGTCTCAAGCGATTTGACGGGGATGGATCCTCGGGTCGAGTCCGAGGATGACGTCGAGTCTGGGCGGGAGTCTATCTACTTGCACCTCCCTGATTGCTCAGGAAGGTGCTTTTTATCGGGTTCGTTTCACTTCCAATCAGAGGAGGTCGAAACGGTCGGCGTTCATCACCTTCGTCCAGGCGGCGATGAAATCGCGAACGAACTTTTCCTTGTTGTCGTCCTGCGCGTAAACTTCCGCATAGGCACGCAGGATCGAGTTGGAGCCGATCACGAGGTCTACGCGCGTCGCCGTATAGCGCGTTGCTCCAGACTTGCGATCGCGGATCTCGTAGAGATTACCGCCAGTCGGAACCCAGGAATAGGCCATATCCGTCAGCGTTGCGAAGAAGTCGGTGGTGAGCGAACCGGGGGTCTGCGTGAACACACCATGGGCCGCGCCGCCGTAATTGGCGCCGATGACGCGCAGGCCGCCGATGAGAACCGTCAGTTCCGGCGCGGTGAGGCCTAGAAGCTGTGCGCGGTCCAGAAGCAGTTCTTCAGGGCTGACGACATAGTCCTTCTTTACCCAGTTGCGGAAACCATCCGCCAGCGGCTCGAGCGGTGCAAAGCTGTCCGCGTCGGTCTGCTCGGCGGAGGCATCGCCACGGCCGGGTGCGAAAGGCACGGCGATGTCGAAGCCGGCCGCTTTCGCCGCCTGTTCCACACCGTAATTGCCGGCGAGAACAATCACATCCGCAATGCTCGCGCCGATTTCACGGGCAATCGGTTCCAGAACCGAGAGCACGCGGGAAAGACGGGCGGGCTCGTTGCCTTCCCAGTCCTTCTGCGGTGCGAGGCGGATACGGGCACCATTGGCGCCGCCGCGATTGTCCGAACCACGGAAGGTGCGGGCGCTATCCCATGCGGTCGAGACCAGATCGGCAACAGGCAGACCGGAAGCAGCGATCTTCGCCTTTACCGCGGCAACGTCGTAGCTCGTGGAACCGGCCGGGATGGGATCCTGCCAGATCAGGTCTTCAGGCGGAACGTCCGGGCCGATGTAACGGGCCTTCGGGCCCATGTCGCGATGGGTCAGCTTGAACCAGGCGCGGGCGAAGACGTCGGAGAAATGGTCCTGATCGTCCTTGAACTTCAGCGAAATCTCGCGGTAGATCGGGTCGACTTTCAGGGCCATGTCGGCATCGGTCATCATCGGGATGGTGCGGATCGAGGGATCCTCGACGTCAACCGGCTTGTCCTCTTCGGCGATCGTGATCGGCGCCCATTGCGATGCACCGGCGGGGCTGTGCGTCAATGTCCACTCATGCTTGAAGAGCATGTCGAAGAAGCCGTTGTCCCACTTGGTCGGTTCGCTCGTCCACGCGCCTTCGATACCCGACACGACCGTGTCGCGGCCAATACCGCGGCCCTGGGTGTTGATCCAGCCAAGACCCTGATATTCCGGGCCTGCAGCTTCCGGATCGGGGCTGAGATTGGCGGCGCTGCCATTGCCGTGGGATTTGCCGATGGTGTGGCCACCGGCGGTGAGAGCCACGGTTTCCTCGTCATCCATGCCCATGCGGGCAAAGGTCTCGCGCATCTGCGCCGCCGTCGCCAGCGGATCGGACTTGCCGTTGACGCCTTCCGGGTTGACGTAGATGAGGCCCATCTGCACGGCGGCAAGCGGGTTTTCCAGCGTCGCGGGCTTGGTCACGTCGCCGTAACGGCCGTCGCTCGGCGCCAGCCATTCCTTTTCGTCACCCCAATAGGTGTCCTTTTCCGGTGCCCAGATATCCTCGCGACCGAAAGCGAAACCAAAGGTCTTGAGACCGGCAACATCGTAAGCGATCGTTCCGGCCAGCGCGATGAGGTCAGCCCAGGAAATCTTGTTGCCGTATTTCTTCTTGATCGGCCACAGCAGGCGGCGGCCCTTGTCGGTGTTGACATTGTCAGGCCAGGAATTCAACGGCGCAAAGCGCTGGTTGCCGGTGTTGGCGCCGCCACGACCGTCCGTTACGCGGTAGGAGCCGGCCGCATGCCAGGTAACGCGGGCCATCATGCCCACATAGCTGCCCCAGTCGGCCGGCCACCATTCCTGGCTGTCGGTCATCAGGGCGCGCAGATCGGCCTTCAGGGCCTCGACGTCGAGCGTCTTCAGCGCTTCACGGTAGTTGAAGGAGGTGCCGAGCGGATTGGTCTTGGTGTCGTGCTGATGCAGGATGTCAAGGTTCAGCGCATTCGGCCACCATTCGGTCACCGATTTACCGGAGGCCGTGTTGCCTCCATGCATGACGGGACACTTGCCAGCCGGTTTTGAAGTTGCGTCCATTTCGCCCTCCGATGGGTTTAGCAATTAAACAAAATAATCATTGCGACACGTGCAGCATGTTGGCGCCACAACCCGCAGCAGGCCATCCGATGAACACCGTATGGCGGGTTTAGCGATCCTTCATCGCTACATCCTGTTTCTGTCATGAAGATGACTAACAGCCGGGTTCCATAATTTCCAATTGTATATTCTAAAGGCTGCGATATGCTGAGCTTATGATTGCCCTTTCCATGAAACACCTCCGCTATTTCGACGCTCTGGCCAAGATCGGCCATTTCGGTCGGGCGGCGGAAGCCTGCGCCATTTCCCAGCCAGCCCTTTCGCTGCAGATCCGGGAACTTGAGGAATTGATCGGCGCGCCGCTCGTCGAACGCGGCAGCCGGCAGATCAGGCTGACGGCTCTTGGCGAGGAATTTGCCGAGCGCACCCGTTCAATCCTGCGCTCGGTGGATGAGTTGCAGGATCTGGCGCGGGCGCGACATGGTCCTCTCAGCGGCCGCCTGCGCATCGGCGTCATTCCAACCGTAGCACCCTATCTTTTACCACAGGTCATCAAGACACTCACCCGGCATTATCCCGGACTGGAGGCGCGCCCGCGTGAGGCGGTGACGCAGAAACTCATCGAGGACCTTCTGGAAGCCCGGCTGGATATGGCAATCGTCGCCCTTCCGGTGTCCGAAGCGTCGCTGGAAGAGGTCCCGCTGTTTTCAGAGGAATTCATTCTCGTGCGGCCGATGGAAGATGCGGGCATGCCGGTGCCCAGCGCCGACAAACTTGGCGAAATGCGCCTGCTGCTACTGGAGGAAGGCCATTGTTTCCGCAATCAGGCGCTGTCTTTCTGCAGCACCACCAATGCGCCGCCGCGGGTGCTGATGGAGGGCAGCTCCCTTTCGACGCTGGTGCAGATGGTCGGCGCCGGCATCGGCGTTACGCTCATCCCGCAGATGGCCGTCGATATGGAAACGCGGCAATCCACCGTTTCGGTGTTCCGGCTGGCGGAACCGCGGCCCTCGCGAACCATCGGCATGGTGTGGCGCAAGAGCAATCCGCTTTCGGCGCAATTCGCCCACATCGCCGAAATCGTCCGGGAATGCGGCCTGCAGAAACTGGGCCTCTCAGTCGCGCCCGAAACCTAGAGTGTCGCTGGAGCTGCTCTCGCAAAGTCTCTCAGCGAGGCTGAAGAATGCGAGCTTCATGTGGCTGCGCTTGTCCGCACCGCCAAGCGCGGAGACAGGCACCTTGAAACCGAAAAGGTCATCCGGTTCGGCGCAGCGTTCCCGCCAGAAGGCGTCGATATCCGCCAGCAACATTTTTTGCCGCTTCGCGCGACGGCGCGTGATCGGATGTCTGGCGTGGTCGATTGCAAAATACGCGCCTGCGTTCCCCGGCAGAAACCCTTGCAGGACCATCAGCACCGCCTCCTTCGGGCGAAGGCCCGACAGGTCGCGGGTGACAGCCACCATCTCATGTTTTGCGGCGCGCGGTCCCTGCATCCCCCCGACCACAACCGTCCAGTCTTCCCCCTGGCGCTGTGCTGCGAAAATGAACTTGACCGTCCAGAGGATGGCGTCGTCGCGCGCGCGGATCAGTCTCACCGCGAAAGCGCCCTCGTGCCGGCCACCGCAGAGATCCGCCAGGGCCAGAGTGCAGCGATACACATCGCCACGGCCACTTACGGTGCCAATCTCCACCGTCTTCCCAGCCCAAAGCGAGGCCATGGTGTCCGCTGCAAAACACTCGCTGGCGAGCACGAAATTATCCATCAGGAAATCAAGTCGCTTCCGGTAGGAGATTCTGCCCATGAGGAATTTCGACAGGGGTTTTTGAAGAAGCGCGTCATGCGGTAAAGGCAGGTTTCGCTCGACTGAAAACCGCTCGAGATACCGCCACCATCGAAAGGTCGTGAAGGGATGTGCAGCAAAGCGCATCCAGAAAAGCAGGCCTCGTTTCCAATGGGCGCGCAGGATGAAGGTGGCGATATTCCATCCCATTGAAAACCGGTGCGGCTCCGGGCAATCAACGGATGCCATCTCTGAAGCGAGGGAAATCAATTCTGATCCGGAAAGGGATTTCTCCGCCTCCAAGGCGGAAATACCTATATTCTGCATTTAATAATTCCGAATTATATTAGTAATTTATATAAGTTTCATGAGAATTTGGATCATGACTCCGCCGAGCGTGGTCGCACGACACCGATTTATGGCGCAAGTTCCAGCCCGGCAGAGCCCGGTCGTCCTATTGAGGTCGCGGCTTTGCGTCTTTTTCGGTCCATTCGGGCGGCGCACCGAACTGGTCGGCCACCATGCCCTGCAAACCGCGCGAGCGGCCGTAAGCATCGCATTCGGCATATTTGGGCTTTCCGCCCAGCGCCGATTTGATGCGGTGTCCGGACGGGAGTGACATGTCCAGGCCCTCGGATTCTTTGCCGGTAACCAGAATGCGCGCGAAGTGGTTGGCAAAATCGGCCGCAAGCCCGTAGGCATCACCGATTTGCGAAACGCGGGCGCTGTCGGTGAAGGAGTTCGCACCCTTCGACCACACGGCTGCCGCACGCTGAACGCCGGCATTGTCCACCGCCTCCGCTTCGACGGCGAGGCCGCCGAGACCGACGGGCAGGCGCGGCACGCCAACCGGCAGCACGAAGTTGCTGCCGAGCGAAACGGCTGTCGATACGCCGGCCATGGTCTTGTCGGTCGGCACCAGATCGGTAATGACGGTTCGCACCGTCATATCCGCCGGCTGACCAAGGGCGGCGATCCGGTATTTATCGCTCAAAGCCACGCAGACGGCGCGATCCAGCGCATTTGAAACAAGCGTCCGGTCCTTTTCCGATGTCACGCGCGCGGCGGCGGCGAAGGAAAAGGTGGTCGGCACGATGGCGACCGTTTTGACGGCCGCCAGCCCCTTGGCATCCACGAATATCCGTGACTTGGTGAACTTGCCCTTGGCCGGGCTGAGCTGCGCGTAGGAGGTGAGTGTCCCCCCTTCCTTGAGCGGCACGGATGTGCAGCCGGACATGATGATGGCGAATGGCAAGGTGGCAAAAGCGATATTGCGGCTGCGCGCCGTCTTATCGCCTGAAGGCCGGGGGAAGAGATTCCGCTGGTGGCTCACTGCATTACTCCGCTTGGCATGATTGCCCCTGTGCCCACACCCTACGACAGCTAAAATTGCGGCAGCATTACATGTGCGCCTCGCGAAAACCGGTGCGCAAAATTACGGTCAGAAACGGAGCCGGAAGGTGCTTCCGAAAGCCGTGCTTTCCAGAACGATCTGACCGTTGTGGTTCGCGATGATCTGCTTGACGAGGCTGAGACCAAGCCCCGCTCCCGTGCTGCGCGGCTTAACGCGATAGAATGGCTCGAATATCCGCTCCTGCTGGTCTTCGGCTATTCCCTGCCCCTCGTCGGAAATGGCAATCTCGCCGCTTGCGAGAACCGCCACGTGGATCATCCCCCTGTTTCCACCATGATCGATGGCGTTGCGCACGATGTTGCTGATGGCGCGCGGCAGCGCGAAGGGGTTGCCCTGCATCTCATGATGCGAGACCTGTGTTTCGAAGGAGATATCGTAACCCGCCGAAATCGCGAGCGGCGCAAGATCCGCAACCACGGTGCGGGCGATCTCGACCAGGTCCACCGTCTCGCGCCGGTCGTTCACCTGATCGTTGCGCTCGAAGGCCAGAAGCTGTTCGGCGGTTTCGCCAAGCCGGGCGACATCCTCCATCAGGCGTTGCTGCTCCGGCCCCGGCAGACCCTCTATGCGGGTCTGCATGATGGCAATCGGCGTTCTAAGCTCATGCGCGGCGTCGATGAGGAAACGCTGTCGCGCCCGGAACTGCTCTTCAAGCCGCTCGAGGATGCTGTTGAAGGAAAGGATCAATGGCACGACTTCCCGCGGCACGTCCTCGACGGGAAGTTTCGAGCCCGGCTGCCGCGGGTCGATCTCCGGCGCTTTTTTTACGACGGAACTGAGGCCGGAAAGCGCCCGGCGCACGATGCGTGGCACGGAGAAGAAAACCGCAGGCAGGATGACCGCCAGCAAAGGAATGTAAATCGGCGCAGTCCCTACAAGAAGTGTCAGAAACGACGCTCTTACATGCGAGCTTCCACCGAACATCACTCTGATGGGTCCCAACGCGGTGTCGATGGTTTCCGCCAGAGCAACCTCGGAAATGCCGGTACCGCCGCGAATATCGGCGTCTGTCATCATATGAACGTAGCGTGACAGTTCGGCATAGACCGCCGGCACGTTGCCATAGGTCGCCGCCCGTCCGTCAAGCGTGGAGGCCACGAACCAGAGCTTTTGATTTTCCGCCTGCAAGGCGCGCAGCGCCGGCCCCTCGGTAATGATGAGCCCCTTCTGTGGATCGAGTGAAAGCGACTCGTCAAGCGTCGCCGGCAGGTTGTCCAAGAGCCCTATGCCGGGTGAGACGACCGTCACGCCATAAATGCAAAGACCGATGATGACCACGGCGATCATGGCGGCAACGACAATGCTGAGCTGCCAGCTCAATTGCCACCATAGTGACGGATTGGACTTGCCCTGCGCTCTCATGCCTCTTCCTTCAGGAGATAACCGACGCCGCGAATATTGTGAACGCTCACGCCGGCCGAGGCGTCGAGCAGGCGTTTTCGCAGCCGCGATATATGCGCATCGAGCGCATTGGACTGGATTTCCTCCTCGTAATTGTAGACCGCGGCCTCCAGCGTCGAACGCAGCACCGATTTGCCTTTTCGTTTCGCCAGCGCGACCAGTATCATGAGCTCGCGCCTTGGCAGATCAAACGGCATCGAATTGATCGTGACGCTGAGGTGAAGCGGATCGATCACGATCCGGCCGGCCGCGACCTGCGTTGGGGCCACACTTGCCGGCCTTCTCAGGACCGCCCGTACCCGCGCCAGAAGCTCACCGATGAGAAACGGCTTGCCCAGATAGTCATCGGCGCCGCCGTCCAGTCCGGCAATCCGCTCTTCCGGTTCGTTCATCGCCGTCAACAGGATGATCGGCGTATCGATGCCGGCACGGCGCAGCTGCGGAATGAAGGTGAGCCCCTCCCCGTCAGGCAGACGACGGTCGAGCAGGATGGCGTCATAGACATGCTGGCGCGTCAGCTCCATCGCGTCGCCAAGCCACATCGTATGATCGATGACAATGCCCTGCCTGCCGAGCGTTGCCGTCAGTGCATCCGCCATTTCCTGTTCGTCTTCGATTAGCAGAAGTCTCATGCATCACCGTCCCTTCGCCATCCCTTGTCTGCCAGAAAGGTTGCGGCAGTATTGCGGCAGAGACCGCGCAGCAGGGTAATGCTGCTGCAATTGTGGGGGGCTATTCGTCATCCATCAGCCTGAGAGACAGGCGACATGACCGCCAGACGGGCGGTCGCAGGATGTGTTTTGCCTGGAGGATTACGATATGTGGATGAAGAGAACGATCAAGGCGGGGATAGCGCTTGCAGGCTGCGCTCTCGTTGTCACCGCTCTCGATCCGGCGCGCGGCAGCGTCGATGCGAATGAGCGCGTCAAGGGTATCGTCGCAGCTGCCTCGATGAGCCCGGCCGGTATCCCGTTCGAACTGACGGCAGCGGAAATAGCCAAGATCGGCACCCGCGCAATGGTGGAGCGGCTCAGCATCAGCGGCGAGCTTCAGCCGGTCAACCGTGTGGTGATGCGCGCCCGCGAGCCCGGAAAAATTCTTGAGTTGAACGTCCGGGAAGGACAGGCGGTGCATGCGGGCGACGTGCTCGTGCGTTTCGAAACCGACGAACTGCAATCGACACTGCTCTTGCGCCAAAGCGATCGGGATGCGGCCGAGGCCGAGCTGACGCTGGCGATGCAGGCGCTCGCCCGAACCGAACAGCTCGCCTCGAAAAACATCGCGTCGGCAGAGCAGCTCGACAAGGCGAAAAGCGATGTCGTGGTCAAGACGGCAAGGGTCCAGAGCCTTTCGGCGCAGGTGGATATCGCCCGCCTCGCCCTGCGCAACGCCGAAATCCGTGCGCCTTTCGATGGCACCGTCACCCGCCGGCTGGCCGAGCCGGGGTCTCGCGTTGGAAGTGATGGCGAACTGCTCACGCTGGTCGATACCAGCGCGCTGGAGGCGAAGGTCCTCGTTGCCACACGGGATATTCCGCGCGTCGCCCTTGGCCAGACGGCGGAGCTGGAGATTGACGGGCTCGGTGGCCAGACCGTCAAAAGCACCGTCGAGCGTATCAGCCCGGTTGCCGAGGATGGTACGCGCTTCGTCGCCGTCTATCTGCGGCTTGCCAATCGCGACGGGCAATTATGGGGTGGCATGTTTGCAAGCGGATCGATCCTCGTGCGCGAAAAAAACGATGCCCTCGTCGTTCCCGCAATCGCGTTGCGCAAGGATGAGACCGGCTATCATGTGCTCAAGGTCCTCAACGGCCATCTTCGTCGCCAGACGGTGGCGGTGGGACCGCGCTGGAACGGCGGCAGCCTGATCGAGATCGGCGCGGGGCTGACCGATGGTGAAACCATCCTGACAGCGCCGCTTCCCGAATTGCAGCCCGATATGGCCATCACCGTCGAGAAGGCAGGCTGAGATGTTCTTGACCCGAATATCCGTCGCCCATCCCGTTTTCGCAACCATGATGATGGTGGCGCTTCTGGTCATCGGCGCCTTTTCGCTGCAGCGGCTGGGGCTCGATCAATATCCCAATGTCGACGTTCCGGTCGTGGTGGTGGTCACCGCCTATCCCGGTGCCACGCCGGAAACGGTGGAGACGGAAGTGACGCGACCGGTCGAGGATGCGCTGAATGCCATAGGCGGCCTCGACGAGATCAACTCCACCTCTTACGAAGGGCGCTCCGTCGTCGTCGCGAAATTCAAGCTCGAGGTTAAAAGTGCCGCGGCCGCACAGGACGTGCGCGACAAGGTCGCCGCCATCGAGGCGAATTTCCCCGAGGATGTCAAAAAACCGGTCATCTCGCGGTTCGACCCGGCCGCCGAGCCGATCCTGTCTTTGGCGATCAGTTCGACAGCGCTTGATGTACCCGCGCTCAGCACCCTTGCCGACCAGAAGGTATTACGGCAACTGACGACTGTTCCCGGCGTCGGGCAGGCAACGCTGGTCGGCGCCCGCAAGCGGCAGATCGATGTCACGATCGACGACACGCACATGCGCGCACTCAAGGTGGGCATCAACGACGTTGTGAGCGCGCTGCGCACCGGCAACAGCAACAGCCCGGCCGGAAGCGTCATCGACACCGTTTCAGAACGCACGGTGCAGGTGCGGGGCCGCATCGAGGACCCGCAGGCGCTGCTGGACATGGTGGTCGCAAGGCGTGGCGGCGCGGCCATCTACCTTCGCGATGTCGCCTCGATTTCCGAAGGCGCCGCCGATCCTGAAAACCGCGCCCTCTATAATGGCCAGACGGCGCTGGCGATCGACATCGTCAAGGTGCAGGACGCCAATACGGTTCAGGTCGTGACGGATGTGAGGCAGCGCCTCGAAATGCTCAATGCCGAGCTCGCCCCGAAAAACGTGCAATTGCGCATCGTTACCGACTCTTCCGTTCCCATCAGGGAGTCGGTCACCCAGGTGCAGATGACCCTGATCGAAGGAGCCGCGCTCGCCGTCGCCATCGTCTTCCTGTTTCTCAATTCCTGGCGCAGCACGGTCATCACCGGACTGACATTGCCGATCGCGATCATCGGCACGCTTGCGGTCATCGATCTTCTCGGCTTCACGCTCAATACGCTGAGTCTCCTGGCGCTCACGCTTTCCATCGGCATTCTGGTGGATGACGCCATTGTCGTGCGCGAAAATATCACCCGCCACCTGCACATGGGGAAATCCCATATCCGCGCGGCACTCGACGGCACGAATGAAATCGGGCTTGCGGTGATCGCGACAACGGCAACCATCGTGGCGGTCTTTTTGCCGGTCGCCTTCATGGATGGCATTATCGGCCGGTTTTTCTACGAGTTCGGCGTCACCGTGTCGGCTGCCGTGCTGATTTCGCTTTTCGTCGCCTTCACGCTTGATCCGATGCTGTCCAGCCTCTGGTACGATCCGGATTCACAACCCGACGCCCGGCGTGGCCCAATCGGCCGGCTGATCGCCCGCTTCGACCGCGGCTTCGAGTGGCTGGCCGAGCGCTACCGGTTTGCGATCGGCTGGACATTGCGCCACCGGCTCGTCACCCTGTTGTCAACGATCGGCATCTTTGTCGGCAGCCTGTTCATGGTGCCGCTGGTCGGCGCGGAATTTGTGCCTGATACGGATGAGGGCCGCTTCCAGGTCAGCATTACGGCACCGGTCGGCTCCTCGCTGGACTACACGACGGCGAAGGTACGACAGGTCGAGAAGGCGCTCAGGGAATTCCCGGAGGTCGAAATGCTTTACTCCACCGTCAATACCGGTGGTGCCGCCGGCAAACATCGCGCCGCCGTTCAGGTCGGGCTGGTGCCGCTTTCGGCGCGCACGCGAACCCCGGTGACGCTCGCCGATCCCGTCCGAAAGCGCCTGTCGGCCATACCCGGCATCGACGTCGCAATCCAGCAGAACGGCCTTGGCGGTGGCGAAAGTCCGGTGCAGCTCAGCATCCTCGGCGACGACCGGGCGATCCTCGAAAAAATCGCCGCCGGTCTCGTCGAAGACATGAAAAAAATCCCCGGTCTCGTGGACGTCACGTCCAGCGCCAAGAACGTGACCTCGATCCTGTCCATCCGCCTCAAACGCGATGCGGCGAGCGATCTCGGTATTGCCAGATCCGATCTTGCCTCCGCACTCTCTCCTCTCGTCGGGGGCGAGGACGTCTCGAAATGGACGGATACGGACGGCACAAGCTACGACATCGTCGTGCGCCTGCCCGGTGAGCGGCGTTCCGATATGACGGCACTCGGTGAATTGATGATTGCGACCAGCCGCATCGCATCGAACGGCGCACCGCAGATGGTGCGTCTCGATCAGGTCGCCGATATCGCCACCGTGCCGGCGCCCGCCGAAATCCGCCGCATCGAGAACCGACGCGAAGTGCTTGTTTCGGCCAATGTCGCCGGCAGAACGCTTGGGGATGTGACAAATGCCTTGCAGAACCTGACCGCCTCCCGCGATCTGCCTGACGGTTACCGCATCCGCTTCGGCGGCGAAGCCGAAACCATGCAGGAAACGGTCGGCCACATGGTCAAGGCGCTCGTTATGGCGGTCATCTTCATCTACATCGTGCTCGCCTCGCAATTCGGCAGTTTCCTGCAACCACTCGCCATCATGGCGTCGCTACCGCTGTCGCTCATCGGCGTTATCCTCGGGTTGATGGTGGCCGGCAGCACGATTAACATGTTCTCGCTGATCGGTTTCATCATGTTGATGGGCCTCGTTACCAAGAACGGCATATTGCTGGTCGATTTCGCCAATCGCGAAAGAAAACGGGGACTGTCGCTGAACGAGGCGCTCGCAAGCGCCGGCGTCATCCGCTTCCGTCCAATCGTCATGACGACGCTTGCAATGATCGCCGGCATGATCCCGCTTGGTCTCGCCATCGGCGGTGGCGGGGCGCAGCGCGCGCCGATGGCGCATGCGGTGGTCGGCGGCCTCATCAGCTCCACCCTGCTCACCCTGATCGTCGTGCCGGTGATCCTGTCCTATATCGACAGCATCACCCGGCGTTTCGCCCGCCTGCTGCCGAAAGCGCCGGATGAGACGGGCGAAACCGGATTGGCAGACCATCCGGCATCACCGTCGCAGACTTGACCACGGGATTTGCGGTCAGGGCCTGTCCTCCGCCTGGCGCTTCTTTTTGCCCTTCGGGCGGAAATCGACCAGAAGCGACTTCAGCTCGATTTCCCGGACGCGTCTTGCCGCCTCGTCCGGGCGAACCCATTCCACGAGGCGTTCGCCGCGCTCCTTGAAACTCGTCTCTTCCCCGGTCACCTCGATCTGGAAGACATCGACGACACAGGGAACGACATCGCCATTGTCGAGCATCTTGAGATAGGTGTAGCGGCCGACCGCATCTTTTTTGACCCGGCCGCGCACGCCCGCCTCCTCCCATGCCTCGATCGCGGCCGCCTCGTGCGGTTTCTTGCGTTTCATCGGCCAGCCGCGCGGAATGATCCAGCGCGCCGTGACGCGGGAGGTGACGACAAGGATTTCGATCTCTTCGCCGCTGCCGGCATAACGGAAGCACAGGGCGGCATATTGCTGCCGGAAAGCGCCGGTGAAGAGCTTTTCGGGAACCGCAGCGAGCTGCTGGAGCAATGTCAGGGGACGCGCCGGGCGGGCTTTCCGGCTTTTCTTCGTGGATTTCATATCCGTTGATAGTGCTGATTTTCCGGGTTGCATCAATGCCCTGCGTGCATTTATGACAGTTTTATGACAATCACCCCCCACAACTAATAAAGCGCCATTGAGGGCCAATTCGCATGATGAGCATTTTTCGCAAGCTGATGCCGCGCGAGGACCGTTTCTTCGACCTGTTTAGCAAACATTCGGAAACCGTCGTCAAAGCTGCAGCCGCTCTGGACCACCTTTTGAGCGGCGTCGACGTCGAGAAAAACTGCGACCTTATTGTCGCTCTCGAAGACCAGGCGGATGATATTACCCGCGATGTGCTGCTTGCGGTGCGCCGCAGCTTCATAACGCCCTTTGATCGTGGCGATATCAAGGACCTGATCCAGTCGATGGATGACGCCATCGACATGATGCACAAGACCGTCAAGACCATCCGCCTTTTCGAACAAACGCAGTTCGACCCGCTGATGCGCGAGATGGGCCATGAAATCGTGCGTGCGGCAAACCTGATTGCCGAAGCCCTTCCGCTTCTGGAAAAGGTCGGCACCAATGCCCAGCGCCTGTCGGCGATTGCCGAAGAGGTGACCCGTGTCGAAGGTCGCTCCGACGAACTTCACGATCAGGGTCTCAAGGACCTCTTCCGGCGCCATGGCGCGGCCGGCGATGCCATGGCCTATATGATCGGCAGCGAGATCTACGGCGAACTCGAAAAGGTCGTTGACCGCTTCGAGGACGTGGCGAACGAGATCAGCGGCATCGTTATCGAGAACGTCTGATGGATGTCGCGCTTGCACTGCCGCTGCTTGTCGGCCTCATCGCCATCGCGCTGTTCTTCGATTTTCTGAACGGTCTCCACGACGCCGCAAATTCCATCGCCACCATCGTCTCCACCCGCGTGCTGCGCCCGCAATATGCGGTGGCATGGGCGGCCTTCTTCAATTTCATCGCCTTCCTGTTCTTCGGCCTGCACGTGGCCGAAACGCTCGGCACCGGCATCATCGATCCCGGCATCGTTTCGCCGCAGGTCATCTTCGCGGCGCTGATGGGCGCCATCGTCTGGAACATCGTCACCTGGATTTTCGGAATCCCCTCCAGCTCGTCGCATGCGCTGATCGGCGGTCTCGTCGGCGCGGGATTTGCGAAAGTCGGTTTCAATTCCATCGTCTGGTCGGGTCTTCTGAAAACCGTGGGCGCGATCTTCATGTCGCCCGCCATCGGCTTCTTCCTGGCCCTTTTGCTGGTTCTCGCCGTGTCCTGGCTGTTCGTACGCCAGACGCCCTTTGCGGTGGATCGCACGTTCCGCGTCATGCAGTTCATCTCCGCCTCGCTCTACTCGCTCGGCCACGGCGGCAACGATGCGCAGAAGACCATGGGCATCATCGCCGTGCTGCTGTTCAGCCAGGGGCATCTGGGCGACAGCTTCTATGTGCCGTTCTGGGTGGTCATCTCCTGCCAGTCGGCCATGGCGCTCGGCACGCTGTTCGGCGGCTGGCGCATCGTGCACACCATGGGGTCGAAAATCACCCGGCTGAACCCGATGCAGGGATTCTGCGCCGAAACCGGTGGTGCGCTGACGCTGTTCGGCGCAACGTGGCTCGGCATTCCGGTGTCGACCACCCATACGATCACGGGCGCCATTATCGGCGTCGGCGCCGCCCGCCGCGTTTCGGCGGTGCGTTGGGGCCTTGCCGGCAACATCGTCATTGCCTGGGTCGTGACCATGCCGGCCGCTGCCCTCATATCCGCAGCCGTCTATGGGCTGACATCGCTGTTCGGCTGACACCTCAGCCGCTTGCGATTTGCCAAGGCTCCCGGAACAAAAGCCACCCTGTGGCTGTTTGATCCGGGAGACAAGGGCGACGAAGCGGATCGCGGATCATGGCACGGCAGGTTTTCTGGAAGGGTTATCTGAAGCTGTCGCTGGTGACGGCCTCCGTTTCGCTGACGCCCGCCACCACCGACAGCAACAAATACCGCTTCCATATTCTCAATCGCAAGACCGGCAATCGCGTCGAAAGCCGCTATGTCGACAGCGTCACCCACAAGCCGGTGGCTGCAAAAAACCAGGTGAAGGGTTTCCCCCGCGCCGAGGATGACTATGTGCTGCTGGAGGATGACGAGATCGATGCGGTTGCGCTCGAAAGCACCCGCACCATCGACATCAAGACCTTCGTTCCCACGGGTTCCATCGACTGGATCTGGTACGATCGTCCCCACTTCCTGCGCCCGGAGGACAAGATCGGCGCGGAAGCCTTCAGCGTGATCCGGGAAGCGATGTCGGCGAATGGTGTTGTCGGCATCGCCCGGCTCGTTCTCTATCGCCATGAAAGGGCGGTGCTGCTGGAACCCTCGGGCCAGGGCATCATTCTCTGGACGCTGCATTATGGCGAGGAAGTGCGCGAAAGCATCGACGCGCTGGACCCGAAGATGAAGATCGAAAAGCCGCTGCTGGACGCGATGGAAAAACGCATCGACAAGCAGATGACCGGGTGGAAGCCGACACTGGTGCAGGACCCGATCCAGAAAAAAATCAGCGCCCTGCTGAAAACCAAGAGCAAGGCTGCCCCCTCCCCGGAAAAGAAGACCGGCGCGAAAGCGCGTACCGGAGGCAACGTCATCAACATCATGGATGCGTTGAAGAAAAGCCTCGCCGCGGACAAAAGACACTGAGGCTTCAGCGCGCCTTTTTCGGCAGCGGCCGGGCGGCGGCGAAAAAGCCGTCCCACGGGTCCTTCTTCAGAGCGGAAAGTCTTGCCCCGATATTGTTGACGGTGAAGTAAGCCGGACCGATCTCGCCGGAGAGTTCCGCCCATTCGATTGGCGCTGAAATGGCGGCTCCCGGCCGGGCGCGCGTCGAATAGGGCGCGACAGCCGTATTGCCCCTGCCATTGCGCAGATAATCGAGGAAGATGCGGCCCTGGCGTTTCGCCTTGGTTGCCACCGAGAGGTATTTTTCCGGCTCTGCCATGGCCATGTCATCCGCCATGGCCTTTGCAAAGGCCTTCAGGGCTGGCCATCCCGCTTCCAGTTTCAACGGCGCTACGACATGCAATCCCTTGCCGCCGGAGGTTTTTACGAAGGCGGCAAGGCCGGCAGCTTCGAAACGCCGTTTCAGTTCCAGTGCGGAATCGATCACGTCCTGCCACGACACATCCTCACCGGGATCGATATCCATGGTGATCATGTCGGGCTTTTCCCAGTTCGCGGTTGTCGCGCCCCATGGGTGAATTTCAAGCGCCGCGGATTGCACCAGCGCCATCATGCCATCGAAATCGGTAATCCGGATCAGCGGTTCACCAGCCTTGTCCTTCGGATCCCTGATCTGTTCGATCGCCTTGTTTACACCGCGCCAGGCATGTTTCTGGAAGAAACGCTGCCCGTCGATCCCTTCGGGACAACGCAGCAATGCCAGAGGGCGGTTGACGACGAAGGGAGCCATATAGCGCCAGACCTGCGTGTAATAATCGGCAAGCCCTTCCTTGGTCACGCCGTCATCCGGCCAATAAAGCCGGTCCGGATGGGTGAATTTGATCTTTGACTGCGGCGTCCCTTGTTCCGACACTGCTTTTTCCTCCCGTTCGATTTCGCCCGCCGGCTTGTCTTCCCGCAGGCCCCGGAAAGATGCGTGGCGCAGATTGCCATCCGCGGACCATGCCCGAAACTCCACTTCGGCCACCAGTTCCGGCCGGACGAAATGGAGGTCGCGGCGGGCAAGCGCTGTCAGCTTTTCAGAAAATGGGCTTTCCCTGCTGTCCAGCGGCGTCAGGCGGCCAAGCAGCATTTCGGCGACTTCAGCGGTGTAGCCGGTGCCGACGCGCCCGACATGCCGCAGCTTGCCGTCCTCATAGACCCCGAGCGCCAGGGAGCCGATGGCATGGTCCGAACTGGAAGACAGGGTATAGCCGCCGATCACGAATTCCTGCCGCATCGCGCATTTGGATTTCACCCAGTTGCCCTTGCGGCCCGAGACATATTTGCTGTCCCTGACCTTGGAAATGACACCCTCAAGGCTGAGGCGGCAGGCATGGTCCAGCACAAGCCCACCGTTTTCCTCGAAATGTTCGCTGTAGCGAAGATGACGGTTGCCGGCGGGCAGCAGCTTTTCGAGCAGCGCCTTGCGATCCATCAGCGCCGCGCCGCGCAGATCCGTGCCATCCAGATAGATCAGGTCGAAGGCATAAAAAACGAAGCGGTCGCTGCGCCCTTCGCTCAAATCCTGCTGCAAGGCCGAAAAATCGGAAGCGCCGCTCTCCCGCTCAACCACGATTTCGCCGTCGATCAGCAGCGTTTCCGCCGGCAGCGCCTTGAGCGCGCCTGCCACGGTGTCGCCGAACTTCTCGGTCCAGTCCAATCCGGTGCGGGTCAAAAGCTGCAGTTTGCCGTGGTCGATACGGGCCTGCAGGCGATAACCATCGAACTTGATCTCGTGCAGCCAGCGCGAACCTTCCGGTGGCCGGGGTTTCAGCGTCGCCAGCGCCGGCGGCACGAAGGATGGCAACGCCTGTTTGCGCGCGCCTTTGGGCAGGGCGTGAGCCTGCTTTTGCCCCGAGGAAGAGCTTGCGGCTTTTTTCGATACGGGTTTGGAATTCCAGGTGTCCTTCGGTCTGGCCGCAACCTCCTCGACGCTGCGCCCGGTCTTTACCGATTCCGGCCGCTCCTCCAGTATATCCACACCGCCATCATGCCTTGCCTCCTCGTCGTCGCCTTTGATCAGCAGCCAGTTCTCGCGGCTTTCGCCGGGCTTTCCATGCATGCGCACAAGGTGCCAGCGGCCTTTGAGCTTTTCGCCTTCCAGTTCGAATTCGAGATGGCCTTTGCGGTAGCCCTTCGTCGCGTCGCCGACCGGGTGCCATATCCCACGATCCCAGACAATGACGGTGCCGCCGCCATATTGTCCTTTCGGGATGACACCCTCGAAATCGCCATAACTTAAGGGATGGTCCTCGACATGCACGGCAAGGCGCTTGTCTTCCGGGTCGAGGCTCGGCCCCCGCGTTACCGCCCAGCTTTTAAGGACGCCGTCCATCTCCAGCCGGAAATCGTAATGCAGGCGGCGGGCATCATGCTTCTGTATGACGAAACTCGATCCTTGAGCCTCGGCCTTCGCACCTTTCGGCTCCGGCGTCTTGTCGAAACTGCGTTTGGCATTGTAGGTCTGCAACCCCATGGATCAGCTCGCTTTCCGGGGGGATTTGCGTGCCGCGCCCGCTGCCTTCTTGTCGCCGGCTGCCCCAGCGCTGCGGCGCAGGGCTTCTTTGAGATCGATGATGTTGTCTTGCCCGCGCGGCGCCTGTTTGGCGATTTCCCGGCCCTCGATCTTGGCTTTCACCAGTTCCGCCAAGGCGTCATTGTAGCGGTCGCTATAGTCAGCCGGATTGAAGGTGCCTGCGCGCGTCTTGATGATATGGCCCGCAAGCTCCAGCATCTCGTCATCGAACTGTATATCCGGAATGGACTTGAAGACAGTGGTCTGCGAGCGCACCTCGTAGCTGAAATTCAGCGTCGTCGCGACAAGCGCCTTGCCGCTCGGCCGGATCAGCACAATGCGGTTGCGGCGGAAGAGCACCGCCTCGCCGAGCGCCACGACATTCTCGTCGTCCATCGCCTTCGCCAGAAGCGTCAAAGCCTCCTCGCCGCCCTCCTGCGTGGGTGCCAGATAATAGGACTTGTCGAAATAGAGCTTGTCGATCTCGCTGCGCCCAAGGAAATGCCGGATGCGGATGACCTTGTCGTTTTCCGGCATCAACTTCGCAATCTCGTCGCCCTCGATAACGATGTGATCGCCATTGTCGAGTTCATATCCCTTGACCTGATCCTCACGCTCGACTGCATCGCCGGTATCGCTGTCGACATATTGCCGTTCGACGCGATGGCCGGTCTTGCGGTTGACGATGTTGAAGGAAATCTTCTCCGATGCGGTGAGCGCGGCATAAAGGCCGATCTCACAGCTGAAATCGGCAAATTTCAAATGCCCCTTCCAGCTCGCTCTCCGGTTCATGATCGCCGCCCATGATCATCGTGGGATGATTTCCCTCTGCCCCGGTCCGCGGCAAGAATACGTTCGATGGCGGGCACGTCCGCCTCCGCCAGCACCGGCACGGGGTCGGATGCCATCGCCTCCAGCACCTCGGGCGAAAGGCCGCCATTGCGGATCACCCACTCCATTGCCTCGCGGGTTTGCCGTTCGGCCTTCAGCTGCGCATAAAGCGCCAGTATCAGCCGGTCGCGGACATCGAAGGGTTTTACATCTCTGTCTGAACGTTCTGCCTGCCGTTTCATGTCAAATCCCCGAGGCGCCTCAAACGATAGGACACTTGGACCCCGCCTCAGCCTGGCGGAAGACGCCATATGCGACTCTAACGATTCGGATCGCCCCTCGTTCCATCCGACATGCGGATGGGCAAGTCCTGTGACGGCCCGACCTCGGGTTGGCATGGCAGGACGGTGGGCCGGCGGCATCACAAGCCGCTGCTTCGCCCTACCTCAAACGGAATATTTCTTTCTATTGGGGGTGCTTGCCACTCCGGAAGGCGCAACATCGGGTTTGCCGAAGAGATAACCCTGCGCCTGTGCGCAACCCTCATCAACAACCATGCGATATTGCGCATCCGTTTCGATACCCTCCGCCGTCACCGGCAGATCGAGGCTGCGGCCAAGGCCGATCACCGCACGCACGATGGCGCGGGCATTGTCATCCTCGCTCATGGCGGCGATGAAGCTGCGGTCGATCTTGATCTTGTCGAAGGGGAAGCTCTGCAGATTGCTGAGTGAGGAATAACCGGTGCCGAAATCATCCATGACGATCGCAACGCCCAGCGCCTTCAACTGGTTGAGGATGATCAGCGTCGCCTTGCGGTCCTTCAGGAGGGCGGCTTCGGTGATTTCCAGTTCCAGTCGGTTTGGAGAAAGCCCGGTCTGCATCAGCACGGTGCAGACGACATGGCCGAGATTTGCGAGTGAAAACTGGAGTGGCGAGACATTGACCGCGATCTTCAGATGCGGCGCCCAGGTACTCGCCTGACGGCAGGCCTCGCGCAGCACCCATTCGCCGAGCGAGATGATGATCCCGCTTTCCTCGGCAATCGGAATGAAGACGTCCGGCGGCACCACGCCCCTTGTCGGATGTTGCCAGCGCACCAGCGCCTCATAACCTACAACCTGCCCGCATTCGACGGAAAGGACCGGCTGGTAATTGAGGAGCAACTCGTTGCGGTTGATGGCAAGCCGCAGATCCGTCTCGAGCTGGCGGCGCTCGCGCGCCTCCTGATCCATCAGCGGATCGTAGAAGGACAATATTCCGCGCCCGCCCATCTTGGCACGATAGAGCGCCAGATCGGCGGCGTGCATGATGCTTTCGTCGCTATCACCGTCCCGCGGGAAGACGGCAATGCCGATGCTGACGCCGACGGCGGTCGGGTCGTTGGCGGCATTCATTTTCAACCCGAACATGGCAAGGATCGTTTCGGCGAGCAGACGCGCCTCCTCCGACTTGGTGTTCCGGGCAGTCAGGATGACGAATTCATCGCCGCCGAGACGCGCGACGACATCGCCTGCCCTTGCGCATTCGTCGAGAATGGAAGCGACCCTTTTCAGCACGCGGTCACCCTCGGCATGGCCGAATATGTCGTTGACAGCCTTGAACCGGTCGAGATCGAGCGCCAGCAAGGCAAACTCGTCCTCTTCGCTGCAATGTTCGATCTGCTGGCGAAGCCGCGTCTGAAACATGGTCCGGTTCGAAAGGCCCGTAAGCACATCGTGCCGCGCGAGATATTCGATTTCCCGCTGCGCTTCCCGCTTTTCCGTCAGATCGCGAATGGCCAGAACTTCGCAGGGATGGCCGCGATATTCGATGGTGCGCACGGCAAGTTCAAATACCTGCGCCCGCTCCCCACGTTCGCGGATTGCCTCCACCGGCGCGTGGCGCGGCAGATAGGTCGGCTGCCCATCGATAGCCCTGAAGAGGTCATCGGGATTTTTGCCGATCAGGGACACCTCGTCGCTGCCGAGAAGTCCGGCAAAACGGGTGTTCAGCTCGACGATACGACCGTCACGCACGACGGCAAGGCCATCCAGCGTCGCATCGACAAGACCTTTGAGGTCAACGAGATAGCGGTCCACCAGAGCGGCGGTGGCTGTCGTCGACAGGATGAGGAAGGTAACGCCGGAAACGGCGCCGATCATGATCAGTCTGGCGAGGTTGTCGGGATCGGGACCGGAAACGGAGGGATCAGGCGACAGGACAGTGGCCGACATGGCGGTAAAATGCAGCGCGCAGATCGCCAGAATGGATGATGCCGCCGGAACGATGATGCGCTGTTTCCACGAACCGGAACGACGGAAAAGGAAGAAGGCCAGAAGAAAGAACACCCAGGCAACGGCAAAACCGCCGAAGATCGGCCCCCAGCGGTAGCTGATCGTTGCGGCCACATCCATTCCCGC
The DNA here is from genome assembly GCF_018873185.1 of Rhizobium sp. X9. Lineage (NCBI taxonomy): Bacteria > Pseudomonadati > Pseudomonadota > Alphaproteobacteria > Hyphomicrobiales > Rhizobiaceae > Rhizobium > Rhizobium sp. X9. The sequence goes on along the minus strand of NZ_CP071312.1, from coordinate 2,249,832 downwards.
CATGCCCACGAAGTGCATGACGGCGACCGACAAGGTTACGAGCGTTCCGACGACGACAGGGCTGTAGCTTGCCCGCGTGCGGACATTGAGCGCCAGCCAGAACCCCAGGACGGCCAGAACCGCCGAGAGCGCCGTGAACTGAAAATCAAAACCGATGGGGACTGCCCCCTCATAGGCAAGCATGGCGACGAAATGCGTGGCCCAGACGCTGAGCCCCGCAGCAAAGGCGGCAACCAGCACCCAATAGGGTTTGCGGCCAGCCGGACTTTCTTCCGCGCGCAATAAAAGGTGAAAAAAGGCAAGCATTCCGAGCAGGCAGATAGATGCCGCAAGAAGGACGATCGCCCGATCGTGTTGTACGGCAACGCATTCCAGAACCGTGAACATGATGCACTCTCCCAGCCTCTGAGAACCGCCCACGATCGCACTATGGAGTTGGTTTATTTATAAATCTCTAATGCAACTTTGGATAATTGATTGATCTCATCGACAACGAGCCGAAATGCGTTGAGCCGACGCGTCAGCCCATCGGGCTTTTGCGATCGGCGCAACGAACGCCAAGAGAAAACGCCTTTATTTCCAGCTTCGATAGTCATCCCCGGCGCAACCGAAAGGTGCCGGGCCATCGGCAAAACGCTCCTGCAGGCGCGCGCAGCCCCAGTCGTTGAGCGCTGCGGGCATCATGTTGTTGAGGTCCATGCCCGGAGAGTTGAATTGCGACGGGGCGCTGGTCACGTACCACAGCCAGTAGCCGAACGTTGCAACGACGATAAAGGCGACGATTGCAAGGAACATTGCCAGTCTTCGCACAAGGCTCGGCGCTTTTGCCACCGCCGCGCCGGGGTCGGATATGCCCTCCTGTTCACGGGTCGCAACCACCGGGCCGAGCGAAGCAAGCGCTTCCGCTCTTTCCTTTTCCGTAAGCTCAATCCGCTCCAGCTGATTGTCAAGCAGAACGGGCAGCGGGGTTTCACCGTGCCAGACCGCCAGCGCGACATCGTGTTTTCCGGTGTGGCCGACGACGACGGGAATTCGTCCCCTTTCCAGATGCGTAAAGGACTGCCTCTTCGTATTCCCTTCCCTGACCGTATCGGCATAGGTCACGAAAAGACGGCTGCGTTTTTCGGCAACCGCCGTCAGCGCGACGGGAATGACGGTCAATGGCGCAGGGTGCCGTAACCGCAGCCCAGCCCGCAAACTGCGGATAAGGGTAAACAGCATGGCGATACTGCCGAAACCGAGCAGGGCAACGAACACGCCAAGGGTTATGATCCGGTTCCAGAGCATATCGAGGCCAAGCGAAATCGTTGCAAGTTCCGGGTTCTTCGCGGAAATGACGAGGCCGGTTTCATAGTCGCCGGAATGGAAATCGACGAACATGACCTCGACATCCTTCCTGTAGCTCACGCCGGCATGGTCGTAGGAAAGATCCGCCTCGCAGGTCGTAAAAATCGCCTTGCGGGTCGTGCAGCTGCCGTTGATATCGCCGCTTTCAATCTCCAGCGGGTCGCGGCTGATCTGATAGTCGCGCAACACGCCCGGGCCCTCGGCCACGAGCATGACGGCCGTAATCACCAGCAGCACCGGGATGGAAAAATAATAGGCCGCCGGCACCGAAATGACGCCGCGCTTCAAACTGAGCGGCCTTGCGGGAAGTTTTATCTGTGGGAAGCTCATGGTGGCCAACGTATTTGGGGGAACGCGAGCGGAGTCTGGGAATCCCGCTCTCAGGGAAGGACGATCACCGGACGGTCTAACCCGCTGAAGCCATCGCGAAAACCCCAAGATTTCAAGGATGCCGGCCTAATCATTCGCAAGCCGGTCCTGTTCCACTAGCCGACAGGCCGTCGAGGGAAGCACAAAAAAACGGGCGGTAGAATAACCGCCCGTCTCATCTTTTCCGCTTGGCGATGTGCCGTCACTGCTTCGTCACGTTTTCCAGTCGCGTCGTCTGGCTGGGGTGACCGACATAGTCCTTGACACGCGCATTCAATACGATCGGTTCGTATCTCTCGAAGAGAGGCAGAACCGCAGGCTTCTGCGCCACGAACATTTCCTGCATCTCAGTGTAGATTTCCCCGCGCTTCTTGGCATCCGGCTCAAGGGAGGCCTTTGCGGTCAGAGCCGTCAGTTCCGGAATGTCCCAGGCCGAGCGCCAGACGAAATTGCCGGCATTGTTGGCAGCAAGCGAGTTGTCGGGGTTGCTGGAGAACTGCTCCATCGAGCCGAGCACGTTGGGCATATAGGCGCCCGTCTGCGGAATGAGCAGATCGAAATCCCGCGCGCGGTGAGCGGCAATCACGTCCGAACCGTTGCCCTGCTGGATGTTCACCTTGATGCCGACCTGGCTGAGCGATGCCTGGATGGCGGTGGCGAGATCGATACGTGGCGTTTGGGCAATTGTCTTCAGATTGAGCGTGAAACCGTTCTCGTAACCGGCTTCCTTCAGAAGAGCTTTCGCCTTCTCGACGTCAAGCTTCCAGTCGGGGCTCGGAATGGCGTATTCGAAATTCTCCGGCACCGGCACCGTGCGCGCCCGGCCATAGGGGCCCATGATGGTCTTTTCCATTCCCTTGTAATCAATGCCGTAAGCAATCGCTTCGCGGACCTTGGGGTTGGACAGAGGCTCCTTGCCGGCATTCATGGACAGGACGTAGAAACCACCCGTCGGCACGCGCTGGATCTGAAAACCTTCCTTGTTGTTGAAGGTCGCAAGGTCGGCAGCCGTCAGCGCGCTGGCGATGTCGATGTCGCCCCGCTCCAGCATCAGGCGCTCCACCTGGCTTTCCGGTACATGCCGCACGATCACGCGACGCATCTTCGGTTCGCCGGCGACGTAATCCTTGTTGGCCTCAAGGATGATGATTTCGTTGGGTGACCAGCGGTTGAGCGTGAAGGGGCCCGAACCGGCGGAATTCGTTCTCAGCCAGGCATTGCCCCAGTCACCGTCGACTTCATGGGACTTGAGTTCCTTGCTGTCGACGACACTGGCAATGACCATGGCCAGACGATAGAGCAGCAGCTCGGACGTTGTTTCGCCCGACAACTCGATGCGAACTGTCTTTTCGTCCGGGGCGCTCACCAGCCTGTCGACATTTTCAGCGTTGTAACCGACGCGCTTGAGGTTGGCGGCAGCCGCCTGGTTCATCTTCAAAAGGCGGCTGAACGAATAAACGACATCCGCCGAGGTGACGGGATTGCCCGACGCAAAGTTGGCCTCGCGAAGATGAAAGGTGATGCCCTTGTCATCCGTCTCCCAGCGCTCCGCCAACTGCGGTGAAACTTTCCCCGAACCGTCGACCGAGATCAGCCGATCGTAAAGATTGGCCATGATTTCGTTGGCTTTGGCTTCGGTCGCCTGATGCGGGTCAAGTGACAGCACCTGGGCCAGCGACGTCCCGACGACGAGCTGGTCGTTGGGGGTCTTAGCCGCAACCGGGGACGCCTGCACCAGCATGGCGCCCAGAACGGTGGTGAATGCGAGACGGATCATTGATTTTTTCATACCTGCTCCTCCTACAGATCGGTAATTGCATTGGTGAAGCCGGCAACGCCACGACGCGCCAACCGGCCTGAAACAGTCAAAGATGGTTGTTATTGAGCGCCTCGATGAGCGCGGCGATATAGCCGTAGCAGAACCCGAAGGCGACACCGACGGGATCGCGGCCCGCAATCGTCGGCACATGATCGGGCATGATCATGTAGCGATAGCCAAGTTCATGGTAGAGCTTCAGCGACCGCACCATGTCCATGTCGCCCTCATCGGGGAATGTCTCCATGAACGACAGCTTGCCGCCGCTGATGTTGCGGAAGTGGACGTTGAAAATCTTGTCGCGGCTGCCGAACCAGCGGATGATCTCGTCGATCTCCTCCCGCGGATTGTCGAGCATCTCGCCGATCGATCCCTGGCAAAAATTCAGGCCGTGATAGGGACTTTCCCGCATCTGCACGAATTTCTTCAGGCCCTCGACGGTGCCGAGCACGCGGGTGACGCCCTTGTAGCCCGGCGGGGTATAGGGGTCATGCGGATGGCAGGCCAGGCGGACCTTGTTGCTTTCGGCAACCGGCACCACGCGCTCCAGGAAATAGTCGATGCGTTCCCAGTTTTCGTCTTCGGACAGAACACCGGCAAGGCCCGGAGCCGCATCATGGTCGGCCTTGTCCCAGCGCCAGGCTTCATTGAGCGAACCGCCGCGGCCACGCTCCATTTCCGTGCGCGGAATGCCGATGAGGTTGAGATTGTATTTCGCCGCCGGAATGCCGGCCCGGGCGATATCCTCAATCATCCTGCAGACGGCGTCGATCTGCCGGTCGCGCTCTGGCCCGGCAAGCAGGATATCGGGAAACGATGCCTGTTCGATCGGCCTTGATGGCAACGGCAATTGCACCATGTCGAGCACGAGGCCAAAGCTTTCGACCTTGTCACGGTGACGTTCAAAATCCTCAAAGGTCCAGCTCGCGGGCGCTCCAGGCGGATCGGCGTTGATATTCCTGACGCCAAGCTGCGCCCAAACCTTAAAATCCTCGTCGTCGCGTGCTGCCACCTGAGTGCCGACATACATCGATTCTCTCCCTCTCCATGCTAGTCATCATATGACATCGCACGAAATAAGATGAGTGTCGAGATGCTATTGCGCCTCGGAAAGCAACCTGTATCGACGCTGGCTCGCAAGCATATGATCGCGCATGGCTTTACGCGCGGCATCCGGATCCTGCTCGACGATGGCGCGCAGGATCGCCTCATGCTCGGCCTGCACTTTGCGCAGATAATCCGCATCGCCCGTTTCCGGCAGGGTGGGAAACTGACCGCGCGGGATCGAGCGTGAGCCGAACTGGCGCAGGGCCTCCAGATAGAATCGGTTGTTGGTCGCTATCGCAATGGCGGTGTGAAATTCATAGTCGGCATCGACCGTGGTTTCGCCCGCATCGATGGCGCGGGCCATTTTCCTGTGGGCTGCGGAAATCGCCGCTTCCTGTTGCGCCGTGCGGCGATAGGCAGCGATTGCCGCCGCTTCTCCTTCCGTTGCAAGCCGAAATTCAAGCATTTCCAGCGTTTCTGCAATTGTTCCCACTTCGGATTGCGTCAGCTTCACACCCGCCCACTCGCTGACATTGCTGACGAAAACGCCCTTGCCCTGGATGGGAATGACATAGCCGGAAGAGCGCAGATCCGCGATCGCTTCGCGAACCACGGTACGGCTCACGCCATAGGTGCGCTCGAGCTGCGGTTCCGTGGGAAGCTGATCGCCGTTCTTCAGTTTTCCACTGCGAATTTCTGCACTGAGATTATCGATGATCTGTTGTGCCCGCCGCTCCCGCGGCTTTTCCTTATCGCCCATCATGCCACTCTTCCCTCTTGCAGAAAACGAATCCCTTCGCTACTCATATGATGACGTGGCGTTACGTCATATGTTTTCATGTTAGCTCAGGGAGGAGTTGGGATGAAGTACCATCAAAAGTTTTTGCAAGGTAGAATTGCGCGTCTGCGGCGAGCGGTTCAAAAAGTGGCATCGCTGACAGCGTCTTCCCGTGGAAGTGCGATCTGCGATGACTGAAATTTCACTGCGCGGGCTCGGACATCGCTTCCTGCAACTTGTCGTCAGCCTCTTCATCCTGCTCTGCATCACCTTCATCATTGGCCGGGTGATGCCGACCGACCCGGTCGGGGCGATCGTCGGAGAGCTTGCAGATCCCAAAGCCTATGAAGCCATGCGGGCTCGGCTTGGACTTGACCTGCCGCTTTACCAGCAGTTTTTCATCTATCTCCGCGGCCTGCTGCACGGCGATTTCGGTATAGCTATTTTGACCGGAAACCCGGTAACGCGGGACCTGGCGCAAGCCTTCCCGGCGACGCTTGAGCTTGCAACTCTTGCAATCATCATCTCCACCGTCATCGGCGTGCCGCTCGGTCTTGCCGCAGCCCTGTTCCGCGACACGTTCATCGACAAGTTCGCGCGTGTCTTTGCGCTGGTGGGGCATTCGATACCCGTGTTCTGGTTCGGTATCGTCGGGCTCGTGATTTTTTATGCCAATCTCAACCTTGTCGCCGGGCCCGGTCGCGTGGACGTCTTTTACGAAGGCCTCGTGGAGCCGAGAACGGGGCTGATGCTGGTCGACACCCTTCTCGCAGGTGAGACGGAAATCTTCTGGAACGCGCTCGCCCACATTATGCTGCCGGCGATCATCCTTGCCTATATGGCCATGGCCTACATCACCCGCATGACGCGCGCCTTCACCCTCGAACAGCTCAGCCAGGACTATGTGATTGCGGCGCGTGCCAAGGGCGTCAGCCCGGCGCGTACCATCACCCGCCACGTGCTGCCGAACATTGCGGTGCAGCTGATCACGGTTCTCGCCATCTCCTATGGCAACCTGCTGGAAGGCGCCGTGGTGACCGAAATCGTCTTTTCCTGGCCCGGTATCGGACAATATATGACGAATGCACTGCTTATCGGTGACATGAATGCGATCCTCGCAGCCACGATCGTCATCGGCTTCATCTTCATGATGCTCAACTTCCTGGCAGACGTGGCCTATACCACACTCGACCCGCGGACACGGGAGGTCGCTCGATGACCGATATCACACAGAACAATCCCGTGCAGAGCCGCAGCGCCTTGTCGCGGATATCAACCACGACAGCGCGGACGCTGCGGAAGCTTGGCGACGAGCCGCTTGGAATGTTCGGCTTTGCCATTCTCGCCATTCTGGTCGTCGTCGCCATTTTCGCTCCGCTCATTGCGCCCTACGATCCCGTGCGCCAGACGCTCGACAATGCGCTTCAGCCTCCCAGCTGGGCGCATCTGGCGGGGACCGACGAATTTGGCCGCGATATTTTCAGCCGCCTCGTCTATGGCACCCGCATCACGATCCAGACCGTTTTGTCGGTCTCGGTCATCGTCGGCCCGATCGGGCTTGCAATCGGGGTTATGGCCGGTTTCTTCGGCGGCCGAACCGACGCCATTCTGATGCGTGCGACCGATATTGTCCTTTCCTTCCCTTCGCTCGTTCTGGCACTTGCCTTTGCTGCTGCAATGGGAGCCGGTCTCGGCACCGCAATCATCGCGATCTCGCTGACCGCCTGGCCGCCCATCGCGCGTCTGGCGCGAGCCGAAGCGCTGGTCGTGCGAAACACAGATTATGTTGCGGCCGCACGCCTCTATGGGGCCTCGCCGATGCGTATCCTGTTTCTCTATATTGCGCCGATGTGCATTCCGTCAGTCATCGTCAGACTGACGCTGAACATGGCCGGCATCATCCTGACAGCCGCCTCGCTTGGCTTCCTCGGGCTCGGCGCGCAGCCGCCGCTTCCCGAATGGGGGGCGATGATTTCCAGCGGCCGTAAATTCATGCTCGATTACTGGTGGGTCGCCGTCATGCCCGGCATCGCGATCCTCTTGACGAGCCTTGCCTTCAACATCGCTGGCGATACGCTGCGCGACCTACTGGATCCGCGTCATGCCCGTTCCTGATAGCTCCCCCATTCTTTCGGTCCGCGATCTCAACGTTCGCTTCGGCCGCAACGCCATCCCCGCCGTCTCCAATGTCAACTTCGACGTCGGGCGCGAGCGTGTCGGCATCGTCGGCGAATCCGGGTCCGGAAAGTCCACGACCGGCCGCGCCGCGATGCGCCTTCTGCCCAAGAGCGCCACGGTGACGGCAGAACGGATGGATTTCCTCGCCGAACCCCTGCTTGAAAAATCCGAGCGCCAGATGGGTGCGATCCGCGGCAGCGAGATGGCGCTCATCATGCAAGACCCGCGTTATTCGCTCAATCCGGTCCTGCCGATTGGAAAGCAGGTGGCGGAGGCGGCCGAGCTGCATCTGGCGCTGACCGGCAAGGCCGCCAGACATGCCGCGCGCGACATGCTCTTGCGCGTGCGCATCAACGATCCTGACCGCGTGATGGGGCTTTATCCGCACCAGATTTCGGGCGGCATGGGACAGCGCGTGATGATCGCCATGATGCTGCTGGCCAAACCCAAGCTGGTGATTGCCGACGAACCGACCTCCGCCCTGGATGTCAGTGTCCGCAAGGATGTGCTTCTGCTTCTGGACGAGATGGTGCGCGAGAATAATTCCGGCCTCATCCTCATCAGCCACGATATCCGCATGGTCGCCGCCTTCTGCGAACGCGTGCTGGTCATGTATGGCGGACGCGTCGTGGAGACGCTTTCCAAGCTCGAAGATGCGCAACATCCCTATACGCGGGGCCTGATCGCGGCCATGCCCGATCCCCGCAACCCGGTCCGGCGCCTCAAGGTGCTGGATCGCCAGGCAATCGATGCGGAGGTGATGCGATGATCAACGTAGACAAGCTGGATGTCGTCTACGGCACAAAGGAAAACCGCAATCACGTCGTGCGCGATGTCAGCTTTCGGGTCAACCGAGGCGAAACACTCGGCATCGTTGGCGAAAGCGGTTGCGGCAAGTCGACATTGCTGCGATCGCTTGCCGGGCTGGAAGCCGGCTGGACCGGATCGATCGCCTTCGAAGGCAAGCCTGTCGGCAAAGTCCGTAGCCGCGACGAACTGAAGCTGGCGCAGATGGTGTTCCAGGACCCCTATGGTTCCCTGCATCCACGCCACCGCATCGGCCGCGCTCTGGCCGAACCGATCCGATCGATGGGGCTTGGCGATGGCTGGTCGAAAGTGCCGGCCGCCCTGCAACAGGTCGGCCTGCCCGCGCATTTTGCCGAGCGCTTCCCGCATGAACTGTCCGGCGGCCAGCGTCAGCGTGTGGCGATTGCCCGTGCGCTTATCCTCGAGCCGCCGATCCTGCTGCTCGACGAGCCGACATCCGCGCTCGACGTCTCCATTCAGGCGGAAATCCTGAACCTGCTGGCAGATCAGCGTGAAGACCAGAACCTCACCTTCGTTCTCGTCAGCCATGACCTGTCGGTCATCGCCCATATGTGCGATCGTGTTCTGGTCATGCAGAATGGCGTTTTTGTCGATGAGTTGACCAAGGCTGATCTTGAAGCCGGCATCACCCACGCAGCCTATTCTGGCGAGCTCTTCGAAAGCAGCTTCCTTTGAAAGCCGTCATGGGGTGAGCCATTGGAAAAGCTGGACCGCAAGGGTGTTACCCTGGCAGTCCAGCATCTGATCAGGCCCTCGGCCCGCGCAAGAGGCAGAGGGCCCGTGATCAGTTCAGCCGTGCTCCGTCTTCATTCGAAAACAGATGGACGCAGTTGAGCGTCGGCGAGACCATGATGCTGTCGCCGACTGCCTGCCCTATGCGTTCCCGAAAGACGCCGAGCACCTTGGAATCACCGAGTTTCATGGTGACCTGCGTTTCCGATCCCAAAGGTTCGACCAGCATTATTTCGGCCGGAACGCCGTTGGCATCCAGCAGGAAATGTTCCGGGCGGATGCCGTAGACGGCCTGTTTGCCGGCAAGGCCGGCCGTGGGAACCGGCAGGGGCAACACGATACCCGCAGTTTCAAAACCTCTTTCGGTTATCCTGCCGGACAGGAAATTCATCGATGGCGAACCGATGAAACCCGCAACGAACTGATTTGCCGGGCGGTCGTAAAGATCGAGCGGCGTGCCGATCTGTTCGACCCTGCCGCCATTGAGAACAACGACCCTGTCGGCCATCGTCATCGCCTCGACCTGGTCGTGCGTCACATAGATCGTGGTGGTTTTCAGCTTCTGGTGCAGCGCCTTGATCTCGCCGCGCATGACGACGCGCAACTTCGCATCAAGATTGGACAGGGGCTCATCGAACAGGAACACCTGCGGATTGCGCACGATGGCGCGGCCCATCGCAACGCGCTGGCGCTGGCCGCCGGAAAGCTGGCGCGGATAACGGTCGAGCAGCTGCGCAAGTCCCAGGATATCCGCTGCCCAGTTCACCTTTTCAGCAATTTCCTGCTTGCTTGAACCACGATGCTCCAGCGAAAAGCCCATATTGCTGGCGACCGTCATATGCGGATAAAGGGCATAGGACTGGAACACCATGGCAATATCGCGGTCCTTGGGATCGAGATCGTTGACGATCCGTTCGCCGATCCTGAGTTCGCCGCCGGTAATCGTTTCAAGACCGGCTATCATCCGCAGCAATGTGGACTTGCCGCAGCCGGAGGGGCCGACAAGGACGACAAACTCGCCATCCCTGATGTCGAGGTCGACGCCGTGAATGGTTTTCATCGCGCCATAGCTTTTGCGGATGTCGGACAGGGTAACGTTAGCCATCAATCGGTTTCCGGTTCTTCAGCCCTTGAGGCCGGTATGGGCGAGGCCTTCGACGAACTGCTTCTGGGCAATCACGAAGACGATGAGCACAGGCAGCGCGGTGAGTGTCGCTGCGGCAAGCTGGATGTTCCACATCGGTCCGCCATAGGCGTCGGTATATTGGGTCAGCGCCTGTGGCAGCGTGAACATCTCGGCGCTGGAGAGAAAGACGATGGGCTCGAGGAACAGGTTCCAGGAATGCAGGAACGTAAAAATCGCGACCGACGCCAGCGCCGGCTTTGCCAGCGGCAGTGCAATCTTGCGAAAGATCTTGAAACGCCCGAGACCATCGACACGCGCCGCCTCCTCCAGTTCTCCCGGCAGCGTCACAAAGAACTGCCGCATGACGAAAGTTGCAAACACGCTTGGCGCGCCGAAAATCGGCACGAGGATCAGCGGCCAGTGGGTGTTGACCATGCCGGCCTTCAGGAACATCTGGAACAGCGGTACGATCGTCACTTCAGAGGGGATCAGGAGGCCAAGCAGCACAATCATGAAGATCACATTGGCGCCCGGAAACCGGATCCGTGCGAAGGCATAACCTGCCATGGAGGAGATGATCATCGTGCCGATCGTCACCACCGCGGCAATATAGGCGGAGTTCCAATATTGCCGCACGAAGGGCTGCAACTCGAACACCTTCGAATAGGTCGTCCAATCCTGGTTTTGCGGAAAGAACTGCGGCGGGAAGGCGAAGATATCGCTGATCGGCTTGATCGACGATGTCACCATCCACCAGGTCGGAAAGACGAAGGGGATCAGCAGCACGCATAACAGACCGTAGAGCGCCACCTGCATGCGAGGGGAAAGGTCAGCTTTCATAAAAGACGATCCTCTTGCGCATCTGCCACTGGGCGAAGGTCAGCACGGCGACCATCAGAAACAGCAGGATGGACAGCGTCGAGCCGTAACCGAAGAAATGGAACTGAAAGGCCTGCTGATAGAGGTAATAAACCAGCACCGTGGTCGAGAGACCCGGTCCGCCCTGGGTCAGAACCGCAATCTGCGCGAAAACCTGCAGCGAGCCGACGATGGTGATGATCGAGGTCAACAGGATCGTCGGGCTGATCAGCGGCAGGGTGATGCGACAGAACTGCTTGAAGGCTGGCGCACCGTCGATGCGGGCGGCCTCGTAGAGCTCCTTCGGCACGCCCTGAAGTGCCGCCAGAAACAGGATCATATTGAGCCCGACATTCTTGAAGACCTGCACGACGATGACCGAAATCATCGCTGTCGTCTCCTCGCGCAGCCAGTTGGGGCCTTCGACGCCGACCATCAGCAACATGCCGTTTATGCCGCCGTTCTTCTGCAGCAGGAAACCCCAGACGATCGTCCAGGCAACCAGCGACACGACGACCGGCGAGAAGAACAGCGTTCTGAATATCGCAATGCCGGCAAGCTTCTGGTTAAGCAGCACGGCAAGCAGCAGCGCCAGCGACAGGTTGAACACGACGAGGCCGGCGGAGAATATCCCGGTCGCGCCCAGCACCTCCAGAAGATTGCCGTCTTCGATGAGCATTCGGTAGTTCTGCGCACCGGTATAGGTGAAGGTATTGGCGAGCACGTTCCACTCATGCAGCGAATACCAGAACACCAGTCCGAGCGGGATCAGCACGAAGATGATGATCCCGATCAGTTGCGGGGCGATGAACAGAAAGCCTGCGAGGCTGTCGCGCCGCGCGATGGTCCAGAACGCCGATACCGGGCGATGCCGGGGACGGGTAGTCTCCTGCGCGACAGCCATGGCCTTCTCCTCAGCGCTTCAGGAGCGGCGCGATCTGGCCGCAGATTTTTTGAAGCGCACCCGCGACATCGGCCTCCGGCCGCCAGACGGCATCGAGGTTTGAGCGCACGATCTGCTGGATCTGGGCAAAGCCGGTGTGGCCGGGCATGACCTTGCCCGTGGCGATGCCTGATATGACGACCTTTTCGATCTGCTCCTGACTGAGCATCGGGTTGGTCTTTTTCAAAACCTCCGCATTCAACAGCGATTTGCGTGCCGAGGGGAAGAACTGGCTGAGCTTTGCCGAATTTTCCGGATTGGTCATGTAAGCGACGAATTCGGCCGCCGTCTGCGCATTCTTGCCGGACTGCATGACGCCGATACCGGCCTGCCCAATCAGCGCGTATTCACCGGCCGGCCCCTTCGGCAGCGGCACGAGGTCCCAGCCGAAAGGCTTGTCCTTCGGCAGAAGCGAGGCACGGCTGATCTGGGTAATGGTCATCGCCGCATTACCGGCGAAGAAATCGACCGTCTCGCCGGGGCCGGGCATGGCCTTCTTGTTGAAGATGGCATCATGGATGAACGACACCGCATCCGCCATCGGCTTTTCCGCCATGGTGCAGGTTGCGCCATCCGCGCTCCAGGGTGATGCGCCCCAGCCGTTCCAGACCGAGGTCAGATATTGCCAGCTCTGGTAATTGAAGTCGCGGACGACAAGCCCGCCCTTGCCTGATTTCGCGACCGCCGAGGCGGTAGCGATGGCGTTTTCCCAGGTCCATTCGCCGGCAGCGATCATGTCCGCCGGGGTCTTTGCGCCTGCGGCCTTGATGAGATCATTGTTGACGAACACCGCGAAAGGCGAGGTCGAGAATGGATAGGCGAAAAGCTTGCCGTCCTGCGACCAGCGTTCCGTGGCCCCGGCACTGACTTCATCGAGATTATAACCCTGCGCGGCTTTCAGCGTGTCGGTAAGCGGGAAGAGCGCACCGGATTTGACGAAATCATAGGCCGAGGTCTCGAAAATCCATGCCATGTCAGGCGCATTGCCGCCCGCAATCTGGGTCGTCAGCGCGGTCGTGTAGGTGTCGAACGGCAGTGACTCGTAAGTCACGCTGACATTCGGGTGGTCCTTCTTGAAGCCGGCCGCGATGTCGTTGAACAGTTTCAGATGCGCTTCGTTGGCGCTCCAGATCGTCATGCGCAGCTTGATCGCATCCTGCGCCGCTGCGGTTCCAGCAAGGGCAAACGAGCCGATAAGGGCCAGCGCACAGGCCGTGGATTGCATTTTCCAATGATTATTCATTCCCAGTCCTCCTCCAAAGATGGGTTCGATCGAACGGCAGTCCGTCGTCCTAATAGGCCGCGATATCCGGCCAGCGTATTTCGATGCCCTCGCGGGCCAGCGCCGTCTGGAAGGCATGAAGATGTTGATCGTCTTCCTGCACCTGATGCGGCGTCAGGCCTTTTTCCAGGCAATAGGCCGCCAGCATTCCAGCCACTTCGCCGATGTTCCATTCGACCGGATGCAGGCGGTAGCAGCCATTGGTGATATGCGTCGTGCCGATGTTCTTGCCGGCCGGAATAAGGTTCTTCACGCGCTCGGGTATGAGTGCGCCGAGCGGAATCTCGAAGGGGCAGGAAGGCACATCGATATAATTGTCGCCGCCGGTCGATGGGTGCAGATCGATGCGGTACATGCCGATACCGATGCTGTCGCGATAACGGAAAGCCCCCCTGTCGCCGCGAACCGTGTAGGAAAGATCCTGTTCAACGATACGCGTGACCGGCTTGATGCGGCGGCTTTCACGGATATAGGGCGCCATGGCAAGGCCGTGTTCGGTGCCAGTAATATCGCCTCTGAGGCGCAGGCCGCGAAAACCCTGTCCGCCATCGAGGCGCGGTGCTTCCGTCTGCAGCCAGTAAAACACCGAATAGGAAAGATCGGCCGCCGCCTTCAGATGCCGCGCCTTTTCCTCTTCCGAGACATCGATGATGGTACCGTCCATATAGTCGATCATCGGCCAGTTCACGAGGCAGATGTCGGACTTATAAAAACCCGTCGCGAAGTTCTTGCGTGCCGCAATACGACGGAAAATCCAGAGGTTTTCATCGCCACCGCCCTTGCGCTGGTCGGCATCCACCAGCAGCGGATCATCATCCGGATTTGGCGTGAAGGAGCGGGTCGCATGTTCCAGCGTACGCGGATGCGGCGCGGTGAAACCGAGCATCGGCCCACCCCAGAAATGCGGCTGGTACTTGCGCCAGTAGTCGTAATTATCAGGCTTGTCGATCGTCTGATCGCCGTCGACGTGGTCGATTGCAAAGCAGATCGACACGGCCTGCACATTATCAGGCTGGGCGCTGGCCGGCGCACTGGGCTCGCCCGTGTCCGATTGCGCCTCGAACCCCTTGGCATATTCCGTGCCCGTCATCGGCAGCAGATCGCCGAGTTCGGTCGCATCAAGAATATAGTCGGCGGAGATAACGATCTCGGCTCCGCTGTCGCGATGCTTCACCGTAATCGAGCGCACCCGGTCGCCATCCACATCGGCAGCGACCGGGCGGTAGGGCTTGAGCACCGTCAGCCGGTCCGCTCCGACATAGGGCATCAGCATGCTTTCCATCACCGCAAGGCTGACGCGTGGCTCGGCGCAGATGCGGCTGACCCAGCCGCCACCCGGATTGAGGTCGCCCCAGGCGCGCGCGCCTTCCGTCAGTGGGTAATGGTCGCGGTAATATTGGCGCACGCCGTTGCGCAGCGCGCGATAAGAGCGGGTGATACCGAACTGCTCGACCCAGCTATGTTCATCCGACGGCACGGCCTGGCTGGTCAGCTGGCCGCCGATCCAGTCATATTCCTCGGTCATGATCACGCGCTTTCCGGCGCGTGCGGCACCGAGTGCCGCCGCCACGCCGCCAAGGCCACCACCGACCACAAGAATGTCTGCTTGCATCTCTTTCACGTCGTCACATCCGTTTTGTTGACTGGGGACTTATCCGGGGAGGCCGCTGGAGCCGGCCCCAATGTTTCACCCTTGACGGGTTGGCACTTGAGTAAAATCTGACTTCCCGGGCTGCCCGTCTCGATGCGGTTCACCAGCATTGCAGTCGCCTGCCGGCCCATCTCTTCACGGGGAATTTCATAGGAAGTGAAACGCACGGGGCTGCGGCCGGCGCGAATATGGCTGCCGAGCACGACCATCGAAAACACCTCGGGCACGCCAATTCCGCGCTCCCGTGCCAAAGTCTCGACGCGCACCGCATCCGCCAGTTCTATGAAAAATGCCACCGTCGCGCCGCTTTCGATGATCGCATCGAGGATTTTTTCAGCAGGCCGGTTTACCGCCTTTATGTGCACGGCAAGCGTCGCCGCCGTGCCGAGCGCGTCGCTGAAACCTCGCCAGCGGTCGGCAATCGATTCCGCCGGACCGGCAGGGCCGATATAGGCGAGTTTCGAATGCCCGAGCTCCATGGCGTCTTCAACAAGCTGCCGCGTCCCTGCGGCATAGTCGCCGCCAACATAGGGCACCGGCCCGCCGGCATCGTCGCGTCGGCCAATCGCCACGAATGGATAATCTTCCGAGACCAGCCGGGTAAGCTCCTTGCGGTCAAATTCACGACCGAGGACCAGGCAGCCATCGGCGATCCGGAGCCTGTTACCCTCGGAAAAAATCTTGCGGTTGTTGCCGACGCCGGCACTGGTCAGCAGCAGAAGATCGTATGCCTGCTGCTGCGCCTCTTCCTCGATGCCCAACAGGAACGGCGTGAAGAAATCGGCCTGTGCACTTGGAAAAGCGGGCTCATAGGTAAAGACGCCGAGGATGCGATTAAGCCCCTTGGCCATGCGGCGCGCGATCGGGTCCGCGACATACCCTGTCTCGCGAATGACGGCCTGCACGCGTTCGCGTGTTTCTGCCGGGATACGGGCAATCGCGGTCGGCGCACCGTTCAGAACAAGCGACACCGTGGCCTGGCTGACGCCGGCAAGCTTGGCAATATCATTCTGAGTAAGGCGTCTATGGCTGGTCACGCAATGCCCTCCCCGACATTCGTTGACTGCTAATACGTATTAGCTGTTAATGCGCATTAGCGCGACTTCCCTATTCGATGTCAAGAGGGGAAAGACACGCTTTCGGAGAGATGTTTTGACGAAGGCTTGTGAGGTAGCCAGCGCGGCCTAATGACGGCCGCGCTGGGTTGTGGGCTTTTATACCAGCGGTAAAATGGTGTCCGCTGCGGGTTCAGGGTGCCGAAGGCGTCTTTTCATTTGCAAGCTTTTGCTGGAGCAGCCAGGTCCACATTGCCTCATCGCCCAGCACTTTTCCCTCGACCTCTTCATGGTTCGTATCCTCGAAAACCGTCAGCCGCACATTGCGTTTCAGCTCCTGGAGACGCTGGACGAGCACCACCGTATCGGACAAGGGAATCACCTCGTCCCTTGCACCGTGAAAAGCCCAGAAGGCTGTCTTTTCATTGGTGCGATTGAGGTAGTGGCGGATGCCGCCACCGGCAATCGGAACGACCGCGGCAAAAGTTTGCGGAAACTGCTCGGCCATCGACCAGGCCCCAAACCCTCCCCGGCTATATCCGATCAGATAGATACGGCTGCGGTCCACCCGATGATCCGCCACAACCGACTCAAGGACGCTTGCGGCGCGCTCGATCGGATACAGCAGTTCCTCACTTGGATTTTGCGGTGAAAACACCATGAAAGGAAAATCACGTCCCCCTTCGATCAATTTTGGCAGGCCGCTGCTGCGCAGCTTTTCGACGTCGCTCCCGCCCTGATCACCGCCATGCAGCCAAACGACGAGGGGATAGGTTTTGTCCGAGCCGGCATAGTCTTTGGGTGTGTAGAGCAGATAATTGATATCCGACGCGATCGTTGCGTCAGACTTCATCGCCTTCTGCTCGGCAAAGGCAAATGTCGATGTGGCCAGTGCCGCGACAGCGATCAGGCATAGTTTCAGATGCTTCATGCTTTGGTCCTCCCAACAAACACACCTCTTCCCAAGGCGTGACTGGTGAACTCATCAGCCACCGGGTTGGTTCAGTGGCTTGAAAAGCGGTCCGGTCGACACTCCGTGCGCAAGCCGATTGGGTCTGCGATCAGTATTCAGCCAGGGTTGTCCACCGTGGCATCGAAGAGAGAGGCATGCGTTCATTATTTGTTCTGGCCTGCTGTTTGAGTTTTTGCTAATCATTGCGACAGGAGTGCAAAAATGACCAACCGTCTCTGCGGCGGCTGGCATTTTTGAGAAATGCCGTCGTCGTGCGGATAGGCAAATATCAAGGATGCAGGCATGGCGGTTGCCTATCTGGACAAACTGAACGAGCAGCAGCGCAAGGCCGTGGAACATGGCGTTGGACTTTCAGACGGCCACACGGCCGGACCATTGCTGATCATCGCCGGCGCCGGTTCCGGCAAGACCAACACGCTGGCGCACCGGGTGGCGCATCTGATCGTCAATGGCGCCGATCCCCGCCGCATCCTGCTGATGACCTTTTCACGCCGCGCCGCTTCCGAAATGTCGCGCCGTGTCGAGCGGATCTGCAAACAGGTCATCGGCAGCAATGCCGGAACCCTGACGGATGCGCTGGCCTGGTCCGGCACGTTTCACGGGATCGGCGCGCGCCTCCTGCGGATTTATGCAGAACAGGTCGGGCTGAACGTGGACTTCACCATCCATGACCGCGAAGACAGCGCCGATCTGATGAACCTTGCCCGTCACGAGCTGGGTTTTTCCAAGACCGAAAGCCGTTTTCCGACAAAGGGCACATGCCTTGCGATCTATTCGCGCGCCGTCAACTCGCAGACGCCGTTGAAAGAAATCCTGCGCCAGCATTATCCGTGGGTGTCCAGTTGGGAAGCCGAGCTCAAGCAATTATTCGCCGCCTATGTCGAAGCCAAGCAGGCCCAGAACGTGCTCGATTACGACGATCTTCTGCTCTACTGGGCCCAGATGGTCAGCGATCCCGACCTTGCCGGCGATATCGGCGATCGTTTCGACCATGTGATGGTCGACGAATATCAGGATACCAACCGGCTGCAGGCCTCGGTGCTGATGGCGTTGAAACCGGGCGGTCGCGGGCTGACCGTGGTGGGTGACGACGCCCAGTCGATCTATTCCTTCCGGGCAGCGACGGTACGCAATATCCTGGATTTTCCGGCATCCTTCAGCCCGGCCGCCGACATTATCACCCTTGATCGCAACTATCGCTCAACGCAGCCGATACTGGCTGCGGCCAACAGCGTCATCGACCTTGCCCGTGAGCGGTTCACCAAAAACCTCTGGACCGAACGACAGTCACTCGAGCGACCGAAGCTCGTGACGGTAAAGGACGAAACCGAGCAGGCGAACTTCATCATCGACCAGGTGCTGGCCAATCGTGAGACCGGCATGACACTGAAGCAGCAGGCGGTGCTGTTTCGCACCTCCAGTCACAGCGGCCCGCTCGAGGTCGAGCTGACACGCCGTAACATTCCCTTCGTCAAATTTGGCGGCCTGAAATTTCTCGACAGCGCCCATGTGAAAGACATGCTGGCGGTATTGCGGTTCGCGCAGAACCCGCGCGACCGGGTTGCCGGTTTCCGGCTTCTCCAGATGCTGCCGGGTATCGGCCCGAAGAAAGCCGGCAATATTCTCGATACGATCGCGGCAGACCCCGAGCCATTGCTCGCCCTTGCCGAAATTCCGCCACCACCCAAAACCGGCGATGACTGGGTATCCTTCGTTCAGCTGCTGGCGAACCTGCGAAAATCGCACGACGGCTGGCCATCGGATATCGAGCACGCGCGGCTCTGGTACGAGCCTCATCTCGAGCGCATCCATGAGGATGCGGAGACCCGCAAGGCCGATTTGCTGCAACTCGAGCAGATCGCCGGCGGCTACCCCTCACGTGAACGTTTCCTGACCGAACTGACGCTCGATCCGCCGGATGCCACCAGCGACCAGGCGGGCGTGCCGCTTCTCGATGAGGATTACCTGACCCTTTCGACCATTCATTCGGCCAAAGGCCAGGAATGGCGTTCCGTCTTCATCCTGAATGTGGTCGATGGCTGCATCCCCTCCGATCTCGGCGTCGGCTCCACGCATGAAGTCGAGGAAGAACGCCGTCTGCTTTATGTCGCCATGACACGCGCCAAGGACAGTCTGTCGCTGATAACGCCGCAACGGTTCTTCACCCATGGCCAGAATGCGCAGGGAGACCGGCATGTTTACGCGGCAAGAACCCGCTTCATACCGGCAACTCTGTTGCAATTCTTCGAAACCGCCACCTGGCCGCTGGTTTCTGCCGCTGCCTCCGAGCGCAGCGCGCAGCAGATCCGCATCGATGTCGGCGCGCGGATGCGAGCAATGTGGAAATAAGGACGAGCGTACGGGCTGGAACGATGGGTAGCACGGCTGTTCGAAAGATCATCCATATCGACATGGATGCCTTTTATGCATCGGTGGAGCAACGCGACAATCCCGCACTTCGCGGCCTGCCAGTCGCCGTCGGCGGATCGGCGGCACGGGGCGTGGTGGCTGCGGCGAGTTACGAGGCAAGAACCTTCGGCGTGCGTTCCGCGATGCCATCGGTCACCGCCAGACGGAAATGCCCGGATCTGATCTTCGTGCCGCCGCGATTTGACGTATATCGGCAGGTGTCGCAACAAATCCGGGAAATATTCGCCGAATATACCCCGCTGATCGAGCCGCTATCGCTCGACGAAGCCTATCTCGACGTGACCGAAAACCTGAAAGGCATGGAGATCGCCACCGAAATCGCGCTGGAAATTCGCGCAAGGATCAAGGCGGTCACCGGCCTCAATGCCTCCGCCGGCATCTCCTACAACAAGTTTCTCGCCAAGATGGCAAGCGACCTGAACAAGCCGAATGGCCAGGCCGTCATCACGCCGAAGAATGGCCCCGGCTTTGTTGAGGCCCTGGCGGTTAAGAAATTTCACGGCGTGGGACCGGCCACGGCCGAGCGGATGAGACGGCACGGCATCGAAACCGGGCTCGATCTCAAATCGAAATCACTCGGTTTTCTGCAGCAGCATTTCGGAAAGTCCGGCCCTTATTTCTACAACATCGCCCGTGGCATCGATGAACGGCAGGTAATACCCGATCGCATCCGCAAGTCCGTCGGCGCCGAGGATACATTCGTCGAAGACATCGACGATCTCGATCTGGCCAAGGCTGAGCTCGGCCCTTTGGCTCAGAAAGTCTGGCGGTATTGCGAGGCCCACGACATCACCGGCAAGACAGTGACGGTGAAAATCAAATATTCGGATTTCACTCAGGCGACACGCAGCAGGACCGTCTCGGGAGCCGTGCCTGACCTCGCGACGATCCAGGAAATGGCCGAGACCCTGCTTGCCTCCGTCTTTCCATTCAAGCGCCCGGTGCGGCTGTTGGGTGTTACTCTTTCATCGTTGAGCACGGAAGAGAGCGAAGAGGAGCCGCAGCTTGCGCTTGAAATATGAAGTTACGGTTCTGCGAAACCGGTCCTCTCGCCGCAGGAAGAGACCCCGGGTATCGAGAGCGGTGGGTCTATACGTTATCGCGGTAGGATCTGGCGGTTGATTCCGTCACAGCTATTCGGGTGAGGACTTCGTCAAAAGTTTCAGCCAGAAATGCATCACTGCGGATTTCTCTCGAGAAAACCCTTCACAATACCCTTCACAATACCTTCCTCAGAAATTTTGCTACTTCTAAACAGAGTGTCCTGACAACATTGGCTTCAGGGGCTCATGCATGCGCATGAAAGATCGCGGAGCCGCAGAGACTACTTAGCGAGATTCAGCCACATGATACGGGCTGGCAACAAGGTACCTGTCTAAATGATCAATTCGGGAGGCGCCACCAGCTAACCTTTCTGAGCGATGCCGGTACCCAAGCCACAAAAAGCTGCAAACCCTACTCGCGAGCCTATATGCTATGTGCGTCCGGTGCCGCTAGAGCACGCCGCTTCTTTCCAACCCGAGAACGAATGAACTTTTTCGCTGGCAGCTCTACATAAATAAACGAAAAAAGCGAAAGAACAGCAAGGATGGCAATAAAAATAATCATCACGAACGGATTATAAAAAACGTCGCGGTCATATCCAAGACTGAACACACACAGAATGAATACCCCCTGCAAGAGAAAATGCCACAAATAAACTGAATACGGCTTCACGATTGGAATGGTAATCGACATACTCGAGGTACTGGGTTTCAGTGACTTCGATTGGTGGAATTCCAACATCAGCGATGCTTCTAATGGTTGGTGCCCGAGATATGAAGGCCAGCACGTAGGCATATCACTGAACATTAAGGCCACAAAAAAGCGCGCTCCAGTGGCAGACCCTCAAAAAATCTATGAAAAACTGATTGCAAGCCCTTTGTCGGACTTCCTGGCCGTTGTTGGTGATCTTGTTGCGGATAAACTTCCAGAATCAGAAGGTACCGACGCAGCCAAAGTTTATCAAAGAATTCATTTTCAACTAATTGATGCACGACAACGCATCAAATATTTGGAAAATAATATCAGTGAGATGGAAAAAAAATCCGAAAACAATCCCCTACCCCGTTGAACATCTAAAATGGGAATCTTGATCCCGTGGGCTAAGATACCCTGAAACATATCGACTAAGTCAACATTGCATACCGGATTTACCCCGATCTAGATTTTAATTAGATCGGGGTACGGATAGTAAAGTCAGGCATCCCCAGGCAACTTCAACCCTAATTTTCCTGGTGGCAGAGCTATTACGTTTAACCGCTCATCATATGATTTTCTCAGACTGAGGTCGAGCTTAATCAGACGGTATGAAAATGTGAATTGGCTTGTCTCGAGCAAATCCAAAATAAAAAACTCGTATCCAATGGATAGTCGAAGTAATTCCTGGAAAGGAGAAAATGTTTTTTCCTCTGATTGATCAACCCAATTTTCAAATATTATTACAGGCTTAAATTTCCTGATTATATTCTCAGCGCCTCGTAAAACAGCATCTTCTGCACCCTCGACATCGATTTTTATCAAATCAACTCTCGAAAAGGCGTCGCCCTGGATCAAATCATCAAGCGCGATGCACTCGACCTCACCCACTTCCAAAGAAGTCTCATTTTCAACCGCGACTATACTGTTATTTCCAGTCCACAGTTCGTCTGATATACGGACTTTGCCCGAATGATCAGAGGCGGCTACGGGATAAATCCTGATTGTGTCACCTAGGCCTAATGAGGTTACAACCTTCTCTAGATCACAGCTCGCACGGGGAGCAGCTTCTACGGCTACACAATGGCCGGAAAATCCGGGCCGTGCAGACAAATACACAGGGAAATAGCCCCAATTTGCACCAATATCTATGTAAACGCCATCGTTGGGAACAAAACGGTCGATACAAAACAAGATATCCGGTTCGTAGCCATTATGAAAATGTGCAACACTTAAATCAGCGCCAATAAATTGGGTATTGCGCATATCAACTGTGACAGTTTTTCGAACTCCATGAATGTCGACACCAAGTTCGTCATTATAAATCCACTCTGGCCTGTTGTTACGCAATGCCTCTTGGACATCTCTGTGAAGAATCCAAAATGACTCCTGACTGGCTGGAAAATCACTACTGTAGCCGGAATAGCGAATAATACGCGTCAAAGCCGAAAATGCCTTAAGCGAAATACAGTCCCTAACCCGGAACACACCCGATAAATCTTCCAAAATCCCCCCCATTTCGTTTTCCACAATCAAACCAATTCTTGATGCTTATCACTCAAAATTACGCGTAACGTTTTGATCTCGCCACCAATCGTGGATGTCTCGCGCTAGAACTTCCGGGTCGTAGGCAGACATGCAGACTGGTATAGAATCTCCTTTAGGACACATCATCATCCAAGTTTTTTCACTCCACCAACAATCGCCACATTGCAACGGTGCAAAATTCAAATTCGACGGATAACCGAAATAATCAACCGACGTAGGTCCGTGGAGTGCTCCCCGTTTCACCGGACAGGTCGGCTAGATTGATTTTGCCCTGATGAACTGCCGAGGGGAAGCCATCTTGAGCGCTGAATGTGGATGGATTTCGTTGTAGTCTTCGATCCATCCGTCGATGAGCCGGAGCGCCGTTTCGGCGTCCGGTAGTGCAGAGATGCGGATGTAATCCCGCTTCAGGGTTTTGACGAATGCCTCGGACATTCCGTTCGACTGCGGGCTGGCCACCGGCGTGAAGCAGGGCGTCAGATTGAGCGCCTGGGCAAACAGCCTCGTGTCCCGTGCTGTATAAGCCGAACCGTTGTCCGAGAGATGCTCGATAGCATGCGGGGCTCGGGTTGCATGGAAGCGTTTCTCGACCGCCTCCAGCATCATGTCGCGGACATCCGAGCCGGATATTCCGGCATTGGCGACCGCTGTCCAGGCGATGATCTCGCGGTCGAAGGCGTCAATGATGAAAGCGAGGCGAACGACCTCCCCATCCCAGCAGGTGAACTCCAGACCATCGGAGCACCAGCGCAGGTTGGAGCGCATGACCATGACCTTGCCGTCGTGGAGGCGGCCCTTGCGAACGGCCGTATGCTTCTCCAGCAGCATGGCGTGGTTGCCCATGATGCGATGGACCCGTTTGGCGTTGACGACAGGCTTATCGGCGGCTCGCCTTTCGCGATTGAGGAGCGCGGCGATCCGCCGATAGCCATAGGTTGGCCTTTGATCCACCAGCCTGCGGATGGCGGGCAGAAGCTCTGCATCCCCGACCTTATGGTATGCTCCACGCGGCTTCGATCTACCTTTCAGCCGCTCGATGACGTTGGAACGGGAGACGCCCAGCGTGTCTGCGACGGTCTTCATCGGGAACCGTCCTTCGGCAACAAGATCGGCCGCGATATCCGTTTTTTTGAGTCCGCTTTGGAAAGGGCTTCGCGGAGGATTTCGACCTCCATCGTCTTGCGGCCGAGCATGCGCTCCAACTCGCGGACGCGATCTTCCAGTTTCTTCACTTCCGAATTGCCGACTACCGGCTCGTCAGAATCCACGGCTGCAGCACCTCCCTCGCTCAAGAGCCTACGCCACCGATAAAGCAGATTGGGGGCAACGCCGTGACGGCGAGCGGTCGAAGATACCGTCTCGCCTGGTTCGAAACTCTGCTCAATGATCGTCAGCTTTTGCTCGGTTGTCCATCGCCTGCGGCGAACATCACCCGTCAGCAGTTCAACGTGTCGATACTCGTTAGACATAAGCCTATCCTCAAGCCTGTGCTTGAGCCTTTCTGCTTATGCCGACTGTCCGGTCGAAATGGGGGGCAGTTCAGTCCGAAGATGACGCAACTCTTTTTACCAAACGCAGCAGCAGCGTGTACAAACCCTCCCTCGTTATCCATATGAAATGCCGCGTGTTCGAGAAGCCCCAGAGCTTCCTTTAACGAGGTTTTACCAATCAGATTCACGTGGACGCCAGCGATGGGCTCACTCGTTTTCTCTGTGCCGATTTGTACAAATTTAATGTCATCGTCGAAGCGTTCTCTCAAATGCGAGACAACATTTGCCCATCGAGGGTAGGCTTTGGTTGCGCGTTGCCCAGGGAGGCTTTGCATCGCTTCATCATAACCATTGTGAACCGTAATATACTTGCCCGCCACCAGGCCATGCCGATTTAAAACCGTTTCGTCCTTGCTCAGGGATAGCTCGTCCCCCCCCATACCCTATACCCGCTGCATAATGGAGGAAATCATTTCTACACCGCCCCTTAATGGCGGCGTATCGACCCAGAGTTCCATCAAGAAAAGGGTGATGAAAACGCATGAGACTAATGGGCTCAATCTTCTTCTCATGCGCCTCCAATATTCGAACAAGCTCATATATCCTCGCATCGCCAACGGCCATTGCGCGATGATCAGGCCATTTCTCAATATAAATAAACTGGTTTATTGTAAGCCCGTACAGACAGATATCCTTGGCATATTTAAAAAAATGGGAAGGATATGCGCCGCTAAAACCGGGCACATTTTGGAACACCATCTCCGCTACTGCTGGTGAATTGTAGAAAATAGAAAACTTTCCGCCACCCAAATGTGCCAGTAAATCCCTGAGGAAACGGGCAACGACGATAAGATCCCCCAATCCGCCCGTTACCAGGATTGCGCCATCGTTGTTCTGCATAATGCCTGCGGATCGCAGTTGGCGACGTTTATAGGCATACCTGAGCCTTTTCTCGATCGTTTTGAAAACTGCCACCACACTCTCTACTTTCTCACGAAATCTTGCTTCGACGAACTCGCCGAAAGCATCAGTTTGTTGCAAACATCAAACTTTCAGCAGCCTTGTAGACGTGGTCTACCTGAATATCATTCATACAAGCGTGATCTTGAACGCAATTCTCAATTCTTGCGATATAGCATGGCGAGCAGGGGATTGGTCTTCTGACAACTTCAACATTGGTTCCGACAGGCTGCCATAGGTTCACATCTGCAACGCCGCTGAAAACCGCTACCGTGGGTGTACCCAGAAGAGCCGCAAGCTGGGTAGCACCGGTATCGGTACCCACGAATACTGCCGCGCCGGCGGAAACCGTCGCCATATCCACCAGCGGTAAGTTCCCCGTTAGGTCAAATACCTTTCCCTCAGGAAGAGCCTTGGAAATTGCCTCGCCATATTCCTTTTCCTGAGCCCCGCCAAGCACGACAATTCTCAGGCCATGACTTTGCGACAGTCGTACTGCCAATTCTGAAAACTTCTCAGCCGACCATTTTTTGGCGAGTGTGCCTCCGCCTGGTGCCAGTATCGCATATTTCCCCCCGGCCCACGGGAACTCAAATTGGCCCGCAGCAATCAGAGCATGTCCCGCTTCGAACTCCAGCGTTTTCACCGAGTTCACAACATGGCTGCAAAGCAGCATCAATCTGCGGATATTGTGTGGGCTTTTGTGAAGACCTGACCGCTCCGGTATAGGCGGAAGCGAAACATCCAACGGAACAAACTGCTTTCCGTGGGTCTGATAGCCAGCTTTTATTTTTGCATCTACAAAAGCCAAAATCGGCCGCGTGTCCTGATCGTGGCGTAAATCAATGGCGATATCGTACTCTTCCCCAACGATATCCCTAATTTGGGAAAACGCCGACATATCAGCTTTCTTGACATCCTGTGAAAGCTGAGCAAAAAAATTATACTCTTTCACATCATCGAAGTAACCACTGGCTTTCGCAAGACCAGAGTTCGTCGGCGAGCAGACGATTGTATAATGACCGTTGGGCCATGCGTCCCGAAGTAGTTTAATAGCGGGCAAAGATAAGATAAAATCGCCGATATGATCCAGTTTGATAATGAGTATTTTCGGCTCGATATCATTTATGGAATAGCCGCCAGCTTGTGGTGTCGTCGTTACGATTTGACGTTCGGATTTTTTTTGCTGATCAGAGGAAAGTTTTTTTTTTGTATCAAAACGCCCCGCGCGTTTTTTTTCCTTCATGCGCGCCAGGAAGCCGGCGGCTCCGGCAATTACCATCGACAAGGGATACGTAACCGGTAGGAATATAGCGGCCTGCCAAGTTAATCTGCGTATACGCCGCTCCGCTTTGGAGAGCCGATGAGAAACGCTTCCCGCTTCAAGCGCAGCGCTTGAAAGCTCGGCAATAACGTCAGCGCTCATTTTCGATTGACTGCGCCAATCTCGCATTGCTGAAATTATTTCTTTAGATGGGTTAACCAAAGATTCGTGAGGCTCTAGGCTCGTTTTTAAACCCGAGTCGCCCTCTCGATACCCAATAGTCGACATAATTGCATCGCCGATCACCGTTGCGATGCCCCCCTGATCGTTGGACGGTTTTTGCGACATAATCACGACAACGAATAACGATCCTGTTTCTCGAGCGGGCGAAATTGGAAAATATCTAGTCTCCACTGGAGCGAAACCCAGATAATCTGCAGCATCAACGAGAAGAAGTTCCGATGCACCATTCTCAGCAGCAGAAAACTTCGACATCAACGGTGCCGAGGCATTTACCGCTGTTCTTTCCACTTCCAAGATCAGCACACCACCGCCTGAAAGGCGTCGGCCCATACTGGAAACGATCTGGTAGGCAGCCTTAGGATCAAATTTTGCATCACCTAACCGACAGATCACAAGCGCAACTGACGAGGCTTCCACACTGTCATTGTCTACCAACGACTGAGCACTCTCGTGAATCTCAGCTGTCCAACCTCGATCCTCAATCCATTTTACTTCGTCTTCCAGCCAAGAGCCCACCAGTGCGACCGACCTCGACCGGGACGGCTCGGTGGCAAGTGTGCTGAGAAGGCCGTGATACGTCTCCAACCCGTTATATTTAGGATAACGCTGTTGCAACAAATAGGACTCGAAAGCTTCATAAGAGATGCCTTCATTCATGCGCTGAACTTCCCATAACAGAAGACTTCACAACAATTTTCAACACAAGATATCTTGCTCTTCGACAAAACTCATCAAATTCGACCCGTTGAATAGACGACCATCAACGCCTGCCGCAACCGCCGCCTCCACATCCGACGGCTTGTCGCCGATAAGAACGCTGCGCTTCCGGTCTACGTTCCATCTCGCAACGATATCTTCTATCATTCCCGGAGACGGTTTTCTCCAATAGTGATCACCCCGGTATTTTTCAACGGTGGCTTTTTCGTGGAAAGGACAGAGGCGCTCGTCATCGATAGTTGCGCCTTTTTCATGAAGCAACTTTCCGATGTGCGACCGCAAAATGATATAGTCGAGATCATCGTAATAACCGCGGCCAATACCCGACTGGTTTGTTACGACGAATACACGATATCCCCGGCTTCTGAAAGAACTTATGACTTCCGCAGCCCCGGCGATCAGCCGGACGTCCTCAACCCTGCCGGGATATCCTGTGTCTTCTATAATGACACCGTCCCGATCCAGAAAGAGTGCGGGAAGGCTCTCGGAGTGGGGCTCCAGCAATCTGTGCATTTCTTCAAGCGCACAGACGATATGATAAAGAGACGACGCGGGGGCGTGTTCCTCTATGGCAATGCAGTTTTCATCGAAGCGGTCCACCCAAAGTCCTGGCAGAACACCCTTGAAAAACCCCTGGAGCGCAATGGCCGCATCGGCAACCTTTGCATAGGCCTTATCTCTGTCTTCGGGAGTTACGGCTGTTTCGGCCATCATGAGCCAGGCCTTGATCCGCTCGGTCTGTGGCCATAGCCGGAACGCTCTGTCGATAGGCGCAAGGTCAAAATCCAGGCCGTTTTGCGCTAGACGACGCGCTTCGTCCACGCCTCTCTCACCAACCTCTACGAGCCGGCGTGCTGCAACCAGTGCATCTTTTCGCCCGGCCATCTTACCCCACCTGGTCAGCAGCCATGCCCATTCGAATTGGTGCCCGGGTTCGATTGGAGCCGAGGTGTGACGCCGCATAACAGACCAATCGTGATTATAATATTCACGAAGAGATCCGTTTTCGGGTGCAACAAACGCGGATAAGCACAACTCTCCGATTTCGTTAAGACACGACAGCCAACGCTCAGGTTTCTTGACCGAAGGGTTCTCCATCCAGGCCAGGAACGCTTCGAAAAGATGCATATGCGGATTTGACCGCAGGGGCACGACCGGCGGCACAGCCTCTTCAAAGCCTGACACAGGGTGCTTCCAACCCGCAATCATCGCCTCAAGACACTGCAAAGCGGCGCCCGCAATAGAATCCTTGTCTTCAAGGGTGTCTGCAGCATAGCTCAAGCCAAACAACGCAAAAGCATGGTCATAAAGGTCGAACGATGTGTTCCGTGCCCCATTCCGCAGATCCACCGTGGTAATCAGGGAGCCGTCCGCATTAAAACAGTGACGCTGAAGAAAATCCCAGCCGTGCTGAACCAAACCCTCGACATCGCCGGTCCAACCCATTTTCCTCGCAGCTGAAAAGCTGTAGATCTGGCGGCAGACGACCCTTGTTCTTCGAGCGGCTTCAACTGGCGCGCCGTTTTTATCGATCTTTTCGAAAAATCCGCCATTCGCATCGTCTCGTCCAACCGACGACCACAATGGAAGCGCCGCTTCAAAAAGCCACTCCCTGAGTTTCAGATATTCATTCTGGGCGGATTCGAAACCCGGCTGGTTCATCAAGGATCATCCTTAACTATATGTTTGACCAAGGTCACCGATTGCTGCCCCGTTGCTTCGTCAAAGGGCGCCATTCAGCAAGGTGCAAATTCAAGGAAGTTCAATCCGGCCTCGCTCGATCCCGTTCGGCTTTTCGCAAGACTGGGCCAGCATCAACGATACCGATCTTCGTGACTGAGATAGGAATTGATATAGTCGTCGAGCCCTTCCTCGAGCGACGATTGTGGGCCGTTATAACCGATCGATGCCACTTTCGACATGTCCGCCTCGGTAAAATACTGATATTTACCGCGGATCGCCTCCGGCATCTCAATGAAATTTATACTCAATTTCTTGCCGAGAAGATCACCCATGACATGCACGATATCGGCAAACGAACGTGCCTTGCCAGATCCACAATTGAAGATACCGCTATATTTCCTATTGTTCAAAAGCCACAGGATGAATGACGTGCAATCCTTGACGTAAACGAAATCCCGGCGCTGTTCGCCATGTCCGATATCTGATCGATAGGATTTAAACAGCGAAACCTCGTTTGTCGTCTGCACAACGTCAAAGAGTTTGCAGGCAACGCTGCGCATATCATCCTTGTGATATTCGTTTGGCCCATAAACATTGAAAAACTTCAAGCCGGCCCATTGCGGCGGAGCGTTCTCACCGCGCGCAACACGTTCAATGAAAATATCATCAGTCGTCTTTTTGCTCCAGCCATAGGCGTTCAGCGGAGCAAGAGCGGCGCGCGCCGATGCGGACTCATCGTCGCTGAAGCCTTCTTCGATGCCACCGTAAGTCGCAGCGGAAGAGGCATATACAAAAGGAACGCCGTGTTCAGCACACCAGTCCCACAACATCACAGAGTAGTTGATATTGAGCTCGATCAGTCGGTCCACGTCGGCTTCCGTCGTGGCGGAAATCGCGCCCATATGTATGACCGCCTTCACCTCCACCTTAAGGCTGCGGAGATAGTCCGCCAGACCTTCGGGGGAAAAGTAAGCCGCTATATTACGCTTGGCAAGGTTGCGCCACTTGTCGCCACGACCGAACCAGTCCACCACTGCAATAGGTCCAAGACCCGCAGCTTCCAAATCAGCGACGATGTTGGACCCGATAAATCCAGCAGCTCCGGTTACAATATACATCAAACTGCCCTTTCTTTACTGCGCGCAATCGTCGCCGTCGTGCTTTTTCCGGGCACTATTTCGAATGTGACGACCTTGCCGCCATCGGCCATGACAACATCGGCACCAACAATCTTGTCGATCGTATAATCCGCGCCCTTCACCAGCACGTTCGGACGTATCGTCTGGATGAGTTCGAGCGGCGTGTCCTCGTCAAATACCACCACCGCATCCACGAAAGCCAACGCTCCCAATAATTCAGCGCGGTCCTGTTCAGTATTTATCGGTCTCGATGGGCCCTTAAGCCGCTTTACCGAGCTATCCGCATTAACGCCAACAATCAGACGATCACAATTATCCCTTGCAAATTGCAAAAGCCGAATGTGGCCAACGTGCAAGATATCGAAACAGCCATTTGTGAAACCGACTTTTAGATTATCGCTGCGCCAATCCTCTGCCAACGCCTGGACATCCTGCCTGGCGAAAAGCTTGTCTGAAGGGCTGACCTCCCCCGATGAGGTATCGTGAGACAAGGCATCTCGCAGTTCGGCCGCAGAGACAGTTGCCGTACCTTTTTTGCCCACCACGATGCCTGCTGCGGCGTTTGCAATTCGCGCAGCATCGGCACGCGAAGTCTGTGAGCCAAGGCCAACGGCGAGCGTCGCGATTACGGTATCGCCTGCACCGACAACGTCAAACACCTCTTTTGCATCCGTGCGAATGTGGAAAGGCTGTTGGCCTCGCTCAACAAGCGTCATCCCCTTCTCCGCCCGCGTAATGAGGACCGCCTCAATGTCGAAGCGCGACAAGATCAACTCGCCTGCCAGTTCAGCTTCCTGATCGGTGTCCGGCCACACGCCCGTTACGACCTGCGTTTCCTTTTGATTGGGCGTTACAATCGCGGAACCTGCATAGCGGGTAAAATCGGAGGTCTTAGGATCGATAATGACCGGTTTTCCCTCAGTCCGGCACGCAGCGATAATTGCTTTCACAACCCTTTCGCTCAACAGCCCCTTGGCGTAATCAGACAAAATGACAACGCTGTGCGATGCGATCATGGAAACCGCACTGGAAATAACCCGGTCCTCCTCTTCCTTTGAGATCGGGGAAGCGTCCTCAAAATCGACGCGCAGCATTTGCTGACCATGTCCCAGGAAACGTGTCTTGATCGTTGTTGGGCGTTGATCCAATTCGACGAACCTGGCCGAGACATCATCAACAGCGTTCAGAAGCTCGAGAAGTTTGCTTCCGTTATTGTCCTTGCCCACCGCTCCGAGCAAAGTGCAACTGGCACCAAGGGACGATATGTTGCGCGCAACATTGGCGGCACCGCCGGCGAAATATTCTTCCGATCGCGCGCACATCACCGGAACGGGGCCCTCTGGCGAAATGCGGCCGACATCGCCAGAGATAAAGCAATCCAGCATTACATCACCGATGCAGAGAACCTTAACTTCAGAAAATCTCAAATAGTCCAACATCACCAGTTACTCATCCTGTCGCTGCCCTGCACGTGACCCACATCACCTGCAAAAGACATTGCCAAATTCAATTGCTCTGCAATCCTGCAGAGCCACTATCTGCCCCCAAGACGATTCAACCGAATCGAACTACCCGTCAAATGTGCCCCAACAACGCTAAATGCATAAAGATCGGCCGAACACACAAGAATATTTTCGACAATCGACCCTCAAGCTCACCCATCGGCCAGGTGAAAGGTCCCGGCCAATCAAACAATCCGGTTACGGCGTCACCCCATCAAGACGCGTCTTTTTGATCGCCTCCAGAATCTCTTGCGCGACGTTTTTCCAAGTGCGCATTTGCGGACGGGAGAGGACGATTGTTCTTTTCAACTCCGCATACTCCGAAGGATTTTCAATAAGCTTCTGAATCTGACCCGCAAGCTCTTCCGGTTTTTCGGGATCAAAGTAACGCGCCAAGTCTCCGCCGGCCTCCCGCAGAGCTGGAACATCTGCTGCAAGAGCCGGTGTTCCGCACCACAGTGCCTCACTTACGGGCAGTCCCCAGCCTTCCATTCGACTGGGCAAAAGAAGCGCATAGGCTTTTTCGTAAAGTGCACGCAACTCGGCCTGATTTGGATTAAAAATGAAGTGAAACTTTCCTGAAAGCGGCGCAAACTTCTCTTTCTTCAGAAACTTTTCCACTCTCTTGCGCCGCGCGCCGGCCAAAACAAGTTCAGGAACGGAAATACCCCGTTGATGCAGGGAGAGCATCGCCTCAACGACACATTCAAGATTTTTCCGGCCATTATATATGCCAACGCACAGGAGATACGGCTTTTCCGGACCATGTTTCTCGACGGGCTCATTGGTCGGTCGCAATTCATGGCAAAGGGGAACAGGAACAACCTCCGGCACGGCTGGCAAGATTCCGGTTTCTGAAAAATGCCTCACTTCAACCGCGGTAAACACGGAGTTGGTCAAGACCATGGAAGCGGCTTTGATGGTCACCTGATTGTCGTAGATAAAGTTCCGTGGAAACGAAAACTGATTTCGATGACTGAAATCGTGCAACGGTATCATATCGTGAAGCAGCGGAATGAAAATCGGCTTTGTACCGCTTTCCGCAAGCGCCATCAGATAATCAGACATTATCTTGGGCCGCCCGAGCGCTATCAGAATTTGTCCGTTGAGATCTACATCCTTGACCGCACCAACCGGAACCGTTGCCCAACGCTTTCTGTTGCGGTGCTGAACGATCTTATGCAGAATTTGGTAAAACGCTTTTTTAAGCGCATTTTTGTCATATAGATTTTGACGAAGACGCAGCGGCGTTGCCGAAGAGGGAATATTCGGGTCGAGCACACCCGTTGGGGAAGCGTCACCGGTGCGCGGAAAAACCTCGAAGAAGCGACGATGCAATGGAGAGTAGATCACGTACCTGACCGAGCTATCAAGGTTCGTGAGCTCATACGCGACTTCCATAACGGTTCTTGCGATACCGTAATATTTGAATTTCACGCCGGAATTCAAATAAAGTTCTGATAAGTCGAAAAACACATCGCGCATTCACTGACCTGCCTGCCTTGAACTGGCCCGACGAATGTCATCGGGGATGCAACCAAAAATTTTCCCGCAATCAACGAACCAGATAATGCACCGTTCGCCAATAAGCCAGAACGTTCTAGGCGAAAGCCTCGCAACATTGCGCGGGTATAGATTTCGGCCCCTACGCTTGTCAATCGCGCAGCAGCCCAAACGTTCTATTCGAACAATATCCCTCCAAAACCTGGCGGATTGAGTTCCCGAGTTTTCTTTTTAACCATGCCTTCTGCGAGCCAATAACGGTGCGGTCGCACCGTAATATCGCGGTCGCACCGTTTCCATCGGCCCCAAGCTTGATCACTACACTTAATAAGACCAATCGGCAGGCCTTTTAATCGGCACATCGATGCCCAATATTGACACTTCAAGCCCCTAGGCTTATTGGCGTGGTCTCAAATCAGTCGGAAAGGCTTTTTACAAAAAAAGCCTTCGCTCTTCTTACTAGGGTATGTGGTAGAGATTATCGAGTTTGGCACGGCAGCGATTGGAAACCGAGAAAGCCATCCCGCATGAACAACATGCTGCTGAATGTGCGATTTGAAAATCTGTGTGAGCGTCGACGCCAAATAAGGATGTTTCTGTGATCGGATCGTTTTTGTCGCCAAACGACAAGAAGTTGCTGACGCGACTTTTCAAAGAAAATTTCAAAAAACATGTTGGCTGGTATTCTGCGGCAATTGCGGCAATGCTGGTCGTCGCTGGCACGACATCTCTCAGCGCATGGATCATGCGTGACATCGTTAACAGTGTTTATCTGAAGCAGGGTTTCGACGTCGTTCTTGAGATCGCTTTTGCGGTTGCCATTATCTTCATCGTGAAGGGCCTCGCCACCTTTGTGCAGAGCTATTATCTGAGCAAGGCAGGCAACAGCATCGTTGCCGAGCAGCAACGCAAGATCTATGATCGGCTGTTGAAACAGGGAGTGTCCTTTTTTCAAAACCTGCCGTCGTCCGAACTGCTCGTGCGCGTCACCTACAACGCGCAGGCGGCCCGAAGCGTCATAGACACGATCGTCACCTCTTTTGTCCGGGACCTCTTTTCGCTCCTCGGACTGATCATCGTGATGTTCGCCCAGAATTTCCTTCTGAGTGCGATTTCCATGATTATTGGTCCTTTGGCGATCTTCAGCGTTCGTCTCGTTCTGCGTCGCGTTCGCAAGATCATGGAGGCGGAACTTGCTTCGCTGGGCGAAATCGTCAACGTCGTGCAGGAAACGAGCATCGGCGTTCGCGTTATCAAGGCATTCTCGCTTGAGAAGCTGATGCGCCAGCGCATGAACAAGGCCGTGTCCGACGTCGAGCATCGCGCCAACGGCATTGCAAAGCTTGAGGCGGCAACCAGCCCGATCATGGAGACGTTGTCCGGTCTGGCGATCGCCGTCGTCATTGCCGTGTCCGGTTACACCGTGCTCGAAAAAGGCGGTTCACCGGGCGACCTGATGGCATTTATCACCGCACTGCTTCTTGCGTACGAACCGGCAAAGCGCCTGGCGCGCATGCGAGTCCAGATCGAAGGCGGCATGATCGGTGTACGCATGATGTTCGAAGTGCTGGATGCCCCGTTGACGCTTGCGGAAAAAAACGATGCCGAGCCCCTTCCGAAGGCGAGCGGCAATGTGGAACTGAAGAACGTCAGCTTCGAATATATCTCGGGCCAGCCGGTCCTGAAGGACGTCAGCGTTCTCTTCGAGGGTGGCAAGATGACCGCGCTGGTCGGGCCTTCCGGCAGCGGCAAGTCGACCATCATCAACCTCATGATGCGGCTTTATGATCCGCAAAGCGGTTCCGTCGAGATCAACGGAATGGATTTGCGCGACGTGTCCTTCGCCAGCCTGCGCGAGCATGTTTCTTACGTCGGCCAGGAAACCTTCCTCTTCTCGGGAACCGTGAAGCACAATATTTCCGTGGGCCGCGACAACGCCACGGATGAGGAAATCATCGCTGCGGCCAAAGCGGCCAACGCACATGATTTCATCATGAACATGCCTGATGGATATGACAGCAAGCTTGGCGAAAACGGCTCCGGTCTGTCTGGCGGCCAGAGGCAGCGCGTTGCCATCGCCCGTGCGATGCTAAGAGACGCGGACATATTGATCCTCGACGAAGCAACGAGTGCGCTCGATTCGGAATCCGAAGCACTTGTCCGGGATGCGCTTGAGCGGTTGACGTTCAACAAGACATCGATTGTCATTGCTCACCGGCTCTCCACCATCAACCGGGCCGACAAGATTGTCGTCATGGATAATGGTCAGGTTGTTGAGCAGGGAAGCCGTCGCGAGCTGCTCGCAACTGATGGTCTCTACAAGCGCCTGCATAGTATCCAGTTCGATGCGGACGTCGCTTGAGCCAAACAATGATCGGGCGGCCTTGCCGCCCGAAGCCTCGTGATATTCGGTGCCTTCGGCCGATTGAGCGCCGTTGCCGAGCGACTTCCCTATCGCCTCCTGCCATCAAAGAAAGCGGCAGAGTTCCGCCGCCGCCAGTGCATGCAGACCGGATCGACCGCAAAGATGATCTTCCCGATCGTCACGCTCATCTCCTATATCAGCCGTTTCATGCGCCTCATGCCAGGAGACGTGGTCACGACCGGCACGCCGCCCGGCGTCGGCCTTGGAATGAAGCCGCCGGTCTTTCTAAAAGCTGGAGACGTTGTTGAACTCGGCATCGATGGCCTTGGCAAACAGCGCCAAATCGTGACAGCATTCGGCAAATAAACGGCGGCAAGGACGATGACGGGAATGACGGCGATCGAAAGACTGGCCCAGGGCCTTGTAAAAGCGAGCCAGCACGGCACGACGATTCCTCTGGCAACGCTTGAGGCGGATGGCGCCGTTCCAGGTAGTTTCGCAGAGGCCTTGGCTGTTCAGCGCGCTTTCGTGGAAGCCTCGGGGAAAACCGTCGAGGGCTGGAAGCTGGCGATCCGGCCGGATGGAGAGGCGATAGGCGCACCGATGCTGGATTGTTACCGGGTCGATGCGGATAATATCGCCGATGTTCCCGCAAAGGGCATTGAAGGCCTTGAGGTGGAAATCTGCTTCACACTTGCGTCCGATATTCCCGCTTCAAAGGGAACTCCGCTGAGCAGAACCGATATAATGCGGCATATAGACAGGGTTCACCTCGGCGCCGAACTTCTCGGCTACCGGCTGACCGAGAAAAATCAGGTTCCTTTCCCCCTTTTCCTAGCGGACCGTCTCGCCAATCACAGCTTTGTTCTCGGGCCGGAGATTGATGCGGCGATCGTTGATACCTTCGGACAGAGTGTCGGCGCACCGCCGCATCTCACGGTGACCGAAGGCGAAAACGTCCTTTTCGATGTGGCGGTGAAACACCCCAATATCGATCCGCTCGCCCCGCTCGTCGCCTTCGCCAATTCTCCCCTCAACAGGGATGGAACGCTGAAACGCGGACAGATCATCACCACCGGCAGCCTTTGTGGCGCGATAGCAACCAGCCTTGCCGCCCACACCTATATCGACATGAAATCGATCGGGGCTTTCACACTTTCATATTCGTGATTGTCCGGAACAACCTGTTCCGGACCACTTGCTATTACCATCGGTAAATCTTGTGCCGACGAGCTTATCCAGCCCTCGTCTCGGCATTGACATCCACGCGCCCCGAAAACCAGTTGGCCAAAAGCGCGCCCGAAATATTGTGCCAGACGCTGAAAATGGCGCTCGGAACAGCAGCAAGCGGCGAAAAATATGCCGTTGCAAGCGCTGCACCTAGACCGGAATTCTGCATTCCCACCTCGATGGCGATTGCCTTGCGCTTGGCGAGAGAGAGGCCTGTCGCCTTTGCCGCGAAATAGCCAAGCAGATAACCGAGGCCATTATGGAGAACCACGACAGCAAATATCATCAGGCCGGACTGGACGATCGCGCCCTTCGATGCACCGACGACAGCGGAAACAATCAAAACGATGCCCGTGACGCTGACAAGCGGCAACGCCGGCACCGCGGCCTTGACGACGCCCGGCAACAGCTTCTGCAAGGCGGCGCCAAGGGCCAGCGGCACCAGCACGACCTTGACGATGCTCAGGAACATTGCCCAGCCATCGACCGGCAGGAACTGGCTGGCGAACATCCAGACAAGAAATGGCGTCACCAGGGGAGCAGCAAGGGTCGTCACCGAGGTGCAGGCAACAGACAAAGCGACATCACCCTTCGACAAATATGTCATGACATTGGACGATGTGCCCCCCGGGCAGCAGCCAACCAGAATGACACCTGCCGCCACTTCCGGCGGCATCGGAATAAGCAGGGTCAGCAGGACCGCGAGCAGCGGCATGATGAGGAACTGCCCGAGCACACCGATGGTAACATCGACCGGGCGCCTCACGACTTCACGAAAATCATCCACCGACAGGGTCAGTCCCATGCCGAACATGATGATCGACAGAAGCGTGACGATCCACGGCCCGATCTGCTTGAACGTGTCAGGGAAAAAGAAGCCGAGGACAGCAAACAGGATAACCCAGCCGGCAAATGTCTTGCCGACAAAAGTCGAGATGGTTGCCAAAAATTTCATGTCCTCACTCCAAAAGTTAAAAGCCGTCGCGATCTCTAGTTGAAGGGCCTCATGTGTCAAGGCCCTGCCCGGCCCTCGAAGACCTGTATGGAATCGACTAGCTGTCTTTACCCAACATTCAGGCAGACAACCGTCCTGTCATCGCTGAATTCGGTGGTTGTCGAGCCCTTGACCGACGGATAATCGTTGAGCTTGTGAAAATCCGCCGCCTCGACGCGGGCAAATTCCGCTTCCCAGTCGGCGACATCGGTTCCCTTCGGTAGCGATAAATAGCCGTCGGAAAAGATTTCAAGGCTCACAATCGTGTCCTTGGCAATGCAAAGATCAACAGTCCCATCCTCCATGACCGTTCCGCCATTGACCGAGGCATAACCCAATACGTGTCCCTGCCGGTTTGCGAATTGCGGCTGGACGCGAATTCCTCCCATCAGGAATTCCTCGACCGCCTGGATGTCGTTCTCAAGACCGCTCATGCCGGCTGCGGTAATGACAACATTCTCCGCCTCCTGCGCGGTCATGATGCCGTTTTCAACGGCGGAGCGAAGGCCGGAAAAGATGGTCGCACGCGTGCGTGCCTCGGCCGCATCACCATCCCTGAGAGCAGCAAAAAGCTGTTTGAAGACAAGGATGCGCGCCGATGTACTCACCTTGTCTATCAGCTTTGCATGCTGCAGCAGTCGGGTGCCATTGATGCGCACCCCGGAATCACCGGCTAGAAGCAGGCGAAAGTTGTCGCCGATGTCGGCCACGATTGCGAGCGTTGTGGAGGGTGGATGGCTGGCATTGATGCGCTCCGCCTCCTTCTTCAGAATATCGCTGATGTTTTGAAAAAGCTCCGGAGCGGGAAGCTTTTCCAGCGCGCCGTCGAGGCTCATCTTCGCCACGGCATTTGCGGCGGCAAGGGCTGCAATACGGCCCGAGCTCAGGCCGCCGTAACTTCTACCGGTCGGGTCGGTCGCACCGTCGAATACGGCCAGAACCCTGCCCGGTATGAGAAGTGCCACATCGTCCCCGGGCGTTGCGGCGTTCTTGTATTTCGATTGCGAAAAGCTCGCGATATTCATCGTCCGGGATTCCTTATGGAGGGAGACTGGGCAGAGGGAGGCCGGCGGCGACACACATGTCGCCGCTGCTGCAGTCTTTGGTGAGGGGGTGGTGTGGTTTCAGACGAAAGAGGCTTCTTTGTCTTCCGAAAGGCGAAATACGACGAAGACGCAAAGCCCGGTACTGACCAGAAGGACGGTGGAAAGCGCCGCAGCCGTGCCAAACTCGCCGTCAATCACCTGGACATAGATGAGAACCGGCATGGTGATCGTCCGTGCCGTGTAGAGGATCAATGTCGAGGACAACTCGTTGATAGCCGTTATGAAGCTCATCAGCGAGCCGATGATGAGACCGGGCAGCATCAGCGGCACCGTCACCGACATGAAGGTCTTTGCCGGCGAAGCCCCGAGATTGACCGCAGCCTCTTCGATGGACGGCTTGATCTGCCTCAGGATCGATGTCGTGGAGCGGACGCCGTAGGGCAGCCGGCGGATAAACACCAGGAGAATGATGATGAGCGCTGTTCCCGTGATGTCGAAGGGCGGATAGCGGAATGTCGTGACGTAGCCAATCGCCATGACGACGCCGGGGATCAGGTAAGGCACCATCAGCAGGAGATCGAGCGAGCCGGAGACCGCATTGTCCCGTCGCACCACGATGAAGGACAGCAGGCCGGAGACGATCGCAATCAGTACCACGGCAGCCAGTGCAAACATGAAACTATTGGCAATCGCCTGGGGTGAATCGCGGAGGATGCGGGCGTAACTGTCCAACCCGAAACCACCCGTGAAGACGGGACCGCTGGTTGCGAGGAACGAGGTGTAGATGACCGTGAGCGACGGCAGCATGGCGATGAAGACGACCAGATAGCAGAAGCCGTGCACGATGAAAGACTTCAGCGGGCGCATGGACTGCTTTACCGGCCGGTTGGTCAGCGAACTGGCATAGCGACGCTTGGCAAGAATGTGCCGCTGCAACAGAAGTGCCGCCATGGAAATCGCAATCATCACCATGGAAATCGTCACCGCCATGGTCGGCGTACCCGCCATTTCGGAGGTGTATTGCGCATAGGCGATGGTCGACAGCGTTCTGATGCCCTTGCCGAGGATTGCCGGCGTTCCGAAGTCGGCGATGGACAGCACGAAGCAGATGATCGCGCCGGTGCTGACTGCCGGAAAGACCAGCGGCAGGGTGATCTTGCGGAACCGCTGGAACGCCGTGCAGCCGAGGTTTTCCGCCGCGTCCTCATAGGACTTGTTGATGGTGTTCAGCGCATTTTCCGTCATCAGAAAGATGTAGGGGAAGAACTTGAGGCTGAAAACCATCACGATGCCCGGGATCCCGTAGATCGTCGGCAGTGAAATGCCCGCGAAGGACAGGAGATTGGTGACCGCGCCGTTGGCGCCGAACAGCATGATCCAGGCGTAAGCGCCGATGAACGGCGGTGCGCAGAGAACCAGCACCGCGAAGGTAGCGATGAAAGTACGTCCCTTGATGCGGTAACGGGACGTGCAAAAGGCAAGCGGAATACCGAGAAGGCAGGCCCCCAGCATGCCGAGCACACCGATGACAAGCGTGTTCCACAATGCCACGGTGTAGAAACGCCGCGTCAGCACTTGCACATAGTTTCCGAAGCCGAAAGCACCGGTTTTGGCATCGAAGAAGCTGATGAAGAACACGCTGAAAATCGGCAGGATCAGGAAGACCGCCAGCAGGATAACGGCGAATACCGTCACGCTTGTCCAGAAACCCGGCAGTCGCAGGCGGAAACCGCCGGGAGTTGCAGTCGCAGTCATATCGGTCATGACAGGCGCTCCCCGGTTGTGCCTTCGCCGAACAGCTTTGCATCGGCCGTGCGCCAGGAAAAAGTGGTCTTCTGGTTGGGCTGAAGCGCGATGATCTCCGGCGATGGCTTGGTGATCGCCTCGATCTCCTCACCCGACGACAGCACGGCGGCAACGTTCATCTCACGACCGGTGAAGCTGACCTGCCTTATGGTCACAGGCAGTTCAATGCGTTCATGACCATCAATCGCGGAGGGACCGACGGCAATAGCCTCGGGGCGGATGGCGGCGACGATCTTCCGCTCCGGGGAAATCGCATCTGCCTGCGGCAGTGCCACCTTGTGGCCGGAAATGGATGTCTGCCCGCCCGCGCGGTCAAGCGTCAGGAAGTTGTTTGCTCCCACGAAGGACGCGACGAAGCGGTTGGCAGGATTGTTATAGACTTCCCAGGGTGGTGCAGCCTGCTGAATGACGCCGCCATACATGACGCAAACCAGATCGGACATGGCAAGCGCCTCCTCCTGATCATGCGTGACATAGACGGTAGTAATGTTCATCGCCTGCTGGATCTCACGCAGTTCCCGCCGCAGATCCACGCGAAGTTTGGCGTCGAGGTTGGACAGCGGTTCGTCCATCAACAGCACTTTCGGGTTGATGACGAGTGCGCGCGCGAGACCCACACGCTGCTGCTGGCCGCCGGAGAGTTCGTGCGGCATACGCTTGGCGTATGGAGCAAGCTGCACGACATCGAGAATCTTGCCGACCCGTTCGCGGATCTCGGCTGAAGACGCCTTGCGCTGTTTCAGACCGAAGGCAATGTTGTCAAATACCGAAATATGCGGAAACACCGCATAGTCCTGAAAGACCATGCCGACATCGCGCTTATGGGCGGGCACATGTTCGATCGCCTGTCTTTCGATGCTGATACTGCCGCTATCCTGCTGATGAAAACCGGCAATCGTGCGCAGAAGGGTCGTCTTGCCG
Organism: Rhizobium sp. X9; assembly: GCF_018873185.1. Lineage (NCBI taxonomy): Bacteria > Pseudomonadati > Pseudomonadota > Alphaproteobacteria > Hyphomicrobiales > Rhizobiaceae > Rhizobium > Rhizobium sp. X9. The sequence goes on along the minus strand of NZ_CP071312.1, from coordinate 2,208,271 downwards.
CAACCGCTCGGTCCGAGAAGCGTGAAAAACGAGCCGGAAGGAATGGAGATATTGATGTCGGAGAGTGCAACGACATCCCGGTAACTTTTCTTGATGCTGGTAATTTCTACGGCGGCCATGTGCTGCTCCATGACAAATCCTGCGCGGCACACGACCACGGGGACGGAACGAAAATGCGGATGTGAATGAGATAATGTGGGGACGGCGGACTGCACCGCCCCCGGCAATGTCTTACTGAACGTCGAGCAGGATCTCGTTCCACTTTTCCATCAGGCGCGAGCGGTTATCCGCAGCCCATTTGAAGTCGTATTTCGCATCCGGAACATCGGACAGGGGAACAAGGGCCGCATTGGCCGGAACATCGGTTCTGACCGAGCGACGCCCGGCTTTCACCACGACTTCCTGCGCTTCCTTGGAAACGATGAAATCGATGAAGGCCTTGCCGTTTTCAGCGTTCGGCGCACCCTTCACGAGCGCCATGCCGTCAGGCGCGATTGCCGTACCCTCTTTCGGATAAACGATCTCTACCGGGGCGCTGCCGAGCTTGTAGCGCAGGGCGGCATCTTCGAGCGTAATGCCGACCGCCTGCTCGCCATCATTGACGAAACGTGGAACTGCGCCTGAAGAGGTGGAAAGAACGGAGTTGCCGAGAATGCCGGTATAGACTTCCCAGCCCTTCTCCTCGCTGTCAAAATCCTGCAACACCGTCGCCATCTGGATGTAGGCGGAGCCGGATTGATCGGCTCTGGCCGAGGAAATCAGGCCCTTATATTCAGGCTTTGCAAGATCGGCCCAGGAGGTCGGAACCGGCGCGCCTTTCAGCGCCTCCTTGTTGACGATGAAGGCGGTAACGACAGCCGTAAAGGGCACCCAGTTGGCGCTTGGTGTAAAGGCAGCGTTGATCGATGCGGCCTCGACAGGCTTGTAAGGTTCGAAAAGGTCTGCAGAAAAATCGATGACCGTGCCATCGACGCTCCAGATCACGTCGCCTGCCGCCTTGCCGCTCTCCGCCTTGATCCGGTTCATCAGCTCACCGGATCCGGCTTTGACAAGCTCGACCTTGGTGCCGGTTTTCTTTTCAAACATGGGCAGCAACTCATCCATGAGCTGCTGTGGTGCGGCAGAATAGACAACGACTGTGCCTTCCGCGTGAGCGAAGGCCGCGCTGGCAAGGAAGGTTGCGCCGGCAAAAAGGCGCGCGAAAATAGTGCATGATTGACGCATAAGGGGCTCCGTTTTTTGTTCCCTGACAGACGAGGCCCTGCGACATGATTTCTTATTGATTTTGCCTGTCGCCACCTGCTGTCTGTCATTTATTTTCTTTACGTAAATTAATTAGTCAAGCCGAAATTTATTTTGAAAACGAAAATAAAATATCCACCTGAAAAACCAGAATATTTTATGATCGACATGCACACCCACCCACTCCCGACGGCAGCTTCTACGGGAAAACAAGGTGTACAATCGCGCGATTTGCGCTAATCATCCGGCGTAACTTCTCGTGGGAGACTTGTTTGATCGACCTCGGCTACAACGAACGGCGCCTGCTCGAAATTTTGCGCGGCAAGGGAGGCATGTCGCGCATTGAACTGGCGCGCGAGATGGATGTTTCCGCACCGACCCTCACCCGCCTGACGGCAAACCTTCTGGAATCCGGCCTCATCGTCGAAGCGGAGGAAGCGCGCAATGACGGCAAACGGGGAAAACCATCCACCGCCATCGAAATCAATCCGAACGGGCTGTTCACACTTGGGGTCTACTTCAACCCAGACGATCTGCGTGTCTGCGTGGCCGATCTCAACGGCACGATAAGGCAGGAAATCAGGTCCGAGCTCGAAGGGCACAGTTTCGAGCACATCATGGAGATGGCCGAGGCCGCCGCCCGGCAGGTGCTTGAAAAAGCAAAGATCAAGAAGAAGGATGTGCTCGGCTGCGGCATTAGCTTTCCCGGCCACTTCAAACGGGATCGCGGCCATGTCTTCCGTATCAAGCAGTTCGAAAGCTGGCGCGACATCGACGTCGACAAGGACTTCCAGCCCTATTTCGATTTCCCGGTCTTTCATGAAAATGACGGCAATACCGTCATACTTTCAGAACTGTATTACGGTGCGGGTCGAAATATCCGCAATTTCGCGATGATCTGGCTGACTTACGGCATCGGCGGCGCACTGGTCGTGCAGCGCCATCTCTATCGCGGCACCAACGGCAATGCCGGCGAATTTGGCGGCCTGTTTCCGAAGTCCCATCCACGCCCCTCGGGCCAGGACCTGTGCGACACGCTGGCCGCCAGCGGAATAGGCATAAAGCGACTGAAAGACATCGACGAGAGCTATTGCGACCATCCCGCCGTGGCTTCGTGGCTGGAACGGGCAACGGATCAGCTTCGTCTGCTCTCACTGACAGTCGCCCGAACGATGGACCCCGGCGCCATCATATTTGGCGGATCGCTCCCCGACTGGGTTCTTGAGCACATCGTGCAGCGCATCGGTTCGCTGGAAATGCTCGGCGAGGATTTTTTCGTGGAGCCCCCGGAAATACGCAAATCGATGATGAGCGACCTGCCGCATCTCGGCGCCGCCAGCATCCCGATCTACCGTGCCACGACACCCAGCTATTATTCAGGAAGGGCGCTGAAGGGGTGGGCTTGACCCACCGCCTATTCGACCACCACGGACGATACAGAGCCGGTATAGACTGGCCTCACATACCCGTCCTGAAAGAAGCGGCAGATATGCCCGGCGACCTGCTCCGGGCACATCGTTGATCGCTGCGTTACTCCACCCAAGCGGATGGCCGGCCCGTCACTTCTTGACCGCGACAGCCTCGTTGATCTTGGCGACGTCATCCTCCAGAACCTTGTAGGTCTGGTCGATCGTCAACTCGCCGACGATGAGCTGGCTCATGCGCTGCACAATCTGCTGGTACATGGCACTGCCGCCCTTGGCGCGTTCGAAGTCTCGGGCGGCCTGGGGCACGTTCTTCTTGTTGTCGAGGAAGACCTTCATTGCAGCCTTGGCGTCTTCGCTCTTCAGCTTGTATTGCGGATCGACGATTTCCGCACCCGTCAGGACCACGTAGTTTTCGGCGATTTCGCGCTGCACTTTCTCGGAGCCGAGGAATTCGACGAAATGGGCGACATCCTCCGGATATTTGGTGCGCTTGAAGCCGACGATCGCGGTGCCGCCGGGCATGGCGTAGCATCCGGCCTCACCGCAGGGCGCATTGATCGCCGTCCATTCGAAGGCGTCGCCGATCTTGTTCTGAAACGGATTGACCATCCAGTTGCCGGCCAGATAGGTCACGACATTGCCGTTAACGAACTCGTCACCCATGTTCTTGTATTGCGAACCGCCCGCGGCACCCCACATTTCCTTGGGGAAGCTGCCGTTCTGCGTCCACGAAAAGATATCGGCGATGTATTTTTTCGCCGCATCGTCGGGGAAGCTGAACTTGCCGTCCTTCACATAGGTCGCGCCATAGGCGAAGGCGCCACCGGAGAAGCGGTGGCCGGAGCGGTCCATGGTAAAGGGGATCTGCACACCGGTCGCCTTGGCGACGCGGGCGGATGCCTCGACAATTTCACCGAACTTCGCGGTCGGGGCTGGCAAGGGCTCACCCGCCTGCTCGAACAGCGTTTTGTTGACGAAGGGCAGGTTGAGCGTCTGCGACGCCATGTAACCATTGATCGACTTCGGGTCATTGACACCGGGCAGGCGCAGCTGCTCGAGGCTGGAGCCGTGCAACTTTGCGAAGCCATCCGCATCCTTCATATAGGGGCGCATGTCGAGATAATAGGGCGCAAGCTGCCAGTCGGTGATCTTGGCGATGTCAGGGCCCTCGCCCACCGCCAGCTGCACCGGCAGCTGCTTGGACACGGCATCATAACCAGAAGACACGAAGTTGATCTTCACGCCGGGATTGGCCGCCTCGAACTCCTTGCTGAGTTCCGACATGCGCTGCACATAACCCTGGTCGTCATCCGTAAAAAGGAACGTGATCGTTCTGGTCTCTGCCTGCGCGGCCGAAAGACCCGCGATAGACGCCATCACGAGGGCGCTGACGCCCGAAAACAATTTCACCATACTCATCCTCCCAATGAAAACTTTTTCACTAAATCGAATGGAAGCTCCTCTTCTTAATTCGATTTATCCTGTTTTGCGACTTGACAGAATAAACGTCAAGCTGTTTGTTTTGGCTAAATCGCACAAATCAACGCAGAAACGCAAAAAACTGATTTGTGAAAATAATTTCATAAAGATCGAAGGGAGGCGATCCATTATGACTGATGGACCATTTGCGGCGGCCGCGTCTCAGCCGACATATACCGTCGCTGAAGGCGAAACGGTTACCGCCTGGATCGTCTCCAATCTGGTGGAGACATCGTTTCCGGGCGTGCCCGCGCCGGCAGAAGACCGGGTCAATTACCGTTTCGTCAACGGCTTCGTGGATGTGGGCGACCTGCCCTGCCGCAAGGCCTTCCAGCAGACGATGATCGGACGCGACATCACGCCTGACACTGCTGCCTTTACGGTGTCCCATCTCAACCTGCCCGGCTCCAACCGCCGCGTCGAATTCACCGGTTTCTGGCATGTCCCCACCCATGTTCAGCGCTGGCTGAAGGGCACGTTCCGCAGCGACGCCGCAAGACAGGCGCATTTCAGGCTGCGCACCTGCGGCGGCGTGCGCATCTGGGTCGGCGGTGTCGAGCAGGTTCGTTTTGAGCCCTTCATCCGCAATGTCGAAGCGAGCCGCGATATCACACTCGACCTCAAGGCCGGTGACAACGAGGTGCTGCTGCTGTGCGAAGACCTGGCGGAACGGGACATCATCTGGTTCTTCGAGCTCGAGCTTATTGACGCCACGCCGCTGACTGTCGTGCTGCCCGTGCCGCTCGACCGGGAGGAAACGAAGCGTCTTGCCGCACTGGTGCGCGATGTTCGCCCGGCGCGCGACGTCTTTGCCGGCGCAGCCCTTGAGCTGGTCTTCGGGGCAGCACCGACGAGTGACCTGGCCGTCCACATCGCGGTCAAAAGCCACGGCCATGAGCGCGCCGCCCTTGCCGAGGTGGATACCGTGCTCAAAGCCGGGCAATCCACCCTATTGGTCCCCGAAACCACGGGCATTTCGGACGGATATCATGGCGTCAGGATCACCATGGGTTCGGGCGCCGGAACGGTGACACGCCTCATCGACGCAGCCTTCATGCACGATTTGGCGCCACAACCGGCCGAGGCCGATATTGCCGGGCGAAAGAAGGCGGCGCTGTCCTTCAGCGCCCGCTTCGGCGCATGGCGCATCGGCCGCGCGCTGGCGATGGTCGCAACCGGCAGTGATGACATGGAGACGATTTCCGGCATCGTCGACGCAACGCTGCGGTCCATCGACCGGCGGGAGGACTGCTCCGATTTCGTGCTGGTGCCGCTTCTCTGGCTGGTGCGCGCCTATGGTGACCGGCTTCCCCCTCAGGTGCTTGAGCGGATCAACACCTCGATCCTCTCCTATCGCTACTGGGTGGATGAACCCGGCAACGATGTCATGTGGTTCTGGAGCGAAAACCACGTTCTGTGCTTCCACACCAGCCAGCTGCTCGCGGGGGATTATCTGCCGGACGCCACCTTCACCGCCTCCGGGCGCACCGGCCGGGAGCAGGCGGCGCTGGCCGCGACCCGGCTGGAGCGCTGGTTCGACAGCGTCGAGGCGCATGGTCTCGCCGAATGGAACTCGGCCGCCTATTATCCGGTGGATTTCATCGGCCTCCTCGCCATCGAACATTGGGCGGGCCCGGAACTCGCAGCACGCGCGCGCCACCAGCTCGATCTGATTTTCGAGATGATCGCGCTGCACACACTTGGCGGCGTTCCCTCCGGCTCACAGGGAAGAGCCTATGACAAGGAGCTGCGCGCCGGGCCGCTGACGGAACTGGCGCCGTTTGCGCAGGTCGCCTTCGGTCAGGGCTGGCTCAACAATGGCGTCGCCTCGTTGCCGATGTTCTGCTGCGGTGACTATGTGCCACCGCCGCATCTTTCCGCCCTTTCGCAGCTGGCGAGCGGCCGCATGGTCGAGGCGCGTTACGCGCAGGGTCTTGAGCCCGGCAAGCTCGTACTCTTCAAGAACGAGGCGGCCCAGCTTTCGACCGTGGTGGACCACAAGACGGGCCGTAAAGGCCACCAGCAGCATGTCATGGACATCAAGCTGGGCAGCCATCCGATGGCGCGGTTGTGGGTCAACCATCCGGGCGAAGACGATCCGTGGGGAACGCAGCGCCCTTCCTACTGGGCGGGCAGCGGCATCCTGCCACGCGTGGCGCAGCACCGCGATCTGGCAATGATGATATTCGACACGGACGGTCATCGCATCGACTGGACCCACGCCTATCTCGGGCGCGACGGGCTGGACGAGGTGCTGACGGAAGGTAACTGGCTCATCACCCGCTCGGGCCGCGGCTTTGCAGCACTTCATGCGACAAACGGTTTTGAGACGATCACCACCGGCGCGACAGCCGGGCGCGAAATCCGGTCCGCCGGTCGCAGCGCGGGCTGGATCGGCGTCATCGGATGCGGCGACGCGGAGGCCTTCGCCCGCTTCCAAGCAAAAATTCTCGCCACGCAGGTCAGGTTCGATGCCGACAAACGTCTGCTGTCTGCCACGCCGCCGGGCGGGCCCGACGTTGCCCTCAGCTGGGACGGCGCATTCACCATTGGCGGGCAGGCTCTGGCTTTCGACCACGAGCAGCCCCAGCCGGAAATTACCTTCGACAGTGCCGATCCCGCATCGGGCGGCACAGCACAGCCCTTCTACTCCTAAGCGGAATTGACAGATGAACCAGCCAAGCATGGAAAATGACACTCTCAGGACGACGATCGACAATGTCGCCGCCGCCTTCAGCCGCCTCAAGGGCATTCAGGAAGGTCTGGTCAGCGGCAGTTCCGATGGCAAGATCCAGTTCGACGAATGGGACTGGGAAGTGGGCGTCGGCCTTTACGGTTTCCTGCGCCGGGCGCTTGCCGCCAACGACCGGAAGGCATTGGACGACCTCGTGACATGGTATGGCTGGCAGATCGAACGTGGCCTGCCGCCGCGCCAGATCAACAGCTCCGCTCCGATGCTGCCGCTTGTCATCCTTACCGAACATGTCGACCGGCCGGATTTCCGGGCGCTGGTGGAGGACTGGGCCGACTGGCTGGTGCATCAATTGCCGAAAACCGAAGATGGCGGCTTCCAGCATGTCGTCAAGGAGCGGCTGAATGAGGGCGAACTCTGGGACGATACGCTGTTCATGGCATGCCTGTTCCTCGCCCGCGCCGGCGTTGTCTGCAAACGTCAGGACTGGATCGACGAGGCGGTTTACCAGTTCATGATCCATACGCGTTATCTCTCGGACCCCGTCACCGGGCTCTGGTATCACGGCTGGACCTTCAACGGACGCCATAATTTCGCTGACGCCTTCTGGGCACGCGGCAATTCCTGGATCACCGTCGCCATTCCCGAGCTTTTCGAACTGGTGCCGACGCTTGGCGAAAAGGACAGGCGTTTCCTCGCCAATGTGCTGGCAAGCCAGGTGCGGTCGCTCAGGCAATATCAGCGCGAGGACGGCATGTTCCACACGCTGCTCGATGACCCGACCTCCCCGGTGGAAACATCAGCCACCGCCGGTATCGCCTATGGCATTCTGCGCGGCATCGAGGCCGGCATTCTCGGCGAAGAAAACCGGCCGCATGCGGAACGAGCGTTGAAGGCGGTGCTCGGCAATATCGATGACGAAGGCGTCGTCCACGGCGTTTCCGACGGCACGCCGATGGGCCACGATCTCGATTTCTACCGCCGCATTCCCAATCTGCCCACGCCCTACGGGCAGGCGTTGACGATGCTGTTGCTGATCGACGTGTTCCTGAAAAGGCCGCAGGTATCATGAGCGCGCAATCAGATATCACCATCGCGGCCGGTGGCCAAGACGCCACGGCCAACATCCAGCGGGCGATCGATACGGTCTCGGCTGCCGGCGGTGGTCGCGTGTCGCTTTCGGCCGGTCGCCATGTCAGCGGCGGCCTGCAGCTCAAGAGCGGCGTGGAACTGCGCCTTGCCGAAGACGCGGTGCTCGCCCCCATTTCCGACTACGAGGCCTATGCCCATACAACGGTTTCGGTGATCGCCGAGGAGTCCAACCGTGGCATGATCATCGCCAAGGGGGCGAGTGATATCACCGTCACCGGCCCCGGTCGCATCGAGGCCGGCGGCGAGAACTTCATCACAGGCGATGACGAGGCCATGGGAACCTATATCCCGGCCGCAAGGCGACCGCGTGTAATGGTGCTGGAGTCCTGCCGCAACGTGCGCCTTGAAAACCTCTCCGTCAGTGGCTCGCCGATGTGGACGTTGCATATGGTCGATTGCGAAGACCTTCATTTCCGCAATCTGCGCATCGAAAACGATCGCCGCCTGCCCAATACGGATGGCATCGTGCTGGATGCCTGCCGGCGCGCGCTGATCGAAGATTGCTTCATCTCCACCGCCGATGACGGCATCTGCCTGAAGACCAGCGCCGGGCCGGACGGCAAAGCGGTGGGCATCTGCGATGACATCACAGTTCGCCGTTGCACCGTTTCCAGCGTCAGCTGCGCCCTGAAGCTCGGCACGGAATCCTTCGGTGATTTCACCAATGTGGTGTTCGAGGATTGCAAAATCATCGAGTCCAATCGCGGCATCGGCCTGTTTTCCCGCGATGGCGGCGCGATGCGCAATATCCGCTTTTCACGGATCGAGGCCCAGTGCCACGAAACGCCGGGCGGCTTCTGGGGTTCGGGTGAAGCGGTCACCGTGACCGTCGTCGACCGCCGCCCCGAGCGTCAGGCCGGCAGCGTCGACAATCTGGTCGTGGAAGACTTGAGCGGTTCGATGGAAGGCGCGGTCAATCTCGTCGCCACATCGAAGGCCGGTATCCACAATGTCCGGCTGGAGCGCATCACGCTGTCGCAGCAGCCCGGCAAGCTCGGCACCGGCCTGCAATATGATCTGCGCCCGACCAATGCGGATATTGCGCCAAGTCCAGACGCCGCCGGCCGCGCCAATGCCTGGACGCGGGATGCCGAAGGCAGGATCGTCGGAATGGAGGATTATCCCGGCGGAATGCCTGCGGTCTATCTTGCCGGCGTGGAAGGATTTGCGGCGCGCGATGTCGCCATTAAAAGAACGACGCCCTTGCCCGAGGGCTGGAACAGCCAAGAGATCGTCGCGACGACGAACTTGTGCGAAGGGAGCAGGTGATGGGAAGTCTGAAACTCGAAAATCTCAACAAGGCATTCGGCGCCGTTCATGTGCTGCATGATATCGATCTTCAGATCGAAAACGGCGAATTCGTCGTTTTTGTCGGCCCCTCGGGCTGCGGAAAATCGACACTGCTGCGCATCATCGCCGGCCTTGAGGATGTCACGTCAGGCACCATCGGCATTGGCGGGCGCGATGTCAGCGCGCTGTCGCCGGCCGAGCGCAAGATCGCCATGGTCTTTCAGTCTTACGCACTTTATCCGCATATGAGCGTGCGCAAGAACCTTGCCTTCGGTCTGGAAAACCTGCGTTTCAAGCGGGCGGAAATCGAAAGCCGCATCAACGAGGCGGCGCGCATGCTCGCCATCGAGCCCTATCTAGACCGCAAGCCGAAGCAGCTTTCCGGCGGCCAGCGCCAGCGCGTCGCCATCGGCCGCGCCATCGTGCGCGAACCGGATATTTTCCTGTTCGATGAGCCGCTATCGAACCTCGACGCGGCGCTGCGCGTGCAGACACGCGCCGAAATCACCCGCCTGCATCGCGATATCAAGACGACGATGATCTATGTCACCCACGATCAGGTGGAAGCCATGACCATGGCCGACAAGATCGTGGTGCTGCGCGCCGGACGCATCGAGCAGGTGGGCAGCCCGCTCCAGCTTTTCGACAATCCGCGCAACCTCTTCGTTGCCGGTTTCCTCGGTTCGCCGCGTATGAACATTCTCAAGGGCACAATTACCAGGGACAGCGACGGCAACATCGCCATCGACCCCGGATACGGCGTATCCCTGCCCTGCCTCGTCGAACCGGGTGAGGTATCTCCCGGACAGGCCGTTCTGGCGGGCATACGCCCTTCGCATTTCACCATCACCGACAATGCAGGCCTGCCCTTCGAGGTGCAGTACCACGAAAGCCTCGGCACCGAGACCTATCTCTATGGCAATCTTCAGGGCCAGAAAGAGCAGATCATCGTGCATCAGGCGGGCCATTTTGCGCCGGCTTCCGGCTCGGTGCTGAAGATCATGCCGGCGCGGGAAAAGGTGCATGTCTTTGATCCCGTAACGGAACTGGCATTGCCGCGTCTCAACAGCCAGGGGAGAGGGTAGCATGGCCAATCAGAAGCTTGCCAGACTGTCCGACCGTGCGCTCGACGCCGTGATGGCGATCGCCGAAGTGCCGCTCAACTTCATCGAGCGCGTGATCGGCAAAAAGCGCATGCCTTATATTTTCCTGATGCCGAACCTCGTCCTGTTCGGCATCTTCACCTTCCTGCCGATTGCGATTGCCGTCGGTTACGCCTTCACCGGCGGCACCGAACTTTTGATCACCGACCGCCCCTTCGTCGGGCTGGAGAATTTCGGCAAGCTGCTCGATTGCCAGAGCTACATGGACCCCGGAAGCTGCCGGGAATCGCTGTTCTGGACCGCGATCTGGAACACGCTGTGGTTCGTGGGCTTCAACGTCGTCGCCACGCTGCTGGTCGCGCTCATCACCGCCCTCATCCTCAACCGGGCGATTGCCGCGCGCGGTTTCTTCCGCGCCATGTTCTTTTACCCGGTCCTGCTGTCGCCCGTCGTCATCGGCCTCATCTGGAAATGGTTCCTAGACCGCAACGGCCTGCTGAACGCCTTCCTGCAGATGCTCGGTGTGCCGCCGGAAATCTTCCTGCTGGATGTCGGCTGGTCGCGCTTCTTCGTGGTGGTGGTCTCGGTCTGGTTCCATATGGGCTTTTATACGCTCATCCTGCTCGCCGGCCTTCAGGCCATCCCGAAGGACCTTTATGAAGCCGCCGCCATCGATGCCGCGTCACCCCGGCGCACGCTTTTCCGCATCACCCTGCCACTTCTCGGTCCGAACCTGCTCGTCGTGCTCATCCTGTTGATGATCAGATCGGTGCAAATCTTTGATGAAGCTTGGGTTCTGACCAATGGCGGCGGGCCGGGAACGGCCAATACATTCGTCGTGCAATATATCTACCAGATGGCCTTCGGCAGCGATCTCAGGCTGTTCGGCCTTGCCTCCGCCGCATCGGTTCTCATGGGCCTCGTACTTCTCGCGCTGACCCTCGTGCAACTGCGCCTCGGCAAAAAGATGGAGTCCTGACCATGTCCAACGCCGTCTCCTTCCTCACGCGCACCTGCCGCCCCGGCCGGATCGGCCTCACCGATATCCTGTCCTGGGTCTGGCTCATTGGCGGCACGCTCGCCGTCCTCATCCCGGTCGTCTGGGCCGCCATGTCATCGCTGAAACCGGAAGCCGAGATCACCCGGTTTCCGCCGAGCCTTCTGCCGCGCGCCGCCGTGCAGGTGGAAGTGCAGGGTTACGACAAGCCGCTCAGCCTCTGGAAAGCCCCCATCGACGGCATGGAGCGGGAAATGGCCATGGTCCGCCGCATCGGCCTCAAAGCCCAGATGGTGGACCCCGCCAATCCCGGCCCACCCGTCAGCGTCGACACGCGGGAAATAACGCCGGTTCAGAAACTGACCATCGCGACGGAGAACTTTACCGATCCGCTGACCCGCTTTAGCTTTTTGACCTTCCTCAAGAACTCGGTCTTCGTCACCTTCGTCGCAACCGTCCTGACGCTGATCGTCAACGCCATGGCCGCCTTTGCGCTGTCGAAATACCGTTTTCGCGGCGAGAAGGCGATCTTCGTTCTGATCATCTCCACCCTGATGATCCCGCTCACCGTCGTCATGGTGCCGGCCTATCTGGTCATCGTCGGCGTCGGCCTCGTGGACAATCTCTGGGGCGTCATCATCCCGACGGTCGCGACGCCGACCGGCGTGTTTCTGCTCCGGCAATATATGCTGACCATTCCCGACGAGCTGATCGAGGCCGCGCGCGTCGATGCGGCCAGCGAATTCCGCATCTTCTGGCGCATCATCCTGCCGCTGACGGCGCCTGCCCTTGCGGTTCTCGCGATCTTCTCGGTGCTGTGGCGCTGGAACGACTTCCTCTGGCCGCTGATCGTTCTCAGCAGCCGTGAAAACTTCACGCTGCAGGTGGGGCTAAATGCCTTCCAGGGTGAGTTCTCGGTGCAATGGCACTATATTCTCGCCATGACCTTCCTCAGTCTCGCGCCAGTCACCGTCGTGTTCCTGTTCCTGCAGCGCTACATCACAACGGGAATTGCTGGGACCGGGATGAAGTGACGGCGGTGCGTGGGGCGCTTTGCCTTACAGCCCATCAACGGTTGCCGACATTGTAGGGCGCCACCCTCACCCCGTCATACCGGCCTTGAGCCGGTATCCAGCCAGCCCAAGTCCTTGGGCTGAACGGACTCTCTTCGCCGCGCAGACGCGCGTCGGCTGGATTCCGGCTCAAGGCCGGAATGACGGGTGGAAATTTAGCTGTCCAAAGACATTCTGCCACCAGACTGAGCGGCAAGGCAGCTACTTCGGCGGCGGCGCGATGCTGCCTCTCAGCACAAGGCGACAGCCGAGTTCCAGCCGATGCGCCGGGCGGGTCGGATCGGCGGCGACAAGCCGCTGCTCCAGCAGGGAAAGTGCCGCACCGCCGAGCCTGTCGGCGGGTAATTGAATGGTGCTGAGCGGCGGCGCGCTGAAGGCGGCCGGCATGATGTCGTCGAAACCCAGCACGGATACGTCATCGGGCACCCGGATTCCGGCTTCCGTCAGGGCTTTCAGGCAGCCAAGCGCCAGATTGTCGGCAGCGCAGAAAATCGCCGTGGCGTTTCTGAGCGGACGCTCCTCGGTCAGCAAACGACGAATGGCAGCTTCGCCCCATTCCGGCTCATAGCTTTCCACCTCGACCACCATGTCGGCGGGCACCGGAAATCCAGCCGCCAGAAACGCGTCACTATAACCATCGTAACGGCGGCGGATCGTCGTGCGGCCCTTCCAGGTGATGTGCAGAATATTGCGATGACCGAGGGAAAGCAGGTGCTCGATGCCGAGACGCGCGCCAAAACGGTTTTCCGCCGTCACCGTATCGACGATCATGGCCGGGTCCTCGCCATTGATCAGCACCACTGGCCGCGCAAGCGCAGACAGCGCCTGCACCAGTTGCGGCCTGTCATCGTTCAGGACCACGATACCATCAACATTGTCGGCATCCGCCGCCGCCGCCACCGCGACAGGATCAAGCCTGCTCGTCGTGCTGACATAGGGAACGATGCGAATGCCACGCCGCTCGCATTCACGCCGGAAGCCGTTCAGCATCGTCCAGCTGACCATGTTGAGATCGCTTTGCGGCGCAGCGTCATTGGTCATGGCGAGAAGCACGACGCGCAAGGTGGCGATGGTCGCCTTCTGCCGGCGGCTTTCAAGATAACCAAGCGCACGCGCCGCCTCCAGCACCCGCTCGCGAACCTGCGTGGTCAAGGTTGCCGTGCCGTTGATGGCGTGCGAAGCCGTGCTCAGCGAAACATTCGCCTCCCGCGCCACATCCTTAAGCGTCGTTTTCCTGTCTATTTTCATATAAGGGAAATTCAACCACTCTTCTAAGGATAGGGCGGGCAAGAAACCGGCGCAAAGCAGTTGATTTCAAGAATACCCGAGCCTGATTGATGCTCTGTTTTATCGCTGGAAGACTACAGCATCATCCGTAAAAGCGGAATTGATTTCTCTGTGTTTTTTGCCGACCGTTTGTCTTTAAGTGGCAGCGCCGCCCGCGGTTCACCGCGAACGGCAAGGCGGTCATAACGCCTGGGAGATATGGCCGATGCTATCCTTGACGGCAGCCACCGGGTCTTCCAGCTCGTGAACTTCCGTCGCGAAAGGCTCAAAGCTATAAGGGCCATCATATCCCGCCGCTTCAAGCGCCCTTATCTGCGTGATATTCTCCAACCGGTCGCCACCATCGACCAGAACACGGTGGGCGTCCAGCATGTCGGCGACGGAGACGGTCGGATCAACAACGCCTGAGATGTGAACGAGGCCGGTGCGTTCGGGGAAGAACTCCGTTTCTCCCGCAAGATGGTGGTGGAAGGTGTCGTGCACCAGCCTGTAGACATCACCGCAGCCTGCCGCGTTGATGGCCTTGATGGCCTTGATGGCCTCCGCCTTGGTGCGCAGCGACGAGACCGGGAAGCCGAGCGGTTCGACAAGGCCGGTCAGCCCGCGTTCCTCAAGGATCGGCTTCATGGCCTTCAGCGCGGCCACGAGATCATCGAATGAGACTGCCGTGCCGTCGTTGAGCGGGCACATGACGAGCGCCTTCGCACCGCTTGCCGCGGCATAATCAGCCATGGCAACGGCCCGCGCGGGCAGGTCGCCCGACCAGACGTTGAAGGGATAAAGCGCGTTGATCGAGATGATCGTCACGCCCGCCTTTTCGGCCGCCGCTTTCACGGCCGCCGGGTCCACCGTGCCGACGATATCAGGCAGATCGTTACGGATTTCGACTTCGGTCAGGCCGAGATTGCGGGCTGTCGCGAAGAAGTCTTCGAGGGAGAGTTTTGGCGCGGTGATGTGATTGATGGCAAAACGCATGAGATCCTCACTGATAAAGGGCGGGACGCGCGGGAAGGTCGATGGCGACCGCAGCACCCCCGGTTTCCTGCGCGGCGACGCAGGCGTCGGAGGTGATGGCGGCGACGTAGCCGTCCCAGGAGTTAGGTCCCGATGCCGTCCCCTTCGCCGCCGCATGGATGAAATCCTGCAACTCCACATCATAGCTGGCGATGAAGCGGTCTTTCCAGTCGGTGAGGATATCGTTCTGCAGCTTGGCGCCAAGCCGCGTCTGGACGGACATGGGTTCCGGCAGGCTGGCAATGCCGTCTTCTCCGACCACCTGGCACTGGATATCATAACCATAATGACAGTTTACGAAAATCTCGACGTCGATGATCGTGCCCTTGGCGGTCTCCAGAATGACGATCTGCGGGTCCTTCAGCCTTGCATGGCTTCTCGCCGCCGAACGGGGGAAGAGAACGCGCGCCGAAACATAGTCATCGTTTAGCAGCCAGCGCAGAACGTCGATCTCGTGGATCATCGTGTCGTGGATCGCCATCGGAGTGACATATTGTTCCGGAACGGTTGGATTACGATGAGCGGCGTGCACCATGATCGGCGCGCCGATCCCGCTATCGACGGCCTGTTTCAGCGCGACATAACCGGCATCGTAGCGGCGCATGAAGCCCACCTGAACCAGCCGCCTGCCATGCGCCACTTCCGCGTCGACAATGCGTTTTGCCCCATCCGCCGTTGTTGCCAGCGGCTTTTCGCAAAAGCACGGTTTGCCGGCGGCGATTGCCGCCAGCACATATTGCTCATGCGTCGCACCCCAGGAGGTGACGAGCACTGCATCCACATCGGGTGACGCGATCAGCTCCTCGCCGGTGGCGAAGATTTCCGCATCCGGGGCGATGTCATTGCGCACCGCTTCTGCCGAGGCGCGGTTGACGTCGCTCAGCGCCACGACCTTCGCGCCGCCAAGGACCTTGTTGATGCGTCGGGCATGGTCGCGGCCGATGGCGCCGGTGCCGATAACCCCAATTCTCACAGTCATTTTCAAAACCTCACTTGCGGTATTTTTCGATGTAATTGTTGATTTCAGCGCACATGAACCTGCCCGATTCATCGGCCCTGTCCTCCCAGGCGAAAACGCAGGAGGTCATGATGCCGTCAAAGCCGATTTCGGAAAGCGTGCCGAAGAAGTCGTCCCATGGCACTTCGCCCTGGCCGATATTGAGATGCTGGTGCACCCGCGCCTGCGTGCCGGGCGGGTTGAGAATGTAGCGAAGCCCGGAGCTGGCCTTGTGATTGAAGGTGTCGCCCACATGCACATGGGCGAGCACATCCTTCGCCTCACGCAGCATCGCCTTGGTGTCATCACCGAAATAGAATGTATGCGGCGCGCAATAGAGGAATTTTACGTTCTTCGAATTGACGGTGCGGATGATATCGAGTGCCGGCTGCAGCGTCTCGCACCAGTCTTCCGGATGCGGCTCGACATGCAGGTTGATGTTTTCCCGCTCGAAGATCGGCACCAGTTCCTCCATGGAGCGCCACCAGGCATCCTCGCAGGCCTCGATCATCGAGCCGGTGTGGCAGCAATAACATGACCCCTTGTCGGGATGCGGGCCACGGCCGAATTCGGAGTTCATCGTGTCGACCTCCAGTTCGACGGCGATCTCGATGGCGCGTTTCCAGTGTTTCACCGCCGCCTGCCGCTCGGTCTCGTCATTGGAGGCCCAGCGATACATCGGCAGCAGCGAGGCGATCTTGACGTTTTCAGCCGCCAGCGCCTTCTTGAACGAGCGGATCCTTTCGGGAAACACGCGTGGCGCCTTGAACCATTCGAGGAAATCGGCGCGCGGGCTGAGCTCGATCCAGTCGTAGCCGAGTTCGCGCACCTTGGCGGGAAGAGCTTCGAGGCTGAGATGGCGGTGCATGAACGGGTCGATGGCGATGCGCATTTACGCTTCCTTGTCGTCGGTATCTGTTGAGCTCGTTATGGAAAGGGTGGACCGCGGTCCGGGAGAAGAGACCGCGGCCTTTGGCCGGCTTTTTCACGAGCGGCCCTGGTTTATTCCCGGCATTCCCAGTGAATGCGGGCCTCAGTTCTTCGCTTGATAATCCTTAAGGTTCGCGGGCGTGACGAGCTCGAAGGGCACGAAGACCTTCTTGTCGATCGTCTCCCCCTTGGCGAGTTTCAGCGCGGCATCCACCGCGCCCTTGCCCTGCCCGGCGGCATTCTGGAACACGCTGACATCCAGCTCACCCGCTGCCATGGCGGCAAGCGCATCCTGCG
Organism: Rhizobium sp. X9; assembly: GCF_018873185.1. NCBI lineage: Bacteria > Pseudomonadati > Pseudomonadota > Alphaproteobacteria > Hyphomicrobiales > Rhizobiaceae > Rhizobium > Rhizobium sp. X9. Next base: position 2,191,291 of record NZ_CP071312.1, on the reverse strand, counting down.
TCGCGTCGATACCCGCAATGATGACGCCGTCCATCGGCCGGCCGGCCGCCTTCAGCGACTGGATCGCGCCGATCGCCATCTCGTCATTGTTGGAAATCACAGCATCGAACTCGACACCGGCCGAGAGCCAGTTGGTCATCAGGTCAGAGCCCTGCGTGCGCGACCAGTTGGCGGATTGCTCCTCGACGAGCTTGATGAAGCTGCAATCCGGGGTGGCGACGACATCCTTGATGTCCTCAGTCCGCATGCGGGCCGCCTGGTTGGAAAGTTCGCCCATCATCACCACGGCCCTGGCTTCCGTCTTGCCCGCCGCCTTCAAAAGCCGGCAGACTTCCTGCGTCTGCAGGGTTCCCGACTGTTTTTCATCGGAAGCGACGAAGGCCTGCTTTTCCGGCAGGCTGTCGAGATTGACCGGCTGGCGGTTGACGTAAACGAGCGGAATGCCGGCCTTGGCGGCCGCCTGCGAAAGCGCCACCGTCGCATCCGTATCGACGGGATTGACGATGATGGCGTCGACGCCCGCGGCAACGAAATTCTGCACCTGGCTCAACTGCTTGCCGACATCGTTCTGGGCATCCTCGATCTGCAGCGAGACACCGTTCATGTCCTTGGAATAGTCGATCATGCCGTTGCGCAGCACGGTCAGGAAATTGTCGTCGAACAGGGCCATCGAAACGCCGATGGTCTGGGCCGACGCCGTGGTCGCCAGCAAGGTGGCCAAAGCCGCAATCGCAAAATGTCTTTTCATGTCGTCCTCCTCCGAAACTCTTGAAAAACACCGGCCACAAGGCTCTGCGCGCACCGCACCACAGCCGATCGCCGGCAAAGGAATACCGGTCGCCGAAGATGGAGATCTGCGGCGTTTGGCAACCTTGAAACATCATTATTATCGTGGATCAGCCTCCTGCCCGCTCCACATGCCGGCAACATGGTCCTAGTCCGGGGCCGGCGTCAACGCGTCTTCGAGGGGCAAAACCATCATGGCTGATAGAAAGAGACGTTGCATTTATGATGGAATCTATCAAACCATCAAAGGCTCTCAGGAACCCACAGATGGGCGGGCACAAATCTCTGCCCCGGCGTTTCCGCCATGCCGTGTTCGATGGTGTGAACCATGGTGGCAAGGAGGTCCGCGCATAATTCGCGAAGCGGTGTCTGGAACACGCCGGTAATGCGCCGTTCCAGCAAGGCCTGCCGGGATTCCGGCGTCAACTCGTTGACGAGGCAGACGATGGTTTCCTGGCGGTTCTCCTGCTGCAGGGCCTCGATCACGCCTTCCATGCCGCCGCCGATGCAATAGATGCCGACGAGATCCTGGTGTTTGGCGATGGTGTCCATGACCAGCTCATAGGTCAGCCGCCGCGTTTCCAGCGTGATCAGCGCGTCCATCACCTCGAATTCCGGCGCATATTCCCTGATATAGCTGCGAAAACCGGTTTCCCGCAGCGAATGTCCGTGAAAACGGTGGCCGCCGAGCAGCAGAAGCACCTTGCCCTTGCTGCGCGCCAGCCGCGAGATCATCCAGGCCGCCGTGCGTCCGACCTTCATGTTATTTGCGCCAAGGTAAGCTTCCCGCACGCCCTGCGCGAAGTCGGAAAGCAGCGAAAAGGTGGGAATACCCTTCGCCTTCAAAGCCTCAACGGCGGCCGTGACATCATGATGATCAGGCCCGGTGGCGGCAACCGCATGGACGCGGCCTTTCATGCCGGTGAGAAGCGCGGCAAGCTCGCTCGGCTCGCCAGACTGCGCGAATTCAATGCGCAGGTTGAGGTGTCGATCCCTGACGTTGCGCGCCGCAAGCTCAAGCTCATCGGCAAATGTCTGGTAAAAGGAGTGCCGCTCTTTCCGCAGAATGATGCCGAGATTGTAGGACGGCAGATCGGCCAGCATGCGCTGGCGGATGATGTTGGTGGCATGAAAGCCGATCTTTTCCGCCGCCTCAAACACCCGCCGCGAGGTTTCCTCCCGCACCGGCAGGCGACCGTTCAGCACACGGTCAACGGTTGCGACGCTGACGCCGGCGGTTGTCGCAACATCTGTGATGGTCGGACGTTTCATGGGTGCCCCGTAGACGGAGAGATTCCTGTCATATCTCGCAAAACATGTCACGAATGATGATGGAATCCAACGCATGTCGGAGGATTTCGTCAGAGAAGACTCTGGACGTGAATGTCAGGCGGGCGCAGCATTTACGAGATCGGCCTTTTTTAGAATGCCGTTGCTTCCCTCATCTCTGTGCTTGTCACAGAGATCCAGCCAGGCCAAGTCTTTGGGCTGAAAAGGCCCCTCTCGCCGCGCAGACGCGCGTCGGCTGGATTCCTGTGACAAGCACAGGAATGAGGGAGTTGGGATGGACCCAATGCGAGAAAGTCCTGCGTGGAGTTCTTGAGCACCTGCCGACATAGGTGAAGATATGGCTGCAGCGGCATTCGAACCGTTGTCACGATGGCCGAATGCCGCGCCCCGTCAGACCCGCTCGAGCGCCACGGCGATGCCCTGCCCGACGCCGATGCACATGGTGGAAAGCGCATAACGCTTGCCGGTCAGCGAAAGCTCCAGCGCTGCGGTGCCGGCAATGCGGGCACCGGACATGCCGAGCGGATGGCCGAGTGCAATCGCGCCGCCGTTCGCATTCACCCGCGCATCGTCATCGGCAATGCCGAGTTGGCGAAGCGTTGCGAGACCCTGGCTGGCGAAAGCTTCGTTCAGCTCGATCAGGTCAAGCTGTTCCTGTTTCAGACCAAGCCGCGCCAGGAGCTTGGCCGAGGCCGGAGCCGGGCCGATGCCCATGACGCGCGGCGGAACGCCGGCAGTTGCCCCGCCGAGAATGCGGGCAATCGGCGTCAGGCCGTATTTCTTCGCGGCCTCAGCCGAAGCGATGATGAGCGCCGCCGCACCGTCGTTGACGCCCGATGCATTGCCCGCCGTCACCGTTGCGCCGTCGCGCTTGTTCACCGGCTTGAGCTTAGCGAGCGATTCGAGGCTGGTGGCGCGCGGATGTTCGTCTTTCGACACCACCAGCGGATCGCCCTTGCGCTGCGGGATCGTTACCGAGACGATTTCCTTATCGAGGCGACCATTGGCCTGCGCTTCAGCGGCCTTATTCTGGCTGCGAACGGCAAAGGCATCCTGATCCTCGCGGGAGACCTGATAGTCAACGGCGACGTTATCGCCCGTCTCCGGCATGGAATCGACGCCATATTGCGCCTTCATCAGCGGGTTGACGAAACGCCAGCCGATGGTCGTGTCGTACATTTCGGCATTGCGCGAAAAGGCGCTTTCCGCCTTCGGCAGGACGAAGGGTGCACGGCTCATGCTTTCCACGCCGCCGGCAATCATCAGCTCCGCCTCGCCCGATTTGATGGCGCGGGCAGCGGCAATGACGGCATCCATGCCCGAGCCACATAGCCGGTTGATGGTGGTTCCGGTGACAGAAACCGGCAGGCCGGCCAGCAGCAGAGACATGCGCGCGACATTGCGGTTGTCCTCGCCCGCCTGATTGGCGCAGCCGAAGATCACGTCCTCGACGGCCTCCCAATCGACGGATGGATTACGCTCGACAAGCGCCTTCAGCGGCACCGCGCCGAGGTCATCGGCCCGCACGGAGGAAAGCGCGCCGCCAAAACGGCCAATCGGCGTGCGGATATAGTCGCAGATGAATGCATCGGTCATCGGTTTTTCCTCACAGTTCCGGGGCGACAAGATCGGCGACTTCGTCGTCAACATGGAGAGGCGCGCCGGTCATGGCCTGCAATTCATCGAAGCTCATCGCCGCCAGTTTTTCACGCAGCACGAAACGGCCATCCACCACGTCGATCACCGCATGGCTGGTATAGATGCGGGTGATGCAGCCGACGCCGGTCAGCGGAAAGGCGCATTTTTCAACGAGCTTCGGTTCGCCGTTCTTGGTCACATGTTCGGTGATGACGAAGACCTGCTTGGCGCCATGCACCAGATCCATGGCGCCGCCGACGGCCGGCACGCCTTTGGAGCCGACGCGCCAATTGGCGAGATCGCCGTTTTGCGCTACCTGATAGGCGCCGAGGATAGCCACATCCAGATGCCCGCCGCGCACCATGGCGAAGCTGTCGGCATGGTGGAAGAAGGAAGCGCCGGGTTTCAGCGTCACGGCCTTCTTGCCGGCATTGATGAGGTTCCAGTCTTCCTCGCCTTCCGGCGGCGCCTCACCGAAATTCAGGATGCCGTTTTCGGTGTGGAAAATGGCCTGACGGCCGGGCGGCTGGTAACGCGCCACCATTTCGGGAAAGCCGATGCCGAGATTGACATAAGCGCCGTCCTCGATGTCCTGCGCGGCGCGCCAGGCGATCTGGGCGTTGGAAAGTTTGATATCGTCGCGGGTGTCGATTGTCTGGGTCATGCGTAGGCTACTCCCGCGCGAATGAGGACTTCTTCCTGTTGCGGATCGGGGATTTCCACGACGCCGTTCACGAAAATGCCGGGGGTGACGACATGCTCCGGGTCGATCTCGCCGGCTTCGACGATCTTCGAGACCTGGGCGATGGTGGTTTTCGCGGCCATGCACATCAGCGGGTTAAAATTGCGGCCCGCCTTGTTGTAGGTGAGGTTGCCATAGGTATCGCCGAGCTCGGCCTTCACGATGGCGAAATCCGCCTTCAGCCAGCGTTCCTGCACGTAAGACCGGCCGTCGAATTCGGCGATGGGCTTGCCATTGGCAAGCTCGGTGCCGAAGGCGGTCGGGGTGTAGAACGCCGGAATGCCGGCGCCGCCGGCGCGGATGCGCTCGGCAAGCGTGCCCTGCGGCACCAGTTCCAGCTCGATTTCACCGGCCAGATACCTGTCGGTAAAAGCGCGGGGGTCTGACGAGCGCGGGAAGGAGCAGATCATCTTCCTGACCATGCCGGCATCGATCATGGCGGCAATGCCGATGCGGCCGTTACCCGCATTGTTGTTGATGACCGTCAGATTTTTCGGTCCCCTGTCGATCAGCGCGTGGATCAGCTCGATGGGCGCGCCGGAGCCGCCAAAACCGCCGATCATCACCGTCGCGCCATCGCCGATACCGGAAATGGCCTCGGCCGCGCTGTTGATTGTCTTGTCCATGTCAAACCTCCATCCAGCCGAGCGGATGGAACCGCCAAGGCTGCGTGGCCCCAGAGGTAAATCCGAAACCGGCTCGACGGCAAGGATTTTGTGCGTTATATGATTTTTGTTCGTATATCGCACAAATGGAGCCGCGACATGGCCGTCAATGAAAGAGACATGATGGGCGGCCTCGCCAAGGGACTGAAGGTTATCGAAGCCTTCAGCGCCGAGCGTCCGCGCCTCTCCATTTCCGATGCGGCTGATATTGCAGGCCTTGACCGCGCCACCACGCGGCGTTGCCTGCTGACGCTTTCAGAGCTGGGTTACGCCGCCTATGACGGCAAGTTCTTCACCGTGACACCCAAGGTTCTGCGGCTCGGCACCGGCTGCCTCGCCACCATGCCGCTGCCGCGCATCGTCCAGCCGCTGCTGGATCGTCTGTCGGAAGAGATCGGCCAGAGCACCTCCGTCTCCATTCTGGATGAAACTGAAATCGTCTATGTGGCGCGCGCCGCCCAGCAGCGGGTCATGTCCATCGCGCTCATGCCCGGTTCGCGCCTGCCCGCCTATTGCACGTCGATGGGCCGCGTTCTCCTCTCGGTTCAAACGCCGGAGCGGCAGCGCGAGGTTCTGGAAAACTCGAAGCTGGTGGCGCGCACGGAAAAGACGATCATTGCCGTCGATGCCCTGCTTGCCGAAATCGAGGCGACCGGCAATCGCGGTTATGCCCTGATTGATCAGGAGGTGGAGGTTGGCCTCCGTTCCATCGCCGTGCCGGTAAAAACCGTGCGCGGGCAGACGGTCGCAGCGCTCAATGTCGGGCTTGCCGCCTCCGTCACCTCGATGGACGATCTGGTGGAACGTTATCTGCCAGCACTTCTCGCCGTTCAGCGGGAGCTGGGAAGAATGCTTGTCTGAGGCAGCATCTGCCGCATGCCGGAATCCCCCATTTTCCGCTGCTCCGCAAGCCGCCAGGCGCGGGGCGTCATGCCGGTTTCCCGCTTGAAAAAGCGATTGAAATAAGCGGGATCGGCGAAACCGAGACCTTCCGCGATCATCTGCACGGTGGAGACCGTAAAGATCAGCTCCTGCTGGGCGATCTCGATCTGGCGCCTGGCGACGAGCCGTTGCAGGCTGAGGCCACAAACGGAACGGACGAGGCGGTTGAGATGCGTCTCGGAAAGGCCGAGCTTCTGCGCATAAAATTCCGCCTTGCGCGGCTCGCGAATATGCCTAGCGATCAACGACAGCAATAATTCGAAGCGACGTTCCGCAAGCCCTTCACCAGAACTTGCCATCAGGGGCCGCATCACCCGCGCCAGAAGCGTGACGACGGAGGCCAGCTGACCTTCGATCATGGCGTCGCGGCCGATTTCGCGGGCCTCATATTCCCCGGAAATATGTTCGAAGCCGCTGCGCAGCCGATCGCCATCCGTGAAGCCCTGCAATGGCAACAGGACCGGCTGCTGGAAATTCCTGAGCAGCAGCGCCTGCACGGATGCAGGAAGGGCACCGGGCAGCACCGTGACGATCACCCCGCCAATATCACGCGAAAACCGAAAGCCGTGTTCGAAACCCGGCGGCACGACAATGGCCACCGGCGGGCGGATGGCCTCGATGCGGCCGTCCAGCAGCGCATCGCCCTCGCCGCCCCAAATGTACAAGATTTGCAGAAACGCCGAATGGCGATGAAGACCGATTTCGAAGCGATGCAGGCTGCTTCGCGAAAAAAGCGTCTCGCAATGAAAACGAAAATCAGTGCCTTGTAGCGCTTCTTCGCCATATAGCCCTTCACTGGCCACAACCCGCATATGAACCCGCCTCCCAGCATCGTGGTCGAATTGTGCAATTTACGGATCAGAAAGTCCATTGAGCTTGTGAGCCGCCTTGGTCAATTTCCTGACAGGAGACAATTCCGGGAGGAAACAATGCGCACAAAAGTCGTCATCATCGGGTCCGGCCCCTCAGGCCTGCTTCTCGGCCAGCTGCTTGCCAAAGAAGGCATCGGCACCGTCATTCTCGACCGCGCCGGCAAGGACTATATCCTCGGCCGCGTCCGCGCCGGCGTGCTGGAAGAAGGCACGGTGCACCTTCTGGAAAAGGTTGGCGCTGATAAACGCCTGCATAGGGAGGGCCTGCCGCATGATGGTTTTTCGCTGACCTTCGACGGGCGCGATCACCGTGTGGACCTCTTCGACCTGACCGGCGGCAAACGCGTGATGGTCTATGGCCAGACCGAGGTGACGCATGACCTGATGGATGTGCGCGAAAAGGCGGGGCTCTCGACGATCTATGAGGCAGCGAATGTCGAGCCGCATGATTTCGATGGCGCCAGCCCCTATGTCACCTATGAGAAAGACGGCGTAACCCACCGGATCGATTGTGATTTTATTGCCGGCTGCGATGGTTTCCACGGCGTCAGCCGCAAATCGGTGCCTCAGGGCGCGATCAAGGAATTCGAGAAGGTCTATCCTTTCGGCTGGCTCGGCATTCTGGCAGAAGTGCCGCCCGTCAGCCACGAACTCATCTATGCCAACCATCCGCGCGGTTTTGCACTCTGTTCCATGCGCTCGCACACCCGCAGCCGTTATTACCTGCAATGTTCGCTGGAAGACCGGCCGGAGGACTGGAGCGACGAACGGTTCTGGGATGAAATCCGCCGCCGCCTGCCGGAAAACCATGCCGATGCCCTGGTAACGGGACCCTCGTTTGAAAAATCCATCGCGCCGCTTCGGTCCTTCGTCTGCGAACCGATGCGTTTCGGGCGGCTGTTTCTGGCCGGCGATGCCGCCCATATAGTGCCGCCGACAGGCGCAAAGGGCCTAAACCTCGCCGCCAGCGACGTGCATTATCTGAGCGAAGCGCTGATCGAATTTTACGGCGAAGGGTCAGAGGCGGGCATCGATTCCTATTCGCAGAAGGCGCTCTCCCGTGTGTGGAAGGCCGTCCGTTTTTCCTGGTGGATGACGACGATGATGCATCGTTTCCCAGATACCGGCGACTTCGGCCAGCGCATTCAGGAAGCGGAACTCGATTACCTCGTCCACTCCCGCGCCGCATCCACGGCACTTGGGGAGAATTATGTCGGGCTTCCTTATTAGGAGGTCCAGGCCGACAAAGCCGTATAAGACAGAGCAGCTTGTTAATCTGTAGCATTTCCGTCTCCGTCACCCCGGACCTGATCCGGGGTCCAGCGCGATCAAGTCCTTGATCGCGGAAGACTCTTTTCACGGCGCAGACGCGCCGTGGCTGGATTCCGGCTCAAGGCCGGAATGACGGCGAGGGATTGCTCGGACTTTGTCATCAGCCTTTGTTTGCTTCTCAGGAGGTCGCTTCCGATTTCGGTTCCAGCAACTCACTCGCGGTTTCGCGGATGGCCTGCATCAGCAGCGACAGCGGCAATGACGGCTGGGTATCGGCCCTGACCGTCAGCCCGACCGGCCCGCTGGTATCGCCGGTATCAACCGGCAGGATTGCCAGAATGCCGTCTGCCACGTCAGCGGCGATCACGCCTTCCGAAATGATCCAGACGGCATCGCTGGTGCGCAGATACGCCCGGCCGAAAGCATCCGATACCGTTTCGATGCGGATTGGCAGGGCTGGCACACCATTGGCGATCAGGAATTGCTCGACGATGGGGCCGATCACCGATTGCCGTGTCGGCATCAGCACGGGAAACTCGTGAAGCCGGTCGAAGATCGAAACGCCGTAAGCGAGCAGCGGATGGCCCGCGCGCACCACGAAACGCACTTTTTCGGAATAAAGATGCTCGAAGGAGAAGCCCGTCATTTTCTGCGGCGCGGCCAGACGCCCGACGACGAGGTCCAGATCGCCGACCCGCAACTGTTCCAGCAGCACCGCGTTTTCACCGGTAACGATCTTGACCGGGCTGCCGGTTTTTTCCGCGAGAAACCCCGCCATCGCCTTGGGCATGATCCGGACTGAAACAGTCGGCAATGCGCCGACCCGGACGGGAGGACCGGCGCGTGCGGCCTCCTGCGAGACCGAATCAACCGCCTGCCGCAGCGCCGTCATCGTCGCGCCCGCATGGCGCAGGAACACTTCGCCATAACGGCTGATGCGGATGCCGCGTCCTTCGCGATCAAACAGCGAGACACCGAGGATTTCCTCCAGTTCGCGGATGGTTTTCGTCACCGCCGGCTGGCTGACATGCAGGATTTCGGCGGCGCGGATGACGCTTTTCTGGCGCGCCACCTCCACGAAGGTTTGCAGGTGCCGGAACTTGATACGTTGATCGACCATCGCTCATATAATCCATGGGTTATGATTTTCATCGATAATGTCATTTTACTTAACCGGAACGCGCTTGCAATATCCTCGGCAGGAGGAGCACATCATGCATTTTCTGCGCTGTGGCGAAAACGCGATCCATTACCGTGCGCACGGATTGGAAAGCGGCAAGCCGGTCATCGCCTTCATTAATTCGCTGGGCACCGACTTCCGCATCTGGGATGCGGTGATCGAAACGCTTGGCGATGATTATGCCTTCATCCTGCACGACAAGCGCGGCCACGGGCTTTCCGATGTCGGGCACGCGCCCTATTCGATAGACGATCATGCCGGCGACCTGATCGCGCTTCTCGATCATCTCGGCGTCAAAAGCGCGATCATCTGGGGATTGTCGGTCGGCGGCCTGATCGCCCAGGGGCTTTATGCCCGCCGTCCCGATCTCGTCCGCGCCCTGATACTCAGCAATACCGCCCACAAAATCGGCACCGCCGAGATGTGGAATGCCCGCATCGACAAGATCGCCGCTGACGGCCTTGGCTCGCTGGTCGATCCTGTCATGGAGCGCTGGTTCACGCCCGCCTTCCGCCGGCCGGACAATGCCGCATATAGTGGCGCGCGCAATATGCTGTCGCAACAGCCGGAAGCCGGTTACAGCGGCACCTGCGCCGCTATTCGTGATGCGGATTTCACGAAAGAGGCAGGCCGCATCGCTGTTCCGACACTGTGTGTGGCGGGCGATCAGGACGGTTCGACCCCGCCCGCGCTGGTTCGGTCGCTGGCGGATATCATTCCCGCCGGCCGCTTCGTCACCATCGGCAGCTGCGGCCACATCCCCTGCCTTGAACAGCCGCTCGCCTACACACAGGCGGCCTCAATTTTTCTGAAGACCTTGCCGGAGCACTGACAGATGGCGGAAAATATCGACAAGAACGACAGATTTGAGCAGGGCATGAAAACCCGCCGCGCCGTGCTCGGCGATGCCCATGTGGATCGCGCGCAGACGGTAACGACCGGGTTCGACCAGCCTTTCCAGCAGCTCATCACTGAAGCGGCGTGGGGCTCGGTCTGGTCCGGCAACCACTGGACGAAGCGCGAGCGTTCGATGGTCACCATCGCCCTGCTTGCCGCGCTGGGCCAGGATGAAGAGCTTGCCATGCATGTGCGCGCCACCATCAATACCGGGGCTACAGAGGCGGATATTCGCGAGGCGCTGCTGCATGTGGCGATCTATGCCGGCGTGCCCGCCGCCAACCACGCTTTCAAGATCGCCAAGCTTGCCCTGACCAGCATGAAAGCCGATAGTTCCCCTGATAATTCTGACGATGGGGAGGAGACGAAATGAGCAACCAAGCGCCCGAGACAGGGCCGTTCTTCGCACGCGACCGCGATATTCATCCGCTACCCTATGCGCCGGGTTACAAGACCTCGATCCTGCGCTCGCCGCAGCGTGCGCTGATTTCGCTTGAAGGTACAAAAAGCGAAATCACCGGCCCCGTCTTCGGGCATGGCATGCTGAACGAGCTGGATAATGATCTCATCCTCAATTACGCCCGCCCCGGCGAAATGCCTGTTGGCCCGCGCCTCCTCGTGCATGGCCGGGTGCTGGACGAGCGCGGCCGCGGTGTGGATGGCGCGCTGGTGGAATTCTGGCAGGCCAATGCCGGCGGGCGCTACCGCCACAAGAAAGAAAGCTATCTTGCCGCCATCGATCCGAATTTCGGCGGCGTCGGCCGCACGATCACGGACGAGAATGGTTATTACTGGTTCAAGACCATCCAGCCGGGTGCTTACCCCTGGCCGAACGGCGTCAATGACTGGCGGCCCGCCCATATCCATTTCTCGGTCTTCGGCCATGGTTTCGCCCAGCGGCTGATCACCCAGATGTATTTTGAGGGCGATCCGCTGATCTGGAAATGTCCGATCGTCAGAACCATACCGGATGAAGATGCGATCAGAAGACTGATCGCGCCGCTGGACATGAATGCGACGCTGCCCATGGACATGCTGGCCTATAAGTTCGACATCGTTCTGCGTGGTCGCCGCTCGACCATGTTCGAAAACCGCATGGAGGGCAACTGATCATGGTCCAGTCCCTCGGTTATCTCAAGGAAACCGCCTCGCAGACGGCGGGCCCCTATGTGCATATCGGCTGCACTCCCAATTTCGTCGGCATCGAAGGCGTATTCGAAAAGGATCTCGGCTCCGGTGCGCTCTATAACGACAAGGCCCGCGGCGAGCGCATCAGCGTGCGCGGCACGGTTTATGACGGCGCTGGCATGCCGCTGAAGGACGCCCTGATCGAGATCTGGCAGGCGGATACGGACGGTTATTACAACAGCCCGAGCGAAACGCGCGGCAAGGCCGATCCGAATTTCATCGGCTGGGGCCGCTCGCCGGGCGACATGGACACCGGCGAATTCATTTTCGAAACGATCAAGCCGGGCACGGTGCCGTTCCGGGATGGCCGGCCGATGGCGCCGCACATCACCTTCTGGATCGTGGCGCGTGGCATCAATATCGGCCTGCAGACCCGCATGTATTTTCCCGAGGAAGAGACGGCCAATGCGGCCGACCCGGTTCTTGCCCGCGTCGAGCAGAAAAGCCGCATCACCACGCTTGTTGCCAGGAAGGAAGAGGGAAACATCTATCGTTTCGATATTCGTCTTCAGGGCGAAGGCGAGACGGTGTTTTTCGATATCTGAGCGAAAGCGAAACCTGAAATGAGCCTTTCCCCCTTCGAACATCCGTTTCTCTCCGGCCTTTTCGGCGACAGCGAGATCGTCGAGCTGTTTTCGGCGAGAGCGGATATCGACGCCATGGTCCGTTTCGAAAAGGCCCTGGCGCAGGCGGAAGCGCAGGCTGGCATCTTTGCGGATGACGTGGCGGAAGCCATCGTTTCGGGGCTTTCAGAATTTGCCGCCGATATGACCGCACTTCGCCATGGCGTCGCAAAGGACGGCGTCGTGGTTCCGGAACTCATACGGCAGATGCGGGCGGCGGTCGCCGGTCAGGCGGCGGACAAGCTGCATTTCGGCGCGACCAGCCAGGATGTCATCGATACCAGCCTGATGCTGCGGCTGAAGATGGCGGCGGAAATCATCGCTACCCGCCTTGGCCACCTCATCGATACGCTCGGGGACCTTGCCTCCCGCGACGGCCATAACCGGCTGACGGGCTATACCCGCATGCAGGCCGCCATCGACATTACCGTTGCCGATCGGGCGGCGAGCTGGACCAATCCGCTCGAGCGACATCTGCTGCGGCTCGAAACCTTTGTGCAGAATGGCTTTGCCCTCCAGTTCGGCGGCGCTGCCGGCACGCTGGAAAAACTCGGCGACAACGCCGGCGCGGTCCGCGCCGATCTCGCAAAGCGGCTTGGCCTTGCCGACAGACCGCAATGGCACAGCCAGCGGGACGGTATCGCCGAATTTGCCAATCTGCTGTCACTCGTCACGGGAACGCTCGGCAAGTTCGGGCAGGACATTGCGCTCATGGCCGAACTCGGCACGCAGATCCGCCTCTCCGGCGGCGGCGGTTCATCGGCCATGCCTCACAAGCAGAACCCGGTCAATGCGGAAACGCTGGTGACGCTTTCGCGCTTCAACGCCGTGCAGATTTCGGTACTGCACCAGTCCCTCATCCACGAACAGGAACGGTCCGGTGCGGCATGGATGCTGGAATGGCTGTCGCTTCCGCAAATGGTGGCGGCAACGGGAGCCTCGCTGCTGATCGCCGAACGGCTCGCCGGGCAGATTGACAGGCTGGGAGCTGACGAAAACTAGCCGGAAGGCCGGATGGTTTTTACTAGAAGACAGTTTCTCGGACGTTTTCGTGGCGGAGCCGAGGCAGCGTCGCCGCGCGTCTAAATTGCTTGCGCTGTTTCGCTTTAGCTATTGATATAAAACAACTTTCTTAAAAGAAGAAAACGAAGAAAAAACCGCTTTGAAGCCGTTTTTAACCGGACACGGCGCTTGACACAAAAATGAACTAACTGGTACAAACATTCACGTTAAAGCCTGCCAGGAAAGAAGAATAAGAGCTTCCGTGGCGGGACGAGACAAATGGAGGGCTTTGGGGCCACAGGGCTTCCAAGGCGATGCGAACAAGGCGAAACGCCTGTTCGGACCCGAATGGGTTTGGGAGGAAGAATGTCTTACAGTCTCGATTTTTCGGCGGTCATAGACCGCCTGCCCGAGCTGCTTTTGGCCTGTCTTGCGACGATCGGCCTTGCTATTGCCGGCATGTCGCTCGCAACCGTCATCGGGGTTCTCGGTGTCGTTGCCCGCCGCTCGCGGTATAAGCTGCTGCGCGGCCTGGTCATCGGCTTTGTCGAGGCCATCCGCAACACGCCGTTTCTGGTGCAGATATTCTTCATCTTCTTCGCGCTGCCGCAGATCGGCATCAAGCTCAACCCCACCGTCACCGCCATCATTGCGCTGGCTCTGAACGGCGGCGCCTATGCCATTGAAATCATTCGTGGCGGCGTGGATTCCATTCCCAAGGGCCAGGTGGAAGCGGGCCTCGCGCTCGGCCTGCACCGGTCGCAGATATTCCGCCATATCATTCTGAAGCCGGCGCTGCGCGCGGTTTATCCGTCGCTGACCAGCCAGTTCATCATGCTGACGCTGACCACCTCGGTCTGCACCTCGATTGCCGCTTATGAGCTGACCTCAGTGGCCCAGAAGATCGAGGCGGACACTTTCCGGTCGTTCGAGGTCTATTTCTCGATCACGCTGCTTTATCTGGTCATTTCCTCGCTGATGATGGGCGTCTTCTCGCTCGTCTCCCGCGCGTCGTTCAGCTATCCGGTCAAGTGAGGAAAAGACAATGGAAACCATCGGTCCCAACCAACTCTTCTTCCTTCTGCAAGGTCTGAAATGGACGCTTGCGCTGACCGTGATCGGCTTCATCGGCGGCGGTGTCTTCGGCCTTTGCGTGGCGCTTGCCCGCGTTGCCGATAATGCCATGATCCAGCGCGCCAGCACCGGCTATATCGCCGTCTTCCAGGGCACACCGCTCCTGATGCAGCTTTTCGTCGTTTATTACGGCGTGGCGCTGGCTGGCCTCAATGTCGACGCCTGGATTGCCGTCGCCATCGCATTCACGCTGCATGCCAGCGCCTTTCTCGGTGAAATTTGGCGGGGCGGCATCCAGGCCGTGCCGAAGGGCCAGACGGAAGCCGCCAATGCGCTCGGCCTGCATTATGTTTCCCGCATGAAGGATGTGATCCTGCCGCAGGCCTTCAAGATTTCGCTGCCCGCCACCATCGGTTTTCTGGTGCAGCTCATCAAGGGCACCTCGCTTGCGGCCATCGTCGGCTTCGTTGAGCTGTCCCGCGCCGGCCAGATCGTCTCCAACCAGACATTCCGCCCGCTCACCGTCTTCGCCATCGTCGGCATCATGTATTTCCTGATCTGCTGGCCGCTTTCCCTGTGGGGCGCCGGCGTCGAAAAGCGGCTGCAGGCCGCGTCCCGCTAAACGTCACTACCATCTCATCAGCTTTGTAAGGAGGAGCAAAAGATGAAAGCCAGGACTATGAAATTCTCACGTCGCACCCTGCTCGCGCTTGCCGCGGCAACGGTCGCCCTGCCCTTTGTCGCGCCGGTCGATGCTTTCGCCGGCACGGTGGAAGAGGCCAAGGCCAAGGGCAAGGTCGTCATCGGCATTCAAGGCGACAATTCGCCTTGGGGCTTCGTCAATTCGAGCGGCGTGCAGGACGGTCTCGATGCCGATATCGGCAAGGCCTTTGCCGATTATCTCGGCGTCAAGGCGGAGTTCGTGCCGCTTGCCGTGGCAAACCGCATTCCGGCTCTTCTGACCGGCAAGGTGGACCTGCTTTTCGCAACCATGGGCATGACCGCCGAGCGCGCCAAGACCATCCAGTATTCCAAGCCCTATGCCGGTAACGTTCTCTCCGTCTACGGACCGAAAGACAAGAAGATCGCCGGCTATGACGATCTGACCGGCGTTGCCGTTGGCGTGCCGAAGTCGAGCGCCATGGATACCTCGATCACCGCAGGTGCGGGCTCGAAGGCCAATATCCTGCGCTTTGATGATGACGCCGCCAATATTCAGGCGCTCATCTCCGGCCAGGTCGAAGTTGTCGGCGGCAACCAGTTTTATGGCGACCGCCTGAACAAGGCGGCCGAGGGCAAATACGAGCCGAAGTTCGATCTGACGACGCTTTATAACGGCGCCGGCACCCGTCCGGGTGAAAAGGACTGGAACGAGACCGTCAACGCCTTCCTCGACAAGATCAAGTCCGACGGTCAGCTGACCAAAATCTACGACAAGTGGATGAAGCGCGAAGTTCCGGCCTTCCCGGACAGCCTGCCTGACATCCCGTTCACCGTGAAGTAAGCAGGAGGTTTCCATGCCGCAATCCGCCACTGCCGAGGTTCCGCTTATCGCCCTTCAAGGGGTTGGAAAGTGGTATGGAGCCTTCCATGCGCTTAAGAATGTCAACATGACGGTTCGCAAGGGTGAGAAAATCGTCCTTTGCGGCCCGTCGGGTTCGGGAAAATCCACCCTGATCCGCTGCATCAACCATCTGGAGGAAATCCAGGAGGGCAAGATCACGGTGGAAGGGACCACGCTTTCGGATTCCAGCCGCGCCATCGATGCGGTTCGCCGCGAGGTGGGCATGGTGTTCCAGAGCTTCAATCTCTTCCCCCACAAGACCATCATGGAAAACTGCACGCTGGCGCCCATGCGCGTGAAGGGCCTGTCGAAAGCAGATGCGGAGGCGACGGCGCGCAAATATCTCGAGCGCGTGCGCATTCTCAATCAGGCCGATAAATATCCAGCCCAGCTTTCCGGCGGACAGCAGCAGCGCGCGGCGATTGCCCGGGCGCTCTGCATGGAGCCGAAAGCCATGCTGTTCGATGAGCCGACTTCGGCGCTCGATCCGGAAATGGTGAAGGAAGTGCTCGACACCATGATCGGCCTTGCCCGCGATGGCATGACGATGATCTGCGTCACCCATGAAATGGGTTTTGCCCGGCAGGTGGCCGACCGCGTCGTCTTCATGTCGGAAGGCGAGATCATCGAGGAAGGTCCGCCGGAAGAATTCTTCAGCGACCCCAAGCACCAGCGTACCCGCACCTTCCTCGGCGAGATTCTCGCCCACCACTGAGGTTCCATATCTGCCCTCAGACCTGTGGCGACCTCTCTGCATACACCACGTCATCCTCGGGTTTAACCCGAGGACGAGGTGACGAAGGAGAGGTTTCAAAACCTCGCCAGCAACCTGAAGGCAGGCGGAGCCCGCCCCGAACCGACGAACGACACCGGATCATGACAGAAGCAAACTCCTTCAAGGTCGGCCTGATTGGCGCCGACATACAGCTTTCCAAGTCGCCGGCGCTGCACATGCGCGAGGGTGCGGCCCACGGGCTCGACTATTCCTACGAGCTTGTCGACGTGACCCCCCGAAAACTGCCGACAAGCGCTCTTCCCGATCTGCTCGATGAACTGGAAGCGCGCGGCTTTGCCGGAACCAACATCACCCATCCCTTCAAGCAGGCGGTCATTGCCCATCTGGATGAATTGTCTGACGATGCCCGCATGCTCGGTGCGGTCAACACCGTCGTCTTCCGGGACGGCCGTCGCATCGGTCACAATACCGACTGGTACGGTTTTTACGAGAGCTTCGTGCGCGGCTTGCCGGATGCGAAGCGGGATCGCGCGCTGCTCGTCGGCGCGGGTGGGGCGGGCGTTGCGGTGGCCCATGCCGCGCTGAAGCTCGACATCGCCCGCCTCGACATCTTCGACCGCGAGTTTGAAAGGGCCGAACGACTGGCTCTGGAGCTCAATGCCCGTTTCGGCGAAGGCCGCGCCTTTGCCGTTCAAGACCCGGCTGCCTCCCTGCCCTTTGCCGATGGCCTCATCCATGCGACGCCGATGGGCATGCCCGCCCATCCCGGCATGCCTGTTGCAGCCGATCTCATCGAGCAGCGGCACTGGGTAGCCGATATCGTCTATATGCCGCTCGTCACAGAACTTCTGGCGACGGCGGCGAAAAAGGGCTGTCGCACCCTGCCCGGCGGCGGCATGACCGTGTTCCAGGCCGTCGGCGCATTCCGCCTCTTCTGCGGCCGCGAGCCGGATGCGGAACGCATGACGGCGCATTTCACTGAACTGTGCATGGCGGAGGGTGTGGCATGAGCCTTTTTACTGTTTTGAACGGACCCAATCTCAACCTGCTCGGCCAGCGCCAGCCGGAAATCTACGGCCATGAAACCATGGCCGATGTGGAAGCCAACTGCCGTGGGATAACGGATGCCACCGGCCATGAGCTGTTCTTTGCCCAGAGCAACCGCGAATATGAGCTGATCGACTGGATTCACGCAGCGCGGGGCAAATCATCGGGCATCGTCATCAATCCCGGTGCCTTTACCCATACGTCGGTGGCGATTCTCGATGCGCTGAATGCCTTCGAAGCGCCGGTAATAGAGGTTCACATTTCCAACATCCACAAACGCGAGGTCTTCCGCCATCATTCCTACGTCTCGACGCGCGCCGAAGGCGTGATCGCCGGTCTCGGCATCGAAGGTTACGAGGTGGCGCTGCGCCATCTCATCAACCGTCTTTCCCGTTCTTCGTGATATGGCCGGGCGTCAGTACATAACGCAACACCATGTCGCTGACATGCCGCGACAATGTTTCCTGCCCCTTATCGGTAAACAGGCCGTCGCCGAAGATGAACGAGAAGGTCGCGACGTTCGAGACATTGAAGAAGGACAGCGCACTGATCTGCCAGTGCAGTTCCAGCGCGTCGATGCCGTTACGGAAGATGCCGCGCTTCTGGCCGCGCAGCAGCACGCCTTCCAGCGCATCGATGGCCGGCCGGTTGAGCTGGCGGATCGTTTCGGACGTTTGCATGTGACGCCCGTGATGGATGTTCTCGATCATCACCATTCTTATGAAAGCCGGATTGCGGCGGTGATGGTCGAAGGTGAACCGACAGAGCTTGTCGAGTGCCGCAATCGGCTCAAGGCCATCCAGTTCCAGGTCGCTCTCGCCGCCACGCACCTTGGCGTAAGCTTCCTCAAGAACGCGCTGGTAAAGCCCTTCCTTGTCGGCAAAATAATAATAGATCATCCGCTTGGAGGTGCGCGTGCGGGCCGCGATCTCATCGATGCGCGCGCCAGACAGTCCGTTTTGCGAAAACTCCTCCATCGCGACCGAAAGAATGTCGCGACGCACCCCTTCCGGATCGCGCTTCGCCTGTCGGATTTCGCCGGTGCCGTTCGAAGTTGCGCTTTTTGCCATGATCCATCCATTCGCAGGGCGGGCGGCTTGCGGCCGCACCCTTACTATTAACCAATCAGTACATAACGCTGAAAAGGAACGCAATATGGCCAGCGACAACAGAGGCAAACAGAGCATGCCAATGCGGACATCCATCGCGACCGTCTCCATCAGCGGCGAATTTCCCGAAAAACTGGCGGCCATCGCCAAGGCCGGTTTCAGCGGCGTGGAGATTTTCGAAAACGATTTCCTGACCTATGACGCTTCCCCACGCGAGGTAAAGGCGCTTGTCGCCGATCACGGGCTGGATATCACCCTTTTCCAGCCTTTCCGCGATTTTGAAGGCATGCCGGAGCCGCACCGCGCCCGCGCCTTCGAGCGTGCCGAACGGAAATTCGACATCATGGGCGAACTCGGCACCGATCTGATGCTGATCTGCTCCAACGTGTCGCCCGTATCGCTCGGCGGCATCGACCGCGCCGCCGCCGATTTCCATCAACTTGGGGAACTTGCGGCAAAACACGGCGTGCGTGTCGGTTACGAGGCTTTAGCCTGGGGTCGCCACATCAGCGATCACCGTGACGCGTGGGAAGTAGTTCGCCGCGCCGATCACGCCAATGTCGGCATCATTCTCGACAGTTTCCACACGCTGTCGCGCAAGATAGATCCCAACTCGATCCGCTCCATTCCCGGCGACAAGATTTTCATCGTGCAGCTGGCCGATGCGCCGCTGATCGACATGGACCTGCTCTACTGGAGCCGTCACTTCCGCAACATGCCGGGTGAAGGCGACCTGCCGGTGGTGGATTTCATGCGCGCTGTCGCCGCGACCGGTTATAGCGGCCCGCTGTCGCTCGAAATCTTCAACGACCAGTTTCGCGGCGGCTCGGCCCGCCTGCTTGCCGAAGACGGCCACCGCTCGCTCATCAATCTCATGGACCAGGTGCGCCGGCTTGAACCCGACATCCGCATCGAAGTGCCCGTCATGCCGGAACGGGTCGAGACGCAAGGGGTGGAGTTCGTCGAATTCACCACGGCACCGGAGGAAAAGGCCAATCTGGAGACCTTGCTCGCCACGCTCGGCTTTGAAAAAACCGCAAGGCACCGCAATCGCGACGTCGATCTTTATACGCAGGGCGATATTCGCATCGTCATCAATACCGGCGGCACCGGCGACAGCTTCGCCGGCGCGTCCTATTCCATCCATGGCACCAACGCCTATGCTTTCGGCCTGAAGGTGAATGATGCGCAGGCAGCCCTTGCGCGGGCGGAAGCGCTCGGCGCACCGACCTTTGCAGAGCCGCGAAAATCGGGCGAGGTCGCCGTTCCCGCCATCCAGGGCGTGGGCAACGGCGTCATCTATTTCCTCGACGGTTCGCCGGCACTCGCATCCATATGGGACAAGGAATTCACGCCGACGGAAGGTCAGGCCGGGAAGGGTGATGCCCAGCTGACACGCATCGATCACCTTGCGCAAACAACGCATTACGATGAAATGTTGACCTGGCTTCTGTTCTATACATCGCTGTTTTCGACACGCCGCACGCCGATGGTCGATGTGGTCGATCCGGGCGGCCTGATACGCAGCCAGGCGATCGAAAGCGTGCCGTCGTCGCATTTCCGCCTGACCATGAACGGCGCCGACAATCGCAAGACCTTCGCCGGCAAATTTCTGGCAGAAGGTTTTGGCACCAGCATCCAGCACATCGCCTTTGCCACCGACGATATCTTCGCCACGGCAAGAGCAATGCAGTCACGCGGTTTTCATGCCCTGCCGATCTCGCGCAATTATTACGACGATCTGGAGGCCCGCTTCGGGCTGGCACCGGAATTCTCCGATGCGCTGCGGGAAGCGAGCATCCTCTATGACCGTGACGACAATGGCGAGTATTTCCAGATCTACAGCCGCACCTTCGGCGAGGGTTTCTTTTTCGAAATCATCGAAAGGCGCGGCGCCTATGCCGGTTATGGCGCCATGAACGCCCCCTTCCGCATCGCCGCGCAACGGCGTCTGGCGCCTCCGGTCGGCATGCCGAAGGAATAAGCCTACTCAAGCGTCGTTATATTATAGTCACGCGGAATGGCGGATGTCGCAGCAAACCATTCGGACGCGCGCGTTCGCTGCTGATGAAAGTCAAAGGCGGCGCGATCCACAAAAAGCTCTTCCACGCTCCAGATCAGCGGGTCGTCGGTCTGAGACACGTCAAAGGAAATACAGCCCGGCTCAGCCCTGGTCAGGCGGAGGTGGTCGGGAAGATGGGTTTTCACACATTGAACATCCTCCACCGATGCGCAACGCAGGAAGCCGGATAGCCTGACCGCACCCGTTCTATTCGTCATATATTCTGTATCCTTTATTCACCCTGTAACACGAGCAGCGGTACAATCGCCTACAATTGCGACATCGCGACAAAATTTGCCCGCTTATCCTTCCTCCGTCATCCTCGGCTTGACCCAAGGATACATCGACTTCAACGGGTTATGGATCCTCGGGTCAAGCCCGAGGATGACGTCGAATATATCGGAGCCGTTATCGATCTCCGACACCTCGCTCAAAATAAATGCACTTGCGCATTTGTAGAGCAGTACACAAAAATTGTTCAACACTCTGGACATGATTGTCCGGTTTTGTTAGCTTTTTTGTAAAACAAGGGTGGGGAATACAAGTTCATGCGCATCATCGATTCTGAGGCTGACGCCGGGCATTTTGCCGGCCCCGGTAAGGTTGCCCGTGAGGCTTGGTCGGCAGCGGCAGACGCGCATCGCGCTGATGGCGCGGCCTGAAACACCATGGACTTTGTTTTAACACTCCCATCCTCCGGTACGGCGTTTTATACTGCGCGCCTGCCCCGCACCCCTGCCCCTTCACTATTTCAGATGGCCGCGCCGGCATTGCCGCGCATGCCAAGCCGGAGACGCTGATATGACTGCCGCAAACCGCAACGCCCTCCTCTCGGTCGAAAGCCTGAGCGTTGAGTTCGGCGACAGCCGCGTCGTGGACGATATTTCCTTCACCGTGGAAGCCGGCAGGACGGTGGCGATCGTCGGCGAGTCCGGATCGGGCAAGTCGGTCACCTCGCTCTCGACCATGCGTCTTGCTGATATGATGGGCGCGAATTACCCGGCAGGTCGCATCCTGTTCGAAGGCAGGGACCTGCTGAAGGCCTCGCAGAAGGAGATGCGATCGATCCGCGGCAAGGAGATCGCCATGATCTTCCAGGAGCCGATGACATCGCTGAACCCGGTCTTCACCATCGGTGACCAGATCTGCGAAGTGCTTGTCCTGCACGAGAAAATGGGCAAGGCTGCGGCCATGGCCGAGGCAAAAAAGTTGCTCGACATGGTGCGGTTGCCGGATGCGGCTGAGCTTCTGCACCGTTATCCGCATCAGCTTTCCGGCGGCATGCGCCAGCGCGTGATGATCGCCATGGCGCTTGCCTGTCGGCCGAAGCTCTTGATCGCCGACGAACCGACGACGGCACTTGATGTCACCATTCAGGCGCAGATCCTCAACATCATGCGCGACCTGCAAAAGAAGCTCGGCATGGGCATGGTCTTCATCACCCATGATATGGGCGTGGTGGCGGAAATGGCCGATGACGTCGTCGTCATGTGGAAGGGCAAGAAGGTCGAGGAAGGTCCGGTCAAGGATATCTTCGCCAATCCGCAGCACCCCTATACGCGGGCGCTGCTCTCCGCCGTTCCACGTCTCGGCAGCATGACCGGCGAAGAGTTTCCCAAGCGCCTGCCGCTCACCGTGCTGCAGGATGGCCAGCCGGTCGTGGTTGGCGAGGAACGGGTGCAGAACACCGCGAAATACGACGAGAAGCCGCTGCTTTCCGTTCGCGACCTGTTCGTTCGTTTCGATATTCGCAAGAACCTGTTCGGCAAGGCGACGCACCGTTGCAGCGCCGTGCAGAAGGTCAGCTTTGACATTCATGCCGGCGAGACGCTGGCGCTGGTCGGTGAATCCGGTTCGGGCAAATCCACCATCGGCCGCACCATCCAGCAGCTGCAATCGGCGGTGTCGGGCGAGATATCCTTCAACGGCCGCAGCTATTCTGAGATGTCGGCGGCGGAACGTTTCCGCATGCGGCAGGAAGTCCAATATATCTTCCAGGACCCCTTCGCCTCGCTCGATCCGCGCAAGACGGTTGGCTTCTCGATTGCCGAACCGATCAACACCCATGGTTTGATCAATGATCAGAAGGCCGTACGGCGGCGCGTGGATGAACTGCTGGAACGTGTGGGCCTGAGTTCAGAACATGCATCGCGGTATCCGCACGAATTTTCGGGCGGCCAGCGGCAGCGCGTCTGCATTGCCCGCGCGCTCGCCTCCGATCCGAAGCTCATCATCGCCGACGAAGCGCTGTCGGCGCTTGATGTCTCCATCCAGGCGCAGATCATCAATCTGTTCATGGACCTGCAGGCGGAACGGGGTCTTGCTTACCTGTTCATCAGCCATGACATGGCGGTGGTGGAAAAGATGAGCCACCGTGTCGCCGTGCTTTATCTCGGCCAGATCATGGAAATGGGCAGCCGCCAGCAGGTCTTCGAAACGCCGACGCATGATTATACGCGCCGCCTGCTTTCCGCAGTGCCGGTTGCCGATCCCCTGATCGAGCGCCGCATCGCCATGATCGAGGGCGAAATTCCCAATCCCGTGCGCCGCGTCGGTGATGAGCCCGCCATTCTCGCCCATGAGGAAATCAATCCAGGCCACTTCATCGCGAAGAGCGCCTGAATAACCGCGAAAAAATCGCAACCATCTGAAGAGGAACAGGTAGATGACAAAGATCAAAAAGGGGATGACGGCAACGTTCGTCGCGCTTGCGTTGGCCGGCACGGCCTTCACCGCAGCGCCGGCTTTCGCCGCCGGCAAGATGACCATTTCCAGCCCGCAGGACCCCGGCAGCTGGGATCCGATCGACACCTTCCTCGTGCAATGGGCGGCTGTGGCCACCAACATCTTTGACGGCCTGACCTATCGTGGTCCGGACCTGAAGCTCGTGCCCGGCCTTGCCGAATCCTGGGAAGAGCTGGACGAAGGCAAGCGCATCCGCTTCAAGCTGCGCCAGAACGTCAAGTTCCATAATGGCGAGCCCTTCAACGCCGCTGCCGTCAAGTTCACCTTCGAGCGCCTTCTCGGCGAACAGGGTGCCAAGGGCCCGCAGCGCTCCAACTATGTCGCCATCGAAAGCGTCGACGTCATCGACGATTATACGGTGGACATGAAGCTGAAGGCCCCCGATCCGGTTCTTCTGACCAAGCTTGCCGGTTATGGCGGCATGATTGTTCCGCCGAAATACATTCAGGAAAGGGGTGAGGACAATTTCAACCTCAACCCCGTTGGCACCGGCGCGTTCAAATTCGTTTCCTATGCGCCGAAGACCAATATCAAGCTCGAAGCCAATGCGGATTACTGGGGCGGCGTGCCGAAGCTTTCCGAACTGGAATACCGCTTCATCGCCGAGCCCGCGACCGCCGTTGCAGAACTGCAGGCCGGCCGCGTCGATCTCGTCATTCCGCCCACCATCCCGATCGGCATGATCCCGGTTATCGAAGGCGATTCCAAGCTGGAGATCGTCAGCGTTCCCGGCCCGACGGTGGATGCGCTGCGTTTCAACACCCGTGACGGCATCACCGCCGATCCCAAGGTGCGCAAGGCCATCATCATGGCCGTTGACCGCGGCACGATCGTCAAGTCGATCCTTGCCGGTCAGGCCTCGGAAATCGCCAGCTTCCAGAGCGCGCTGTCCTTCGGTTACGACGCCGATCTGAAGCCGCTGCCTTACGATCCGGAAGGCGCAAAGAAGCTGCTCGCGGAAGCCGGCGTCAAGCCGGGTGCGGCGCTGCAGATCGATATCAGAGGCAACGACGCGACGATGAACGAAGTGGCGCAGGTTATTTCCAGCTACCTGTCCATGGTCGGCATCACCGCGACCATCAAGCCCTATGAAACCAACGTCCTCCTGAACGACATCATCCCGCAGGGCAAGACCGGCGCGATGTTCCAGCAGAAATGGGGCGGCTGGACCTTCGATTACGACAACACGGCCTATTCCATGTACCACTCGGGTGAAAAGTGGAATCCTTACGACAAGGACGAAAAGCTGGACAAGCTCCTGGAATCGCAGCGCCCGCTGACCGACCGTGCCGAGCGCGAAAAGATCCTCAAGGAAGTCGGCGCCTATGCTGCCGAGCGCGCGCTGGAAGTTCCGCTTTACAACACCAATGCCATTTACGGCATCAACAAGCGGGTCAAGGGTTTCGTGGCACCGCCGGATAACCGCCTGAAGCTGACCGACGTCACCGTCGAATAATCAGGCTTATCCTCCCTAAAAGCGCCTTGCCCGCCATTCCGCGGGCAAGGTCGGGTCTCTCTTCAAGGTAAAAAACGTGGCCGGTTTCCTCATCAAGCGATTGCTGCAGGCGATTTTCGTCGTCATCGCCATCACCCTTCTCGTTTCCTTCGCCATTCGCCTCACCGGCGATCCGGCTGTCACCATGTTCCAGGGCGGCGGCAGCATGACGGAAGACGATCTGGCGCGCATTCGTGCGGCGCTTGGAACCGACCGGCCGTTCTTCGTGCAATATTTCAGCTTCCTGAAAGGCCTGGTAACGCTGGATTTCGGCCGCAGCTTCACCGGCAGCACGCCGGTATCGCGGCTCATCGCCGATGCCCTGCCCGCCACGCTGCTTCTCGCCTTCATCTCCATGGCTGTGTCGATTGCGCTTTCCATTCCGCTCGGCATCAAGGCCGCGACCTCGCGCGGCAAGACGGCCGATCAGGTGATCCGCATCTTCTCGCTCGTCGGCCTGTCCTTCCCCAATTTCTGGCTGGCCACCATGCTGGTGCTTTTGTTCTCCATCACGCTCGGCTGGCTGCCGCCAAGCGGCATGGGCGGCTTTGCAAGCTACATCATGCCATCAGTCACCATGGGCGTGATCCTGACCGCCACCAATGTGCGCCTGGTGCGCACGGCCATGCTCGATACGCTGCGCTCGCAATATGTCATGGTGGCGCGCGCCAAGGGCCTCAGCGAAAACAAGGTGCTTTACAAGCATGCGCTGCGTAACTGCGCCATTCCGCTGATTACCTATTTCGGCCTGCAATTCGGCGGGCTTCTGGGCGGCATCGTCGTCATCGAGCGCGTCTTCAACTGGCCGGGTCTCGGCACGCTCGCCTTCGATGCGGTGGGCGCGCGCGACTATCCCGTGCTTCAGGCCGTCATCACCGTGCTGTCGCTGATGATCGTCGGCATCAACCTTCTGGTCGATATCGCCTACGGGCTGGTCGATCCGCGCATCCGCACGGAGTAATTGACGATGGCTGCCAAAACCTCGCGCCTGTCGCGCTTCAACAATCTCGAATTCATCCTCGGCGCCCTGCTTACCGTCGTCATCTGCCTTGCCGTTCTTCTCTCCGACGTGCTGTTTCCGGGCGGTGCCGAAAAGATCGACCTGATGGCGCGCCTTGCCAAGCCCTTCACTAGCGCCGCCCATCCGCTCGGCACCGATCCGCTCGGCCGTGACGTGCTGGCCCGTGTCGTGGCCGGCGGCAAGATTTCGCTGCTCGTCGGTTTCACCTCGGTCATCGGTGCCGTGGTCTTCGGCGTGATCGTCGGTCTGGTCGCCGGTTATTATCGCGGATTCTGGGATATGCTGGTCATGCGCTTTGCCGATATCCAGCTCGCCATGCCCTTCATTCTGCTCGCCATCACCTTCATCGCCATTGTCGGCGGCAGCCTCACCAACACCATCATCCTGCTGATCGTGTCTCAATGGGTGCAATATGCCAGGCTTGTGCGCGGCTCGGTGCTGACGCTTCGCGAACGGGAATTCATCCTGTCCGCCCGCGCCATCGGCGTGAAGGACTGGCGCATCATCCTCCAGCACCTGCTGCCGAACCTGATCGGTCCGGTGATCGTACTGATGACGCTCAACGTCGCCAACAACATTCTCCTGGAAAGCAGTCTCACCTTCCTCGGCCTCGGCGTCGATCCGACCATTCCGAGCTGGGGCGGCATGCTGGCGGATGGCCGCACCTATCTGCAGACGGCATGGTGGGTCAGCGTCTTCCCCGGTCTTGCCATCCTTCTGACCGTGCTTGGCCTCAACCTTCTCGGCGACTGGCTGCGCGACAGCCTCGACCCCACCGGCAGAACCTCGAGGTAACCCAGATGAGCCAGATTTTCGACCAGACCTTCAAGCGTACTCTGGATACGCTTCTCGCCGATGCCGCGCCCGGCCAGTCCTTCGAGGCATGGACCTTCGATGACGCCAAAAGCCGCCGCGAGGCCGAAGAAAGGCTGAAGAAAAAAGGCGTCAGCGCCCGCATCCGCAGCGCCTACAAGCCGCTTCTCTTCACCTTTCTGGAAGAGATCAATCTGCATGGCGTCGAAGCCATCGAGGTACATTACCCAGTGCACGCCAATGCACCCGCCAATCGTTTCCGGCTGGAGGCCTATCCGCTGGCGGCACTGGTCGGCGACGCGAAGATCGATTTTATCGCCCGCGACGACGATGCCTTCCATTATGACGTGACGCTCAAGCGTGGCGACCGGACGGAGAGGCTGACGGTCCTGGCGCCAAACCGCGTTCACGACGATGTCGTCGGCGAAACCAATGTCTCGCCAACCGGCTGGTTCCGTTTGGCCGGTGACGCTACGGGCGAGCGGTTGGAGACGGATTACGAGCAGCTTTTCGAAGCGGCAATCAATGCCGTTGCCAACCACGGCTGGGGCAATGAAGAGCCCTATTTCGAGGAACTGAACATCCGTGTCGCGCATCCGGCCGAAGACATGGCCCTGCCGGTTGGCGACGAGGTGGTCAGCCTGCGTGAAGCGCTGCACGAGGATTTCTATTTCTCGCTGCTGGAATTCTTCCAGAAGAAATCCGGCCGGCCGCTGGGTGACCGGGGCCTGAAACCCGGCCAGATCGTTCCGGAAATCGTCAGGAGCAACGGCGACGTTTCGGTCCGCATCGAAACCCGTGCGCTCACCACCACTTTCCTTGATGGCAAGGAGCAGCCGGTTGATACGGCCAGCGAACCGGTGGCGGCAGGCCAGATCGCCGCACTGCTGGAGAAAATCGGCGGCGAAGCCTTCGAGGCCCGCTCGCGGTCGGGCCGCGTCCTTGCGGCGCGTTATGTCGCCGGCAGCGATGCCGCGGTGATGATCAGCGGCGGCCAGCATCCCAATGAGACCACCGGCATTGTCGGCGCCATCCGCGCCGCCCGCACACTCGTTGAAAGACAGGGCGCGCATTTCACCATTTCACCGCTGGAAAACCCTGATGGTTATGCCCTGCACCAGCGGCTGCGCGCCGACAATCCGCGCCACATGCACCATGCGGCACGATACACGGCGCTCGGCGACGATCTCGAATATCGCACACGGGAAAATTCGGGCGTTCATCTCAACGAGAAGGAAATCCGTTTCAACGCGCAGGACATGAGCGGCGCCAGCCTGCATGTAAACCTGCACGGTTATCCCTCGCACGAATGGACCCGGCCACTTTCCGGTTATGTGCCGCGCAACTTCGCCATGTGGACCCTGCCGAAGGGCTTCTTCCTCATCATCCGCCACCATGCGGACTGGGAAAGACAGGCGGAAGCCCTGCTCGACCGGGTTACCCGCCATCTCGGCGCCATTCCCGGCCTCCTGGACTACAACAACCGCCAGATCGCGCTTTACGAAATCCACGCCGGCGAAACCGGTTTCCGCATCATCAACGGCTTCCCCTGCCTGTCGTCCATCGACGACCGCCACACCGTGCCGATGACGCTGATCACCGAATATCCCGATGAGACGATCTACGGCGACGACTTCATCACCGGCCATACGGCGCAGATGGAAACGGTTCTCTCCGCTTACGATGCTTGGCAGGAAATCCTGGTCGGCGAAGTGGCCTGATCCAGTAGCCGCCCGCAACGGACGGCTTACTTCTCCGGCGTGACCGCCAACTTGTGGTCACGCTGCTTCTGCAAAAGCCTCTTGCCCTTGCTCAGAATATGCAGATTGGCGGCATCAAGTTTGTTGTACCCGGCCTGAATAATATCGAGATCGGCCACGTGACCGACTGCTGCCAGTTCATGCATCACGTCGCCAATAGCGACATCGACGCTCGGCGTCGGCAGGTTCACCACATCCTCCACCGCAGCGCGCATGCCCTGCGCGTCTCCGCCCATGACGTGATACAGCGCCAGCGCCTTGCGAAGAAATGCTTCGCGGCGTTCGATCTTGTTGGTGAGTATACTTTCGCCAACGCGATTCCGCATCAACTCAACAACTCTATTTTGATATTCGCCCATCAGACACCAAATAAAGTTCACAATATGCTTCGGGAGACTACGGACAATCCCCTTAGAACTGGTTAAGGCACGTGGCTTGCGCGGGTATGACCGCCATTTTCGTGCCGGGCCGCCGAGGCCGTTTTTCATAACGGGACATTTCGATGCGGCGCGGCGAAACGACCCTCGTCGAGATGGCTGCGGCACCGCTGCACATTGAGAATCACGGGATGATCACTATTGTGCGATCTCGCATAGGAAAGACGCGACGGGGCAGGTATTGATAACCGTCAGGTTATTTATCATCCCCCTTATTTCATTTTACTTTGGCCATCGCACTCATCAATCTGACAACCTGGATCGGTGGAGGGAGCCACGGATCAATTGGGAGGAAATCATGAAATTACGGATCACCGCCGCAATCGCGGCCATCTGTTTCAGTTCTGCTGCTTATGCCGAGACGATCAAGGTCGGCGTGGTTGGTCCGTTCTCCGGCCCCTTCGCATTGCAGGGCAAGAACTTCAAGGCCGGCATAGACGCCTGGTTTGCGCTCCACGGCAACAAGGTCGGCGATGACACGGTCGAGGTCGTTTATCGCGACGTGCCGCAGGCCGATCCGGCGCAGTCCAAGGCGCTGGCGCAGGAACTGGTGGTGAAGGAAGGCGTGCAATATCTCGCCGGCTTCTATTTCACGCCCGACGCCATGGCCGTTACCCCGCTTCTGAAACAGGGCAATGTGCCGATGGTGGTGATGAATGCCGCCACCTCGGCCATCGTCACGAAAAGCCCTTATGTGGTGCGCACCTCGTTCACCACGTGGCAGACGTCGAGCCCCATCGCCAAGGTTGCCTTTGATGGCGGCGTCAAGAAGGTCATCTCGCTGGTCAGCGATTACGGCCCGGGCGTCGATGCCGAGAACGCCTTCAAGGCGGCCTTCACCGCCGCGGGCGGCGAAGTTGTCGAAAGCATTCGCATGCCGCTTTCAACCAATGATTTCAGCCCCATCATGCAGCGCGTGAAGGATTCCGGCGCGCAGGGCGTTTTCGCCTTCCTGCCATCCGGCCCGACAACGCTCGGCTTCGTGAAAGCCTTTAACGACAACGGCCTGAAATCATCCGGCATCAAGCTTTTCGCGCCGGGCGACCTCACGCAGGAGTCCGATCTGCCGGCGCTCGGCGAATCCGCACTCGGCATGCAGACGACCTTCCACTATGCCGTCTCGCACGATTCACCCGAGAACAAGACCTTCGTGGAAGCTGCGGCCAAGGCCATCGGCAACCCCAAGGAACTGTCCTTCCCCTCAGTCGGCGCGTTTGACGGCATGTATGTCATCACCAAGATGATCGAGGCGACAGGCGGGAAGCAGGATGCCGAAAAGGCGGTCGAGGCGGTGAAGGGTCTTTCCTGGACAAGCCCGCGCGGGCCTGTCAGCATCGATCCGGAAAGCCGCCACATCACGCAGAACATCTATCTGCGCGAGGTCGCCAAGGGCGATGACGGCAACTATTACAACAAGGAAGTCCAGACTTTCGAAAAACAGGGCGATCCGGGCCTCGCCGCCGCGAAGTAACAAGACATAAACGGCAGCTATTAAAAAACGGTCGAACCGCTCTCGCAGCGGTTCGGTTCCGGCCCGGGTCGGGCATTGCAGCACCGGGAGGAGCTTTTTCAGCATGCAGACGGTCTTCAGCATCCTTGTCGATGCGCTTGCCTATGGCATGGTGCTTTTCATCATCTCCATCGGCCTTTCGGTGACGATGGGGCTGATGCGGGTGGTCAATCTGGCCCACG
Organism: Rhizobium sp. X9; assembly: GCF_018873185.1. Taxonomy (NCBI): domain Bacteria; kingdom Pseudomonadati; phylum Pseudomonadota; class Alphaproteobacteria; order Hyphomicrobiales; family Rhizobiaceae; genus Rhizobium; species Rhizobium sp. X9. The sequence continues at coordinate 2,160,639 of NZ_CP071312.1, read as the reverse complement.
GCGCCTTTGCCATGATCGGCGGTTATCTCGCCTCCTATGCCGCCCATGGCCTCGGCCTCGGTTACGCCGCGGCAATCCTTGTCGCGATCGTCGGAACGATCGTGATCGCCATACCGCTCGAACGTTTCCTCTACCGGCGTATTTACGGTGCTCCCGAATTGACGCAGGTGCTGATGACCATCGGCATCACCTTCTGCATCATCGGCATCGCCAATTTCGTATTCGGCCCGACGCTCAAGACCATTCCGCTGCCACAGCAGCTGGCCGGCCCCACCGATCTCGGCTTCCGCACCATCGCCACCCACCGCATCTTTGCCATCGTCAGCGGTCTCGTCGTTGCGGCAGCACTCTGGTTCACATTCGAAAAGACCGCCTTCGGCATCAAGCTGCGGGCGGCGGTGGACAATGCCGCCATGGCCGCGGCGCTCGGCGTGCGCACCGAAGTCATCTATGCCATCAGCTTCGCCATCGCCGTCGGCCTTGCCGCCATGGGCGGCGTCATCGGCGCAGAATTGCTGCCGGTCGAACCCTATTATGCGTTGCGCTACATGGTCACCTTCCTGGTGGTCGTTTCGGTCGGCGGCGCAGGTTCCATTCCCGGCGCTCTGATCGCCTGCCTGCTGCTTGGCGCGATCGACACGACAGGACGTTACCTCGCGCCGGAATATGGCGAATTCTTCTTCTATCTGGCGGTCATCGTGATCATCACCTTGTTCCCGCGCGGCCTTCTTGGAAGGGCGAAATGAGATGGCGGTGCTCATGAACGACCTCACTGAAACGGCAAAGCCCCTGAAGGCCCGCTCACCCTTGCGCGCACTTGGCGGCCCGCTCGTCATCATCGCTGCGGCCATCGCCGGATATTTCCTGTTTCCGGACAATCTGGCGCTTCTGACACGCATCATCGCGATTGCGCTTCTGGTGCTCTCCATCGATCTCGTCACCGGCTATTGCGGCGTCGCGACGCTCGGCCATGCGGCGCTGTTCGGCGCCGGCGCCTATGCAGCCGGCATTGCCGCTGCCCATTTCAATATAACCGATCCGCTTCTGATGACCGTCATCGGGGCTGCCGCCGGCGGCGTCGCCGGCCTCCTGTCCGGCACGGTTCTGTTGCGGGCGCATGGTCTGCCGCAGCTGGTGCTGTCCATTGCCGTCATCCATCTTTTCCATGAGGCCGCCAACAAGGCGTCGAACTGGACCGGTGGCAGCGATGGCCTGGCCGGTGTCTCGCCCGATGCGCTGTTCGGCACCTTCGAGTTCGATCTTTTCGGCCGCACCGCCTATATTTACGGCGTCGTCCTGCTGCTTGTCGTCTTCCTCGCGCTAAGGGTCGTCGTCAATTCGCCCTTCGGCATGCTCTGCCGTGGCGTCAAGCAGGATAGCATCCGCATTCAGGCCATGGGCGGTTCGGTCAACGGCACGATTTTGAAGATGTTCGTCATCTCTGGCATCGTCGCCGGCATCGGTGGCGCGCTGAACGCCATTTCGACCCAGGTGGTCGGTCTCGACAGCCTCAGCTTCACGCTTTCGGCAGAGGGGCTGGTCATGCTGGTTCTCGGCGGCGCAGGCTCGCTTTATGGCGCGCTGATCGGCACGGTCACATTCATGTGGTTCGAGGATGTCGTTTCGGCCGCCAACCCGTTCCACTGGCTCACCATTGTCGGCCTGCTGCTGATCGCCGTCGTGCTCTTTGCTCCGCGTGGCCTTTACGGCGCGGGCGAACAGATCATCACGCGCCTGCGGGGAGATCGCAAATGAGCGCCATTTTCGAAGTATCCGGCCTGCAGAAGAATTTCGGCGGCCTTGTCGTCACCAACAACGTCTCGCTGTCTCTTTCGCCGGGAGACCGCACGGTGCTGATCGGCCCCAATGGCGCCGGCAAGACCACCTTCGTCAACCTCGTGACCGGCAACATCAAGCCATCTGCCGGAAGCGTGCGGATTGCCGGAGAAGACGTGACCGGGCTCAGCGCCAGCCAGCGCGTGAAGCGCGGGCTTGTGCGCTCCTTTCAGGTCACGCGGCTGTTTCAGGACATGACGCCGGAGGAACATGTCGCGCTCGCCATCCTGCAACGGGAAGGCAAAACGGGCCGGATTTTCGGCCGTTACCGTGCCATGCCATCAGTCATGAGCGAGGCGCGCGACATTCTCGGCACGCTTGGCCTGCTTGGCCTTGCCGAAACCCGCGTTCGTGAAATCGCCTACGGTCAGCAGCGATTGATCGAGATCGCGCTTGCCATGGCGCTCAGGCCCAAAATCCTGCTGCTCGACGAACCCGCCGCCGGCGTTCCCTCGACGGAAACGGCGCGCATCGAACAGGCGCTCGACCGCCTGCCCGCCGACCTCGCGATATTGATGATCGAACACGACATGGATCTGGTCTTCCGTTTTGCCAAACGTGTGGTGGTGCTCGCAGCTGGCGCCGTCATCTTCGACGGTTCGCCTGATGAAGTGACCAGCAATGCCGAAGTTCGCCAAGCCTATCTGGGAAGTTACGCCGATGCCCGCAGCGCCGCTTGAAATCGCCAACCTGACCGCCGGTTATGGCCCCACCCGCGTCATCGAGGGGCTGTCGCTTTCCGTTCCCGCCGGTTCACGTTTCGCGGTGCTCGGCCGCAACGGCGTCGGCAAGACCAGCCTGTTCGCCACGCTTGCCGGGCAGACGAAGCGCTTTTCCGGCGATATCCGCATCGGCGGACAGGACATCGCTGCCTTGCCGAGTGCGGCCCGCGCCCGCGCCGGTCTCGGTTATGTGCCGCAAACCCGCGATGTCTTTCCGACGCTGACCGTCGAGGAAAATCTTTTCGTCGGCCTCAAGGGACGGCCGAAATCCGCCATCGAGGAAGCCTACACGCTGTTTCCGCGCCTGAAGGAAAGACGCCGCAATCTCGGCTCGCAACTCTCCGGCGGCGAGCAGCAGATGCTCTCGACCGCCCGCACCATCCTCGGCCAGCCCAAAGTGCTGCTTCTCGACGAACCGCTCGAAGGCCTCGCGCCCGTCATCTGCGAGGAACTGATGGCGGCCTTCTCCAAACTGGCGCAATCGGGCGAAATGACCATTCTTCTCGTCGAACAACGCATCCAGATGGCCATCGACTTCGCCGACCACGCCATCATCATGGAACGCGGCCGCATCGTCTGGGAAGGGGCGTCGGTCGATCTTGCGCAGAACCCGGATATTGTTGACACCCATCTTGGAGTGGGTGGGCTGCACTAAGTGCATCCGGTTGAAAACCAGAACAGTTTTTGGGTCGGAACGGCTTCTAGATTAAGGGACGCAGACAGCGCCTACATCTCCCCCTCATTCCTGTGCTTGTCACAGGAATCCAGCCAGCCCAAGTCCTTGGGCTGAAACGACCCCCTTCGACGCGCAGACGCGCGGCGGCTGGCAACTGTATTGTCAGGTTTTAGCAAAGACGGTTTTATCCCTGAGGATTGCGTTTGCGGCGACGAGGATTTTGCGGGCGATGGCAATGATCATGACCTTGAACGGTTTGCCCTTGGTCTGCATGGTTTGCGCCGTGCGGGCGAAGGCGGTCTTCAGCCTGTAAGCCACCAACGCCGCCATGTAGAGGGCATCGCGCACGCGCTTTCGTCCGCCGCGAATATGGCGCTGGCCGCGTTTGATGCCGCTGTCGGCATTGAAGGGAGCAAGTCCCGCCAATGCGGCCATGGCTTTGGAAGAGCTGCCGCCCAGTTCGGGCATATGCGCCATCAGCGTGAATGCGGTGACTGGCCCGACGCCCGGAATGGAACGGAGCCTGGTGCTTTGTTCGTTCAGTTCCGCGTTTTCCCGGACATGGGCGTGACAGGCTTTTTCGATCGCCTCGATCTCGCCGTCCAGCCAGATGAGATGGCGCTCCAGACTATCGTGCTCCATGGGCTCTGCGCTGGAAAGGCGAAGCCGCTCCTGCTGGCGCATGGCAACGAGCTGATCGCGCCTTGTATGGAAGCTGGCAAGCGCCTGCCGGGCCGGATCGGGTGGTGTGCTGGTTGCGGGGCCAAGCGTTTCGCCCATGTGTGCCAGCAGGCGGGCATCGATGGCGTCGGTCTTGGCCAGGCGGCCGGTGGCTCTAGCGAAGTCGCGCGCCCGGGCGGGGTTGACCCGGCAATACGGACGCTGTTGCCGATCGAGAGCCGCGCACAGCTGCCTGTCATAACGCCCGGTCGCCTCCAGAATGACCGTCGCCTCCTGCCCCTCCAGGCCTTGCAGCCATGCATGAATGGCGGCAGCGGTGTTGTCGATGCGGATATGCCGGGATGTCCGGCCGTCGAAAAGATCAAGATGCGCCTTGGCGACGTCGCATCCAATGAAAACAGGGTGTATCATGGCAAGCCTCATCCTGTGCTTCGAGGTCCGCGCTCACGGCCTCAATCAACTGTTCAGGTTGGGATATCAAAGGCGGACGGAGGACCAGAGCCAGCAAGCGGTCTCAAACGACCAGGATCCCGACGGCCTTCCGTCCGCTACCATTCTAGCACAGACGCAATACACAGGATCCCTGTGACAAGCACAGGGATGAGGAGAGTGTGCGGGAACCGTCAGTGGTTCGATCACAAGTCACAGGTCGTGCAAATGATTGGAGATGTCTCTCCACTCCGGGTTCGTTCGCTCGATCAGATTGAGCTTCCATTGCCTGGGCCATTTCTTGATGGTTTTTTCCCGCGTGATCGCACTCGTCAGCAGGTCGAATTCCTCAAACCAGACCAGCATTTTGACGCCATATTGTGAAGTGAAACCGGGCGTCGCTCGTTCTGGTGTTCGAAAAGCCTGGTCGGCAAATCCTTCGTCACGCCGGTATAGAGTGTGCCGTTGCGTTTGGACGCCAATATATAGACGTAGCCCTTCATGTGGAAGAAGATGCATTTTATCCCGGTGTTTCACAAGGGAGAACGCTCACCTCCTCATTCCTGTGCTCGTCACAGGAATCCAGCCAGCCCAAGTCCTTGGGCTGTCAGGACTCTCTCGCCGCGCGGACGCGCGTCGGCTGGATTCCTGTGACAAGCACAGGGATGAGGAGAGTATGCTGGTCACTCCTGCCCCTGCTCTCACCCATCACGCAAATCTCAAAAACACAATGGAATAAAAATTCCACAACAGTTAAAGTGCACACGATTTCACTCCGCACAAAGGAACGACAATGACGGCAATCGATGCGCCAGAATCGGTGAAGGCTTTTGAGGAGCGGCTGCTCCAGGTCGCGGAGGGGTTGCCCAAGCGATTACGCCAGTGCGCCGATTATGTCGCTTCCAATCAGGATCGCATCGCCGTTTCCACCGTCGCCGAAATGGCTGAAGGCGCCGGCGTGCAGCCTTCGGCCTTCATGCGGTTTTGCCAGATCATGGGCTTTTCCGGCTTTTCAGAGATGCAGCGCCTGTTCCGTGATTCCTATGTCGGCGGCTGGCCGGATTATGCGACGAGGCTCGACCATCTGCGCGAAAAGGGTGATGAGAGCGCGTCCGGTCTGCTTGCGGAATTTGTGGAGGCCGGTCGTTCCTCCCTGGAAATGCTGCTGAAATCGGTCGATACGCGGCAGCTCGACGAGGCGGTCGCGGTGCTCGCAAAGGCGCGCACCGTGCATATCGTCGGTTTGCGACGTTCCTTTCCTATTGCCAGCTATCTGGCTTACGCCTTTGAGAAGATGAAGGTTCCGGCGGTTCTGCACAGCGCCGTCGGCGGGCTCGGCAATATCAGCGCCATCTCCCGCGAGGACGCGCTGATCGCAATCACCTTTTCCCCCTATTCGGCGGAAACCTTGGAATTGGCGGAAACGGCCCGCGCCAACGGCATTCCGGTCGTCGCCATGTCTGATTCCGCCGTCAATCCGCTGCGCAAATCCGGCGCAACGCTTCTTACGGTGACAGAGATCGATTTCGGCGCATTCCGCTCGCTTTCGGCCACGCTCTGTCTCGCCATCACACTGGCCGTGGCTGTGGGAACCCGCAAAACTGCCTGAATATTTTTATTGAAAACGTAAAAAATAGAATTTATGATCCAAATCCATGAAACGGACATTCCATGATCGTCCGTCTCGTGACGGAGTTACGTGGGCGGAGGAGGCTCACCGGAGCGGGATGACGAAAGGTGCGGGCCAAGTCCCGCGCTGGAATGCCGCTCCACACATGTGAGGCTGACCGCCGCGATACGCGGTCCGAAGGAGGAACCTTTTGAAAAAACTTGATCTCATCACGATCGGGCGCTCGTCGGTCGACCTGTACGGTTCGCAGGTCGGCGGCCGTCTGGAAGACATGGCCTCCTTTGCCAAATATATCGGCGGCTCTCCCACCAACATCGCGGCGGGTGCAGCGCGCCTCGGCCTCAACAGCGCCGTCATCACCCGCGTCGGCGACGAGCATATGGGCCGCTTCATCCGTGAACAGCTGGTGCGCGAAGGCGTGGACGTGCGCGGTGTCAAAACCGACCCGGAGCGGTTGACCGCGCTGGTGCTCCTCGGCATTCGTGACCAGAACCAGTTTCCGCTGATTTTCTATCGTGAGAACTGTGCTGACATGGCGCTCAGCGAAGACGATATCGACCCCGCTTTCATCGCCGAAGCCGCTTGCGTCTGCGCCACCGGCACGCATCTGTCGCATCCGAAGACGGAAGCGGCCGTGCTGAAGGCGCTGAAACTTGTCCGTGAAAATGGCGCCAAAACCGCGCTCGATATCGATTACCGGCCCAATCTCTGGGGCGTGGCCGGCCATGGCGATGGCGAGAGCCGTTTCGTGGAATCGCAGAAGGTCACTGCCAAGTTGCAATCCACCCTGCACCTCTTCGACCTGATCGTCGGCACCGAAGAAGAATTCCACATTGCCGGCGGCTCGACCGATACGCTTGCCGCATTGAATGCCGTGCGCAAGGTCTCAAACGCGACGCTGGTGTGCAAGCGCGGGCCAATGGGTGCGTCGGTGTTCGCCGGCGAAATTCCTGCCAGCCTCGACGATGGCGAGACGGGTGAAGGTTTTCCGATCGAGGTCTTCAATGTTCTCGGCGCAGGCGATGGCTTCATGGCCGGGCTGTTCCGTGGCTGGCTGCGCGGCGAGGACTGGCCGACGACGCTGAAATACGCCAATGCCTGCGGCGCCTTCGCCGTTTCCCGCCACGGCTGCACGCCGGCCTATCCGAGCTGGGAAGAATTGCAATATTTCTTCAAGGCCGGCATTCGCAACAAGGCGCTGCGCAAGGACGAGGCGCTGGAACAGGTGCATTGGTCGACCAACCGCAAGGGCGACTGGGACACGATGCGCGTCTTCGCCTTCGACCATCGCATGCAATTGGAAGCCATCGCCGACGAACTCGGCGTGAAACACGAGCGTATCGGCGCTTTCAAGAAACTCTGCCTCGAGGCCGCGCAAACGGTCTCTGGCGGCAAGGCGGGTTACGGTATTCTCTGTGACGGACGCCTTGGCCGCGATGCGCTTTTTGCCGCCAGCGGCTCGGGTCTCTGGATCGGCCGGCCGGTGGAATGGCCGGGCTCGCGCCCGCTGACGCTGGAACCCGAACTCGGCAAGGATTTCGGCGGGCTTTCCGAATGGCCGCTTGAAAATGTCGTCAAGGTTCTGTGCTTCTACCACCCCGATGACAGCGACGAGATGCGCGCCGCACAGGAGGAGACGGTCATGCGTCTGTTCCAGGCGACACGCCGCAACCGTCTGGAAATGCTGCTTGAGGTGATCCCCTCCAAGGTCGGCCCAACCGACGATCTGACGGCCGCCCGCATCGTCGAGCGTTTCTACGAGATCGGCGTCTATCCCGATTGGTGGAAGCTTGAGCCGATGAAGACACGCGCAGCCTGGAAGAACGCCTGTGACGCCGTACATCGCAACGATCCTTACGTGCGGGGCATCGTCGTTCTCGGTCTCGACGCACCGCAAAGCGAGCTGGAGGAGAGCTTCCGCCTTGCCGCCGGTTTCGATCTGGTCAAAGGTTTCGCCGTCGGCCGCACGATTTTCGCAGATGCTGCCCGGGCATGGCTCGGTGGCAAGATGACAGATCAGGAAGCGGTGAAGGATATGGCGCAGCGCTACACCAGCCTGTGCCGCATATGGGATGAGGCGCGCGCCAAAAAGGGAGAGGCAGCGTGAAGACAATCAGAATGACGGCTGCGCAGGCTATGGTTCGTTACCTCGCCGCGCAGATGAATGAACATGGCGAGACCTATATCGCCGGTGTCTGGGCCATTTTCGGCCATGGCAATGTCGCCGGCATCGGCGAGGCGCTTTATGGCATTCGCGAGGAACTGCCGACCTATCGCGGCCAGAACGAGCAATCGATGGCGCATGCGGCAATTGCCTATTCCAAGCAGCTGCGCCGCCGGCGGGCAATGGCGGTCACCTCTTCCATCGGCCCCGGTGCCGCCAACATGGTGACGGCGGCAGCACTTGCCCATGTCAACCGCCTGCCGGTTCTGCTGATCCCCGGCGACGTCTTCGCCAATCGCGGTCCCGACCCCGTGCTCCAGCAGCTGGAAGATTTCGGCGACGGCACGATGACGGTGAATGACTGCTTCCGCCCGGTGAGCCGTTATTTCGACCGCATCATGCGCCCGGAACAATTGCTGACCGCCCTTCCCCGCGCCATGCGCACCATGACGGACCCGGCCGATTGCGGCCCGGTAACGCTCGCTTTCTGCCAGGATGTGCAGGCGGAAGCTTACGACTATCCGGTCAGTTTCTTTGAAAAGCGCATCTGGCGTCAGCGCCGCCCCGAGCCTGATGTGGTGGAATTCGAAGAGGCCGTCGCCGCGCTGAAGGCCGCGAAGAACCCCGTCATCGTTGCCGGCGGCGGCGTGCATTTCGCAGGCGCCACCGAAACGTTGAAAAACTTTGCCGAAAAACATTCCATCCCCGTGGTGGAAACGCAGGCCGGCAAATCGGCGCTCGCATGGGATCACGATCTCAATTTCGGCCCGGTCGGCGTCACGGGTGCCGAAAGCGCCAATATCGTCAGCGAGAAGGCCGATCTGGTCTTTGGTGTCGGCACCCGCTTTCAGGATTTCACCACTGGCTCCTGGGCGCTGTTCAAGAACCCGGACCGCAAGATTCTCGCCCTCAACGTGCAGCCGTATGACAGCGCCAAGCATGATGCCATCAGCCTGACGGCGGATGCGAAGATCGGCCTTGAAAAACTGTCGGCCGCGCTTGGCAGCCACCGCTTCACGGCACCGGATGCGGGCCTGAAGGCGGCATGGTTCAAGAAGGCCGATGCCGATACGGCAGCACCGGGTGAGGACAATGCCAACAGCCTGCCGACGGACATGCAGGTCATCGGCGCGGTGCAGCGCCAGTCGCGTGACAATACCGTCGTCATGTGCGCCGCAGGCACCATGCCGGGCGAGCTTCACCAGCTGTGGAAATCCAAGCTGCCGCTCTCCTATCACATGGAATATGGCTTCTCCTGCATGGGATATGAGGTGGCCGGCGGCCTTGGCATCAAGATGGCGGAACCGGACCGGGACGTGATCGTCATGGTCGGCGACGGCTCCTACATGATGATGAATTCCGAGCTTGCCACATCGGTCGCCATGGGCGTCAAGATCACGCTCGTCATCACCGACAACAGGGGTTACGGCTGCATCAACCGACTGCAGATGGAGACCGGCGGCGCGCAATTCAACAACCTCTACGCCCATACCAACGTCAACCCCATCGCCATCGACTTCGTCGCCCATGCCGGCTCGATGGGGGCGGATGCACGCAAGGTCTCCACCATTTCCGAGCTGGAAGCAGCGCTTGCTGCCGCCCGCGCGTCCACCCGCACGACCGTGATCGTCATCGATACCGACCCCTATCCGACGCCGCAGGCCGGTGGTCACTGGTGGGATGTCGCGGTGCCTGAAGTTTCCGAACGCGCCGAAATCGGACCGGCGCGCGCCCGTTATGAAAACCATATCAAGGAAAGACAGTAAGATGATCCGTTACGGAACCAACCCGATTGCCTGGTCCAACGACGACGATCGCACGCTCGGTGCGCATATCAGCCTCGAACAATGCCTCGATGAAACCGCAAAGATCGGCTTCGACGGCATCGAGAAGGGCCACAAGTTCCCGACGGAGCCGGAAGGCCTGAAGAGCGTGCTTTCGCCGCGCGGCCTGTCCTTCGTCTCCGGCTGGCATTCGCTGAACCTTTTGACCGACAGCATCGAATCCGAAAAGAAGGCGATGCAGCCGGCGCTCGATCTGCTGAAAGCCATGGGCTCAAAAGTCATCATCGTCTGCGAGACCTCCAACGCCATTCACGGTGCCGACGACACGGCGCTGGTCGACCGTCCGAGCCTTGCGGCTGAAGACTGGGCCAAGTTCGGCGCGGGTGTCGAGGCGCTGGCGGCTTTTGCTGCCGAACAGGGCATCACACTCGTCTACCATCACCACATGGGAACCGTGGTCGAGAGCGAAGACGAGATCGACCTTTTGATGAAGCACACCGGGCCGAAGACCCATCTGCTGCTCGATACCGGCCATTGCCTGTTCGGCGGCGGCGATCCCGTGCGCGTCGCGCAGAAATACATGCACCGCGTCGGCCATATCCACGCCAAAAACGTGCGGCCGGTGATAGCCGATCAGGTTCGGAACGAACGGCTTTCCTTCCTCGAAGGCGTTCGCCGCGGCGTGTTCACCGTGCCGGGTGACAGCGAGGGCGGCGTGAACTTCCCGCCGGTTCTGAGAATTGCCGCCGAGCATAATTACAGCGGCTGGCTGGTCATCGAGGCCGAACAGGACCCGGATGTGCGCAACCCCTTCGAATATCAGAGCCTCGGGTTGAAATCGCTGAAGGCTTTTGCCCGGGAAGCGGGGTTGGACAAGGCTCAGGCTGCCTGAACTGAGCAGGGGGCATCAGAGTGTATACGTCTGCGGATCATATGCTCCGGTGCAGCCCCCTCCACCCTCATTCCTGTGCTCGTCACAGGAATCCAGCCGACGCGCGTCGGCGCGGCGGAAAGACTCCAGTCAGCCCAAGGACTTGGGCTGACTGGATCCCTGTGACGAGCACAGGGATGAGGAAAACGCGTGAATAGCCGCCCGATAAATTAAACGACTGACCAAAAAGGAACACCACCATGACCTCACTTCTGCGCAAGCCGGTCGCGACAAGCGGCAAGGTGCACGATATCACGCCCCAAAGCGCGGATTGGGGTTATGTCGGTTTCGGCCTCTATCGCCTGAAGCCGGGCGAAGCAGCGGCAGAGAAGACGGGCGATACGGAAGTCATCCTCGTGCTGGTCGAAGGCAAGGCGACGATTTCCGCCGGCGGGAAGGATTTCGGTGAACTCGGCGACCGCATGAATGTGTTCGAACGCAAACCGCCGCACTGCGTCTACGTGCCCGCAGGCTCCGAATGGTCGCTGACCGCCACGACCGATTGCACCATCGGCGTCTGCACCGCACCCGGCGAAAAAGGCAGCCGCGAGGCGCAGCAGATCGGTCCCAATGGTGTGCAGCTGACGGAGCGTGGCAAGGGCGCCAATACGCGCTACATCTTCCCCATCGCCATGGAAGAGCGCGATGCGGCCGACAGCCTGCTGGTGACGGAAGTGTTCACCCCGTCGGGCAACTGGTCGTCCTATCCGCCGCACCGACATGATGAGGATAATTACCCTGATATGACCTATCTGGAAGAGACCTATTATCACCGGCTCAACCCAGCGCAGGGTTTCGGTTTCCAGCGTGTCTTCACTGAGGACGGTTCGCTGGATGAGACCATGGCGGTGGCGGACGGCGATGTCGTGCTGGTTCCGAAGGGCCACCACCCCTGCGGCGCGCCCTATGGTTACGAGATGTATTATCTGAACGTGATGGCCGGGCCGATGCGCAAGTGGCGGTTCAAGAACCATCCCGATCATGACTGGATTTTCAAGCGCGACAATCCGTGAGGCATGCCAGCGTCCACGGCACCCTCCTCATCCCTGTGCTTGTCACAGGGATCCAGCCAGCCCAAGTCCTTGGGCTGAGAGGAGTCTTTCCGCCGCGCAGACGCGCGTCGGCTGGATTCCTGTGACAAGCACAGGAATGAGGGGCGAGGAAGGTCCGTGCCGCGATTGCCGCAGAGAAACAAGCAATCGAACGTATTGATTTCATTCTAACAATTTAGGGAGGAAAGACCATGGCGGCTCTTGGCGTTGGCCTTATTGGCACAGGTTACATGGGCAAGTGCCACGCTTTGGCGTGGAACAACGTCACCAGCGTCTTCGGCGATGTGGAGCGCCCGCGGCTGGTCACGCTCGCGGAGGTCAATCCCGAGCTGGCGGCCAAGAAAGCGGCCGAATTCGGTTTCGCCCGCTCGACAGGCAACTGGCGCGACCTGCTTTCCGATCCGGAGATTGATGTGATCTCAGTCACCACACCGAATGCCTTTCACCCCGAAATGGCGATTGCCGCACTCGATGCCGGCAAGCATGTCTGGTGCGAAAAGCCGATGGCGCCCGCCTTTACTGACGCGGTGAAGATGCGCGATGCGGCCCGCCGGTCCGGCAAGGCGGCGGCCATGGGCTACAACTACATCCAGAACCCTATGATCCGCCATATGCGCCGCCTGATCGACGAAGGCGCGATCGGCAAGGTCTATCATGTCCGCGCCGAGATGGATGAGGACTTCATGGCGGATGCCACCCAGCCCTTCTACTGGAAGAGCGAAGCCTCATCCGGCTATGGCGCGCTGGATGATTTCGCCGTTCACCCGCTGTCACTGCTGTTTTCCCTGTTCGGCCATGCCGAAAGCGCGATCACCGATATGGTGAAACCTTATGCGACGCGGCCGCTGAGCGGCGGTGGCGAGCGCGCTGTCGAGACGCATGATCTTGCCAGCGTTCTCCTGAAGCTCGAAGGCGGCATTTCCGCTGTGCTGATTGCCAACCGCTCGGCCTGGGGCCGCAAAGGCCGCATCGCCATCCAGATTTATGGCTCCACCGGCTCGATCCTGTTCGATCAGGAGCGGATGAACGAATTCCAGCTCTACACAACGGACGGACGCCCGGAGGAGCAGGGTTTCAGGACCATCCTCGCCGCCCCGCACCATAAGCCCTATGACCGCTTCATCCCCGCCCCCGGCCACGGGCTCGGCTTCAACGACCTGAAAGTGATCGAATGCCGCGAACTCATCGCCGCCATCGAGGGCAAGAAGGCGCATATCATCGATTTCGAGGAAGGGCTGAAGATCGAGCGCAGCATTCATGCCATGGCCCGGTCGTTTGCCGAAGGGCGCTGGGTGGGAAGCGCGGAGATTGCGGAATAGAACGCCCACAAAGGGCGAAAACGTCTCCTCCGTCATGCCGGACTTGATCCGGCATCCAGCCACGGCGCATCTGCGCCGTGACAGGAGTCTTTTATGATCAAAGACTTGATCATGCTGGGCCCCGGATCAAGTCCGGGGTGACGGTGCGTGGAGGTTCCGGCCTCACCCCTTAACAGGCGTTTCCGGCACTGGCGTCAGTACCTTGCCGTCCTTAAACCAGCCGAGAATATTGTCGGCCACGAGATCGGCCATCGCATTGCGCGTCGGGATGGAGGCGGACGCCACGTGCGGCAGCAGGGAAACATTCGGCAGCGACAGGAACGCTTCCGGCACCTTCGGCTCGGCATAGAACACGTCGAGACCGGCAGCACCCACGGCACCGCTCTGAAGCGCCTGCAGAAGCGCATCTTCATCAACGCTGGAACCGCGGCCGACATTGACGAAAACGCCCTGCGGCCCTAGTGCGGAGAGGATTTCCGCGTTGATCACCTTATGCGTCTCCGGCGTGCCGGGCACGATGCAGATCAGGATGTCGACGGCTTCCGCCATCTCCTTCAGCGAGCCGTAATAGGTATAGTTGAGGCCATCGCGCTTGCTGCGGGTGTGATAACCGATCTCCACCTTGAAAGGCTCCAGCCGCTTGGCGATTTCCTGGCCGATGCGGCCCATGCCGAAGAGGCCGACCTTGCGGCCGCGCAGCGAGAATGGCGAAAGCGCAAAGGGCCCTTCACCAACCCATTTGCCGTCGCGAAGCCAGGTCTCGGCCTGATAGAGACGGCGCACGGTATTGATCAGCAGCGCAATCGTCGTATCCGCCACTTCGTCATTGAGCACGTCAGGCGTATTGGTCACCACGATGCCGCGTGTGGCGGCATGTTTGGCGTCGACGCCATCGTAACCGACGCCGAAATTGGCGATGATCTCAAGCTTCGGCAGCGCATCGATCCATTTGGCGTTGACGACACCGGACACGGCGATGGCGTTGATACGCTCAGCCGCACCTTCAGGCAGAACCGGCTCGGCACCGGCGGGCACTGTCACGATCTCGACCTTGCCTTCGAGGCGTTCGAGGACGCGCGGGTTTATCTTGCCGGGAACGAGAACGACGGCCTTTTTGTCAGACATGAGTGGATATTCCTCCTGATAACATTCCGATAGCCGGAGCAGGTTCCAGGCGAACCTTTCGCCATCCCACTCCTCTGGGCGGCGATCCTTTCAAACAAAGACGGCCGTGAAAAGGGCAATAAGGGGATGCTATGGGGGCAGACGGAAGTTTCATGCGGTTTTTTTTGCACCACATGCACATCCGTCATGCCGGACTTGATCCGGCATCCAGCCAGCCCAAGTCCTTGGGCTGAAAGGGCTCTTCCCGTCGCGCAGACGCGCGCCGGCTGGATTCCGGCTCAGGGCCGGAATGACGGAAGAAGGAAACGTCGCGAACAAACAGGAACAGGCAGCCTGCCGCATCCATACTCCCGGGCGATAGACTCAGACCCGCGGCCGCACCGGCCCCGTCGACTGGCGGATGCGCATCTCCGGCTTGATGAGGTGGATGCCATCCGGTTCGTGGCTGCCGGCCAGCCTGTCCAGCAGCGCCCGTGCTGCGAGACGTCCCACCTCGGCCTGTCCGTTGGACACGGTGGTCAGCGCCGGCGTGGCGATCGCCGCCTCCTCCAGATCGTCATAGCCGGTGACGGAAATATCGACACCCGGCACCAGACCGGCACGCGAAATGCCGTTCATGAGGCCGATTGCGACGAGATCGTTCCAGCAGACGGCGGCGGTCGGCTTCTGCGGCAGGGAGAGGAAATGCACGGCGGCCTCGAAGCCGCCCTGCTTGGAGCGGGGGCCGGGAATACGCAGGTTCGGATCGACCTCGATACCCGCCTTGCGCAGCGCGTTGACATAACCCTGATAGCGGTCACGGCCGGTGGATGTCTGGTCGGTGCCGCCAACCATGGCGATGGTGCGGTGGCCGAGGCTGATCAGATGATTTGTCGCCAGCGAAATGCCGTAGCTGTCGTCGCCGCGATAGGTCGGCATATCGACGCCATCCATGGAACGGGCCACCAGAATGGCGGGCATACCGTTCTCCTCGGCCAGCGTCATGTCCTCGATCGGCGTGCCGATGGCGGGCGACATGATGATACCGTCAGAACCCAGCTGCAGCAGTGTTTCGATGAAGGTGCGCTGCTTCTCCACCGAATCGTAGTGGTTGGAAAGAATGAAGGTCTGGCGGCTGCGGTCCAGCTCGCTTTCGATGGCTTTCAGAATTTCGCCGTAGAAGGGGTTCATCACATCGTGGAACACCACGCCGACAATGCCGGAGCGCGAGGTGCGCAGGCTGGCCGCCCGGCGGTTGTAGATGTAACCGAGCGCCCGCGCCTGTTCCTTGATCTTGTCGCGCGTGTCGGAGGCAACCAGCGGGCTGTCACGCAATGCAAGGGAAATGGTGGCGGTCGAAAGACCGAGACTTTCGGCGATCGTGGACAGTTTGACCTTTTGGGCCACGGCATTCCTCCCAAACGCATGTCGTTGACGACGTATCTGTTTAAATTGCAATTAAACAATTTAAACAAAATCCGCAACCCGTTTAAGAGATACCCACAAAACAGAGTTTTATTTTAAAAATTTCAACAAAATTATTGAAGATTGGTGTCGATCGCCTTGAGAAGTTTAACCACGGTTCTGATATCCTTGGCCGAAAGTCCTTCTATCGCCCGTGCACCACAATTGGCGATGGAAACATTGATATGCTCGACGCTTTTCAGCCCCGCCTCCGTCAGCTTCACCAGCGTGACACGGCCATCCTCGTCGTCGCCGCTGCGTTCCACGAAGCCCTGGGCCTCCATGCGGCCGATGGTGCGCGTCATGGTCGGCGCCTTGACGCCGAGTTTCTGGGCGATCTGCCCGGGCGTCAGGCTGCCTTCCTGCGCGAGCGCCAGGATAACGCCGTCCTGCCCGGCATAAAGGCCGCTTTCGGCAAGGCTGTGGCTCAGCGCCGTGCGCATGGAGCGGGCGGCCTGGGTGATGGATTGCGCCAGTTCCTCAGGGTTGAAATTCTCATCCCTTTTTTTGGCGTCCTTTACCTTCTTGCCGCTCTTTTCCTTCTTGGCGCCCTTGTCCTTATGCCCAGTTTTATCCTTGCTCATATGCGAGTGCCTTTTACCCTGTGGCGGAACCGATATATGTTGCTGGAAATCCTTACCGAATGCACGTGCGGACTGCCAGATGCCAAACTCATACACGCAATATCACGACGAAAACGTAACAGACCCGCATCTTCGCGCAACAGGTGTAATTTCCGTGCTGCCTCTGGGTGCGCATGAGCAGCATGGACCGCACCTGCCCTTCGAGACCGATACGCTGATTGCCGAAGGCATCGTCTCCCGTCTCACCGCTGCCTTGCCCGCCCATCTGCCCGTCTCCTTCCTGCCGGTAGAGCCCGTCGGATATTCCATCGAACACATGGATGTGCCCGGCACCCGGACGTTGCGTTACGATGAGGCCGTTGAGCGCTGGCTCGGCATTGCTAAGGCCGAATATGAAAAAGGCGTGCGCAAATTCGTGATGCTGAACGCCCATGGCGGCAATTCACCGTTGATGACCATCGTCGCGACCGAGGCCCGCGCCCGCTTCGGCATGCTGGCCGTCGCCACCAGCTGGACCCGTTTCGGCGTGCCAGCGGATATCGTGAGGCCGGAAGACAAGGCGATCGACATCCACGGCGGCGATATCGAGACATCGGTCATGCTGGCGCTTTGCCCGGAGCGGGTGGCGATGGAAAAAGCGGCCGACTTTCCTTCCCGGCAAAGCGATTTCGCCGACCGTTTCAGGCATCTGCGCGCCTATGGGCCGCATGCCTTCGGCTGGCTGATGAGCGATCTGAACCCTGACGGTGTCGCCGGAAACGCCACTGCCGCCTCAGCCGAAAAGGGCGAAAGGCTCATCTCCCATGCGGTCGGCGGCCTTGTCGAACTGCTTCAAGACGTCCACGATTTTGACATAACGTTATTTCATAACAAAATTTGAACAAGCTGGCAGAATTCGACCAAAATCTCTTTGAACTGCCCGGACGTCGCGCCTATATGGACGACAACACTTCTTCCTTGGGGCCTTCACGGCCTTTCTCCATGCGGGGTTTTCCATGACCGAAACAGCACCAGCCAAGCCCATTCCAGTCACCGTCCTGACGGGATATCTCGGCGCCGGCAAGACGACGCTTCTCAACCGTATCCTCTCCGAGAACCACGGCAAGAAATACGCTGTCATCGTCAATGAATTCGGCGAGATCGGCATCGATAACGATCTGATCGTCGAGTCCGATGAAGAAATCTACGAAATGAACAATGGCTGCGTGTGCTGCACGGTGCGCGGCGACCTGATCCGCGTCGTGGAAGGCCTGATGCGCCGGCCCGGCCGTTTCGACGGCATCATCGTCGAGACCACCGGCCTTGCCGACCCCGTTCCCGTTGCCCAGACCTTCTTCATGGATGACGACGTGCGCGCCAAGACCGAGCTTGACGCCGTTGTCGCGCTTGTTGATGCCAAGCACCTGCCGCTGCGCCTGAAGGACAGCCGCGAGGCCGAAGACCAGATCGCCTTTGCCGATGTCGTGATCGTCAACAAGACCGATCTCGTTTCGCCGGAGGAAGTGGCCCGCATCGAGGATATCGTGCGCGCCATCAATCCTTCCGCACGCATCTACAAGACCACCCGTTCCGGCGTCGATCTCGCCCGCGTTCTCGATCAGGGCGCGTTCAATCTGGAACGTGCACTCGAAAACGATCCGCATTTCCTCGAACACGGCCATGAGGACCATGCCTGCGGTCCCGATTGCGACCACCACCATCACGATCATGACCACCATCATCATGACCACGATCACGGGCATCACCACGATCATGATCATGGGCACGACCATGGGCATGACCACGGCCACCATCACCATGGCGCGGTTTCGGCAATTCACGACGTGACCGTGCAATCCGTTTCGCTGCGCGGCGGCGAGATGAACCCCGAGCGCTTCTTCCCGTGGATCCAGAAGGTGACGCAGACCGACGGTCCGAATATTCTGCGCCTGAAAGGCATCATCGCCTTCAAGGGCGATGCGGAACGTTACGTGGTGCAGGGCGTCCACATGATCATCGAGGGCGATCACCAGCGCCCCTGGAAAGACGGCGAAAAGCGCGAAAGCCGCCTCGTCTTCATCGGCCGCGAACTGGATCGTGAGAAGCTGGAAAAGAGCTTCAACGCCTGCCTCGCAACGGCCTGAGGTTTTAAGGGACAGACCGGGACGCTCCTGCTGCTTCCCGGTTCCCTTCCCCACACTCGACGTCATCCTCGGGCTTGACCCGAGGACCCATTGCCGCCAGCATGTGGATGGTCGGGCTAAGCCCGACCATGACGCCACGGGTTGAAACCGCGACAACGGGTCTTCCCGACCTGGTCAGCGACCGAAATCCACCAAACGAAAAACACATAGACGAAAGACCGATGCCCCATGCCGACTGTTGCCCCGCTTGATATCGAAGGCCACGTGGTCTCGACCCATTTTCTCGGCGACATTCCGCTGTTTGCCACCGCCGCCGGCACCATTCACCGGCTGGATGGGGGCGAGAAGGTAACGGAAGCGCATGAGGGACTGCTGACCTGTGTTCGCGATCCCTACAGCGCCACGCTGCTTTCCGGCGGCGAAGACGGGCGCGTGCTGCGCATCGGCCACGACGGCAGCATCAGCGAGCTCGCCAATGTGCCGCGCAAATGGGTCGGCGTCGTTGCCGGCGGGCCGCAGAAGGCGGTCGCCTATGGCGTTGGCAAGTCGAGCTTCGTGCGCCTCTCCGACGGCACGGTGAAGGAATTCAAGGAAGAACGCACGGTGGAGGCCATCGCCTTTGCGCCCAAGGGCCTGCGCATTGCGGTCGCACGTTATAACGGCGTGACGCTGCTTTGGGTGGCGAGTGCGGGCGATCCGGTGGATCTGGAATGGAAGGGCGCCCATACCGGCGTCACCTTCTCGCCTGATGGCAAGTTCCTGGTCACCACCATGCAGGAAAACGCGTTGCACGGCTGGAAGATGGAAGCGACCAAGGGCGGCATGGAAGCCCGCCACATGCGCATGACGGGATATCCCGCCAAGGTCAAATCCATTTCCTGGTCGGCCAAGGGCAAATGGCTCGCCTCATCAGGCGCGCCGGCCGCCATCGTCTGGCCATTTTCCGGCAAGGACGGCCCGATGGGCAAGGCGCCGGAAGAGCTCGGCAGCCGCGCCAACATCATGGTCACCAATGTCGCCTTCCACCCCGTGGAAGACGTGCTGGCCATCGGTTTCATCGATGGCATGGTGCTGGGCGTGCGCCTTGCCGACGGCAAGGAAGCCCTGCTTCGCCGCCCCGGCAAGGGCGCCATCACGAGCATGGACTGGAGCGCCACCGGCAAGCTGCTCGCCTTCGCGTCCGAAGCGGGCGATTGCGGCATTATCGACATTTCGGCGTAAGGCGGCGACGGGCGCGCAATGCGCCGGCTGATCTGCCCACTCCCCTCATTCCTGTGCCTGTCACAGGAATCCAGCCGACACGCGTCTGCGTGGCGAGAGAGCCCTTTCAGCCCAAGGACTTGGGCTGACTGGATTCCTGTGACAAGCACAGGAACGAGGGCGGCTGAATATTCCGCACCGGATGCAAAACCTCAGGGCTTTTACACCCTCTACTCGCCCACCTGGCGGCGCGTGAGGAACAGCAGCAGCAACCCGGCACCGGCGCCCACCGAGGCAAGCCGGATCGAGACGCCGAAGCTGGCATATTGCGCCACGAACCCCATTAGCGGCACCGCAAACAGCGCGGCAAGGAAGATGGAATTCATGTAAAGCGCCGTCGCCCGCGCCGTGCGGCCACGTGCAAAGCTCTGAATGAAGGTCAGGCTCGTGCCGGCGAAAAGGCCGTAATAGGCGCCTTCCATCGCCGCACCGAAAATCATGGCGGGCAAGGTCTGGACCGAAGCGATGATGTTGAAAGCAACGATCGCCATCACCGCCGCGATGCAGAGAAGAAGGCGGGCGCTGACCCGCCGCATGATCCTCGGCGCAAGCAGGATGAGCAGAACCTCCATCGCGCATTTGACGCTGAGCGACAGGCCCGGCGCGTAATCCGGCAGGCCCACTTCCCGCACCAGAAACACCGGCAGGGCAGAGGCGCACAGGGAGTGGGCGAAAGACATGCAGAAGCTCGCCGTCGCCGCCAGAAGCAGCGGCAGGTTACGCCCCGCATCGGCTTCCCCCTCCTCCCGCCGCTCCATCGGGCAAGTCTGGCCACGCGGCACGATGGCAAGCGCCAGCCCGCCCCAGATGGCGGCCATCAACATGGCATTCAGGAACACCGCCTTTGCGCCGGCGAGATCGACGATCAGATAGGCGGCAGCCGGAAGCAGCATCCATGCCAGCGACACCATCATCCGCAGAAAAGCATTGTAGGACGCCGTATCGAGCGCCTTTACCCGGCCGTGATACCGGCCATAACTGAAGACGAGCGTGCTGGCGGCGTTGGAAAGCCCCATGCCGATTGCCGTTATCGCCACCAGCAGCGCCAGATGACCGAAGGTTGCCGCCGCTGCCGCGACGAAGGCGCCAAGCACGGAGAAAAGCAGCAATGGCCGCACCCGCACGCCGGCATCGACACGCTCGCCATAAATGCGGCTGGCAATGATCGAGGCCAGCATCGCGGTCACACTGTAAAGACCGAGCGTCGCCGGCGCATGACCGAGAACCTGAATGATATAAAAGCCGATAAATGGCACGACGGCCGCATTCGTGCCGCCGGCAACGAAGACCAGTAGCGCGATCAAATAGGCCTGACGATCAAAAGCGTCCGGCGAAGCGCGTTTCTGTAACATGGGGAATCGACTGAAAGCTTGGAGGACGTGAAGCCCACCTTCACATCAAAACGGTGCGCGGTTCAAGCCTGCCCATAGCTTCATTTAAGCAGAGCACGAACAAAAAAAGGGGGCCACGAGGCCCCCTTCCAGTCTTGCGATGCACCGTTTGTTCTTGCCGGAAGCGCTATGCGTCATACACACGCAACTCGAGGCTTGTTCCCGGCTTATGTCCTGCGCGCATCGTTTCCGTCGAAAATCCCTGTCGATTTTCGATCTGGCTTATTCAGTGGCGACGCTTCTTGCCGCCGTCATTCTTGTTGTCGATGACATCGACGGAGGTCTTGTTGCCGTTGAGGATGCCGTTCAGGATACCGGTCTTGTTGCCGTTCAGAATCCCGTTATTGGACAGGATACCGCTGACACCCAGATCGATGCTGGGCGAGACGACAACGAGCGCGCCGCCCTTGTTGCTGTTTCCGGACAGGATGCCGCCCAGAAGACCGCCGGCATTGGCCTGACCAACGGAAGCGACAGTAAGAACAGCGGCTATGCAAGCAAACTTAGCAATCATTTCTCTCTCCTCTTATGTTTGATCACGCCCTCTGGCGTAGTCCAACTGTATAATTAGAGGATTCTAATTCAAGCAAAGCCTAATATTACAATAAACAATTAACGCTAATACTCATGAATTTAATAAAATTTTACATAGCCGGGCTTGTCTCTTCTGAAGGAATTACAGTGCCGCCTTCTATCTTTTACGGCTGCGGCAGTAAAATCATGACGGAGACTTTGTTAACCATCCAACTATAAGATATTGCTTAATTAGCAACCGGAGATGCAAATGCGGCTGGGGGGATGCATCGCACTTGTTCTTGGGCTTGCCTGCACCGGCATCGTGCGGGCGGGCGAGAAGGCCGATGAACACAACATCACCTACAGATCCGGCATCTCCAGCGACACCAATTATTTCGCCGACACCAATCGCCTGAAGGCGGTGTCGCTGCGCACCGGGCTCGGGCTCAATGGAAAGATCGCTCTGGAAGGGGCGGAACTGCGGTATTCGCTCGATCACGAGGAGGTCCGCCTCCCCCGCTACCGCTTCGCCAATGAACACAACACCATTGCCACGCTGGGGCTGACCAGGCGGTTTTCCGAACGGCTGGAATGGGCGGTGGAACTGCGGGGTACGCGCAGCGATGCCGGCGATATCTTCATACATCTGCCGGAGGAAGACATTGGTTACCGGCAACTGGATCACAAGCTGGAGGCCTCCTCCCAGCTCGGCATTCTCGCGCTCGGCGGCAAGACCACGCTGACGGCGAGCGTTGCCAGCCTGATGAAGGGCAAGGCACGGTTCAAGCCCGCCTATTTCGAACCCACCCGCCTGGAGGCCAATGAAGCGCTTCTGTCGTTCAAGGCCGAGCATGAAAGGCCGCTGGCCGGTGGCGAGGCCGGGCTGACCCTTGCTTATGACCGCATCCTCGTGCCGGAAAGCCAGCAGGAGAGATATGAGCGTTTTCCGGCCAGCACGCTGCGCGGCTCGCTTGCCTATGGTTACAAATTCTCCGAGCACTTCGCGGTTCTGGCCGAGGCCGGCCTGACATCCATCTCCGGCGACGAAATCAGCGACAAGGTGAAGCGCACCAGGCCCTACCTTCGGGCGGAAGCGGAAGTGAAGGCGAGTGAAAGCATCGCCTTAGGTGCGGGCTTCTCGCAGGACTATGCGCTTTTTGACCCTGATGACCCCATTGCCGAGTTCCACCGCCGCTGGCAGTTTGTCGTAAAGAGCAAGCTTACCGACAGGCTGGGGCTCGATCTTTCGCTGCGGCGCGTCCACAAGGACTGGATCTATTATAATTACGACAGCAGCGAGCGCAGGCTGGTCGCCACGCTCTCCTTCGATACCGGCAGAAACAGCAAGCTGGAGGTGGAGTTCAACCGCCTTCTGCATGGCGAGCGCGACACCGATCTCTCCTATAGCGGCTCCAGCGTCACCTCGCGTTTCAGCGGCACCTTCTGAAACATTCGCTGGTCTGCACCGGCGCATTGTTATGGAAGAGCGCGGCAGGTCGAAATTCGGTCCCATTTTCTGCTAGAGTCAGACCTTCAAGATTCGAAGGCAGGACAGACCGGATAATGAAAAGACGTTTTTTGCTTCTCGCGGCCGGCCTGACCTCCGTTCCCGTCGCCGCCGTGGCGCATCCGCATATTTTCGCCGAAGCGCGCATGGAAATCGTCGAGGGGCCGAACGGCACCATTCAGGAAGTGCGCAACATCTGGCGCTTTGACGAGATGTTCTCTGCAAGCGTGGTGATGGATTACGACAAGAACAGCGACCTGAAGCTCGACAAGGACGAACTCGCCGAAATCGGCAATACCGTGCTGGAATCGCTTGCCGAATATTCCTACTACACCTTCATTACCGCCGACAGCAAACCGGTTGCGTTCGGAAAGCCGGAGGCCATTCACGTCGATTACAGGGACAACCAGATCCTGATGTTCTTTTCCGTGAAGCCGACCAAGCCGCTCGCCATCAAGGGCAAGCTCAGCTTCGGCGCCTGGGATCCGACCATGTATACGGCGATCGATTTTGCGAAAGACGCCGATCTGGCAACCGAAGGCAAGGATTTGAACGCCTGCAAGCACCATGTCGTCCGCCCCGATCCGGATGAAGTGCTCGCCCAGAACCAGAGCACCCTGACCGACGCCTTTTTCAACGATCCGACCGGCACCGACATGACCAAGATGTTCGCCACCCGGCTGGAGGTGACATGCTGAGCCGCAACGGGCGCCTGGCCGGCCAGCTGATGATCGTCGCCATCGGTCTCATTGCCGTTACCGGCGCCGCCCACGCCCAGTCACCGCTCGGCATCGGTTCGGCCGAACCGTCCTTCTCCGTCGGCGGCCCCTTTGCGCCGCTGATGCAGTGGATCAATGTGCACCAGCAGATGTTTTACCGGGCGCTGACCGGCGCGTTGAAAGCCATGCGCGAGGATGGCTGGGCGCTTGGCTCGCTGATCGGCCTTTCCTTTGCCTATGGTGTTTTCCATGCCGCCGGCCCCGGCCATGGCAAGGCGGTCATCTCCTCCTACATGATCGCCAATGAAACGCAGCTGAAACGCGGCATTCTCATTTCCTTCGTTTCCGCACTCCTCCAGGGTGCGGTGGCCATCGGCCTCGTCGGTGCTGCCTGGCTGGTGCTGCGCGGCACCTCCATCACCATGACGAAGGCCACGCAGGCCATGGAGATCGCCAGTTTTGCCATGGTGGCCCTGTTCGGCGCCTGGCTGCTGGTGCGCAAACTCTGGTCACTGCGCATCAGGCGCGAACCGGTCGCGATTTTCGCGGCGGCAGGGCAAGCGGCGGCAGCCAAGACCACCGGCATGGGTACG
Source organism: Rhizobium sp. X9 (assembly GCF_018873185.1). Taxonomy (NCBI): domain Bacteria; kingdom Pseudomonadati; phylum Pseudomonadota; class Alphaproteobacteria; order Hyphomicrobiales; family Rhizobiaceae; genus Rhizobium; species Rhizobium sp. X9. The sequence goes on along the minus strand of NZ_CP071312.1, from coordinate 2,136,154 downwards.
GGTCTAAGGTTTCAGGGCAAGCCGGTTTTTGCCGACCACGACCACAACGGCACCGGTGATCTCTGCACGGCGTGCGGCAAATCCCACGCGCCCGATCCCATGCTTCTGAAGGGCAAGAACTTCAGCCTGCACGAAGCATGGTCGGCCATCATCGCGGTGGGCCTCAGACCCTGCTCGGGCGCCATCATCGTCATGAGCTTTGCGCTCCTGAACGGGCTCTATCTCGGCGGCGTGCTCTCGGTCCTCGCCATGTCGCTCGGCACCGCCATCACCGTGTCGCTGCTTGCCATCATGGCCGTATCGGCCAAGGGTCTTGCCGTGCGCTTCGCCGGCCCCGGAAGCCGCAAGGCGGCGGGCATCAGCCACGCGATCGAGATCGCCGGTGCGCTGTTCGTGTTGCTGATGGGCCTGATGCTGCTCGGCGCGTCGCTTCAGCTCTAGGGCATTTCCAGTAAAACTGCGCAGCCTGCCCTAGCCGTCACGACGGCGCTGATAACGGGCGCGCAGCCAGAACAGCAGGAAGAAACAGAGCACCGCCACCGTGCCGAAGGCGGCCGCAAGCCAGGGCGAATAATTTCCCAGCCACAGCATGATTTTCGGCATGACGTAAAACACCAGTCCGAAGCCGATGATGATGAGGACGGCGGCAACGGCCGGGGACCCGTCCTTTTTCTGCGGCGTGGGCTTGTCAGGCGCTGGCATTGGCAAGCTCCGCACGAATATCCTCAAGCTTGCGCTTCTGTGTGCCGTCAGCGGAGAAATTTTCCGGCGAAAGCCAGATTTCAAAGGCCCTGCCGATCAGCGGCCATTCACCGTCGATCATCGAGAACCACGCCGTATCGCGGTTTGCACCCTTCGAGATCATATGCTGGCGGAAAACGCCCTCGAAGGTGAAACCATACCGTTTCGCCGTGATCTTGGAGGGTTCGTTGTCGTTATGGCATTTCCACTCGTAGCGACGGTAACCCAGATCCTCGAAAACATGTTTCGCCATCAGGTAATGGGCCTCGGTGGAAAGCGGTGAACGCTTCATCTTCGCGCCATGGGCGACTGAGCCCACCTCGACGACGCCATTGGCGGGATCGGGCCGCATGTAGCTCGCCATGCCGACGATATCGCCGGTGGCGTTTTCAATGAAGACCAGCGTGACCCAGTTGAGCTTCTCACCCGCGCTCAACAACCAGTCGCCGAAAGCGTCGGCATTGGGAAAGGCGCTTTGCGGGAAATATTTGAGGAGCGTATTCGTCCCCTCGCCGCCAAGGGCCGCCCAGAGTCTCGCAAGATGCCTGTCGCGATCAAACGGCTCCGCCGTCACATAATGGCCCTTCAGCGTCACCGGCTGCGGCGCCGGACATCCCCTAAAATCATTCAGATCGCGCATTCTCTTCCCCATTGTCTGGGAGAAGGATTAGGCCAAGCGGGGCGGGATGACAACCGGGAAGTGGCGTGTATTGCTGTGGCCGTCGGCAGTTGGGGTTATGCCTTGGTGGGTGCGGCTCACCCCGCTCTGCCCTGCCGGGCATCTCCCCCTCAAGGGGGGAGATCAGCCAGAATGAAACGCTCGCTCCCTCGCAACGTTGAAGATGGCCGAGAGGTCGCTCCGGGTCGATCCCCCCCTTGAGGGGGAGATGCCCGGCGGGGCAGAGGGGGGTGAGCCACACGCTCAAACCCTCATGCTCAAGCCCAAAGCACTACCTCAAACCTTCGCAGCCACCACCGTCGCCTCGATATGATCGACCAGCGCATCCGGCAGCCCAAGCCGTCCGGCGAGAAGGTCGAGATAACCGCGTTCCGCCCGCGTATCGGCCTCAATGGCAAGGCGCGAGGCGGTGTAGATTTCCACCTTCTGCTCTTCGGTGCGGGCAGCGGCGACCAGCGCGTCAATATCGAGCGGGTCGGCCAGTTCCTTTTCGAGGAAACGTTCCGCTTCCGTGTCGAGGCCGGAGACCTGCACCTTTTCCATGATGTTGGCGCGCTCGTTCTCGTCGATATGACCGTCGGCCTTGGCCGCAGCAATCATCGCCTGAATGAGCTTCAGCGCAAAATCGTTGGAAAGGGCGGGAGATTGCGGATGGAAGGCGGAATCGGCCGGCGGCGCCAGAAGCTCCGGCTCGGGTTTCGGCGCGACTTCCGGCTTCTCACCGGATTTGTAGTTCTTGTAGGCGAGATAACCTAGACCGGCGATGGCCGCGACGCCGCCGATGGTGGCGACATTGCCGGCAAGCTTGCGGCCGGTCTTGGTGCCCAGAATGGCGGCGGCGAGCGCACCGGCCTTCAAGGGATTGTTCTTGGCGATATCGGCGGCCTGCCCGGCTCTGTCACGGACGCTTCCCGAAAGGCCCGGCACCTGTGAGCCGAGGAATTGTTCAAGAAGCTTCTTGGCGTCGAACATCAAAATCTCCTGTAAGGGTCAAATCTACAGGGGAGATAGGAAGTCGTGGCGCGAATACAAATGTCAAACCCGCTCACGCCTTCGTGAACGGGTTTGAAGACGTGCAGATCAGCCGCGCAGGGCTGCGGCTTCGGCGGCAAGCTTGGTAATACCAGCCCAGTCGCCGGTCGCCACCAGTTCACGCGGGGCAACCCAGGAACCGCCAACGCACACCACATTCGGCAGAGACAGATAATCATTGGCGTTCTTGAGCGAGACGCTGCCGGTCGGGCAGAACACCGTGCCGGCGAGCGGCGAGGACAGTGCCTTGAGATAAGGCGCGCCACCGGCCTGTTCGGCGGGGAAGAACTTCAGCACCTTGTAGCCCTCGTCGCGCAGCGCCATGACCTCGCTTGCGGTGGCAGCGCCTGGAAGCAAAGGCACCTTGGAGCCGCGTGCGGCCTCGAGCACGCTTTTGTTGATGCCGGGGCTGACGATGAAGGTGGAACCCGCTTCCGCCGCCGCTTCGAAATCCTTCGCATTGAGGATGGTGCCGGCGCCGACATTGGCGCCTTCCACTTCCGCTGCGACCGCGCGGATAGCGTCGAGTGCGGCGGGCGTGCGCATGGTGATTTCGATTGCCTTCAGGCCACCTGCGACGAGGGCGCGCGCGAGCGGCACGGCGGAAGCGGCATCATCCACGATCAGCACCGGAACGACCGGCTGGAGTTTGAGGATGGAGAGCAGTTTTTCGGAGTCCTGGGCCAAGATGAGCCTCCCTTACGCGATTGAACCGATTGAAATCCCGTTTACCGATTAGCCTGCCCCGGCTTTGATGTCGAGGCATGACGGGGCCATTTTTTATCCAGATACTTCAATCAATTCGCTTCTTCGCGACCTCATCTTGCGATAATCTGGCGCACCAGTTTGCGGAGACAGCATGGCCAAGGAAATTGAACGGAAGTTTCTTGTTGCAGGCGGTGAATGGCGCAATGAGGTCACGCATAGCATGGCTTTTCGGCAGGCATATGTCGCCTCGCTGGAAAATCGTTCCGTCAGGGTCAGGATCGTCAACGGACGTGACGCGACACTGACGATCAAGATCGGCGCAAGCGCGCTTGTCCGCGACGAATATGAATATTCCATTCCCCTCAAAGACGCGGAAGAGATGATGGCAAGCGCGCCGGGGGTGGTGATCGAAAAGACGCGCCACACCGTCGATCACGGCGGCTTCACCTGGGAAATCGATGTTTTCGAAGGCCGATATCAGGGACTGGTGGTGGCAGAGGTGGAGATGGACGACGAGAATGCCGATCCGGATCTGCCCTCCTGGCTTGGCAGGGAAGTGACGGGCGACCGCCGCTTTTCCAACCAGTCGCTGGCCACGGACAATCCGCATGGAGAATTGTCGGATGCCTTTCAGAATTGACCCTAAAAAGCCCTTTGACGACGAAATCCGTCGTGCCGGGCTGGAACTGATCGACGATGCGATAACCATCCTTCGTGACCGGCCGTCCGGCCCGCACGAAGCGGTGCATGACGCCCGCAAGCGGTTCAAGCGGCTGCGCGCGCTCTACCGCCTCGTTGCCAGGGGTGCGCCCGATTTCAGCCGTGAGGAAAACGCCCGTTTCCGCGACATCGCCCGCTCGCTCGCCTTTGCGCGCGATGCGACGGCACTGGTGGAGACGGCGGATTATCTCGAACCTTTCGCGCTCTCCGATGCGCAGGGCAAGGCGCTGCGTTCCATCGCGGCGATGCTGCGCAAGCGCCGCGATCACGCCATCGAACATGAGGCAGGCCTCGACGACGCCATTTCGGCGGCCATCGCCGGATGCGAGGCGGGACGCGAGAGGCTGAAGGCGCTGTCGCTGACGGACGAGGTGAAAGACACCACGCGGCTGGTGAGAACCAGCTGGTCAAAGCAGAGAAAACGGGCGCGCCAGGCGCTTGCCGACTGTCACGACCATGCCGACGTCGAGCATTTCCATGAATTGCGCAAGGCCGGGCAGGCCTACTGGATGCATCTCGGCCTGCTGCGCCGCATCTGGCCCTCCGCCATGCGCGCAAAAAGGGCCGATACCAAAAGGCTGGTCGACATACTCGGCCATGAGCACGATCTCTCCGTCCTTGCCGCCGTCGCCGATCGGGAGCCGGAGCGTTTCGGCAATGGCGAAAGGCTCGCCCTGCTTCTCGATGCGATCATCCAGAGGCAGCAGGCGCTGCGCACAGAAGGTCTTCAGCTGGCAAACGAAGTCTTCTCCGAATCCGCTGGCACGGAAAGCCGCATCGTCGGCCTCCTGTGGCGGCATGCGGGGAAATAGGAGGGAAGGCGACGAAGGGAACGCCCCACCCACTCGACGTCATCCTCGGGCTTGTCCCGAGGATTTGCAACGTTTCGATTTTGCGCGGCGTGATTAGATCCTTGGGACAAGCCCAAGGATGACGGAAGAGGGGTTTTGCGGTCTCACCAACGCGGATTTAAGTGACGAACCGCCCCACATTTTGCTCCCTTTGTCCGATATCTGACGATTTTCAAAATACCGGCGATGGCGGATAAATATTGCTTTGCGGCCGCCGTCGCTGTATTTCAGCGCCCATGACCGACACCACCATTCTCCCCCGCCCGGACGTCGCCCCTGGCATTATTGGCGATTTCCTTGTGGCAGCGCTTTATCATTTCGCCCGCCTGCCGCGGTTCGAAAGCCTGCGCGAGCCATTGTTCGAGCTCTGCCAGATAAATGGCGTCAAGGGCACGCTGCTTCTGGCGGCCGAAGGCATCAACGGCACCATTGCCGGGCCGGATGCGGGCGTTCGCGCCGTGCTTGCCTTCCTGCGCGCCCAGCCGGAATTTGCCGCTCTGGAGCACAAGGAAAGCCGCGCGTCGGGCATGCCCTTCGTGCGCATGAAGGTGAAGCTCAAGAAAGAGATCGTCACCATGGGCGTGCCGGATATCGATCCGAACCGCATCGTCGGCACCTATGTCGAGCCGCGCGACTGGAACGGGCTGATCTCAGACCCCGATACCATCGTCATCGATACGCGCAACGACTACGAGACCGCCATCGGCCTCTTCAAGGGCGCGGTCGATCCGAAGACCAAGACGTTCCGCGAGTTTCCCGACTGGGTGAAGAACAATCCCGGCCTGCACAACAAGCCGAAGATCGCCATGTATTGCACCGGCGGCATTCGCTGCGAAAAGGCGACCGCCTTCATGAAGGAACAGGGCTTCGACGAGGTCTATCACTTGAAAGGCGGCATCCTCAAATATCTGGAGGAAGTGCCGGAGGAAGAGAGCCTGTGGGAAGGCGCCTGCTTCGTGTTCGACGAGCGCGTCTCGGTGGTTCACGGGCTGGCGGAAGGCGACCACAAGCTCTGCCATGCCTGCCGCAACCCGATCACGCCGGAAGTACGGTTATCCCCGCTGTTCGAGGAAGGCGTTTCCTGCCCGAGCTGTTACGACGACCGGACAGAAGAGGACCGCCAGCGCTTCCGCGACCGGCAGCAGCAGATCGAACTGGCCAAGAAGCGCGGCGAGCGGCATCTGGGTCGGTAACGGGTCGGCAGTAAACGCAGCCGGACACCAGATGGTTAACCTTTCCTGCGTCATCCTCGGGCCTGACCCGAGGATCCATTGTCGCGGTTGATGTGGGTCCTCGGGTCAAGCCCGAGGATGACCTCGAATATGGAGGAAGCGCCTGTCCGCCGTAAGCCTGCGCAAGTAAAGCCAGCTGCTTACGCCCCTGCCCGAAGCGCAAACAGCGGCGCCGTCTGCTCCTCCAGCATGGCGGTGACGACTTCGGCGGCGACGGGTTTCGAGAACAGGTAACCCTGCAACTCGTCGCAACCGCACAGATGCAGGATGGCCGCCTGTTCTTCCGTCTCGACACCCTCCGCGGTGACCGGGATATCGAGCGATTTCGCCAGCGCCACCGTCGCCTGCAGCATTTGCAGAGAGCGTCCGCCCTTTTCGAGCGCCATGATCAGCGAGCGGTCGATCTTCATGCGGTCGAAACCGAAGCGGCGCAGATAGCCGACACTTGCAAAGCCGGCCCCGAAATCATCGAGCGCTATGTGCAGGCCAAGCTGTTTCAGCTTGTCGATCGCCGCACTTGCCCGTTCCGGATGCTGGATGAAATATCCCTCCGTCATCTCCAGCCGCAGCCTTTCGGTCGGCGTCTGCGTGGCGGCGAGAATATCCGCCACATGGCGGGAGAAGGCGGGATTGCGGAACTGCACGGGTGAGATATTCACCGAAAGCTTGATGGAGGGCCATTGCGCCGCCGTCTCGCAGGCCTTGTGCAGGACGATAAGGCCGAGCCGGTCGATGAGGCCGCTGGTCTCGGCAGCAGCGATGAAGATATCCGGCGGCACGAAGCCGTATCCCGGTCTCTGCCAGCGGGCTAGCGCTTCCACCCCGGTGATGCAGCGCGTGGCGGCGCTGACGACCGGCTGGTAGACCACCGTTATTTCGTCATTCAGAATGGCGTGGCGCAGATCCGCCTCAAGCTGCAGCTTTTCTTCGCGCAGCGCATCCATTTTCAGCTCGTAGGAGACGTAACGCCCGCGCCCGTTTTCCTTGGCCTGATACATGGCCATGTCGGCGCGGCGCAGCAGTTCCTCACCATTGATATCGCCGGCCCTCGAAACCGAGGTACCGATGCTGCAACCGATGCTCGCCACCCGCTCCCCGATGCTGAAGGGCTCGGTGAAAAGTTCAAGCAGCGCCTGACAGAGTTTGCGGCCCTCCGACCATACGTCATTGCCCTGAATGGCAATGGCGAATTCATCGCCGCCAAGCCGCGCCAGCACGGCACCTTCCGGCACCAGCACCCTCAGCGCCGCCGCCACGCCCTTGATCAGCCTGTCGCCAGCAGCATGGCCGTAGGAATCGTTGATCTCCTTGAAGCCATCGAGATCGAGGTAAAGCAGCTTGATGTCCGTCTTGTCCTGCCGGGCCTTGCCCACCATGCGGTTCAGCTTGGAAAACAGGCCGGCGCGGTTGCTGAGCCCGCTCAGGCGATCGCGCAGGGCCTCCTCCCGCGCCGCCGCTTCATCGGCCTTCAGCCGGTCAAGCGTGGCAGAGCCGATGATGAGAAGGACGAGAAAGAACGTTCCCGCAATGCCGAGCGCGGTAAAGACGACCGGGCGCGCATCATGAAAGCTGACATCCCCCGGCAGATGCGAGCGCCAGACGAGCCGCGCCAGCACATCGCCCAGCGGGTTGACGATATCCACATGGTTTTCGGCAGGCCCGTCGCCATATTCCAGTTGCAGCCCGTCGATGACGTAATTGCGGGCGAGCTTGTCCACTGTCGCCTGCGTGAGATGGCGCGCAAAAATCAGATAACGCCGCTCGGAACCGACCGGCGGCAATGCTCCCGATTTCAACCGTACCAGCGCCACGCCTGCGGCGGCGATGCCATCGCGCGTTTTGACGAAACCGGTCACCTGAGAGGTAATGCCTGGCCGCATGGACTGAACGCGCTCGATCATTTCCCTGACGCCGCCAGAGAAATAACTCTGCGACTTCCAGGAGGCTGGCTTGCCGTTCTGATAGGCCATGCGGACCTTGCCGTCCTCGTCGAGCACGACGGCGGTATCGAAAAGCTCGTTGTTGACCGTCATGTCGCCATAATTGCTGGCCACCCAGTCGAAGCGGTCAGGGGCATACACATATTCCGCCGCGTCGTCCCAGGCGGCATAGTCGTTCAGGGTCGCGCCTAGCTGGTCGCGGAAGGTGACGAGGGCGCCGGCCGTCGTCTCGCGCGAACGGGCGTTGTCGAGCAAATTCGCCTTTTCCCTGACCTGGCTCAAGGCGGACAGGACGAGCGCGGTGACGATGAGAAGCACGAGCGCGAATGTGGACAATACGACGCCCACGGCCGTTCTACGCCCGACCGGCAGGTATTCCCCAATGTTTCGCGGCGCAATCCGCATAAAATCCCCTTCGAAAGCATCATCTTGCGAAGGAAACATTCAGAAGCCGTTAAACCGGATTGTGACGCGGCCCCAAAAAACAACGGGTATAAAACGACAGTCAGGGTAAAAACCTGAAAAATCCTTCCCCGAAATCATGGGGGGTTTTCAGAAAACGTGGTTGCACGCGGGCCCAAAAACAAAAAACCTCCCCCGTAACCGGGAGAGGTCGTCATTTTTGCCGTAACCGACAGGATTACCAGGACGGGATGACCGTGCCGTTGTACTTCTCCAGAATGAAGGCCTTCACTTCCGGGCTGTGGTAGGATTCGACCAGCGTCTTCACCCAGGGCTTGTCCTTGTCCTGCGCGCGGACGGCGATGATGTTGGCGTAAGGGGACTTTTCGCTTTCGATGGCGATGGCGTCCTTCTTCGGGTTCAGGCCGGCAGCCGTCGCATAGTTGGTGTTGATGACAGAGGCATCGGTGTCGTCAAGCGAGCGCGGCAGCTGGGCAGCATCAAGCTCGACGATCTGGATGTTCTTCGGGTTTTCGGTGATGTCGGCAGGCGTTACCTTCAGGCCGGCTTCTTCCTTGACCTTGATCACGCCCTTGGAAGCGAGAACCAGCAGCGCGCGGCCGCCATTGGTCGGGTCGTTCGGAATGCCGACGGTCGCGCCGTCCTTCAGTTCGTCAAGGTTCTTCACCTTCTTCGAATAAACGCCCATCGGGGTGGTGATGGTGGTGCCGACGCTGACGAGATCGAACTTGCGGTCGGCGATCTGGTTGTCGAGGTAAGGCTGGTGCTGGAAGGAGTTGGCCTGAAGTTCGCCATCGTTCAGCGCCTGGTTCGGCACGACATAGTCGGAGAATTCGACGATGTCGATGTCCAGACCCTTGGTCGCCGCGATCTTCTTGACCTGCTCCATGATCTGCGCGTGCTCGGCGGGGGTTACGCCGATCTTGATGGTCTCGGCCAGCGCCTGACCGGCGGTGAAGAGAGCGGCGAGCGAAGCCGCGAGGATGATTTTCTTCATGGGTGTCTCCTTGGGTTTGTTATTCTTGGGATTGTTATTCTTGGGATTGTTGTTCTTGAACGGCTTTATCAGTTTTTGCGGGTCCGCTTGTCGAAGCTGCGGGCAAGGCGGTCACCGGCGCTCTGCACCAGCTGCACCAGCACGATGAGCACCAGAACCACAGCCAGCATCACGTCAGGCATGAATCGCTGGTAACCGTAGCGAATGCCGAGGTCTCCCAGCCCGCCGCCGCCGACAGCGCCGACCATCGCCGAATAACCGATAAGGCTGACGAGCGTGAGTGTCAGCGCCAGCGTGATGCCGGGCTTGGCTTCGGCCAGCAGGACTTTCGTGACGATCTGCAACGGTGTCGCGCCCATGGCGCGGGCGGCCTCGATCAGGCCCTTGTCCACCTCGCGGATCGCCGCCTCCACCAGCCTTGCAATGAAAGGCACGGTGGCGACCGTGAGCGGCACGATGGCGGCGCTGGTGCCGATCGATGTGCCGGCCACCAGCCGGGTGAAAGGAATGATCGCCACCACCAGAATGATGAAGGGTGTGGAGCGCGCCGCGTTGACGACGAGGCCGAGAATGCGGTTCGTCATCGGCGCGGGGAACAGTTCGCCCTTGCCGCTGGTGGCGAGGAAAACGCCCATCGGCACACCGATGATCGAACCGACGATGCCGGCGACCGCGACCATGTGCAGCGTTTGCAGAAGGCCCTTCAATAGAAGGTTGAAAATCATATCAGGCGACATAACCGAGCACCTCCGTGTGAAGACCGGTCTCAGTATAAAAGCGGCTGGCGCGGGCGGTGATTTCCGCTGTGGCCGGATAGGAGACAACCAGCGAACCGAAGGGTTCGCCGGAAATTTCCTCGATGGTGCCGGCAAGGATGTTCACATCGGGGCCGATCTCGGCCACAAGCCGGGCGGTCAGCGGCTGGAAAGCCGTTTCGCCGAAGAACACCAGCCGCACGAGAACGCGGTCACCTTCCGCAGCTTCCGGCTTCAAGCCCGAAGTCACCCAATGCGGCAGCTTCACGCCGACCGAGGACGACAGCAGGCTGCGGGTCGTCTCGTGTTTCGGTGCGGTGAAGATATCGAAGGTACGGCCTTGCTCGACGATCAGGCCCCTGTCGATGACCGCCACCTGCGAGGCAATGGTCTTCACCACCTCCATCTCATGGGTAATGAGCAGAACGGTGAGCCCCAGTTCGGCATTGATGCGCTTCAGAAGCTCGAGGATGGACTGGGTCGTCTCCGGGTCGAGCGCCGACGTCGCCTCGTCGGACAACAGCAGCTTGGGTTGCGTGGCAAGCGCGCGGGCGATGCCGACACGCTGCTTCTGACCACCGGAAAGTTCCGCCGGATAACGCTTCGCCTTGTCGGAAAGGCCGACCAGATCGAGCAGCGGTGCAACCCTGGTTTCGATCTCCCTCTTGCCGAGACCGGCGATTTCGAGCGGCAGCGCCACATTGTCGAAAGCGGTGCGCGACGACAGGAGATTAAAATGCTGGAAGATCATGCCGACGGAACGGCGCAGCGTCCGCAGGCTCTTCTCATCAAGGGCTGCAACATCGACGCCATCGACGATGACGCGGCCGGAGGAGGGTTTTTCAAGACCGTTGGCAAGGCGGATAAGGGTGGATTTGCCCGCACCGGAACGGCCGATGATGCCGGTGATGGAGCCCTTCGGCACGGTGTAATCGATGCCGGCAAGGGCTGCGAAGCCCGGCTTGCCATCGGCACCGCCGAATGTCTTGGTCACGCCTTCGAACGTGACCATCGGGTCCTTGACCGCCAGTTCTGAAACCGCCTTCGGCGGGGTCGCGGGCGATGCCGCGCTGGATTGAAAACTCATTGAAAACTCTGGGAAAACGCGTGACGGATCGGGTCTCAAAAAATCCTGTTGCGGCAGACAGCCGCTCTCTTCATGCGGCCGGATGGCACATTCGATGACAGCTGATTTTCCGGGTGACTGTCCGGGTCATTTCGTCAGGCTTTCACTCAAGAGATGCCGGGGATCGGCATTTCGATGGCGCATACTTGCCCGCAGGCGCCATCTTTTAACAGGGATGATTTTTCAATTATCTGAAATCAGAGGAAAAATCTACCGCAAAGCCGTCATTGCGACCTTGCGGCGGTCAAGACTTTGCGAGTGCCCTGGAAATCAGACGCGGCTCGCAAATTCCTCGATCGGGCGGCGGACCTTCTTCAGGTTCACCAGCCAGTCGCCTTCCGACTGACGATATCCGAGCGGCAGGATGGTGACGGAGCGCAGGCCCTTTGCACGAAGGCCAAGGATTTCATCCAGCTTTGCCGGATCGAAACCTTCCATCGGGGTGGAATCGACACCCTCGAAAGCGGCCTGCGCCACGGCCATGCCGAAACCAATATAGGCCTGACGGGCAGCATGTTCGAAATTCACCTGCTCGTCACGCTGCGGATAGGAAGAGAGCAGCATCTGGCGATAGGATTCCCATCCCTCATTCCGGATACCGCGTTCCTCATTGACCAGATCGAACATGTGGTTGATCCGCTCTTCAGTGTAGTTATCCCACGCCGCAAACACCAGAAGATGCGAACCCTCGGTAACCTGCGCCTGGTTCCAGGCGATTTCGCGGATCTTTGCGCGCACTTCCGGATCGGTGACGACGATCACTTCGAACGGCTGCAGACCGCTGGACGTGGGCGCAAGCCGCGCCGCCTCGACGATGCGCTCGACCTTGTCTTCCGCAACAGTCTTGGAAGGGTCCATTTTCTTGGTGGCGTAACGCCAGTTGAGTTTTTCGATAAGCATGTTCGTTTTCCCTGGGAGGACCAACCCGCCCTGCCCCTTGGATGCCAGAACGGGTGCTACGCCTTCGTAGCCCGTCTGACATAGGAGGCGGGATGGCGGACGCAAGCAGGCACCGCGGGGTAACCGATAAAAAAGTTTGGAAAACTGATAATAAGGGGAAAGAACTTTATGGCGGCGGGCGCTGGCACGTCGCCTGCTACCGGATGCGGGGCGTAAAGTTCATGCACGGCCGCCCCCCCAACCCTCATTCCTGTGCTCGTCACAGGAATCCAGCCGACACGCGTCTGCGTGGCGGAAAGACTCCTCTCAGCCCAAGGACTTGGGCTGACTGGATCCCTGTGACGAGCACAGGGATGAGGAGGCGCATTGTTCGAATGCTGACCATGGCGAGAGACCGGTGCCCTAGGGCGTCGCCTCACCCCTTCGCCAAACCGTGATTGCCCTTGGGGAAATTGGACGCCAAGGCGCTGTACCATTTGCCGCTGTTCTTCAGCGTCCGCACCTGCGTGTCATAATCCACATGCACGAGGCCGAAGCGCATGCGATATCCCTCGGCCCATTCGAAATTATCCATCAGGCTCCAGGCGAAATAACCGCGCATCGGGTAGCCGTCCTTCAGCAGATCGGCGACGATGCCGAGGTGTTCGGCATAATAATCCAGCCGCGGCTGGTCATCCACCACGCCATTTTCGACACCCATATTATAGCAGGCGCCGTTTTCGGTGATGTAGCAATCCGGCAGTTCATAGCGCTTGTAGAGGTCTTCCACCAGCGACTTGAGCGCCGGGGCATAGACCTCCCATCCGATATCGGTCTTCACGTCGCTGATAGCGGGGGCCGGTGTGGTGGCAGGGAATTCCGCACCTTCGGTAGCGTCGTCGGCGACGCGCATCGGCGTATAATAATTCAGGCCCCACCAGTCGAGCTTCTGGCTGATGATGGAAAGGTCTTCCGCCTCCACCACCGGCATGCGGCCACCCAGCGCTTCCATCATCTCGGCCGGATATTCACCCTTGAAGACCGGATCGAAGAAGGCGCCATTGTGGAATTGGAATGCCCGCTCAGCGGCCTTGAGATCGGCCTCGCTGTCGGAGGCGGGAATGACTGAATGGGCGTTGAGCACCAGCCCCACAGGCACTTTCGGCGCCACATGGCGAGATGCCTCGACACCGAAACCATGGGCGAGATTGATGTGATGCATGGCGGCAAGGGCGGCCTCCATGTTGCGCTCGCCCGGCGCGTGAATGCCATAGAGATGGCTGAGCCATACCGCACACCACGGCTCGTTGAAGGTCGCCACCGCATCCAGCCGGTCGCCGAGCCTTGCCATGACCGTCTTGGCATAACGCTGGAAAGCATGGGCCGTGGAACGCGAGGCCCAGCCGCCATCACCCATCAGCGTCAGCGGCAGGTCCCAATGGTAAAGTGTCGCATAGGTCTTGATACCGCGCGCCTTGCAGCCATCGACGAGGCGGTCGTAAAAATCCAGCCCCTTCTCGTTGATCGGCCCGAAACCATCCGGAATGATGCGCGGCCAGGCGATGGAAAAACGATAGGCCTCGACGCCCATGTCCTTGATGAGATCGAGATCCTGCTCCCAGCGATTATAGTGATCGCAGGCAATATCGCCATTGTGACGCTCGAAGACGTGACCCGGCATGTTGCAGAAGGCATCCCAGATCGAGGGCTTGCGGCCATCTGCCCTGGTCGAGCCTTCGATCTGAAAGGAGGCAGTTGCGACTCCAAACAGGAAATCCCCGGGGAAACGGGCTGCTAGCGCTTTGGGATCGGTCATCGGAGAGGCCCTTTCATCATCCATCGAGCGGGAAAAGATCAGCAGCGGTTTAGACCATGTGGGGAAATAGGTACAGAAGCGAATGAGCAAAATCTGCAACGTTTCAGCAGCGCGTCGCCGTCAATCCAAAGCGCTTTAGATGCACGGGCGCCACAACAGCGCTGCCGTGGCGGCAGGAGGGAATGGCCCGGCAAATGCGGGTGCAAATCAGTGTGGTGAAAGTTTTGCAATTGCCGGGCCGCATCTTCGGACCGTCGCCGGCCCTTTGGTTTCAGCCTTTTCACGGCACCTACCGGTTCAGCCCCTCCCGCCTCTGGCCCGGCGGGATGCCTTTCCGGAACATGGTCTGCCAGAACCATGCTTGTCGATGCCGGCCGCCGGTCCGCAAAAGGCGCCGCGCGTATCGCCCTTCCGTTCCGGTTGCAGGGGAATGATGCGACGGAATGGGCGGGTGGGAATGGAAGGGGAGATATTTTGCGGCAAGTGATTGGCGAGGAAGGATGTGCGGAGCGAGACTGTCCGCGCCTGACAAAGATGAGGCTCAACTTGGCCCGCGACCTCGACGTCATCCTCGGGCTTGACCCGAGGATCCACAACTCGGCACACCATGGATCCTCGGGTCGAGCCCGAGGATGACGTCGCGTGTGCCGTGACGAGGATCGTCAAACCGAAACGACGAAAGCGGGAGATGTTCCCCCGCCTTCTTTTTTGGAAACAAGGATCCGGTCAAACGTAACGGTTGACCACGTTCTCCAGATATTCCTGACGACCGGATTTCGGCTCGGGATTGATATCCTCGCGCTCCACCAGTGCCGCGATCTCGTCGAGCTTCAGCTCGCCGCGCAGCATCTTCTGGGCCTGAGGGGCGTCCCACCCGGCGTAACGTTCCGCAAGCGGCTTGGACAGCGCGCCGTCCTCGACCATTTTCGCCGCCGCCTTCAGGCCGCGGGCGCAGCAATCCATGCCGCCGATATGGCCGATCAGCAAATCCTGCGGATCGAGCGACTGGCGGCGCAGCTTGGCATCGAAATTGGTGCCGCCATTCTTGAAGCCGCCACCGGCCAGCACGTGGTAATAGGCAAGCGCCATTTCCGGCACATTGTTGGGGAACTGGTCGGTATCCCAGCCGGACTGGTAATCGTTGCGGTTCATGTCGATGGAGCCGAAAATGCCGAAGGCATTGGCGAGAGCCAGTTCATGCTCGAAGGAGTGGCCGGCGAGGATGGCGTGGCCCTGCTCGATATTGACCTTCACTTCCTTTTCCAGACCGTTCTTCTGCAGGAAGGCATAAACGGTGGCGACATCGTAGTCATACTGGTGCTTGGTCGGCTCCTGCGGCTTCGGCTCGATCAGGATCGTGCCTTCGAAACCGATCTTGTATTTATATTCCACCACCAGATTGAGGAAACGGCCCATCTGGTCCAGCTCGCGGGAAAGATCGGTGTTGAGCAGGGTTTCGTAACCCTCACGGCCGCCCCACAGAACATAGTTCGCGCCGCCGAGCTTCTTGGTGGCGTCGAGGCAGGTTTTCACCGTGGCGGCGGAGAAAGCGAAGACATCCGGGTCCGGATTGGTGGCCGCGCCCGACATGAAGCGGCGGTTGGAGAAGAGGTTTGCCGTGCCCCAGAGAAGCTTGACGCCGGTCTGAGCCTGCTTTTCAGCAAAATAATCGACGATCTCGTTGAGATTCTTCGTGTTTTCAGCAAAATTCCGGCCTTCCGGGCGCACATCCGCATCATGGAAGCAATAGAAGGGCGAACCGAGCAGCGAGAAGAATTCGAAGGCGACATCGGCCTTCAGCTTGGCGGCCTGCATGGTGTCTTCGAACCAGGGACGCTGAAACGTCTGGCCACCGAAGGGGTCGCCACCCGGCCAGGTGAAGGTGTGCCAATAGGCAACCGAGAAACGCAGATGATCCTCCATGCGCTTGCCGGCGACGATCTCGTCGGGATTGTAATGGCGGAAGGCGAGTGGGTTGGTGCTGTCGGGGCCTTCATATTTGATCTTGCCGATATCGCCGAAAAAACCTGTGCTCATGGGGATCCTCCTTGGTTGGTTGAAATGATGGAGGGCGTGGTTACCCCCCTCTGTCCTGCCGGACATCTCCCCCTCAAGGGGGGAGATCGAATTGTTGGGCCGTCCCGCCCACCTCTATCGTTGCATCTGAAGTGATGAGCGTAGCGCCTTGCCGATCTCCCCCCTTGAGGGGGAGATGCCCGGCAGGGCAGAGGGGGGGTAAGCGGCGAACGCGAAGCCTCAATGCGAAAGCGCCCTGATCGCCGGGTAAAGCCCGTGATACCGCCGGTAAGCCTCCTCATAGGCGCCGCCAAGCGCCGCCACCGGCTCGATCGTCCGCGCCGTCTCCGGCTGGGAGCAGACCGCCACCGGATTGGCACCGGTTGCGGCGATAAGGCCGAGACGAGCTGCGCCGAAAGCCGCGCCGAAATCACCTTCCGCCGGAATATCCACGGGCACGCCGAGCGAAGTCGCAATCGAGGCCAGCCAATAGGCCGAGCGTGAGCCGCCGCCGATGGCGGTGACGCGGGAAATGGAGGTGCCGGCTGATTTCAGCGCTTCCAGATTGTCGCGGATGGCGAAGGTAACCCCTTCCAGCACCGCCTGCGTCAGCGCCTTGCGGTCGCTTTCATGGGAAAGGCCTATGAAGGAACCACGAATGGCGGCGTCATTATGCGGCGTGCGCTCACCGGAAAGATAGGGCGCGAAGGTCACGCCGGTCGGGGCCAGAAGTTCGTCGCCCAGTTCGCCTGTCAGGTCGGCTGCGGACTTGCCGGTGAGGCGCGAATACCAGTTGAGCGCATCGGTGGCGGACAGAATGACGCCCATCTGGTGCCAGGTGTTGGGCAGCGCATGGCAGAAGGCGTGAACGGCGCTTTCCGGCTTCGGCAAATAGGAGGCGTTGGCGGCAAACAGCACACCGGAGGTGCCAAGCGACACGAAGGCGTGGCCTTCCTTCACCGTGCCCATGCCGCAGGCGGAAGCCGCATTGTCGCCGGCACCGCCGGCAACCACGACCCGGCCAGAAATACCCCATTCGGAGGCGAGTTCGGACCGCAGCACACCCGCCTCATCGGTGCCTTCCACCAGCGACGGCATGTGTTTTTCATCCAGCCCGGTGGCGGAGAGAAGCGCGGCAGACCACTTGCGCGCGCCGGTGTCAAGCCAGGAGGTGCCGGCGGAGTCGGACATTTCGGAGATATATTCGCCGGTCAGCCACAGCCGCAGATAATCCTTCGGCAACAGCACCTTGGCCACTTTCGCGAAGATTTCAGGTTCGTTCTTCGCCACCCAGGCAAGTTTCGGCGCGGTGAAGCCGGGGAAGACGATATTGCCGGTGATCTTGCGGAAGCGCGGATCGGCGTCGAGTTCGGCAGCCTCGGCATAGGAGCGCGTATCGTTCCACAGAATGCACGGGCGCAGCACCTTGCCGGCAGCGTCGATCAGCGTCGCGCCATGCATCTGGCCGGAAAGGCCGATGCCTTTGACGGCGGCCAGCTCCTTCGGAAACTTCTGCTTCAGCCCGGTGATCGCGGTCTGGGCGGCAGCGATCCAGTCGGCCGGGTTCTGTTCCGACCAGCCGTGATGCGGGCGCGAAACGTCCAGCGATCCGTTGGCCGAGCCGATGATCTTCTGATCGCCGTCCATCAGCAGGGCTTTGATGCCGGATGTTCCAAGATCGAGACCGAGATACATGTATTTCTCCATTCCGGCGCTCCATGCGCCAAAGTTCATGCGGTTTTCTCAGGGCAGATTGTCCCTGAGGAATATGTCGATACGGATACGTTCCTGCGCGGCGATGACAGGCTGGCCATCGGCGCGGGCCTTCAGCACCCGGATGGCGCTGCGCACCTCATGACCGGCATCCTGGTTGAGCACGGCGTCGAGCACCCCTTCCCGCAGCGCATTGGCGGTGTTTTCCGTAAGCTCATGTGCAATGACCGAGAGTGGCCTCTCGTCGCCCGAAGCCCTGAGTGCCCGGATGAGACCGCGATTACCCGCGCCAAGGCTGTAGATGCCGGAAAGCGCACCATTGCCCATCGCCTCGGTGACCAGCGCCTCGACGGCTGCGGGATCGTCCCTGCCCTCCAGCACCGGCAGAAGCTGCAATTCCGGAAATTCACTTTCGATGACGGTGCGAAAACCTTCAAGGCGCTCCCGATGGTCGCGCACCAGCATGGAGCCGGCGACCACCGCAATATCGCCGCCGCGCCCGGAGAGGAAACGCCCCATGAGGCTTGCCGCCGTGCGCCCCGCCGCGACGTTGTCAACGCCGGCATAATGGTCGCGCCGCGAGCCGGAGAGATCGGAAACCAGCGTGACGCTGGCGATGCCGTCATCCGCCAGCCGGTCTGCCGCTTCGGCCACATCTTCTGAATCGGTGGCGACGAAAGCGACGCCCGAGGGTTTTTCCCGCCGCGCAACCTCCAGCGCTTCGGTCAGCGCCGCAGCATTGAAGGGCGGCACCTCGATGATGCGGATTGCCGTGCGTTCCAGATGGGCGCGGCTGGCTGCGGCCCGTACCTCGGCCCGCAACGTCGCCATGAAAGAATTGTCGTTGCCGGGCAGGATGAAGACCAGCGAATAGTTGCGGCCCTTGGCCAGATTGGCGGCGGCGATATCGCGCACATAACCAAGCTCGGCAATCGCCGCCTCCACCCGCGCGCGGGTGGCCGCATGCACGCCGGGGCGCATGTTCAGCACACGGTCT
This sequence comes from Rhizobium sp. X9, assembly GCF_018873185.1. NCBI lineage: Bacteria > Pseudomonadati > Pseudomonadota > Alphaproteobacteria > Hyphomicrobiales > Rhizobiaceae > Rhizobium > Rhizobium sp. X9. Next base: position 2,117,529 of record NZ_CP071312.1, on the reverse strand, counting down.
ATGGTGGCGAGGCTGACGCCCGCCCTCTCGGCGATGTCGTGAACTGTCGGCTTCATGGTTCCTCCCCTCGCCTTTGAATATCCAGCTTTGAGGGCGAGGTAAACCGAAAAATGATGTACGTACCTCATATTTTGCCGAAAGCCGGGATCATGAATTGGGCGTGGTTCCTGTGACGACATTGCGACTGGCTTCTTCTCCCCGCCGGGGAGAAGGTGGCCCGAAGGGTCGAATGAGGGGGCAAGCTCTCGGTCTATCTCTACCGTCGCCCCCTCATACCGCTGCCGCGGACTTCTCCCCGGCGGGGAGAAGAAACAAGCAGCAACCGCTCGCTCCATATTCGAAACAAAAAAAGGGGCCGTCATTTCCGACGGCCCCAGCTCTGCGGTGGATGGGAGGGGATTGTTTTAGTGCGCCGCGTCTGGCGGCGGCGCTGCCTTGGGTCTCTGGATCAGGATCGTCATGAAGATCAGGCTGCCGAACAAAAGCGTCAGCGCGAAAAACACATCCGCGAAGGCCAATATCCATGCCTGCTGCGACACCATGCCGACCAGTTTCTTGATCGCGACGGAAGCGCCATCCAGCCCGTAGGAATCATAGTTGGCGCCGACATTGTTCAGCCATTCCAGCGCCTGCGGGTTGGAATAGCTGACATGTTCCGCCAGCCGCACATAATGGTCGTCAGTGCGCTGCGACAGCATGGTGTTGATGACGGCAAGCCCAACCGCGCCGCCGAGGTTGCGGGTGAGGTTGAACAGGCCGGATGCATTGCGGATGCGGGCGGGCGGCAAGGTGCCAAGCGCAATGTTGTTGATCGGCACCATGCACATCATCAGCCCGAAGCCGCGCAGGATCTGCGGGATCAGAAGTTCATAGAAATCCCAGTCGGTGGTCACATAGGTCATGATCCATGTGCCGCAGCCGAAGCTGATGAAGCCGATGGCCATCATCACCCGAGGATCGAGCTTGGTGGAGACCTTGCCGGCGATCGGCGCGGTGAAGAACATGGCAAGACCGGAAACGAACATGGTCTCGCCGATCATCAGCGCATCATAGCCACGCACCCGGCCAAGATAGAGCGGGTAAAGATAGGTCAGCCCGTAAAGCCCGATGCCCATGACGAAGGAAAACAGCGAGCCGATGGAGAAATTGCGGTCCGCGAAGGCGCGGATATCGACGACAGGGAATTCCACCTTGAAGGCGCGCCAGAAGAACACCACGGCACCGATGACCATGGCGACCGTTCCCAAGACGATATGCTCGTCGTTGAACCAGTCCTTGTTATTGCCCTCTTCCAGCACATATTCCAGCGAGCCGAGGAAGACCGCCATGGAGATCAGCCCCCACCAGTCGAACTTCTTCCAGAGCGACTTTTCCGGCTTGTCGAAATCGATCAGGCTCCAGGTCAGGATGGTGACGATGATGCCGGGGATGATGTTGACGAGGAACAGCCAGTGCCAGGAAAAGGCATTGGAAAGATAACCGCCGACCGTTGGGCCGATGGTGGGCGCAAGCGTGGCGACGAGACCGATGATCGGCGAGACGACCGAGCGCTTCGAAGGCGGGAAGATCGTGAAGGCGGCGGCGAACACGGAGGGGATCATGCCGCCGCCGATAAAGCCCTGGATCGCGCGGTAGACGATCATCTGGTCAATATTGGTGGCAGTGGCGCAGAGCGCGCTCGATATAGTGAAGCCGGCCGCACAGGTGGCGAAGAGCACACGCGTGGACAGGATGCGCGCCAGCGTGCCCGACAGCGGGATCATGATGACTTCGGCGATCAGATAGGAGGTCTGCACCCAGGCGATCTCGTCCGAGCCGGCACCGAGGCCGGCCTGGATTTCCGCTAGCGAAGCGGAGACGATCTGAATGTCGAGAATGGACATGAACATGCCGAAGACCATCGCGAAGAACGCGATGAGCCTGCGCCTGTCCATCGGAGGATCGGCGGGGATGGACGCCCCGCCCGTACCGACAACCGTAGCCGCCATGATCTTGCCCTCAACGAAGCCTTATTTGGCCTGCGGGTTAACTTGCGCTGTTTTCGTGTTTTCCGGCGCCGTACGGGTGTCGACATCGACAACGACGCTCAGGCCCGCACGCAGATTGTGCTTGGCGAGGTCTTCCTTCGAAAAGACGATGCGCACCGGCACGCGCTGGATGACCTTGGTGAAGTTGCCCGTCGCATTTTCCGGCGGCAGCATGGAGAAGACCGAACCCGAGCCGGGCGAAATCGACTGCACCGTGCCTTCAATGGTCGCATCGTCAAAGGCGTCCACATGCACGCGAACCTTCGAACCCGGAACCACGCGCGCAAGCTGCGTTTCCTTGAAATTGGCGTCGATATAAAGCTCGTTCATCGGCACCAGCGATGCCAGACGCTTGCCGACCGAAACCAGATCGCCGTTCTGAACCGCCAGATTACCGATGACGCCGTCATAGGGCGCCTTCAGAACCGTGAAGGACAGGTCACGGGCGGCCTTGTCACGGGAAAGCTGCAGCGAACGGACGGTGCTTTCGGCCTCCTCGCGCTGGGCGCGCAGGAGTTCGATATTGGCCTTTGCCGAAGAAATCGCCGCCTCGCCTGCGACAACATTCGCCTTGGCCTGATCGAGCGCAACCTGGGCGCTATCGGAAGCGGCAACCGTGCCGACATCCTTCGCCTGCAATTCGCTGGCGCGCTTCTGGGTGATTTCCGCGCCGCGAAGGGCGGCATCCAGTGCGCCCTTCTGGGCAACGGCCTGCTCAAGCGATGCTTCGCCGCCGACGATCTGCGCATCAATGCGCTTCAGAGATAGTTCCTCGGTGCGGATCTGCGCTTCGGCCTGCTCAAGCGCGATGCGATAATCGCCGTCGTCCAGCGTCACCAGCGGATCGCCGGCCTTGACTTCCTGGTTTTCGACCACGTTGACCTTGGCGATATAACCGGAAACCTTGGGAGCAATGACCGCAATGTCACCTTCTATATAGGCGTCATCCGTCGAGACCATGAAGCGACCGTCGACCCACCAGTTGTAACCATACCAGCCGGCACCGGCGAGAAGGGCAATGGCGATGACAGGCAGAAGCTTCGAACGCTTCTTCTGCTTCGGTGCGGCGACGGTCTGTGCCGGGGTCTGAGGCGGGGCCTCGACCGGCTTTGCCGGAGAGGTCTCGGCCTTGGCGGAAACATCCGCCTCTTCCGCATCGTTGACGGCGCGAACCGCGCTATTCTTCTGGGCCGACATGAGAGCTTACCGTGATAGATTGAAGAAAGTTTTTCGAACTGAACCGTTCGGTTCGATTGACATAATCTCTTTCCTGACACATATCAAGCGTTATCGAACCGATTGGTTCGACGTCTGGTTAATTTTTTTTACGCCATTGCCGTGCTAGGAGGCGATAACGATGGCAGGGGAAGACATGGATATTGAAACGGACATGGAAACGGGCTGTCCCGGAAGTCCCGCCGGGCGTTTTGCGGCAGGCGAGGACCCGGCAAAGCGCGAACAGATACTTGCGGGTGCCTGGCGCGTGTTCAAGCGCAAGGGCTTCGATGCGGCCAGCATGAACGATATCACCCGAGAAGCGGGCGTTTCCAAGGGCACGATCTATGTCTATTTCTCCAACAAGGAAGATCTGTTCGCCGCCCTCGTCGACCATCACCGGCAGGAATTCGCCACCTCCATGCGCAATATCCTGGCCGGCACCGAAGAGGTGCGCGAGGGGCTGAAGCAATTCGGCAAGGCCTTTGCCAACAAGATGATCTGTTCCGAGATGATCCCCGCCATGCGCTCGGTCATCGGCGTCATCGACCGCATGCCGAAGCTGGCGCAGCGTTTCTTCATCGCGGCACCCAACAATGTCCGCACCGTGCTTCAGGATTTCATCGAGCACCATGTCGCGCTCGGCCACCTGAAAGTGGATGACGTCGAGCTGGCCGCCCGGCAATATATAGAGCTTTCCACCGGCACCTTCTTCAAGCTGCGGCTGTTTGGAGAAATCGACGGTCCGGTGCCCGAAGAGGAGCTGGACCGGGTGATTACCAGCGCCATCAAGGTATTCATGGCCGCCTACGGAACCGACAAGGCCTGAGATCATTCAGCAACGGCGCCAGCGCCGATACGCGGCTTGCGCGAAATTTCGATGAAATCTTGCCTGAAAGGCACTTCATCTCCTTGTTTCTCGCGTATTGCGCTATAAATCTCGTTGACCGAATTCTCGGCCGTCCTTGTTGCTGAAAGGAAATATTCCCTGATGGAGTCCGTTCTCCCTCTCCTGTCCGACCCCGCTGCGTGGGTGGCGCTCGTCACGCTTATCGTCATGGAGGTCGTGCTCGGCATCGACAACCTGATCTTCATCTCGATCCTCACCAACAAGCTGCCGCCCGAACAGCGCGAAAAAGCCCGCAAGATCGGTATCGGCCTTGCGCTTGTCATGCGTCTCGGCCTTCTCGGCACCGTCGCCTGGATAGTGCAGCTAACCACGCCGGTCTTTGAAATCTTCGACCATGCCTTCTCCTGGAAGGACATGATCCTGATCGCCGGCGGTCTCTTCCTGATGTGGAAGGCCACCAAGGAAATCCACCACAATGTCGATCCTGAAGATCACAAGGAAGACATGGTGGGCGGTCCCGTCGCGATGAATTTCGGCGCGGCCATCGGCCAGATCCTGCTGCTCGACCTGGTCTTCTCGGTGGACAGCATCATCACCGCCGTCGGCATGACGCCGCATCTGCCGATCATGATCGTCGCCGTCGTCTTCGCCGTTGCGGTCATGCTTCTGGCCGCAACCCCGCTCGCCAACTTCATCGAGCGCAACCCCACCATCGTCATGCTGGCGCTCGCCTTCCTGATGATGATCGGCACGACGCTGATCGCCGAAGGCATGGGCCTCCATGTTCCCAAGGGCTACGTCTATGCCGCCATGGCGTTTTCGGCGCTGGTGGAACTGCTCAACATGCTCGCCCGCAACGCGCGGCGTCGGAAGAAGGCGGAGGCCGCCGGCGACGTGCATTGATGTTGCCGTGACGTGTCCCTGATTTTCCGAGGCCCGTTTACAGACGGGTCTCGGATTGAGGAAAGACTATTCCTCATACTCCACGTCATCCTCGGCCTTGAGCCGAGGATCCATCATTTCAACGGGTTCGGATCCTCGGCTCAAGACCGAGGATGACGGAGAGCTTTAAGCAGATAAGTGGTTCGCCAAAGCCTTTTGCGCGAAGCACGCCTCCACCAATCGGCATCTTTATTTCCGCCCGGAACCTCAAAGCCGCACCTTGCGTTTCAATGCATCCTCGCCGTACACCCGGCGACGGCGCATTTCTCTCCTTCGAAAGCATAAGCCAGCATGACAACCGACCAGATCCTCGCCTTCACCGTGATCGCCGGCATGATGGTCGCGTTCATCTGGGACAGGTTCCGTTATGATGTTGTCGCCTGCAGCGCCTTGCTGGTGGCCGTCGCGGTGGGGGTTGTGCCTTTCGAGAAGGCTTTCTCCGGTTTTTCGGATGATATCGTCATCATCGTCGGCAGTGCGCTGGTGGTCAGTTCGGCCGTGGCGCGTTCCGGCATCGTCGACATGACCATCAAGAAATATTTCCCCGAAATGCATTCCAAGGGCCTGCAGCTGGCCTTTCTGATGATCGTCGTCGCCATCATGTCGGCCTTCATCAAGAATATCGGTGCGCTTGCCATCATGATGCCGGTCGCTTTCCAGTTCGCCCGCAAATCCGGCAGCCCGGTCTCCTATTATCTGATGCCCATGGCCTTTGCCGCTCTTCTGGGCGGGTTGATGACGCAGATCGGCACCTCGCCCAACATCGTCGTTTCCAGGCTGCGTGAGGAAATGACCGGGCAGAGCTTCTCGATGTTCGATTTCACCCCCGTCGGCCTCGGGCTGACAGTGATCGGCATCGTCTTCCTGACCTTCGGTTACCGGCTGCTGCCGGTGCGCAACCGCCAGCAGGCGTCGGTGGAGGATATTCTCGACCAGTCGGCCTATACCGCCGAAGCGACGCTGCCCGCAGACAGCACCTTTGCCGACAGACCGCTGCGCGAGCTTTTGAAACAGGCGGATGGCGATGTGATTGCCAGCACCATCCTGCGCGGGCCGCGGCGCATCTCCCCCTTCCCCGATGTCAATCTGAAGCCCGGCGATACCATTCTTCTCGAAGGCAACCCGGAAGGCCTCGATCGCATCGTCTCGCAGGCCAAGCTGCTGCTATCAGGCAAGCCGCTCACCGAAAACGGCCAGAAGACCGCCGACCTCATCTCAATGGAAGCCGTGATCAGCAACGAATCCGTTCTCAACGGAATTTCGGCGCGCGAACTGGCGCTGTCCTATACACGCGGCGTCAATCTGATCGCGGTCAGCCGGCGCGGGCACCGGGTCAGCCAGAGGCTCTCCGACCTGACATTGCAGGCGGGCGACGTCATTCTCTTGCAGGGAAGCCGCAAGAACCTGCCGCAGGTGCTGCAGGAATTTTCCCTGTTGCCCCTGGCGCAGCGGGAAATCCTGCTTGGCGTGCAGCGCCGCGCGCTTTTGCCCGTCATCGTGCTTGCCGCCGCCATGATTGCTGCCGGCAGCGGGCTCGTGCCGGTCTCGGTGGCCTTTTTCGCCGCCGCCTTCCTGATGATCGTCGTCGGCGCGATCCCGCTGACCGAGGTCTATAAATCCATCGACGGGCCGATCCTCGTCATGCTCGCCGCCCTCATTCCCGTCAGCGACAGCCTGCGCACCAGCGGGGCGAGCGAGTTGATCGCCGCCTGGCTTGGCCACGCCGCGCAGGGATTACCGCCTTTTGCGGCGCTCGGCATGATCCTGCTTACCGCCATGGCGGTGACGCCCTTTCTCAACAATGCCGCCACCGTGCTGGTCATGGCCCCCATCGCCGCCGGTTTCGCCACCACGCTCGGGTTCCGGCCGGAGGCCTTCCTGATGGCGGTGGCGATCGGCGCGGGCTGCGATTTCCTCACCCCCATCGGCCACCAGTGCAATACGCTGGTCATGGGCCCCGGCGGTTATCGTTTCGGTGATTATCCACGCCTCGGACTGCCGCTGTCGATCATGATCGTCATCGCCAGCATTCCCATGCTGCTTTACGTCTGGCCGGTGAATTGAGGGTGGTTTGGTCCGGGCGGTGCACCGAGGCAAAGACAGCCCAACGTCCTTATTTCCTTGACGCCTGCGGCATAATATGGCCTAAGCCGATGCCGAACGGGAATGTGCAAAAGCGCGCGTGACACGCGCCTTTCGGCATGATTTCCTACCGCATTCAAACGAAAACTTCGTGATGTCAGGGTGAAAAAGCCCTGATCTCACTGCCCCGTCACGACGAGTGAATTTCATGACCACTTCCGGCGTTCGCGTCCGCATCGCACCTTCCCCCACCGGCGAGCCGCATGTCGGCACCGCCTATATCGCGCTGTTCAACTATCTCTTCGCCAAGAAACATGGCGGCGAGTTCATCCTGCGCATCGAGGATACCGACGCCACCCGCTCGACCCTCGAATATGAGCAGAAGGTGCTGGAGGCGCTGCGCTGGACCGGCCTCACCTGGTCGGAAGGCCCCGATGTCGGTGGCCCCTACGGCCCCTATCGCCAGTCCGAGCGCAAGCCGATGTACTGGCCCTATGCTGAAGAGCTGCTGGAAAAGGGCCATGCCTTTCGCTGTTTCTGCACGCCCGAGCGGCTTGAGCAGATGCGCGAGGCGCAGCGCGCCGCCGGCAAGCCGCCGAAATATGACGGTCACTGCCTCAACCTGAAGGCAGAAGAAGTCACCGCCCGCGTTGCCGCCGGCGAGCCCAATGTCGTGCGCATGAAGATCCCGACCGAAGGTTCGTGCGATTTCCATGACGGCGTTTATGGCGATGTCTCGATCCCGTGGGATTCGGTCGACATGCAGGTGCTGATCAAGGCCGACGGCATGCCGACTTACCACATGGCAAACGTCATCGACGACCATCTGATGAAGATCACCCATGTGGCGCGCGGCGAGGAATGGCTGGCCTCCGTGCCCAAGCACATCCTGCTTTACCGTTATTTCGGCTGGGAGCAGCCCACGTTCATGCATCTTTCGCTGATGCGCAACGCCGACAAGTCGAAGCTCTCCAAGCGCAAGAACCCGACCTCGATCTCCTATTACTCCGCGCTCGGCTACCTGCCGGAAGCGCTGATGAACTTCCTCGGCCTGTTCTTCATCCAGATCGCCGAAGGCGAAGAGCTTTTGACCATGGAAGAGCTGGCGGCGAAGTTCGACCCCGAAGCGCTTTCCAAGGCCGGCGCCATCTTCGATATCCAGAAGCTGGACTGGCTGAACGGCCGCTGGCTGCGCGAAAAGCTCACACCGGAAGACTTCATTGCCCGCACGCTGGAATGGGCGATGGAAAATGCCCGCCTGACCGAAGGCCTGAAACTCGCCCAGAGCCGCATTTCCAAGCTCGGCGAATTGCCGAACCTTGCCGGTTTCCTGCTTTCGAGCGATGTCGGCCTGACGCCTGCTTCCTTTGCGGGTCTCAAAAGCAAGCCGGAGGAAATCCACGAAATCCTCACCACCGTTGCCGCCGATCTGGAAAAGATGCCGGATTGGAATGTGGAAGCGATCGAGGCCGAGCTGCGCGATGTTGCCGAACGCACGGGCAAGAAGCTGCGCATCGTAACCCCGCCGCTCTTCGTCGCCGTCTCAGGCTCGTCGCGCTCGCTGCCGCTGTTTGACTCGATGGCGCTGCTTGGCCGCTCCGTGGTGCGCCAGCGGCTGAAGATGGCGATTACCGTTGTGGCCACGATGGTGGGCAGCGGTGTTTGATGCCTGCCGGGGCGGGTTTTAAATCCACCCCTCATTCCTGTGCTTGTCACAGGAATCCAGCCACGGCGCGTCTGCGCCGTGAAAGAATGAATTGAGGTCTCCCGCGCCCAAGGACTTGGGCGCACTGGATTCCTGTGACAAGCACAGGAATGAGGGATACGGGAGGCGATGGTCGCCGCGGCAACGCCGCAACAGGAATTGAACGATGAACGACAAGACAACCGAAACCACCGCCCTCTCCTCCGACGCGACAGAAGTGCGCCGCCAGAAACTTGCGCTGCTGCGCGAGCAGATCGGCGATGTCTATCCGGCGCATTTCCACCGCAGCATGAGCAATGCGGAGCTCGCGGAAAAATATGCCGATATCGAAGCCGACGTCGAAACCGGCGATACGGTGACGGTGGCCGGTCGCGTTTATTCCTCGCGCAATTCCGGCATGTTCATGGATATCCATGATGCCTCGGGCAAGGTGCAGATCTTCTCCCACAAGGATACGACGCCGGAAGCGGCGCGCAACCTTTTGCCGATGATCGATATCGGCGACATCATTGGCGTGACCGGCAAGGTGCGCCGCACCAAGCGCGGCGAGCTGACGATCAACGCCGAAGAAATCACCATGCTGACGAAGTCGCTGCTGCCGATGCCGGAAAAGTGGCACGGCGTCTCCGACATCGAGCTGCGTTACCGCAAGCGCCATCTCGACATTCTCTCCAACGAGGAATCCAAGCTGCGCTTCCTGCAGCGTTCGAAGATTCTCTCCGGCATTCGCCGTTTCATGGAGGCCGAAGGCTTCCTTGAAGTGGAAACGCCGATGCTGCAGACCATCTATGGCGGTGCGACGGCCGATCCGTTCAAGACCTTCCACAATACGCTGAAGATGGACATGTATCTGCGCATCGCGCCGGAACTGTTCCTGAAGCGCACGCTGGTTTCGGGCCTCACCGACAAGGTCTTCGAAATCAACCGCAACTTCCGCAACGAAGGCGTCTCCACTAGGCACAATCCAGAATTCACCATGATGGAGTGCTACTGGGCCTATGCCGACTACGAGGACATCATGGCTCTCGTGGAGCGGCTGTTCGAGACGCTGGCGATTGCGCTGCACGGCACGACCGAAGTTGAATTCCAGGGCCAGACGATCTCCTTCAAGGGCCCGTTCAAGCGCGTGCCTATGCCTGATGCCGTGAAGGAAGCGACCGGTATCGACTTCCTCGCCATCAAGACCGACGAAGAAGCCCGCGCTGCCGCCAAGGCTGCCGGCTTCGCCGTCGAAAAGGACTGGACATGGGGCGAATGCCTTGCCTTCATCTTCGAAGAGAAGGTGGAAGGCACGCTGATCCAGCCGAGCCACGTCACGCATTTCCCGAAGGACATCTCCCCCTTCGCCAAGGAAGTGCCGGGCGAACCGCGCCTCGTCGAGCGTTTCGAAAGCTATTGCAACGCCTGGGAAGTTGGCAACGCCTTCTCCGAACTCAACGATCCGGAAGAACAGCGCCGCCGCATGGTGGAGCAGCTGGAGCAGGCGCATGCCCGCGGCGAAAAGGACAAGCAGCTGGACGAGGAATTCCTCGACGCCATCGACCAGGGCATGCCGCCCGCCGGTGGTCTCGGCATCGGCGTCGATCGTCTGATCATGCTTCTGACCAACGCCCCGTCGATCCGCGACGTCATCCTTTTCCCGGCCCGCCGCAATAAGGCGGATTAAGCAAAGAACGACACGGGAGCTTCATGTGACGAAGTTCCCGATAGTCTCCCTCAGCCAGCCCATCCGTTATCCCTCATTCCTGTGCTTGTCACAGGAATCCAGTCAGCCCAAGTCTTTGGGCCGATAAGGCTTTTTTCGCCGCGCAGACGCGCGTCGGCTGGATTCCTGTGACAAGCACAGGAATGAGAGATGATGGGTAGGCTCGTGCGAAAAATCTTCGCCGCCGTACCCTAATGCCCCGACTTCCCCGCAACCGGCTCTTTCGCCGGTGCACTTTCAGCTGGCTTCCCCTCCGCCGCCTGCGCAGTCGTCGAGCCTTTTCCGAAGATCAGTGATTTCAGATAGGTCAGGCTGAAGATGCTGCCGCCATCGGCTTCCGGTGTGGAGGTGAGAAGCTCATCGGCGCCAGGTTCGCCGTGGGCTTCGGGAGACGAAGCCTCCGGAGAAGGGGTTTCGCCATGGGCGGCTCCGCCGTCATTCGTTGGCTCCGGCGCGGCGTCATGTGCGCCCTCGCCCTTGGTTTCGCCGTGGCCCGATGCCGCTTTTGCGGCCTTGCCATCGTGGCCTTCGGCAGCGGCATCCGAAGCGGGTGTCGCGCAATCGGTCGCATCCGTCAGGCTTGCCGCCATCGCTTCGCTGTCTTCCAGCGGCAGATCGATGCGAAGCCCGTAAAACTGGCCGCTGCCATTGGCGGCGCCATCATAATAAAACGCTGAGTAATGCTGGGCATCGGCGCCCTCGGGCATTTTTGCCGGGTCGGGAATGAAGACCACCTGCGCCGCAATGGCGCGGCCGCGCATTTCCGAGCGCAATTGCGGTCCGTTTTTGTCGAGCACGGAAACCTGCACCAGATCCGGCTTCTGCTTGTCGTAAACCGCTTTGGCGACGCGTAGCGCGGTCTTCAGGCGATCCGTGCCGTCGCCGCCATCGGTGCGGATGAATTTGCGCACCCAAAGGGAGCCGTTCTTGCGGATGTTGACTGTCTGGACTGCGTCGCACGAAAGTCCGTTGGCGGAGGCGTAGGATGGGCCAAGTAGCCGCTCGCTGCCGATGAACACGGCAGCAGAACCGGTCGCACCCGCCAAAAGCAGGATCCCGCCTCCGATCATAACGAGTTTGCGCGAAAACCGCATTCGTCCGAATACAGCCTTCACCCGCAACATCCTGACATCCAGTACCCCGCCTATCGCCTTCACCCCAAAACGTGGCTCGAAGGATGAGGAACACACGCGGGATAAAGCCCAGGACCACGCTGTCCCAAGCCTTGCGATAGTGCCGCTTTCTCATTGAAAAAAGTTTAACCCGCGCGGCATGGCACCGGCAAAAACGCACCATTTTCGGACATTTGCGAATTCCACTAAATTGCGAATGATTTGCAATAGCGTTGACAAGTGTGATTTTATAACAGATGGTATTGAGAATTAATCGCAACAACATTCGGTGACAGACGTGAATTTCCTTAAAATCCGGCATGCCGTTTTCGCTTTCTCCCTTTTCCTGCCCGCCGCCGCCATTGCCCAGGAAAAACCGACGGTGGTTACCACCTTCACCATCATCGCCGACATGGCGCGCAATGTGGCGGGCGACGCGGCCGAGGTGGAGAGCATCACCAAGCCGGGCGCGGAAATTCACAACTACCAGCCGACACCGCGCGACATTCTCAAAGCCCGCAAGGCCGATCTGGTTTTACGCAACGGTCTCAATCTGGAATTGTGGTTTGAGAAGTTCCTGGCCAACCTCTCCGGCGTGCCGAGCGTGACGGTGAGCGACGGCGTGAAACCGATGGCGATCAGCGGCGGCGCCTACCAGGGAAAACCCAATCCGCACGCCTGGATGTCACCCGATAACGCCTTGATCTACGTGGAAAATATCCGTAAGGGCCTGGCCGAGATAGACCCTGCCCATGCCGATGTCTATGCCGCCAATGCCAAGGCCTATTCGGACAAGATCAGAGCCACCATCCAGCCCATCCGCGACGAGCTTTCCGCTCTCCCACAAGACAAGCGCTGGTTGGTCACCAGTGAAGGCGCATTTTCCTATCTCGCCCGCGATTTCGGACTGAAGGAACTGTTCCTGTGGCCGGTCAACGCCGACAGCCAGGGAACGCCGCAGCAGGTGCGCGGCGTGATCGATGCCATGCGCGAACATAATATACAGGTCATCTTCAGCGAAAGCACGGTTTCCGCCGATCCGGCCGAACAGGTGGCAAAGGAAACGGGTGCGGCTTACGGTGGCATACTCTACGTGGATTCGCTGAGCGAGGCCGACGGGCCGGTGCCGACCTATCTCGATCTGCTGCGGGTAACCAGCAGCACGATTGCGAAAGGACTGTCCTCATGAGGATGGGCGGTAAAAAAACCGCAGGCGGCCTGACGGTTCAAAATGCGACAGTGACCTATCGAAACGGCCACACCGCATTAAGAAATGCCAGCTTTTCCATTCCACGCGGTACGATCACTGCACTTGTCGGCGTCAACGGTGCCGGCAAGTCCACGATTTTCAAGGCGATCATGGGTTTCGTGCCGCTGGCCGCCGGTTCCGTCTCGATTTTCGACCTGCCGGTGAAGGACGCTCTGCGCAAAAACCTCGTGGCCTATGTGCCGCAGGCCGAAGAGGTGGACTGGAGCTTTCCGGTGCTGGTGGAGGATGTGGTGATGATGGGCCGCTACGGCCACATGAACTTCCTGCGCATCCCTTCAAAACGCGATCAACAGATGGTGGAGGAGGCGCTGAGACGCGTCAACATGCTCGACTATCGCAAGCGGCAGATCGGCGAACTCTCAGGCGGTCAGAAGAAGCGGGTGTTTCTCGCCCGTGCGCTGGCGCAGGCGGGCCAGGTCATTCTGCTGGACGAACCCTTCACCGGCGTCGATGTGACGACGGAGGAACAGATCGTCGCCCTTTTGAAAGCGCTGCGCGACGAGGGCCGCGTCATGCTGGTTTCCACTCATAATCTCGGCAGCGTGCCGGAATTCTGCGATCGCGCCGTTTTCGTCAAGGGAACTGTGCTGGCCTCCGGCAAGACGGCGGATACCTTCAACGAGGAGAACCTGCAAAAGGCCTTTGGCGGCAGCCTGCGCCACTTCATCCTTGGCGGAGCCGACCTGCATGACGACGCCGATCCGCGCCGCGTGAAGGTCATCACCGATGACGAGCGGCCCTTCGTGATCTACGGAAAGAACGGCCAGAACGGGCACGACCCTGACGCTCCGAAGGAAAAAGTCGATGATAAACAGCCTTCTTGAGCCCTTTACCTATGGCTACATGCTGAACGCCATCTGGGTCAGCGCGCTTGTCGGCGGTGTCTGCGGTTTTCTGTCGGCCTATCTGATGTTGAAGGGTTGGTCGCTGATAGGCGACGCGCTCTCGCACGCCATCGTCCCCGGTGTGGCGGGCGCCTATATGCTGGGCCTGCCGTTTTCGCTTGGGGCATTCCTCTCCGGCGGGCTTGCGGCCGGCTCCATGCTATTCCTGAACCAGAAGACGAGGCTCAAGGAAGACGCGATCATCGGGCTGATCTTCACCTCGTTCTTCGGGCTCGGACTGTTCATGGTCTCGCTCTCGCCCACCTCGATCAATATCCAGACCATCGTGCTTGGCAATATTCTGGCGATCACCACCGAAGACACGATCCAGCTCGCGCTGATCGGCGGCATCAGCCTCCTCGTACTGGCGCTGAAATGGCGCGACTTCATGGTGGTGTTCTTTGATGAAAACCACGCCCGCACCGTGGGTCTGAAGCCGGAAGTGCTGAAGGTGATCTTCTTCACCCTGCTCGCCGCCTCCACTGTCGCGGCCCTGCAGACGGTCGGCGCCTTCCTCGTCGTCGCCATGGTGGTGACGCCGGGTGCAACCGCCTATCTCTTGACCGACCGTTTCGAGCGGCTGATCCTGATGAGCCTCGTGATCGGTGCGGCCACCAGCTTCGTCGGCGCCTATCTCAGCTATTTCCTCGATGGCGCAACCGGCGGCGTCATCGTCGTGCTGCAAACTGCGATCTTCCTTGCCGCTTTCGTCTTTGCCCCGAAACACGGGCTTCTCGCTTCCAGAGCCAAAGCCCGCAAGGCGCTCGGAGAAACGCCATGAGCGAATATCTCGAACTCGCCATCCTGCCGTTCCAACTGCCATTCATGCAATATGCCTTCGTGATCACGCTGATGATCGCGGTGCCGATGGCGATGCTGTCGTGTCTTCTGGTATTGAAAGGCTGGTCGCTGATGGGCGACGCGGTTTCGCATGCCGTTCTTCCGGGCGTCGTCATCGCCTATATTGCCGGAATTCCGCTTTCCATCGGCGCTTTCATCGCCGGAATGATCTGCGCGCTCGGCACCGGTTTCATCAAGGAAAACAGCCGCATCAAGGAAGATACGGTGCTTGGCATCGTCTTTTCGGGCATGTTCGGGCTGGGGCTGGTGCTTTATGTGAAGGTCCAGAGCGACGTACATCTGGATCACATCCTCTTCGGCGACATGCTTGGCATTGCCCCGTCAGACATGCTGGAAACTGGCCTGATTGCGCTTTGCGCAACGCTGTTCCTGACGCTTCTGCGCAAGGACCTGCTGGTCAACGCCTTCGATCCGCAGCATGCCAAGGCGATCGGCCTGCCGGTGCGTGTGCTGCATTACGGGCTGCTGATGGTTCTGTCGCTCGCTGTCGTCGGCGCGCTGAAGGCGGTGGGCATCATCCTGTCTGTCGCCATGCTGGTGGCGCCGGGCGCAATCGCTTTCCTGCTGACGCGGCGCTTTTCCACCATGCTCGTCGTGGCGATTGCGGTGGCGGTCATCTCATCCCTATCTGGCATATGGCTAAGCTTCCTGATCGACAGCGCGCCTGCCCCCACAATCGTGCTCTTCATGAGCCTCGCCTTCGTTGCCACCTTCATCCGCACCACCTGGAAAGCCCATCGCATCAATGCGGCGCATGAAACGGCGATTTAAAACAACGATTTTTGCGGGCGCATGGAACATTTTCGCCTTTTGCGCGTCATTTTCGAGAGTCCGCTGCAAGACGGCAGACTCTTGAAAATTAAGCGAAAGGGGAAGCTCCATGCTGAAATGGGCTCTTATTTTCTTTGTTATTTCTTTGATCGCGGGCGTATTCGGCTTTACCGGCATTTCGGCGGCGGCAGCGGGCGTGGCCCGAATATTGTTCTTCATCGCCGTGGTGATCTTCCTGGTCTTCCTCGTGCTTGCACTGATGGCCGGAAGCGCGGTCGTCTGAATGAAAAAAGGCGACCGGCTTTTACGCCGGTCGCCTCTCGCATTTCCCTTAAAAAAATCAGCCCGTCCAACCGCCATCGATCACATGGATCTGGCCAGTGGTGAAGCCCGCCTCATCAGAAGCGAGATACGTCACAAGAGCTGCGATTTCTTCCGGCGTCGCGATGCGGCCCATCGGCTGGCGGGCGATGAAATCCGCCAGAGCCTGTTCGTAATTGCCGGTGGCGCGCAGCCGGTCATGCAGGGACGGGCTGTCCACCGTGCCGGGGCAGATGGCGTTGCAGCGAATGCCCTTGGTGACGAAATCGGCAGCAATGGCCTTGGTCAATCCCACGACGGCCGCCTTTGATGCGGTATAGGCGAAGCGGTTCGGCACGCCTTTTACACTTGATGCAACCGAGGACATGTTGACGATCGCGCCCTTGCCCTTTTCCAGCATGCCGGGCAGGAAGGCGCGGCAGGTGCGGTACATGGCCTTGGCATTGAGATCGAAGGAGAAATCCCAGTCCTTTTCCTCGCAGTCGAGAATGGTGCCGGAATGAACGAAACCGGCGCAGTTGAACAGCACATCCGCATGGCCGATATCGGCGGCGAAATCCTTGACGCCGTCGCCATCCAGCACGTTCAGAACCCGCGTTTCCGCACCTTTCAGGGTGGAAAGCGCCTGTTCGTTGATATCGGTGGCAATCACGCGCGCGCCGAGCGATATGAACCGCTCCGCCGTCGCCCGGCCGATACCCTGGCCGGCGGCGGTGATCACCACTGTCCGGCCGTTAAAATCCTGCACCATGAATAGCCTCCCGCTATGGCGCGCCCGCCCATCGGGGACCGGACCGCTGAATTTCGATGATCTCAAATATGGATCGACAATTCATATGTAAACGCGGTATTCATATGGCGTCAAGCAAACTTGCGCGGATGGCGGGCATCGGGCAACCATATTTTTAGGTTGCCATATCCGCCCGGCAACCATGCAAAACACCATCGAGGCCAGATGACCGACGACGACAGCGAAAGATACCGCGCTCCTGCCCTCGACAAGGGGCTTGATATTCTCGAGCTTCTGGCCCGCACCGATGGCGGGCTGACGCAGATCGAGATCGCCAAGGCGATCGGCAAAAGCCCGAACGAACTTTACCGCATGCTGGACCGGCTGGTGCGCCGCGGTTACGTGCAGCGGCTGGAGGGCGACCGGTTTTCGCTGACGCTGAAGATGTTCGGGCTGGCGCATTTCCACGCACCGATCCGCCGCCTCGTTTCTTTTGCCGCACCGGTGATGCGCGATTTTTCCGCAAGCGCCGCGCAGGCCTGCCACCTGGCGGTCTATGACCGCGGCAGCGTGGTCGTTATCGCCCAGCAGGAATCCTCCACCTACTGGGCCATGTCCCTGCGGGTGGGGGCGCAGATGAGCCTGTTCCACACCGGTTCCGGCCACGTGCTTCTGGCCTTCCAGACAGACGCCCAACGCGAGATCATGATCACCGAGCAGGTGCGGGGCGGTGGCGAAACAGTGCCTGAAGGCCTTGCCGAGCGGCTGGCGGAGGTGCGCCGACAGGGTTTCGAATCCATGGACAGCCTTCAGACCGCTGGCGTGCGCAATATTTCCGCCCCGGTGCTGACGCTCGACGGCACAGCACTTGCCGTCATCACCTGCCCCTACATCACCCCGCTTGGCGGCAAGGCGCCCACGCGCGAGGCCTGCGAGGCGCTGATCCGCGATGCGGCAAAGCGCATTTCCGAAGTGGCGACGGGAAACGGAAGCGACTGAAACACACAAAAAAACGCGACCGGCAGGGGCCCGATCGCGTTTTGAGTGACTGGAGATTTATGTGGTGTAAACGCGGTGAGAGCGTTGATGGTTCCCGTCGCGGTTGATAACAAAGTCCGAGCAACTCTCCTCCGTCATTCCGGCCTTGAGCCGGAATCCAGCCACGGCGCGTCTGCGCCGTGAGGAATGAGTCTTTTGCGATCAATGACTTGATCGCACTGGACCCCGGATCAAGTCCGGGGTGACGCGGTGGGGATGCTACGCTTTCGCCAAACACCCGAATTATCCAAGGGGAACACAATGTTCCCCTTTTTTATTAGGCAGCAGCCAGCGTCAGTTCCTTGCGGACCATTTCGCGCAGCGTCACCAGATCCTTTGCGAACAGGCGGATGCCTTCCGAAAGCTTCTCGGTTGCCATCGCGTCTTCGTTCATCGCCCAGCGGAACGCCTTTTCGTCAAGCGACTGCAGCGCCTCCGGCTTGGCGTTGTCGGGCGAAAGCTTGCGCTCGAGCGTACCGGTGTCCTTGTCCAGCTCTTCCAGGAGAGCCGGGCTGATCGTCAGGCGATCGCAACCGGCAAGCGCCTCGATCTCGCCGACATTGCGGAAAGATGCGCCCATGACGACGGTGCTGATGCCATTGGCCTTGTAGTAATTGTAGATGCTGCGCACCGACACAACGCCCGGATCGGTTTCGGCGGTGTAGGTCTCGCCGGTCGACTTCTTGTACCAGTCGAGGATACGGCCGACGAAAGGCGAGATGAGGAAGACCTTGGCTTCGGCGCAGGCGATGGCCTGTGCCTGCGAGAACAGGAGCGTCAGGTTGCAGTCGATGCCCTCGGACTGGAGAACCTCGGCAGCCTTGATGCCTTCCCAGGTGGAAGCGAGCTTGATGAGGATGCGTTCACGCTCGATGCCGCGCTCCTTGTAGGCGGCGATGATGTGGCGCGCCTTGGTGATGGAGGCCTGCGTATCGAAGGAAAGGTCCGCATCGACTTCGGTCGACACACGGCCCGGAACGAGGCCGGCGAGAGCCGCACCCACGGAAATGGCGAGACGATCGGCAACGGCAGCGACGACGGCGTCGGACTGGCCGCCCTGCTTCTTGCCCCAGGCGACGGCTTCCTTCACCGCATCCGCAAAAGCGGGCGTGCCGAGAGCTTTCAGAACGATGGTGGGGTTGGTGGTGCAATCCACCGGCTTCAGGCGCGCAACCGCCTCGATATCGCCGGTATCGGCAACGACCGTTGTGATGGCGCGAAGTTGTTCGAGTTTAGACGTCATACCGAATGATCCTTCATGATCTCTTCAAAACTTGCCAAGCCGTCTTTTCGTTCCCGCACCATGGGTGCGCCCAAGGCCGAAATCGCGGTTCTGTCCGGCTCCGACTATCGCAAGCGACAGGGCCAAAAGTCAAGACATTTGCGCATCGCAATTGACATAAGTTTCACGCCTGCGATACTCGGCCGTCCATAAAGAATGGCGGAAACCGTGGCGAAACTGAGAAGAGAAACCCATACGGCCTATTCGGAAGCGGCTTCGCTGAGGCTGCGCGCCGCGTGGCTCTATTATAATCAGGGCATGACGCAGAAAGATGTCGCCGAGAAACTCGGTATCAGCCGCTCCACCGTCATCCGTCTTCTCGACGAGGCGATGAAGCGCTCCGAGGTGCAGATCTGGATCAATGAAGGCATCGAGGATTTCGTCGAGCTCGCCGGCCGGCTGGAGGCGGCTTATGGGCTGGATGAGGCGGTGATCATTCCCTCCCCCGGCTCATCCCCCGGCAAGGCAAGTGCTGAAGGCACCGCCAAGGCCGTGGGCCTGGCGCTCGGGCAATTTCTCTCTGAAGCGGTACCGAATGGCGCCACCATCGGCGTCGGCTGGGGCCGCACCATGACCGCATCGCTATCGAGCTTTCGTCCGCCGCGCCGGGAAAACTGCAAGGTCGTCTCACTGCTCGGCGGCATCGTCGCCGTGCACCAGACCAACCCGCTCGATTACACCTGGCGGCTGGCGAGCGCGCTCGGCGCGGAATGTTACATGTTCCTCGCGCCGCTACTGGTGGATTCCGTCGAGACCAAACGGGCGCTGATCGAAAAATGCGGACTTGCGACGCTTTACGATCTGGCCGAAACGCTTGATCTCGCCATTGTCTCCTGCGGCGATATCGGCCCGCATTCGACATCGCTGTCGGAAGGCTTCATTTCGAAGGCGACGCTTCAGGAACTCATAGACGCTGGCTGTGTCTGCGACACGATGTTCAACTTCATCGACGCGGAAGGCCGTTCCGTCGATCACCCGATCAATCAGCGCGCCATGGCGATCGATCTCGACACGCTGCGCAAGGCCAAGCATATCGTCCTTGCCTCCGGCGGCGCCCACCGCGCCGTCGCCATCCGCGCCACCATCAAACGTATCGGATGTAATACGCTGATTACAGACGAGGCGGCGGCAAGGGCGTTGATGGAGCTGGTTTAGGCCTCGTCAGGCGATTCAGTCTCTTCCTCATTCCTGTGCTTGTCACAGGAATCCAGCCGGCGCGCGTCGGCGCGACGGGAAGAGTCTTTTCGGCCCAAGGACTTGGGCTGGCTGGATCCCTGTGACAAGCACAGGGATGAGGGAGACCAGCCTCACACCTTCCCCGTTTCCCAGCCGAGCATCGCCCGCTTGCGGGTCAGGCCCCAGTGATAGCCGGTCAGCGCCCCGCTTTTACCGACTGCGCGGTGGCAGGGAACGACGAAGGAAACGGGGTTGGCGCCGACGGCCGCACCGACTGCGCGGGAAGCCGTGGGCTGACCGATATCGCATGCGATATGCGAATAGGTGACGGCGCGGCCCATCGGGATTTTCAATAGGCTTTCCCAGACCCGCACCTGAAAATCCGTGCCGAGTAGCACGACGCGCAGCGGCCTGTCCGCCGACCACATGGACGGATCGAAAATGCGCGCGGCATAGGGTGCCGTCGCTTCGCGATCCTCTACATAGCCCGCATTCGGCCAACGGCCGGCCATGTCCTCGAAACAGGCCCGTTCCTCACCGGGATCGGCAAAGGCGCAGCCGGCAAGGCCGCGATCTGTCACCATGACCAGCGCAAGCCCGAAGGGCGAGGTGTGGAAACCGTAACGGATCGTCAGCCCGCCGCCTTTGGCCTTCCACTCGCCCGGCGACATGGCCTCATGGGTGACGAACAGATCGTGCAGGCGGCCCGGCCCCGACATGCCGACCTCGATCGAGGTTTCCAGTAGCGGCAAGTCCTCTTCGCGCAACAACCTCTTGGCATGATCGAGCGTCACGGCCTGCAGGAAAGCCTTGGGCGAAAGACCGGCCCAGCGGGTGAAGGTCTTCTGCAATTGCGTCGGCGACTGGCCGAGCTCTGCGGCGATGGCTTCAAGGGAGGGCTGCTCGCGATAATCCAGCGTCAAAAGCTCGATAACCCCGCGCACCGTATCGTAATCCGATCCGATGGGGGTGATGTCTTCATTCAGCATGATATTGGCGTTCATCGCATTTCTCCTAACGCTTCACAGAAAACCACCAAAGCGCGTCGGTCTCCACCCGTTTCTTGCGTTGCATCACAATACGCAACCTAAATGTTTTATCTGCCGGAATATCCCCACCCCCTCATTCCTGTGCTCGTCACAGGAATCCAGCCGACGCGCGTCCGCGTGGCGGAAAGAGTCCTTTCATCTTAAGGACTTGAGCTGGCTGGATCCCTGTGACGAGCACAGGGATGAGGGCGGCAGAGCGCGTCGACACTTCCTGATCCCCTCACATCCGCCGCCTGGCAGTCGCCAGCGCACCGCCAAACGCCTTGGCGAAACTTTCCCGGTCATCCGGATTGAGAAACGAGCCGACATCGGTCGCCTTGCCTTCGCCCGTGACATGCATGGAGACAATGCCGATTTCGTCGTGCCGCTGAACCCTGAAGCGCGCCCAGAAGGGATTGAAACGGTGCTCCACCATGCGCCCTGCCGGCGAGAACTTGCGGATCGACAGGCTGGTGCGCGAGACGCTGACCTCCTCGCGCGCCTTTGCGGCCCGGTAATTGGCGCGGAAGGCGACATAAAGCAGCAGAAAATCCAGCCCGAAAAACAGGCCGACGGGCCATGCGCCGCTGGCGAGGAAAAAACCGCCATAAAGGAGGCAGGCGAGCCCGGACAAGGCAAGAAGCAGCCGGAAACCTCTTCTGCCAAGCGAACGGTGCGGAACGAGTTCCGCCGCGAAAATCGGCTGGTCGTTGAGCGTATCCACGTTGATTTCCTCAAGGCGGGCTGGCTATAGATAGGTCATGACAGTCGCCAAAAAACGATCCAGCACCCAAACCTTGAAAAAGTCAAATGCGACATCCGCCCGCAAACCGGTTCGGGTGAAGACGGCCTATTCCAAGGACGAGCTGACCGAAATATTCCGACGTTTCTCCATCCAGCGGCCGGAGCCGAAAGGCGAGCTGGAACATACCAATCCCTTCACCCTGCTGGTGGCCGTGGCGCTTTCCGCGCAGGCGACCGATGTGGGCGTGAACCGGGCGACGCGGGCGCTGTTCAAGGTGGCCGACACGCCGGAAAAAATGCTGGCGCTCGGCGAAGAACAGCTGATCGGCCACATCAAGACCATCGGGCTTTACCGCAACAAGGCGAAAAACGTCATTGCCCTGTCGCAGATGCTGATCGACAATTTCGGCGGCGAGGTGCCGAGGACCCGCGAGGAGCTGGTCACCCTGCCGGGCGTCGGCCGCAAGACGGCCAATGTGGTGATGTCCATGGCCTTCGGCGTGCCCACGCTTGCCGTGGATACGCATGTGTTCCGCATCGCCAACCGGCTCTGTCTTGCGCCGGGGAAAACCCCGGACGAGGTGGAAGACCGGCTCGTCCGCATCATTCCCGAAGAATATCTGTTCCATGCCCATCACTGGCTGATCCTGCACGGGCGTTATTGCTGCAAGGCGCGCAAGCCGGAATGCGAACGCTGCGTGATTGCCGATATCTGCAAGTCGCCGGAAAAGACC
The DNA here is from genome assembly GCF_018873185.1 of Rhizobium sp. X9. Classification (NCBI taxonomy): domain Bacteria; kingdom Pseudomonadati; phylum Pseudomonadota; class Alphaproteobacteria; order Hyphomicrobiales; family Rhizobiaceae; genus Rhizobium; species Rhizobium sp. X9. The sequence goes on along the minus strand of NZ_CP071312.1, from coordinate 2,095,052 downwards.
TTCGATATTCCGGCGCCGCTAGTGGAATTACCCGCGCAGCTGTTCGGTGCGGCCAGCGGCCAATGAAGGATCACGCCGGCTGACGGCCTTGTGCAGATGCACCATCATCGAGGCGGCGAAAAGCGGTGTCAGAAGGTTCAGGAACGGGACGGCAAGAAATGCGGCGATCACCAGCCCGGCCATAAACACGGTGGTGCGATGTTTTGAGCGGAACAGCCTCGCTTCTGCCGGCGAGCGGAAACGCATCGCCGCAAATTCGAAGAACTCCCGTCCCAGCAGATAGCCGTTGACCAGAAAAAACGCGATGAGGTTCACACCCGGCACCAGCAGCAGCAAAAGCGCAATGAGGTTGCCGGCAATAACGACGCCGAAGAACTTGATCGAGGAAAGCACCGCTTCGCCGATCGGCATCGCCTGGCCTGGCGGATCATCGGGATAGGTCTTTTTTTCCACCACTTCGGCGACATCGTCGAGAAACAGGCCGGCAATGACGGCGGTGACCGGCGAAATCAGCAGCGCCAATGCCAGCGCCAGTCCTATGCCGGCGAAAATGGCGAAAACGAACGTCAGCCATCCCGCCCAATCTGGCACGCCGGGGATCAGCGTATCCACCCACGGCAGGGCGAAATAGATGAAGATAGAGCGGATGGCGAACCACAGCGCCGCCAGCACCAGAAGCGTCAGCCCCAGAACCTTCCAGAAAACAGACCGGGTCTCGGCGGCGAAGAGATTTTGAAACGCCAGCCTTGCCGCATCGAATATCATTCGGAACTCCCTTGACGCTTCCGCGTTGAAACTTTCTGACTGAGCGAGAGATAAGAGCTTGCCGCCGGCTCTACAAGAAGCACGGCAAGACGCCAACCGCTTGGAATTAAACCGCAGATGGAATTTCCCTTGAATAAAAGATATCTCTAAAATATAATAAAACATCTATTATAATTCGCATTCCGGTCCGGTGGAGGACATGGCCGGAAAAGCTTCCCCCACCGTCAAAACGCGGTTCGCACGCTGTTTTGCGCGCGCGCATGCATCATCGTTCAATAATCATAAGAATGAGGCGTTGGTGGAAAAGCTGCTGTTGAACCTCACGCGTGCCATGAAGGCTGGCACACCCTCCGAGCGCAAGATCGCCAAATATCTGATCGAGCATCTGGACGAGCTGCCATTCGAAACGGCGCAGACACTGGCTGCAAAGCTCGGCCTCAGCCCGATGACGGTCGGCCGCTTCCTGCGTTCGCTCGGATACCGGCAATTCAGCGATATCCGTGCCGATCTGCGCCATGCGGAGGAAGTGGTTGGTGAGGAACAGCCCGCATCGTCTGGAAGCAGCGAACAGTCCAATCCGTTTTCGCAGCTTCTGTCGCAGCAGATACAGGCCATTCAGACCGCTTTCGACATGACCTCACAGCCGATCTGGCGTCTGGCGATGAACGAGATTGCCTCGACGCCCGACGTTTTTCTGGCCACATCTCCCGAAGGCATGGGGACAGGACGCCACTTTCACGGGCGATTGCTGGAATACCGCAAGCAGGTCCATTATCTCGGCAGCGACAGCGCCGCTTATGTGACGTTATGGGATTTTGAGCCGGCAAAAGCCCTTCTCATCCTCATGGACTGCGGCGGCAGCCTGTCGCCGCTGCAGAACCTCTCATCCACGGCGCGCAAGAGCGGCTACAGAACCCTTTTGATCACCACCCGTTTCTATGAGTGGGGACCTGAAAGTGCCGATATCTGTCTTGCCATGCCGCACGCCCAGAATGGCGGCCAGGGCCTGCTGCAACTCGTCGCACTGATGGAATTCACGCTCTGCAGCCTGATTGCCGGCGCGGACGAGACGCGCAGGGCACGCATGAAAAACCTCACCGGCCTGAAGCGCTCGCTGGGCATCTGATCTGCGTCCTACGGGCATATGGATCGAGCGGGTGCCCCATCGCCAAACATTCTTGCCAAAATCAGAGGCTTTCCAGCTCCTGGCGATGGCGGTACATGGCAAGAAACCGGCGATAATCTCGCTCATAGCGGGACGCAAGCGCCGGATTTCCGGAAATTTCCGCATTGCCCGGATACATGGCGGCCCCCGCCGCCGCAATATCCGCATGGACGCCGCCGGCGGCGGCCGCCGTCATTGCCGTGCCGAGAAGAACGGCGTCAGCGGTGGCGGGAACCACGATGCGTTTGCCGGTCACATCAGCGTAAAGTTCCATCAGGAGCCGGTTTTTCACATGGCCTCCGGTGACATGCAGACTTTCCACCGCATAACCGAAGCGCTCCATGGCATCGAGAACATGGCGTGCGCCAAGCGCGATTGCCACTGCGGTGCGCCAGTAAAGCCGGCAGAGACTGTCGAAAGACGTATCCAGCGTCAGCCCGCTGATGACGCCGACGGCGTGCGGATCAGCCAGCGGCGAGCGGTTGCCGTGGAAATCCGGCAGCACATGCAGCCGATCGGCGAAGGCCTCGCCCTCGAGTGCGCGCAACTCAGCCACCCGTGCAACGATCCGGGCATGCAGCCCCGTATCCGGCTCACCACCCGCCGCATGCATGCGCACGATATGATCGAGCAGCGCGCCGGTGGCCGATTGCCCGCCCTCCACCAGCCAGTGGCCGGGCAGGATCGCCTGCCAGTAGGGACCCCAGAGGCTGTGGCCCGGCATCTGCCGCTCGGACATGGCGACAAGGCAGCTTGAGGTGCCGGCAATCAGCGCCACATGCCGGCCCACATCCCCCGAAAGGCATCCGCCAAGCGCGCCGAGCGCACCCGCATAGGCATCGATCATGCCCGCCGCCACCTGGCAACCCGTATCGAGACCAAGTTCTGCCGCCGCTTCAGGCGACAGAGGACCGATGCTTTCCCCCGGCATCACCGTGGTGTCGGGCAGCCCGGCCCGCTCTTTCAGATCGCCAAGCCCGGCCAGTTCGAGATAATCCGCCTGCCAGCCGGGATTTTCCTGCGCCAGGAAATTCCACTTCGCCGTCTGCGTGCAATTTGAACGCTTCGCCGAGCCGGTCGCTTTCCAGGTGAGGAAATCCGCCAGATCGAAGGCGAAAGACATGCGGGCCCAGCTTGCCGGCAAATTCTTCTTCAGCCACATCAGCTTCGGCATCTGCATTTCCGGCGACACGCTGTTACCGGCAAAATCCAAAACCCGGTGGCCGGATGCCGTCAGCCGGTCGGCCTCGGCGATCGCGCGGTGGTCAAGCCAGACGATCGTGTCGAACTTGTCTTTGCCAGTGACGGAGACCGAAACCGGCTCTCCCTTTTCGTCGCGGATAACCAGCGAGCAGGTGGCGTCGAACCCGATGGCGGCAATGCTTTCGCGGGGAACAGCCGCCTCGGCAAGCGCTGCCCTGACCGCTATGCAGACCGCGTTCCATATGTCGCTGGAATCATGTTCGGCGTGGTTTTCCTGCGGCCGCTGCATCAGGATGGGATGGGTGGAGCGGGCGAGAAGCCGGCCGGCCGGATCGAAAATCCCGGCGCGCGCGCTCGCCGTACCGACATCGACAGCCACGAGATTCTGACGCATCAAGACTTCAATTCCATCCCTTGCGCAACGACTTCCGGGCGGCGGCAGGCATGGTTTCCTTCAGCCCGCGTCACGTGCCACCTGGCTGTCAAAACCGCCCTTCCCCACATAACCGTCGACAAGTTGGACCAAATCCGGCATCGCGTCAAACGTGGCATCGGCCCCAAGTCCTGCGATCTTTTCGCGGAATGCGGGAAACCGCGCATGCGAGCCGCCCGTGAAGGCAAAAACCGCCATGCCGGCTGCCTTCGCCGCCGCAATGCCCGCCGGGCTGTCCTCGATCACGATGCAGTGACGCGGATCAGCGCCCATTTCACGCGCGGCATGCAGGAAAAGATCGGGTGCCGGCTTGCCGTTCTTCACCATGGTGGCGCTGAAGACGTGCGGCTCGAATTTGTCGATCAGGCCGGTCAGCCCCAGCGAATAACGGATGCGCTCCGGCTGGCTGGAAGAGGCAACGCAACGTTTCAGGGCCACAAGCCTGTCCAGCGTTTCGGCAATGCCGTCAATGGGCCTGAGCTCTGTGCGGAAACGCTCGAACAATGTTGCGCGCATATGATCGAGAAAATCGATATCGGTCTCGACACCGTAATCCTCAAACAGCGTCGCCGTCATGCTGGCGACGCTGCGGCCGAGGAAGCGCTCATAGGCTTCCTCCTCTCCCATCGTTACACCGAGATGGGAGAGCATGTCGAGAAGCACTGAAATCGAGACCGGCTCGCTGTCGACGAGAACGCCGTCGCAGTCGAAAATCAGAAGAGGTCCGGTCCCGTCTTGCATCTCTTGGTCACTTTTCAGCCAGCTTGTCATCCAGATAAAGCTGCAAGGTCTTCGCCGTGCCTTCTTGCCACAGCGTTTTCAATGCATGGGCGAAGCGTTTACGGAAAAGCTCCGATTCGGCAACCTCCCCGAAAATATCGCTAAGCGCGAGGAAGGCCATCGGATCGTCCTTGGCCTTGATCGCCGCCGCCTGAAGCCGCTCGGCGCTCGCATCGTTGAAGGCGATTTCCTTGCCGCTGTCGGAGGTGCCCTGGAAATAACGGCACCAGAGCGCCGAAACCAGCGACAGGCCGACAATATCTTCGCCGCGCGCCAGACGGTCGGCGGTGGAGGGCAGAATGAACTTCGGCTGGCGGTTGGAGCCATCCTGCGCCAGACGCGGAATGGTGTCACCGATTTTCGGATTGAGGAAACGCCGTTCGATCAGCCCGAAATAGTCGGCGAGATTCGTATCGGGAACCGGCGGAATGACCGGAATGATCTCTTCCTTTTCGAGCTTTGCCAGAAACGCCCGGATCAGCGGGTGTTCCATGGCCTCATGCACGAAATGAATATCGAGCAGAGCAGCCGGATAGGCGATTGCCGCATGGCCGCCATTGAGGATGCGGATTTTCATATGCTCATAGGGCGCGACATCCTTCACGAACTGCACGCCCGCCTTTTCCAGCGCCGGGCGACCGGCGGGGAAATTATCCTCCATCACCCATTGCTTGAACTCTTCGCAGAAGACCGGCCAGTTGTCTTCGATGCCGAAATCGTCGCGGGCAATATTGCGTTCGCGCTCGCCTGTCGCGGGCGTAATGCGGTCGACCATGGAATTCGGAAAAGCGACGTTTTCGCCGATCCAGTTGGCGAAAGCCGGATCCGAGAGAGCCGCCAGGCCGACCACGGCATTTTTCGTGACCTTGCCATTATGCGGAATGTTATCGCAGGACATGACGGTGAAGGGTTGCAGCCCTTTGTCCCGTCGTGCCTTCAGCCCGGCGACGATGAGGCCGAACACGGTTTTCGGCGAAGCCGGGTTTCTGCCGTCCTCGGCTATGGCCGGATGCTGCGGGTTGAAGGAACCGGAAGCATCGATGAAATACCCGCCTTCAGTGATCGTCATGGAAACGATGCGGATTTTCGGGTCTGCCAGCTTATCGATGATGGCGTTGGTGTCGCCGACCTTCAGAATGTCGATCATCGGGCCGGTGACGCGTGCGCCGGTGCGGTTATTGTCCTGCTCCACCACCGTCGTCAGGAAATCCTGCGCGGCTAGCTTTTCCCGCATCACCGCATCCGACGGCAGAACGCCCGCGCCGATGATGGCGAAGTCATGGTCCGTTCCGGTGTTGAAGAGGTCATCCAGATAGACCGCCTGATGGGCGCGGTGGAAATTGCCGACGCCGAAATGCACGATGCCGGCGGAAAGATCGGTCCGGGAATAGGCTGGAACCGCCGCGGTTTTTCCGGCGTCGTCAAGCGTTGCGAGGGAGAGTTTGCATGTCATGTCACGATCCTCGAAGGGGAAACGTTGTTCGTGCCAAGGCCGGGCGGCAGACGCCCGATACTCAGCTCATCCAGTTGCCGCCGTCGACATTATAGGTCTGGGCGACGATGTATTCGGCCTCATCGGAGGCAAGGAAGATCGCCATGCCGGTCAGGTCTTCGGCACGGCCCATGCGGCCAAAGGGTACGGCCTCCCCGACCAGCCGCTTCTTTTCACCGGCGGGGCGGTTTTCATATTTCGCAAACAGCGCATCCACGCCGTCCCAGTGCTCGCCATCGACCACGCCCGGCGCAATCGCATTGACGTTGATGCCGTGCCTGATGAGATCGAGCCCCGCCGACTGGGTGAGGCTGATGACGGCGGCCTTGGTGGCGCAATAAACCGCCACCAAGGCCTCGCCGCGCCGGCCCGCCTGGCTTGCCATGTTGATGATCTTGCCGCCTTTTCCCCGAGCAATCATTGTTTTTGCGGCGGCCTGCATCATGAACAGCGTGCCGGACACGTTGATCGAAAACAGTCTTTCGTAGCTCTCTCGTTTGATCTCGACAATCGGTGCAAGATCGAACAGCGCGGCATTGTTGATGAGGATATCGAGCCCACCCGCCTGGCCTTCCACCGTGCGGATGGCGGTGTCGATGGAATGCTGTTTGGTCACGTCGAGTTCGACGGCATAGGCATTCTCGCCGATCTCGCGGGCGGTCTTGCTGGCGCGTTCGAAATCGATGTCGGCAATGGCGACGGTTGCCCCCTCACGTATATAGGCTTCGGCAAAAGCACGGCCGATGCCGCGCGCCGAACCTGTTATCAGCGCGGATTTGCCTTCCAGTCTCCCCGTCATATCGCCTTGCCCTTTTCATCGAACCTGTGGATCTTTGTCTCGTCCGGGGTGATGAACACGGTATCGCCGTGTTTGCATTCGAACTCGCCATCGGTCCTTGCGGTAATCGGCCCGATGCCATCGACCTCGAGATGCAGGAAGGTATCCGATCCGAGATGTTCGGCGACGGTGACCTTGCCCTGCCACAGTCCGCTTTCCTTCGACAGCACCAGATGCTCGGGCCGCACGCCGGCGGTGGTCGCACCCTTTTGGCGGGCGTAATCGCCGGTAATGAGGTTCATGCGCGGCGAGCCGATAAAGCCGGCGACGAAGAGGTTGGCGGGGGAGCGGTAAAGCTCCATCGGCGAGCCGACCTGCTCGATATTGCCGCGGTTGAGCACCACGATCTTGTCGGCCATGGTCATGGCTTCCACCTGGTCGTGGGTGACGTAGATCATCGTCGTCTTCAGCGTGTTGTGCAGTTCTGAGATTTCCAGCCGCATGGTGCCGCGCAGCGCCGCATCGAGGTTGGAGAGCGGTTCGTCGAACAGGAAGGCTTTCGGTTCGCGCACGATGGCGCGGCCGATGGCGACGCGCTGGCGCTGGCCGCCCGACAGCTGCGAGGGCCGGCGTTCGAGATAATCGGTGAGGTTCAGCACCCGGGCGGCGTCCTCGACCTTTTTATCGATGATCGCCTTGTCGAGCTTGGCCATCTTCAGCGGGAAGGCGATGTTATTCCTGACACTCATATGCGGATAAAGCGCATAGGACTGGAACACCATGGCAAGGCCGCGCTCGGCCGGGGCCTTTTCGGTGACATCCTTGCCGTCGATGACGATCTTGCCGCCGGAGACGTCTTCCAGCCCGGCGATCAGCCGCAAAAGCGTGGACTTGCCGCAGCCCGACGGGCCGACGAAGACGACGAATTCGCCGTCGTTGATATCGAGATCGATCGACGGGATGACTTTCGCCTCACCGAAGAGCTTGGACACGTTCTGAAGGGAAATGCTGCCCATGTTTGTCGTTCCTTATTTCACGGCGCCGAAGGTCAGGCCACGCACGAGTTGTTTCTGCGAGAACCAGCCGATGACGAGAATGGGGGCGATCGCCATCATCGAGGCGGCCGAGAGTTTTGCCCAGAACAGCCCCTGCGGTGAGGAGAAGGAGGCGATGAAGGCCGTCAGCGGGGCTGCATTGGTGGTCGTCAGCCGGATCGTCCAGAAGGATTCGTTCCAGGCGAGGATGACGTTGAGGAGCAGCGTCGAGGCAATGCCCGGAACCGCCATCGGCGTCAGCACATGCACGATCTCGTTCCACAAGGATGCGCCATCCATGCGGGCCGCTTCGAGGATCTCGCCGGGGATTTCCCGGAAGTAGGTGTAGAGCATCCAGATGACGATCGGCAGGTTGATGAAGGTGAGCATGATGGTGAGCCCGATGCGGGTATCGAGCAGGCCGGCATTGCGGAAGATCAGGTAGATCGGCACCAGCACGGCGACGGCCGGCATCATCTTGGTGGAGAGCATCCACATCAAAATGTCCTTGGTGCGTTTGGTCGGCGAGAACGCCATGGCCCAGGCGGCGGGAATGGCGATGATCAGCGCGATGATCGTCGAGCCGAGCGACAGCACCACCGAGTTCATGAAGGGCTTGAAGTAATCGCGCTGGGTCTGGACCGTCACGTAATTCTCAAGCGTGCCCGAGGGAATGAGGCTGAAGCCGGCGATTGCCTCCGGCTCGGTCTTGATCGAGGTGAGGAAGGCATAGAGGATCGGGAAGAACAGCAACAGCGCCACGGCCCAGGCCGCGATGGAAAAGCCGATCTTCGCACGTGTGGTTGTCTTGCGGGCCATGATGTTTCCCCCTTACCGGTCGAGGTTCTTGCCGACGGCGCGCATCAGGAAGATGGCGACGATATTGGCGAGGATGACGGCGATGATGCCGCCGGCCGAAGCGCCGCCGACGTCGTAACCGAGAAGCGCGGTGCGATAGATGAGGAAGGCGAGGTTGGTGGAGGCATAACCCGGGCCGCCATTGGTGGTGACGAGGATTTCCGCGTAGACGCCGAGCAGGAAGATCGTCTGGATCAGAATGACGACGGTGATGGCGCGCGACAGATGCGGCAGGGTCAGGTAGACGAAGCGGTTGGCGAAGTTGGCGCCATCCATCTCGGCGGCTTCCTTCTGCTCGCCATCGAGCGACTGCAGGGCGGTGAGCAGGATCAGCGTCGCAAACGGCAGCCATTGCCAGGCGACGATGATGATGATGGACAGCAGCGGAAACTGCGCGAACCAGTCGACCGGCTGGAAACCGAAGAAGCGCGAGAGATCGGCAAGCACGCCATAACCGGGATGCATGATCATGTTCTTCCACACCAATGCGGCGACCGGCGGCATGACGAAGAAGGGCGAGATGATCATGATGCGGACGATGCCCTGGCCGAAAATGTCATTGTCGAGCAGAAGCGCAATGGCGATGCCGCCGATGACGGTGATCGCAAGCACGCCGCCGACGATCAAAAGCGTGTTCCAGATCGACTGGAAGAAGGCCGGGTCGGTGTAGAAATACTGGTAATTGAAGAGGCCCGCGAAGCTGACATTGGCCGGGTTGAGGAGATTGTAGTTCTGGAACGAGAACCACAGGGTCATCGCCAGAGGCACGATCATCCACACCAGCAACAGCAGCACCGATGGCGCAAGCATCACCCGCGCAAGACCGCTCGTGTTTCGGGTTGCCATTACACTAACCTCCCCTTGGGCCTGCGCGCCATGACATGCGCCCGGCATATCCGGAAGAACCGGCTCATTCTTGTTTTGATTTGAAAGGCATTAAAGCCGCATCGCGGCTTCCGGCCCGGAGAGTTCGCTGTCCGGCATTGGCGCCGGACAGCGATCTTCGGGAGGATTACTTGATGTAACCGGCGCGGGTCATTTCACGCGTTGCTGTCGACTGGGCACCCGCAAGCGCATCGTCAACGCTGGACTGACCGGCAACGACTGCCGAGAACAGCTGACCGACCGTGGTGCCGAGCGCCTGGAATTCAGGGATCGCCACGAACTGGCCACCCGTATAAGGCACGGGCTTTACGGTCGGCTTGGTGATATCGGCGGCATCCATCGCGGCAAGCGTCGGCTTGGCGAAGGCGGCGGCCTTTTCATAATCGGCGTTCTTGTAAAGCGAGGTGCGGGTGCCCGGAGGCACGTTTGCCCAGCCTTCCTTGGAAGCGACGAGCGTAGTGTAATCCTTGCTGGTTGCCCAGGAGATGAACTTTTCAGCCGCATCGGCCTTCTTCGAGCTCTTCGGGATGGCAAGGTTCCACGACCACAGCCAGTTGCCGTGGTTCTTCAGCTCGCCATGCGTCGGGAACAGCGCATAACCAACCTTGTCGGCAACGGTCGAATCCTTCGGGTTTGATACGAAGGAGGCAGCCACCGTGGCGTCGATCCACATGCCGCATTTGCCCTGCTGGAACAGCGTCAGGTTTTCGTTGAAGCCGTTGGAGGACGCGCCCGACGGACCGGCATCCTTCATCAGATCCACGTAAAACTGCAGCGAGCTCTTCCATTCCGGCTGATCGAACTGCGGCTTCCAGTTCTCATCGAACCAGCGGCCACCGAAGGAGTTGGTGAGCGCGCTGATGAAGGCCATGTTTTCGCCCCAGCCGGCCTTGCCACGCAGGCAGATGCCGTTGATATCGGCCTTGCGGTCGGTAATCTTGCGGGCGGCGTCGCCGATGAATTCCCAGGTCGGGTTTTCAGGCATCTTCAGGCCTGCTTTTTCAAACAGATCCTTGCGATACATGATCATGGCGGATTCGCCATAGAAGGGTGCCGCATAAAGCTTGCCTTCGGCGGAGAGACCACCACGGATCGCCGGCAGGATGTCATCCACGTCGTATTTGTCGCCGAGCTTTTCGAGCGGCAGCAGCCAGCCCTGCTTGGCCCAGATCGGCACTTCATAGTTGCCGATGGTCATGATGTCGTATTGGCCGCCATTGGTGGCAATATCGGTCGTCACACGCTCGCGCAGGACGTTTTCTTCAAGCGTGACCCATTCGACCTTGATGTCGGGGTTCTTTGCCGTGAAGTCGGAGGTCAGCCCCTGCATGCGGATCATGTCGCCGTTGTTCACGGTGGCGATGGTCAGCGTCTCAGCGGAAGCAAGGGTCGAAAAGGCGAGGGCCGAGCATGCGCCCAGCAAAATGGTCTTCAGTGTCATATCTTCCTCCCAGAAGAAAAATGATGAGCATTCGCTTTGCTCTGGGGCATTTACTCACCCGCAGCCAAAAAAAGTCAAGCGACTTCCTGTGCTGCGACGCACATGGAAAAATCAAGCCATTGATTTTATGATATTAATTTTTGCTCAATGCGTGAGCAAATATTCACTTGTCACTTCATCAGTGATGAGGCCGTTCAGAAGTCCACCCCTCAGCGCCGCCAGAATCGAGGCATTCTTGCGCGCGCCCTGCGCCATGCCGATGACGGTGCAGGTCTCTCTTGAAGGGATGGGTACGGAGGCGACGCGCTCGTTGACGGAATGCTCGAGAATGCGGCCATTGGCATCATACATCCAGCCGCAGATCTCGCCGACGGCACCGCTTGCCATCAGCGCCTTCATCTCGTCGACACCGAGAAAACCATCGACGCAGAGCGGCGCGTTCTCGCCGAGTTCGCCGACACCGACGAAGGTGACATTGGCCGCGGAACCCAGCGCCAGCGTGGAGCGCACCATGGACTGGTCGTGCAGCAGTTCCCGCTCTTCCGCAGAGGAGCAGAGGACAGGCAGCGGCATCGGAAAATGCCGCGCCTTGATGGCATCGGCCATGCTGAAGATGACGTTGTAATAAGCGGCGGAGCCATCCGGCCCGATATTGCCCGTCAGTGAGACGATGCGATGCTGCGGGCATTCCATTGGCGGCAACTGGTCGACGGCGGCCTTCAATGTACGGCCAGTACCGATGGCGAGCACGATGGGATCGGCATTCTTCAGCCAGCGTTCGATCTCCGCCGCCCCGGCCTCGGCAATGCCGACAGTGGAGGAGACGCCGGCCGGATCGCTCGGCACCACCTCGATATATCTAAGGTCGAATTTTTCCTTGAGCCGCTCGGCTTTTTCGAGACAGGCGGCGATGGGGTGATCGAGCCGGACCTTGATCAGCCGTTCGGCGACGGCCAACGACACCAGCCGCTGCGCCGACTGCCGGGAAATGCCCATGGCGGCGGCGATCTCATCCTGCGTGCGCCCAGCGACATAATAAAGCCAGCCGGCACGGGCCGCATCGTCCAGCCGTCCATGTGCGTCGTTTCGTCTGGCCATGCCGCTGCCCTCTAGGAATTATGCTTGCGCATTTGCTGGCATTTTTTTGCGTCGGCTGTCAAACGGGGGATGGGCGGAAAGACTATACGGCGCGAAAATCGGCGGATGAGGAACGGTGACTGACGACTTATACGTCCGTGTCGTTATTTTTCCGTCATTCCGGCCTTGAGCCGGAATCCAGCCACGGCGCGTCTGCGCCGTGAGAAGAGTCTCTTGCGATCAAGGACTTGATCGCGCTGGACCCCGGATCAAGTCCGGGGTGACGATGCTGGGTTTATGCCCGTACCCTCAATCACGCCGCTTCCTGCACCAGATGCCCTGCGGAAACCTCGCGATAATGCCGCTGCGGCGGCACATAATCCACCGGCCGGATCGGGCTTTTGATCTCATCCGTCGCCATGTTGCGCCTGATCTGCCGCCGCGCCGGGTCCGGCACCGGAACCGCCGACATCAGCTTTTTCGTATAGGGGTGCTGCGGATTGTCGAAAACCGCCGCACGCGGCCCGATTTCGACGATTTCGCCGAGATACATCACCGCCACACGATGGCTGACGCGCTCCACCACTGCCATATCGTGCGAGATGAACAGGAAGGCCAGATTGAGGCTTTGTTGCAGGTCGAGCAGCAGGTTGCAGACCTGCGCCTTGATGGACACATCGAGCGCAGACACCGCCTCATCGGCGACGATGACCTTCGGGTCGAGCATCAGCGAGCGGGCAATGGCGATACGCTGACGCTGGCCGCCGGAAAACTCATGCGGGAAACGCCGCATCATATCCGGGCTCAAACCCACCTTTTCCATCAGATCCGCGGCCTTTTCACGCGCCTGCGGCTTCGTTCCCAGCCGGTGCTCGATGAAAGGTTCCATGATCGCCGTACCGATGCTCATGCGCGGATCGAGCGAGGCGAAGGGATCCTGGAAGATCATCTGCACGCTGCGGCGCATGGTGCGCAGCGTCGTCTTGTCGAGCTTCAGGACCTCGTAGCCGTCGAGCGTCACATTGCCCGAGGTAGGCTCGATCAGCCGGGTGATCGACCGCCCCGTCGTGGATTTGCCACAACCGGATTCGCCGACCAGCGACAGCGTCTCGCCCTCGGCCAGATCGAAGGAAACCTTTTCCACCGCATGCACGGCGCCGGATTTGCGGCCGAAAAGACCGGAACGGATATCGAAACGCGTGGTCAGGTCCTTCACGGAGAGAATGGGCGTGCGCGAACCGGATACCGTGTCCTTCACCTCCACCACGGGCTGGCTCTCGCCGGTCTTGATATCGATGATCGGGAAACGGGCCGGCAGCACGCGCTCCTTCATCGAGCCGAGCTTCGGCACCGCCGAAAGAAGAGCGCGCGTATAGGGGTGGCGACCGCGGTGGAAGATATCGTCGGTGGTGCCGGTTTCCACCACATCGCCGCGGAACATGACGATGGTGCGATCCGAGACTTCAGCCACCACGCCCATATCATGGGTGATGAAGAGCACGGACATGCCCTCCTCTTCCTGCAATTGCTTGATCAGGTCGAGGATCTGGCCCTGAATGGTCACGTCGAGCGCGGTTGTCGGCTCGTCGGCAATCAGGAGTTTAGGCTTTGAGGCGAGCGCCATGGCGATCATCACGCGCTGGCGCATGCCGCCGGAAAACTGGTGCGGATAATCGTCGAAACGGTTCTTCGCATTGGGAATACGGACCTTTTCGAGCAGGCGAATGACCTCCGCCTTCGCAGCGGATGAGGAAATATTCTGATGTACCGTCAACGCTTCGGCGATCTGCTTGCCGATCGGGAAGATCGGGTTGAGGCTGGTCATCGGCTCCTGGAAGATCATCGAAATGTCCTTGCCGCGAACCTTGCGCATCTCCTCTTCCGGAAGGGCCAGCAGATCGCGCCCGCCAAGCATGACCTTGCCCTCGATCCGGCTGGTCTTCTTATCCAGAAGCCGCATGATCGACAGCGACGTCACGCTTTTGCCAGAGCCGCTTTCCCCGACGATCGCCACCGTCTCACGCGGCGCGATCTCGAAACTCATGTTGCGGACCACGGATTTCCAGCCGCCATCGACGCGGAAGGATGTGGTCAGATTTTCAACCGAAAGAACCGGGCTTACCGAACCGCCGGTCTGTTCCATGGACGTTGCCGCCAAAAGCATGCCGATCTCCTGAAAAGCGAAAGGCGGCCATGAAGGCCGCCGGATGTCTTACGCAGCAAGCGCGGTTTCGGCCATCGAGACCCAGTAGCTGATGCCATAGGGCAAGGCGTCGTCGTTGAAGTCATAGGCGGCATTGTGAAGTCCGGCGGTATCGCCGTTGCCGATGAAGATGAACGCACCGGGGCGCGATTCCAGCATGTAGGAGAAATCCTCCGCGCCCATATGCGGGTTGGGATTGGTGTTGACGGCATTTGCACCGGCCACGCCCATCGCCACGCCGGTCGCGAATTCGGTCTCGTCATTATGGTTGAAAGTGACGGGATAACCGCGATCATATTTCACCTCGGCGGTCGCGCCATGCGCCATGGCGGTGGCGGTGGCCACTTCCTTCAGGCGCTTTTCGGCAAAATCGCGGGTTTCCGGCAGCAGGGTGCGTACCGTGCCCGTCAGCGTTACCGAACCGGGAATGACATTGCCCGCGGTGCCGCCATGGGTGGTGGCGACGGTGACGACCAGCGATTTCAACGGGTCAGTCTCACGCGAGACGATGGATTGCAGGGCGATGATGATATAGGCCGAGGTCAGCACCGGATCGATGGAAAGATGCGGCGCGGCCGCATGGCTGCCCTTGCCGGTAATCGTGATCTCGAAGGCATCCGCCGCCGCCATGGTCGAGCCCTTGCGAATGGCGAATTGCCCGACGGGAATGCCCGGCTCATTATGCATGCCATAGACCTGTGAAATGCCGAATTTCTCCATCATGCCGTCGTTCAGCATGGCGAGAGCCCCTGCCCCGCCTTCTTCGGCCGGCTGGAAGATGACCGCGACGGACCCTTTGAAATTGCGGGTCTCGGCGAGATATTGCGCTGCACCCAGAAGCATTGCCGTGTGCCCGTCATGGCCGCAGGAATGGGCTTTGCCCGGCACCTTGGAAGCCCATGGTTTGCCGCTGGTTTCAAGGATTGGCAAAGCGTCCATGTCGGAGCGGAAACCGATGGTCGGGCCGTCCCCGTGCCGCCCCTTGATGATGCCCACCACGCCGGTCTTGCCAATGCCGGTTTCGACGATGTCGCAGCCGAAGGCTTTGAGTTTCTCGGCCACGAATTTCGATGTTTCGAAGACGTCGTAGAGCAGCTCCGGCGTCTCGTGCAGATGGCGCCTCCAGCCGGCAACTTCTTCCTGCATCTCGGCCACACGGTTCAATATCGGCATTCTCATTTTTCCTTTTTTTGTTCCCCGCCGGGTTGTCGGGAGCCATATTGCGTTTGGAATTTCTGCTTTTGCAAGTATGAATTTTGCTCCATGAGCGAAAAATAGGCCCAAAGTCGAATGGCACAAATTTTGTTCATCAATAAAAGTTTGGGGCTTGCTTTTCAAAAAAACTGACAATAGCATCATCGGGAATGGAGGATTATTCCTCAGCAAAGTCAAATACTTAGAACAAAAGACCTTGCTCATGGCGACAGGAAAAGCGTCAAACATTCAAATAGATAAAATCCAAAAAGGGGAAAACCACAATGAAGAAGCGCAGCGTTCTCTTTGCCAGCACGGTGGCGGCGATGGCTTTGGCAGGCTCTGCCGCCCATGCCGAGCGTGGCAGTGACGGCGAACTGAAAATCCTGTTCTGGCAGGCTGTATCGACACTCAATCCCTATCTTTCCGGTGGCACCAAGGAAATCTACAGCTCGTCCATGGTAATCGAGCCGCTGGCGCGCTACGATGAAAAGGGCGAGCTGGTGCCGATGCTGGTGAGCGAAATCCCGACGGTCGACAATGGCGGCGTCGCGAAGGATCTGCTCAGCATGACGTGGAAGTTGAAGAGCGACGTCAAATGGTCCGACGGCACGCCGCTTACCGCTGACGACGTCATCTTCACCTGGAAATATTGCACCGCACCGGATGGCGGCTGCGCGCAGGCGGCGCAATATGAAGGCGTGAAAAACGTCGAGGCCATCGACGCCCACACCGTCAAGGTCAGCTTCGCCGAACCGAAGCCCTACCCCTATTCCGCATTTGTCGGCGCGCAATCGCCGGTCATCCAGAAGAAGCAGTTTGAAAAATGCATCGGCGCTGCCGCACCCGGCTGCACATCCGCCAATTTCGGCCCCATCGGCACCGGCCCCTTCGTGGTCAAGGATTTCAAGCCGAACGACGTCATCAGCTACGTCGCCAACCCCAATTATCGTGATCCGGCCAAGCCGGCTTTCGCCACCGTGACCCTGAAGGGCGGCGGTGACGCGGCTTCCGCTGCGCGCGCCGTGCTGGAAACCGGTGAATTCGACTACGCCTGGAACATGCAGGTGGAGCCGGAAATTCTGGCCACCATGGTGGCCGCCGGCAAGGGCAAGCTGGAAACCGCCTTCGGCACGCAGGTCGAACGTATCAATCTCAACTGGTACAATGCCGATCCCGCCCTGGGTGACAAGCGCTCCACCAAGGAGGGCGGTCCGCATCCGGCCCTTTCAGACCCGGCCGTGCGCCGCGCACTCTCGCTCGCCATCGATCGCGATATCATCGATGAGACAGGTTATGGCGAGGCGGGCAAGCCGACCTGCAACATCGTGCCAGCCCCGGAGGCTGTCGCTTCGACGAAAAACGACAGCTGGTGCCTGAAGCAGGATGTGGAAGGTGCAAACAAGCTGCTTGATGATGCAGGCTGGGTGAAGGGCGCCGATGGCATCCGTGCCAAGAACGGTGTGAAACTGTCGTTCCTCTACCAGACCTCCACAAACTCCGTTCGCCAGGCGGCGCAGGAACTGGTGAAGGACATGTGGTCGCAGATTGGCGTCGCCTCCGAGCTGCGTAATGTCAGCGCCTCCGTCTTCTTCGGCGGCGACCCGGCAAGCCCGGATACCTTCCAGAAATTTTATGCCGACGTTGAAATGTACACCAACAATTTCGACGGCACCGACCCGGAAAAATATCTGGCTGAATGGCTGTGCGACAAGATCCCCGCCCCCGCAAACGGCTGGCAGGGCCAGAATATTCCCCGTTATTGCAACCCGGAATTCGACAAGCTGGTGGGCGTCCTTTCCAAGACGACAGATTTCGCCAAGCGTGGGGAAATTGCCAAGCAGCTGAACGACATGCTGACGGAAGAAGGCGCGCATATTCCGCTGATCCACCGTGGTAACGTTTCCTCGCATTCGCTGACGCTGGAAGGCGTTCGCATGAATGCCTGGGATTCGGAACTCTGGAACGTCGCGGACTGGTCCCGCAAGAAGTAACACGCAGATGCGCCGGCCTCTTCGAACGTGGAGGCCGGCCTTTTGCATGCCCCTGGACCATGATCTGAAGACACATTTGCAGCGCCTTGGCGAAGGGGCTCCCGGTTTTCGCCATACCGCGCTCAAGGGTCTGGAGACTTCCCGATGTTTACCTTTACGCTCCGGCGGCTTGCCTTTGCCGTACCGACGTTGCTCGTCATCAGCTTCGTCATCTTCGCCCTGCTCGATCTTGCGCCGAACGATCCGACCGGCGACCTGCCGCTCACCATTCCGCCCGAAGTTCGCGAGCAGATCCGCGCCTCGCTTGGCCTCGACCAGCCTTTCTTCATCCGTTATCTGATGTGGCTGCAGCAATTCTTCATCAACGAGCCGCTGAACCTTTTCGAAAAACTCACCGGCTGGCAGATCGGCGATGGCAATCGCATGCGTGTGCTGTCCTGGGCAACGCGCAGCCCGGTGGTTGATCTCGTCATCCAGCGCATGCCGCAAACGCTCTGGGTGGTCGGCCTCGCCTATCTTTTCGGCGCACTTCTGGCGATCCCGATCGGCGTCATTTCCGCCCACAAGCAATATTCGATCTTCGACCAGATCGGCACCTTCGTCTCGATGGTCGGTTATTCGGTTCCCACCTTCTTCACCGGCGTGCTGCTGGTCGTCATCTTCAGCTCTTATCTGCAATGGTTCCCTTCCGTCTATGACACCAACCTGCAGGTGACGGACTGGGGAAGCTTCGTCGCGCAGATCAAACAGATGTTCCTGCCGGTTCTGGTGCTGACCCTCTACAATGTCTCGCAGATCAGCCGCTTCGTGCGGGCCTCCATGCTGGACAATCTGCATCAGGATTATGTGCGCACCGCACGGGCAAAGGGCGTGAAGGAAAAATCCGTTCTGCTCGTTCACGTGCTGCGCAACAGCCTCATCCCGGTCGTGACCGTGATTGCGCTCGGCGTGCCGACGATCTTTTCCGGCGCGATCATTACCGAGCAGATCTTCCGCGTGAACGGGCTTGGCCAGTTGCTGATCACCGCCGTACAGGGCGCGGATATTCCGCTGGTGCAGACACTGACCTTCATTTTCGCGGTGCTTATCGTGCTCTTCAACCTGATTGCCGACGTTCTGTACGGCATTCTCGACCCGAGGATCCGCTATGACTGACGCCACCATCGCAGCGCCGGCCGTCGCCGCCACGCCCGTGCAATCGGCACTTGCCGATATCTGGAAACAGTTTCGCGCCCACAAGGGCGGCGTGGCGGGCCTGTTCGTTTTCATCTTCATTCTGCTTGCGGTCTTTGTCGGCCCCTATATCCACACCGTCGCGCCAAACGCCATCAATGTGAGGGAGCGCAACCAGTGGCCGTCGCTGGCACATCCCTTTGGCACCGACAATCTGGGCAAGGACATGCTGGCGCAGGTTCTGGCCGGCGGGCGCATCTCGCTTGCCGTCGGCATCACCGCCATGCTGCTGGCGCTGTTTCTCGGAACGCTGGTGGGCGTGCTGTCTGGCTATTTTCGCAGGCTCGACGGGCCACTGATGCGGCTGACCGACCTGTTCCTGGCGCTGCCGCTTTTGCCGCTGCTGCTCGTCATCCTGATGCTGTTTCGCGATACGCTGCGCGCGGCCTTCGGGCCGGAAACCGGCATCTTCATCCTGATCGTCTTCGTGATCGGGATAACGAGCTGGATGCATACGGCCCGTATCGTGCGCGGCGATGTGCTCACGATCAAAAGCCAGGAATTCATCATGGCGGCGAAATCGAGCGGCATGCGCGAATACCGCATCATCCTCAGGCATATATTGCCGAATGTGCTGAGTTCGATCATGGTCTCGGCCACGCTCGGCATCGCCTCGGCCATCATCACGGAATCGGCGCTGTCCTTCCTCGGCCTCGGATTTCCGTCGGACTTTCCGACCTGGGGACGGCTGCTGTTCGACGGCGCCAACTTCCTGCAGCTGACACCTTCGCGCGTCCTGTGGCCGGGACTGGCAATCTCGCTGACGGTTCTGAGCGTCAACTATATCGGCGATGCCGTGCGCGATGCGCTTGATCCAAGGGCGCTGAAGAGCTGAGCACGCCCTCCCTCATCTCTGTGCTTGTCACAGAGATCCAGCCAGCCCAAGTCCTTGGGCTGAAACGACTCCCTCCGCCGCGCAGACGCGCGTCGGCTGGATTCCTGTGACAAGCACAGGAATGAGGTGGCGGGGATGCATCGGCATGTAAAAAGCGGCACGCACTGCTAGTGGTAATTCACCTTCTCCGCATCGAGTATGCTGTCGGCATCCAGCGCGGCAATCGGAACGTCGCTGCGCGCCGGAATATCGCCGGAAAGCTGCAGGGCCAGATAGCGTCCGCAGCAGACCCGCAAAAATGAGGTGAAGTTGCCGAGATCGTGCCCGGCATCGATCGATTCATTATAAAGCTTGGCGATGAGCTGCACGCTGTTCATGCCATCGCGGCGTGCAATCTCGTCCAGCGTGGTCCAGAAGAAGTTTTCAAGCCGCACACTCGTGACCATGCCGTCGATCCGCAAAGACCGGGTGTGGCTTTCCCAAAGTGCCGGGTCCGCCTTGATGAAAAGCTTGCACATGGTTTCCTCCCTCACCACGCTCCAAAAGATAGACGGGAAACAGGGCCGGTAAAAGCCCCGTTCCGCGCAGCTTATTTGCCAAGCACCGCCATGAACTGCGAAAGCCATGCCGGATGGGCGGGCCATGCGGGCGCCGTCACCAGCTTGCCGTCGGTCACCGCCGCGTCGATGGCGATATCGGCATAGGTGCCGCCCGCCAGTTCCACCTCGGGGCGGCAGGCCGGATAGGCCGAGCAGGTGCGGCCCTTGAGCACGCCCGCAGCCGCCAGCAATTGCGCGCCGTGGCAGACGGCGGCCACCGGCTTGTCAGCCTCGAAGAAATGTTTCACCGCCGCCAGCACATCGGCATTAAGGCGCAGATATTCCGGCGCGCGGCCGCCCGGAATGACCAGCGCATCGTAATCCGCAACCTTGATATCGGCAAAGGTGGCGTTGAGCGCGAAATTATGGCCGCGTTTTTCCGAATAGGTCTGGTCGCCCTCGAAATCATGGATGGCGGTGGCGATGGTCTGGCCCGCCTTCTTGCCGGGGCAGACGGCGTGCACCGTGTGGCCGACCGCAGCCAAGGTCTGGAACGGTACCATGGTCTCATAATCCTCGGCGAAATCGCCGGTGATCATCAAAATCTTCTTCGGCATGTCTGCTCCTCCCGTTTTCGAATGCCTTTGGGCACCCTAACAGGCAGGATCGAGATGCGGGTATTATGGCAATACTACAGGGCCGATAAAGCTCGGATCAGCGGGCCTGCGGCGGCTGCGGCCAGCGTCTCACACCGCCGCCCCAATCCTCGAAGACCTTGGAGAGCTTGAGCACGAACAAATCCTCATAACGCGGGCCGACGATCTGCAAGCCGATGGGCATTCCGGATTTCGAGAAGCCGCAATTGATCGAGGATGCCGGCTGTTCGGACATGTTCCACGGGACGGTGAAGGCGATATGCTCGAAAGGCCGCTCAGGATCGTTGGTGGGCGAGGCCCAGTCAGCCGGATAGGAGACGATGGGATTGACGGGTGAAATCACCACATCAACCGACTGCATCAACCGCCCGCAACTCCTACGCATTTCCATGGTCTGATTGAAACCGAAAACGGCGCGCGCGCCGGAGACATCAGCGCCCTTTTCCGCCCATTCGTGAATATAGGGAAGGATCGCGGCACGTCGATCCGCGCTCAGCGCCACCATATCGCCCCAGAATTTCGCCCGCCAGAAATCATCCAGCCCATCAAGCATTTCTCGCGTCAGCACCGGCTCGACGGGGATGACGATGGCGCCTGCCTCTTCGAACAGTTTGGCGGCAGAGAGCACGGCATCGCGCACCTCGTTCTCCAAAGGCAGTCCGCAGCCGGCATCCAGCATCAGACCTATCTTCAGGCCCTTCACATTAATGTCGAGGTCCATCCAGTTGATATTGTTGGGCGGCAGCGCGGTGCCATCACGCCAGTCCGGGCGGGAAAGTGTGGCCATCGCATAGGCGGCATCGACAACCGTGCGGGTCATCGGCCCGGCGCAGCGGCCGGTATAATAGGGATCGACGGGTATGCGGCCCTGGCTGGGCTTGAAGCCGAACAGGCCCGTCCATCCGGCCGGCAGGCGCACCGAGCCGCCAATATCCGTGCCGATATGCAGCGTGCCGTAACCCGCAGCACCGGCAGAGGCCGCACCGGCGCTGGAGCCACCGGGGTTCTGCGTCGGGTCCCACGGGTTGCGGCTGAGCTTGTGGAAACTGGAAAGGCCTGATGACAACATGCCGTAATCCGGGCAGGTCGTCTTGGCGTAAAGGATCGCGCCGTCCTCGCGGCAGCGCGCGGCAACCGGCGCGTCTTCCAGAGCCGGCACCAGTTCCACCGCTTTGGTGCCGAGCGGAACCGGCTGGCCTTTGGTGGCGATCAGTTCCTTCAGCGAGACCGGAATCCCATCGAGCGCCCCGAGCGTTTCCCCTTTTTGCCAGCGCTCCGTCGAGGCCAGCGCCTGTTTGCGGGCATCCTCGGGATCATAGGCGTAAAGCGCGTTCACCGTGGGCTCGAATGTGTCGATGCGGGCCTCTACCGCCTGCCAATATTCCGATGGCGATAGCTTCTTTTGCCGGTAAAGCGCCAGGATTTCGAGCGTGTTGAGGTCTATGAGATCGGTCATCAGCGTCGTCTCGTCAGAAAAACAGATAATAGGGCGATATCGGCTAGAAGCGATCAGCTGGTATCGCGCGGGTCCAGCAGGTCGCGCAGGCCATCGCCGAGAAGATTGAGGCCGAAGACGGCAAGCGCAATGGCAAGGCCGGGCATGATGGCGAGCCATGGCGCTGTCCCAAGATAGGTCTGCGCATCGGCAAGCATCCGACCCCAGGTGGCGGCAGGCGGCGGCATGCCGAGACCGAGGAAGGAAAGCCCCGCTTCGGTAAGGATGGCAAGACCGAGCTGGATCGTCACCTGCACGATGATCTGGTTGGAAATATTCGGCAGGATATGAAACAGCGTGATCTTGGCGCGGTTCTGGCCGATGCTGGTGGCGGCGGTGACATATTCCCGCGACCATATCTGCAAGGCCGCACCCAGCGTCAGCCGCGCAAAGACCGGCACCATGAAGGTGGCGATGGCGATGATGGCGGTGAACCGGCCCGTGCCGATGAAAGCGCCGAGCATCGTGGCCGACAGGATCGGCGGCAGGGCGAAAATGATATCGCAGATGCGCATCACCACGGTTTCGGTGAAACCCCGCAGGGCCGCGACCGATACGCCGACGGCGGTGCCTATGAGAGCGCCGATGGCAACGGCGGCGATGGAGGTGGAAAGCGAGTTCCACGCCCCGGCCATCAGCATGGAGAGAACATCCCGGCCGAAATGATCCGTGCCAAGACCGCCATAGGCAAAGGGCGATTTCAGTTTCTGGGCGATCTGCATCTTGGTCGGCAAAACCGGCGTCCAGACCAGCGAGAGCAGCGCAACCGCGACAAGAAAGGTGGTGACGGCGATGCCGACAACGAAAGCGGGGCGGCGGCGGATCAGTCGCATCATCGCGCACCTGCCCGCAGTCTCGGATCGATAAAGAGATAGGCGATATCGACCAGAAAATTCATGACGATGACCAGCGCCGAGAAGAACAGCACGACGGACTGCATGACGACGATATCCCGCTGGGTCAGCGCCTGATAGGCAAGGCGCCCGAGGCCCGGCAGATTGAAGACATTTTCCACCAGCACCGCGCCGGCGATGAGGAAGGTGAATTGCAGGCCGATCATGGTGACCACAGGGATCATCGCGTTCGGCACCGCATGCCGCCACAGCGCCACCCGCTCGCTCAGGCCCTTGGCGCGGGCGGTGCGCACAAAATCCTCGTTCATCACCTCCAGCACCGCCGAGCGGCAGACGCGGGTGAGAACACCCGCCTGCGACAGCGCAAGGGCAATGGCCGGAAGCACCAGCGCGATAAGCCCCGCCGAAAAACTCGGCTGCCAGCCGGGAAACCCGCCTGATGGCATCCAGCCGAGCGTCGTGGAAAAGATGATGATGAGCAGCAGCCCGACCCAGAAACCGGGCACGGCAATGCCCACGTGGGAAAACAGCCCGGCTGCCAAATCCACCGGCCCGTTGCGGCTTCTCGCCGCCGCAACGCCGAGCGGAATGGCGATGGCGACCGAAAGGCAGACCGCCAGAAGCGCAAGCGGCAGGGTGACGGCAAGCCGCTCGACAATCAGCCCCGCCACAGGCACGCCATAGGTATAGGATTGCCCGAGATCGCCCCGAAACACGCCAGCGAGCCACTGGAGATAACGCAACGGCAGCGGCTGATCGAGGCCCATCTGCTTCTGCAGCGCAGCCAGCGTATCGGGGCTCGCCGAGGTTCCAAGCATGATGGCCGCCGGATCGCCCGGCAGCAGGCCCATGACGACATAGATGATGAGGGAAACGGCAAACAGCGTGATGACGAGGCTTAAAAGACGCCGGATGAGGACGGCTAACATCTGGCATTCTTTCCTTGCTTTGTTTCGCTACGGGATGTGGCGGATGGAGTTGCCGTCTTCCTGCGCAAATCTCTCCTCATTCCCGTGCCTGTAACGGGAATCCAGTCGACGCGCGTCTGCGCGGCGGAAAGATTCCTTTCAGCCCAAGGACTTGGGCTGGCTGGCAACTGTATTGTCAGGTTTTAGCAAAGACGGTTTTATCCCTGAGGATTGCGTTTGCGGCGACGAGGATTTTGCGGGCGATGGCAATGATCATGACCTTGAACGGTTTGCCCTTGGTCTGCATGGTTTGCGCCGTGCGGGCGAAGGCGGTCTTCAGCCTGTAAGCCACCAACGCCGCCATGTAGAGGGCATCGCGCACGCGCTTTCGTCCGCCGCGAATATGGCGCTGGCCGCGTTTGATGCCGCTGTCGGCATTGAAGGGAGCAAGTCCCGCCAATGCGGCCATGGCTTTGGAAGAGCTGCCGCCCAGTTCCGGCATATGCGCCATCAGCGTGAATGCGGTGACTGGCCCGACGCCCGGAATGGAACGGAGCCTGGTGCTTTGTTCGTTCAGTTCCGCGTTTTCCCGGACATGGGCGTGACAGGCTTTTTCGATCGCCTCGATCTCGCCGTCCAGCCAGATGAGATGGCGCTCCAGACTATCGTGCTCCATGGGCTCTGCGCTGGAAAGGCGAAGCCGCTCCTGCTGGCGCATGGCAACGAGCTGATCGCGCCTTGTATGGAAGCTGGCAAGCGCCTGCCGGGCCGGATCGGGTGGTGTGCTGGTTGCGGGGCCAAGCGTTTCGCCCATGTGTGCCAGCAGGCGGGCATCGATGGCGTCGGTCTTGGCCAGGCGGCCGGTGGCTCTTGCGAAGTCGCGCGCCCGGGCGGGGTTGACCCGGCAATACGGACGCTGTTGCCGATCGAGAGCCGCGCACAGCTGCCTGTCATAACGCCCGGTCGCCTCCAGAATGACCGTCGCCTCCTGCCCCTCCAGGCCTTGCAGCCATGCATGAATGGCGGCAGCGGTGTTGTCGATGCGGATATGCCGGGATGTCCGGCCGTCGAAAAGATCAAGATGCGCCTTGGCGACGTCGCATCCAATGAAAACAGGGTGTATCATGGCAAGCCTCATCCTGTGCTTCGAGGTCCGCGCTCACGGCCTCAATCAACTGTTCAGGTTGGGATATCAAAGGCGGACGGAGGACCAGAGCCAGCAAGCGGTCTCAAACGACCAGGATCCCGACGGCCTTCCGTCCGCTACCATTCTAGCACAGACGCAATACACAGGATTCCTGTGACAAGCACAGGAATGAGGGGAAGAATGCGCCTCGCCATTCACAACAAACGTCACTCTTCCCAGTGCACATCCGTCAGCACATTCGAAGGAATGGGCTCGTTTTCCCACAGCCCCTTCACCTTCCTGTCCCACACGCCAAGCTTTGGCATGACGAAAAGGTAAAGGGCCGGCACGTCGTCGGCGAGGATTTTCTGGGCCTCGCCATAGAGCTTTTCCTGCTCGGCCACATCCGCCGTCTTTTCGACGTTACCGACGATCTCGTTGAAGGCCGGGTTCTTGTAATTGAAGTAATAGGGATCGCGCGCGTAGATATCGATATCCATCGGCTCGGCATGGGCAACGATGGTCATGTCGAAGTCAGCGCCCTTCAAGACATCCGCCACCCATTTCGCCGGAAACTCGGTGGTCTCGATGGTCATCGTGACGCCGATTTCGGCAAACATCGCCTGCAGGATCTGCGAGGTGCGCTGGGCATAGGCCATTTGCGGCGCCTTGATGGTGAAGCTGAACCCATCCGGATATCCCGCCTCGGCAAGCAGCGCCTTCGACTTGTCAATATCGAAGGGATGAACGCCGGTCGTGTCGATGTAACCGCGATCGTTCGGGGTGTAGTGGCTGCCGATGGCCGTACCATAACCCGACCACGCGCCTTCGATCACCGTGCCGCGATCCACCGCCATCATCAGCGCCTGACGCACGCGCCTGTCGTCGAAAGGCTTGCGGGCACTGTTCATGCCGGCCACGACCTTGAGTTCCGTATTGCCGACGAAGGTGCCGAGGCGCGCATCGCCGTCGAAGGACGTCATCAGTTCCGGCGCGCCGAATTCCGGGAAGGCATCGATGTCACCGGATTTCAACGCGGCGGCCTGTGCCTGCGGATCGGAGACGAAACGGAAGGTTGCCTTGTCAAGCTTTACCGCCACCGCCTTGTCCCAATAGGCCGCGTTTTTCTCCAATTCCACCTTGTCGCCCTTGGCCCAGCTCGCAAATTTGAACGGGCCTGTCCCGACCGGCGTGGTGCGGTTGTTTTCCGCGCTTTTCGGCGCGACCATGACGGAGGCTGGCCAGCCGAGCCAGTAGATCAGGCTGCCGGCCGGCTGCTTCAGTTTCAGCACCAGCGTCGCGGCATCGGGTGTCTCGATGCTGTTGATGGCGGCGAAGAAGCGTTTCTGTGGATTGACGGAGCTTTCGCCACGCGCCCGATCCAGCGAAAATTTCGCAACGGAGGAGTCGAAGGCCTCACCATCATGGAAGGTGACGCCCTGGCGCAGCTTGAATGTGTATGTCTTGCCATCGGGTGAAATTTCCCAGCGTTCCGCCAGCTGCGGCTTGACCTTGCCGTCTCTGTCGATGGTGACCAGACCTTCGAAGACGTTCTGCCAGGTGACCTGGCCGATGGCGACGGGGGCGGCGATGGTCGGATCGAGACCGGCCGGCTCGACGGCCATGCCAAGCGTCAGCGCGGTTTTCGGCGCGGCCTCGGCAACCGTTGCCGAAAGCGGCAGCCAGAGCGCCGTGCCCAATGCGAGGCCCAGCGTGGCGCGGCGCGAAAGCGTTGCCGCCTGCGAAAGATAAGTGCGTGGCATCATTGTCCCCTGTCTGGCGGCCGGGGCATTTTTGCCCTCGGAAAGACCGCCCGTTGCAAAAAGAGTGTCATGTTGCAGGCGCACACACAATCTCGATTTTTGTGTGCTCCGTGTAGCTGAAATGGCTACACGGAAATGCGGATGGAAATCAACCTTCCGCTCGGATAGTCAGCCGCCTTGCTTACCCCGCCGTCGCCTCACGCATGAAGCGCTCGATAAAATCGGCAAGCTTGGAGGCGGCGAAGGACAATTGCCTGTCTGGCGCAACGCAGAGATCGATCTGGGTGTGAATGCCCTTTTTCCCGGCCAGCGGAACGGCGACCATCTGGCCGCTGCGGATTTCCCGCGCCACCGAAAGCGCCGGCAGCAACGTGGCGGCGGCGTGGCCCAGCACCAGCTCCTTCAGCATTTCCAGCGAGCTTGTGATGAAGACGGGATCAAGCTCGACGCCCGCATCCGCAAACAGCGTATCGAAGGCCTGACGCGCAGCAAAACTCTTGTCCGGCAGGGCGAGCGGCAGGCTGGCCAGCTCTTTGAGTGAGACTTCCGGCTGGGCGGCAAGCGCATGACCGGCGGGAAAGATCGCGTCATAGCTGATACGGGTGCGCGAGCGCACTTTCACCCCGGAGACCTTTGGTGCAAAAAGGCTGACGACCAGATCGGCCTCCGCCGCCCCCAGGGCTTCCATCGCCTGGCGGGCGCTGGTGATATGGACCTCGAAGCGCAGTTTAGGATATTTGAGGCTGAACTGTGCCAAGACCGGCGCCAGAAGGTTCGCCACCGTCGCGCCATTGGCATAGACCGTGACCCGGCCGCGCTGCAGGCCTTTCAGATCGTCGATCAGCTGGTGCACATGGTCGAGTTCCCGCAACGTCTTGCCGGCGCGGGCGGCAAGCAGTTCCCCCGCAGCCGTCAACTTCACGCCCCGGCTGGAACGCTCAACCAGCGGCGAGCCGAAATAATATTCGAGGTTCTCGATCTGGCGGCTGACCGCCGTCGGTGCGACATTCAGATTTTCCGCCGCGGCGCGCATGGAATTGGTGCGGACCAGTTCGTCGAAATACATCAATGCGCGGAGTTGCATAGTCTGAATACCTTGTTTTGGCCGACACCGTCCGTCATGCCGGGCTTGACCCGGCATCCAGCGCCATCAAGTCTCTGACCGCGCAGACGCGCGGTCGCTGGATTCCGGCTCAAGGCCGGAATGACGGAAGATGTCATTTGGCCCAACTGTAGCGGCAGCTCAAACGCGCTTGAAGCCCTCGCTCGCCACCAGCAGCTGCCTCGTATAATCCGCGCTGAATTCCCGGCTTTCCAGCGCCTCGGCTTCCAGCATTTCCACCACCTTGCCGCTTTTCATCACCGCAAGGCGATCGCACATGTGGCTGATGACACCGAGATCGTGGCTGACCATGACGAAGGTCAGGTTACGATCCTTGCGGGCCTGTTCAAGCAGGTTGAGGATTTCCGCCTGAATGGAGGCGTCGAGCGCCGAGGTCGGCTCATCGAGCAGCAGGATTTTCGGCTCGACGATCAGCGCACGCGCAATAGCGATACGCTGCCGCTGGCCACCGGAAAGCTGGTGCGAATAGCGGAAACGGAAGCCGGTGCCGAGGCCCACCTCGTCCAATGCCCGGGCAATGCGCTGCTCGCGATTATCCAGACCGTGGATGACCAGCGGCTCAAGCAGCAGCGCATCCACCGTCTGGCGGGGGTGCAGGGAACCGTAAGGGTCCTGAAACACCATCTGCACATCGCGGTAGAAGCTCTTGTCGCGGTGCTTGCCCGAATAGGAGCGACCGGCCACCATCAACGAGCCTTCATCGAAATGGTTGAGGCCGGCAATGGCGCGCAGCAGCGTCGACTTGCCGGAACCGGACTCACCGACGATGCCGAAGGATTCACCCTCGTCCACATCGATGCTGACGCTGTCGAGCGCGATATAGCCGTCGAAATCGACCACCATGTCTCTGGTGGAAAGAACCGTGCTCATGCGCGCCACTCCGGCTTGCGTTCCAGAACCGGCAACGGATGCCGGTGGCCGCCGATTTCCGGCAGGCAGTTCAGGAGGCCCTGCGTATAGGGATGCTTCGCCTCCTTCAGATTGGCAGAGGACAGTTCCTCAACGACCTTGCCCGCATACATGACCAAAACGCGGTCGCAGAAGGACGAGACCAGCCGCAGATCGTGGCTGACGAAAATCAGCCCCATGCCGCGATCGCGCACCAGCTTGTCGAGAATGTCGAGCACTTCGAGCTGAACGGTTACGTCGAGCGCCGAAGTCGGCTCGTCGGCGATCAGCAGTTCCGGGCCGCAGACCAGCATCATGGCGATCATGACACGCTGGCCCATGCCGCCTGAAACCTCGTGCGGGTAAAGATCGAAGACGCGCTCGGGATCACGGATCTGCACCGCTTCCAGCATGGCGAGCGTGCGCTGGCGCGCCTCGCTGGAGCCGATATTTTCATGGGTGCGCAGCGTTTCCATGATCTGGCGGCCGATCGGCATGACCGGGTTCAGCGAATATTTCGGGTCCTGCAGGATCATGGCCATGCGCTTGCCGCGCATGAGCCGCCTTTCCTTTGCCGAAGCTTTGAGAAGATCGATATCCCCGAAGCGCAGGGCATCGGCCTCGATGCGCGCGCTTTTCGGGGTCAGCCCCATGATGGCGCGGCCGGTCTGCGATTTGCCGGAGCCGGATTCGCCAACAATGCCGAGGCGTTCACGCCCCAGCGTGAAGGACACGCCGCGCACCGCCTCCACCAGCCCGGTGCGGGTGGGAAAGGAAACGCGCAGGTTCTCGACAGTCAGAAGCGGCGCGCTCATTGGTTCGCCTCCTTGGGGTCCAGCGCATCGCGCAGGCCATCACCCAGAAGGTTGAAACCGAGGCTGACGATCAGGATCGCAATACCCGGCATGGCGGCAACCCACCATTGATCGAGAATGAAACGGCGTCCGGAAGCGATCATCGCGCCCCATTCCGGCAGAGGCGGCTGCGCACCAAGGCCGAGAAAACCGAGACCGGCGGCGGTGAGGATGATGCCCGCCATGTCGAGCGTAACACGCACGATGAGCGACGACATGCAAAGCGGCATGACGTGTTTCAGGACGATGCGGAAAGGCGAGGCCCCCATGAGCTTAACCGCCGCGATGAAATCAGAATTGCGGAAGGTCATGGTTTCGGCGCGTGCGATGCGCGCATAGGGCGGCCATGAGGTGACCGCGATGGCGAGCACGGCGTTTTCGATGCCCGGCCCAAGTGCGGCCACCAGCGCCAGCGCCAGAACCAGCTTCGGAAAGGCGAGGAAGATATCGGTGATGCGCATCAGAACGGCATCCACCCAGCCGCCGGCATAACCCGAGACAGTGCCAACGATGAGCCCGATGGGGGCCGCAATGATGGCCACCAGCAGCACGACAAAGAGGGTCAGCCGGGAACCGTGGATGAGGCGCGAGAGAATATCACGCCCCTGATCATCCGTGCCGAGCAGGTAACCTTCCGTTCCCGGAGGCAGAAGCCGGGCATTGCGCAGATCGCCCTGCACCGGATTATGCGGCGCCAGCACATTGGCAAACAGCGCAACGAACAGCAGCGCAACAATGATGCCGAGGCCGAGCAGCGCCAGCCGGTTTTCCGAAAAGCGCCGCCAGATGACATAGGCCCGGCCGAGACGCGCCTGTCTGCGCGAGGCCGGCCGGTCGGAGAGCAGCCATTCGCGGCTGTAAGGTTTCAATGTATCGGTCGAAATCGTCATCGGCTGCGCGTCCTTGGGTCGAGCGTCCGGTAAAGCAGATCGGAAAAGAGATTGATGCCGACGAAGATGGCGCCAATCACGATCGTGCCGCCAAGAACGGCATTCATATCCGCATTCTGCAGGGAATTGGTGATGTAGAGGCCAAGCCCCGGCCACGCGAAGATGGTTTCGGTCAGCACCGAACCTTCGAGCAGACCGGCATAGGACAGCGCAATCACCGTTACCAGCGGCACGGCGGCGTTGCGCAGCGCGTGGAACCAGATGATGCGGGTTTCCGAAAGCCCCTTGGCGCGCGCCGCAACGATATATTCCTGGCTAAGCTCGTTCAGCATGAAGGAGCGCGTCATGCGGCTGATATAGGCCAGCGAAAAATAACCGAGCAGAGAGGCCGGCAGGATGATGTGGCGGAACAGGTCCCACAAGACCTCCCACTGCCGCTGCCAGATCGCGTCGATCAGGAAAAAGCCCGTGACCGGCGTGAAGGTGAATTCATAGACGATATCCATGCGGCCGGGATAGGCGACCCATTGCAGCCGGGCGTAAAACACCAGCAGCGCCAGGAGGCCGAGCCAGAAGATCGGCACGGAATAACCGATGAGGCCGATGACGCGCACCACCTGGTCGGCAAAACTGCCGCGCTTGACGGCGGCAAGCACGCCGAGCGGTATGCCGAAAACGGCGCCGATGATGGTGCCGATCGTCGCAAGCTCGATCGTCGCCGGGAACACCCGCTTGATATCCTCCATCACCGGATTGGTGGTGAGGACGGAGATGCCGAAATCGCCCGAAAGCGCCTGCTTCAGATAAAGAAAGAACTGCTGCCAGAGCGGCAGGTTGAGTCCGAGCTGCTCACGCACCCGCTCGACCACATGGGCAGGCGCGCGGTCGCCGACGATCGCCAATGCGGGATCGATCGGCACCACACGGCCAATGAAAAATGTGACCGCCATCAACCCCAGAAAGGTGGTGATGACGGTGACGGCGAAGCCGAGAACGGCCTTCACACGGGCGTTGGCACGGCGTTTGCCCTGCCTCGCCCGGCTGTTCGTTTCAACGATGCTCAAGAGACCGATCCTTCCGGATCATTCCTTGGAGATCGTATAGACGTAGTTGGTGTCGAAGCTCGGTCCGAGCTTCAGGCCCTTGAGCTTGGCGGAATAACCGGCCACTTCCGTCTGCTGGAAGATGATGACGAAAGGACCCTTCGCCAGAACTTCCTTTTGCAGGTTCTCATAGATTGCGGCGCGCTTGGCGCTGTCCTTCTCCAGCAGAGCCGACTGGGTTTCCTTGGTCAGGTCAGGAACGTCCCAGGCATTGCGCCATGCGAGCGTCTTGTTCTTGCCCTCATCGGAATTGTCGTAGTTGATGGTGAAGGTTTCCGCATTCGAGTTCGGATCGAAATAGTCCGAGCCCCACTGGCCAATGTAGATATCATGGGTGCGGGCGCGGTACTTGGTCAGCGTCTGCTTGCCGTCGCCCGGAATGATTTCCAGCTTGATGCCGGCCTGCGCCAGCGTCTGCTGCACGCTTTCGGCAATACCGGTTACCGGCTGCGTATTGCGCACATCCATGGACACGGTGAAGCCGTCCTTCAGG
The DNA here is from genome assembly GCF_018873185.1 of Rhizobium sp. X9. Lineage (NCBI taxonomy): Bacteria > Pseudomonadati > Pseudomonadota > Alphaproteobacteria > Hyphomicrobiales > Rhizobiaceae > Rhizobium > Rhizobium sp. X9. The sequence continues at coordinate 2,062,990 of NZ_CP071312.1, read as the reverse complement.
CCGGCCTTGGCCAGAAGTTCCTTCGCCTTGGCGACGTCGAGCTTGTAGGGGTTCTCGTTGAGCGCGCCGAGCTGGCCCTTCGGCAGGAACGTCTGGTGGACTTCGCCGATGCCCTTGATGATCGTCTCACCGATCGCGTCGTAATCGACGAGATATTTGAACGCCTCGATGACCTCGGGCTTCTTCAGGTTCTCGTTCTTCTGGTTGAGGCTGAAATAATAGACGGTGCCCTTCGGCGCAGAGGTGACGGCAAGGCCTTCCTTCTTGGAAACGGCTTCCATGTCGCCCGGCTCGAGGTTGCGGGCCACATCGATATCGCCGTTTTCAAGCGCCAGGCGCTGGCCGGAGCTTTCCTTCATGTGGCGATAGACAACGCGCTTCAGCTTCGGCTTTTCACCGTAATAATTCGGATTGGCCTCGAGGATGACCGCTTCATTGGCCTTCCAGCCAAGGATCTTGTAAGGGCCGGAACCGGCATAACCGGTCTTCAGGAATTCATTGCCGAAATCGGTGTCATATTTGTAATCGGCGCTCGGGGTAACGGACTTCGCCTTTTCGGTGATGAGCTTCTTGTCGACCACCGAAGCGACAGTTGCGGTGAGCACGTTCAGCACGAAGCTCGGCGCATAGGGCTTGTCGACGGTCAGTACGAAGGTGTTCGCATCCGCAGCCTTCGCCTTTTCATTGACGTTGTCGCCCTTGAGGCCGAACTGCGTCAGCAGGAATGCCGGCGACTTGTCGAGCTTGACGGCGCGTTCAAACGAGAATGCCACATCGTCAGCCGTGATCGGATTGCCGGAGGCGAATTTCAGGCCAGATTTCAGCTTGAAGGTATAGGTCAGGCCGTCTTCGGAGGTCGTCCAGCTTTCGGCGAGATCGCCGATCACCTTGGAGGTGTCGTTGAGATCGATGGAAACCAGCTTGCTGTAGGTGTTGCCGGTGACTTCAGCTGCGGACAGCTCGAATGCCTCGCCCGGATCGAGCGTGATGATGTCATCGATGGCGAAACCTTCGACCAGCGTATCGGCCGGTGTGGCAGCGAAAGCATGCGGCGCAGACAGCATCATCAGCGACAAAGCGGCGCTGGTGCTGAGAATACGCATGGATTTGTTGAGCGATTTGATCATAGGATCTCCCCTTTTGTTATAAGATTGATTTCGTTCGCTTTTATGTGCTCTCAGGCGGCCTCATGCCAGGCCTGGGATAAGACGCGCAGCCAGTTCTCCCGGCAGATTTTGGCCAGTTCTCCGTCACCGTAGCCCGCCGATTTCAGCGCCGCAACCAGATTGTGATTGCCGCTCGCGTCAGCAACGCCAACGGGTACCGTCGCACCGTCGAAATCGGATCCGAGCGCCACGCAGTCGATGCCCATGCGCTCCACCATGTAGTCTATGTGGCGCACCATGTCGGAAAGCGGGGTGTCGGCAATGTCGCGCGCATCCGCCCGCAGCATGGTCACGGCATAGTTGAGGCCGACCAGACCGCCACTTTCCTTGATAGCATCCATCTGCCTGTCGGTGAGATTGCGGGCGACGGGGGTGAGCGCATGCGCGTTGGAATGGCTGGCGATCAAAGGCTGATTCGTGGTCTTCGCCACATCCCAGAAGCCCTTTTCGGTGATATGCGCAAGATCGATGAGAATACCGAGCCGGTTGCATTCCTTCACCAGCGCAAAACCGGCATCGGTGAGACCGGGCGCGGTATCGGGCGACATCGGATAGGAGAAGGGAACCCCGTGGCCGAAAATATTGTGCCGGCTCCACACCGGACCAAGCGAGCGCAGACCGGCAGCATAAAACACCTCGAGCGCATCGAGATCGGCTCCGATCGCCTCGCAGCCTTCCATGTGCAGCACGGCCGCGAAGATATCCTCGGCAAAGGCCTTGCGGATATCGGCTGTCGAGCGGCATAGCCGCCAGGCCCCGGCGCGATCGAGTCTGAGCGCGATCGCAGCTTTTTCCATGGCGATATCAAGCGAAGGCTGGCGTTCGAGCGGCGCCGCGAGCGGTGTATTATAGTGGCCCTGCGCGTCCGGCTCCTGCAGGATGAGATCGCCGGAGGGGATGTAGATGGCGCAGATGCCGCCGCCAAGACCGCCTGCCCGTGCACGCGGACCATCGATATGGCCTTCGCGTGTGCCATTCCTGAATTCCGCAACCGGATCGGCGCCGGCCTTGCTGTTGCGCCACAACCGAAGCAGCACATCATTATGACCGTCGAACACTGCATGCATTTGAAGAAATTCCAGTAAGCGGCAAAAACAAAGGGGGCGGGCAGACGCCGGAATGACACCGCGCAAAAGCAAACCGGCGCATTTTTTGCCGGCCGCTATAATCTGTCGGAGACGATCTTAGGACGATCTCTCGCGGCTCCGCAAGACGCAAATTAGGCAACGATGAAATTATCACCACTTGCCTTTTGCCGGGAATTGCGCAACGTCAAGCCCGCCAGCCGCCTTCCGCCTTTGTCAGCAGCGGCGTGGCGAAAACACCCCTCACCCGCTCCGGCCATTCCGGCCCGAAAGCAGCGATTTTTTGCTCCCAGCGGTCCGATTGCAGCATGGCTGCACCGATCACCACCGGCCGGATGCCGGACGAGGCGAGAAGCGAAAGACCTGAAATGATGGAACTGCCGCTGGAGATGACATCATCCACCAGCGCCACCCGCCTGCCCTCGATGAGCGGCAACATGCGCGGATCGATGTAGAGCCGTTTTTCCTGCTTGGTGGTGATGGAGGACATCGGTACCGACAGTTCCTCCAGATACCAGAATTTGCGCGAAGTGCCGAGCGGCACGTATCGGGAATGACCGAGATGACGGGCGACGGCGGCGGCAAGTGTCAGCCCGAGCGTCGGCAGGCCGATCACCACCTCTGGCTTGAGGGGGAGAAGCTTCTGAGCAAGATCGGCGGCCAGCGCTTCCAGCACCTCAAAGGAAGCCTGATTAACGATGAGCGAGGCCAGCGCATGCTCGCCATCCGCCAGAGGCCGGATCGGCAGGCAGATCTGTCGCCCGTCATCCAGTTCCGCCGGAAAGAAGGCGGAATGCGGACCTGCGGTTTCAAATGTGCGGGGGGCGCGGATATCCTGCCAGAACTCATGCGGAGCAGCAGGGGATAGGGCGGCAGGCGATGCGGATTGCGGCATCGTTCTTTTCCTTTCAGGAGCGGGTGGCGAAAGGCAATCGCGTTGTTCGACCACGCCAGCCCGGTTCTTCACATCAGGCATTTCAACAACCGCAAGCATGCGGCGGGTTCTTTTCATTGGCTTTTTCAGCTAGAACAAAACAAAGCAACAGGCATTCGGACAAGCTCACCTATGGCGTGGGTTTTTCCCATATTCAAGGACAAGCTATGAGACTGCTGGACCGCATCGGCGAGGACCTGCCATTCCTGACGGAGCTTCGCCACGATCTCCACGCCCATCCGGAACTGGGCTTTGAAGAGGAGAGGACGAGCGCCATCGTCGCCGACCTGCTCGAAAGGGCGGGATTGAAGGTCCATCGCGGTCTTGGCGGCACCGGCGTGGTCGGCACTCTACAGGTGGGCAACGGCACCCGCAGCATCGGTCTTCGCGCCGACATGGATGCACTCGCCATGCCGGAAGTTCCAGATCGGCCGTATAAATCGAAATTCCCCGGCAAGATGCATGCCTGCGGCCATGACGGCCACACCGCCATGCTGCTGGGTGCCGCGCGTTATCTCGCCAGAACCCGCGATTTTTCCGGCACCGTGCATTTCATCTTCCAGCCGGCCGAGGAAGGCCGCGGCGGCGCGAAAAAAATGGTGGAGGACGGGCTTTTCGAGTTGTTCCCCTGCGATGCGGTCTATGGACTGCACAATATGCCGGGGCTGGGCATTGACGAGATGGCCGTGGTGGAAGGCCCGCAGCTCGCCTCGTCCGATAGCTGGCGCGTCACCTTCAGGGGCATCGGCACCCACGGCGCCAAGCCGCATCTCGGCCGCGATCCGGTAACGGCGGCGGGCACCTTCCTCTCTTCGCTGCAAAGCATCGTCGGCCGCGTCGTCGATCCGCTGCAACCTGCCGTGGTCAGCGCCTGCTCGGTGCAGGCGGGTGACCCGAAGGCGCTCAACGTCATTCCCGATCTGGTCGAAATCGGCGGCACGGCGCGCGCCTATGCGCCGGATGTGCGCAGCCAGCTTGAAACGGAAATCGGCAGGCTCGCCAAGGGTACGGCCGCGATGTTCGGCATCGAGGCAAACTATGAATTCATTCGCCGCATTCCACCCGTCATCAACGAGGCCGATGCGACGAAACGGGCGCTCCGAGCCGCCAAGACCGTCTTCGGCAACAAGGCCCGCACCGCCTTCCCGCCCTCGACCGCAGGCGACGACTTCGCCTTTTTCGCGGGCGAAGCCCCCGGCTGCTACGTCTGGCTCGGCAACGGCCCGGCGGTGGATGGCGCGTTGCACCACAACACCTCCTATGACTTCAACGACGCGGCAATCGTTCCCGGGGTCGCTTTCTGGGCAACACTGGTGGAGCAGGAACTGGCGGCAGAATAAGGCGGCAAACCGCATTGCGCATTCCCAAAACTGAAAAGCCGGGCAACACCAATGGTGCTGCCCGGCTTTCTCTCTCAGATGTCCCGGCGGTTCAGCCAATACAGCGCGATCAGAACGATGCAGGCCATGATCGATGAATAGGCGACCACGGGCCATGCCGTATCACCCGGCAGGATGACGACCGCCAGGGTGCCCACTATTCCCACATACAGACTTTGAATGCAGAAGTAGAAGGCGACGGCCGTGCCCGCCATATGCCCGAACTCCTCCAGCGCGCCATTGGCGGTGACCGAGACCGTAAAAACGATACCGACCGCCATGACCCACATCGGCACGATGAATGTCAGGAGTGACGGGACCGCCCCGATTTCACCTGCCGCAAACAGAAAGGCCCCCACCAGCAACAGGGCCATGCCCCTGACGAGGCTGCCCTGCACACCCCATCTGGCGACGAAGAACTTCGCAAAACGGGTGGTAACGATCATGGCGATCGCCACCGTTGCAAAAGCCAGGCTGAACTCCACCTCGGAGAGACCTGCCCTGCCGATCATGACGCGCGGAGCGGTGGAGAAGAATACGAAAAACGTCCCCATGGCAGCGCTGAACCCAAGCGTATAGGTCCAGAAACGGCCACTGCCCAACATGCGCAAGGGCGATGGGCGCGACATCCCTGCCGTCACCGGCCGGGTTTCGCTCCAGTTCATCAACGCGGCAACCGTGGCGATGAGAGCGGCCGTCCCCAGAGTGACGAAGATGGCACGCCAGCCGTATCCTTCGGCGATGACCGCCCCGACAATCGGGCCGAGGGCCGGGACGAATGCGAGAATGGAGCTGAACGTTCCGTATATCGTCGTTGCTTCCGGGCGGTCCGCATAGACGTCGCGAACGGTGGCGAAAGTGGCGACCAATGCCGCCGCCGCACCCGCCGCCTGAAGGAACCGGAACACGATGAAGGCACTCGCAGTCGTCACGGCTGCAAGGCAGAACGAGGCCACGACGAATAGCACGGCGCCGCCGAGCAAAACCGGTCGGCGGCCAATGCGGTCCGAGATGGGGCCGAACACGATTTGCCCAAGGCCGAGCATCACCATGTAAACGGTGAGCGTCAGCTGGATGACGACCGGCGTAGTGCCGAGAGCTTCCGGCATCACGGGAACGACCGGCAGGTAAATATCCATGGCCAGCGAGGCGAGAATATCAAAGGGAGCCATGAGCAGCATTGCTGCAAACAGCGATCTCCCCCAAACGGGAGTTTGAATAGACATGAGAATTGATCCGCTCAAATGAGGACATTTGGCGGCGTCTGCCCGATGGAACAGGGATTGCTCGACAGAACGCCGCAACAACGAAATATCGTCGTTGCGGCTTACTTATCTGCTGACTTCGAGGCACCCATGTTCAACATTCCTATAAAGCGACGGGTAAACGAGGGTTGGATTTAGCAATATACCGGCTTTTTGGCAACGCTTGGCCCCGGCCTACCCCACCACCGCAATCACCGGGCTCTCCATCACCCGTCCCGTCAACACATCGGCAATGCCCATATCCGTCTGGTGCGGGCCAATATTGCAGGCAAGCGTGGCGCCGAAGCAGGCCTTGAAGACCAGATAGGGCGGCTGCCATTCGACGACATCGCCGACAGCGGCGCGCAATGCCTCGAAGGCCTTTGCGACGTCCTCAAGCGGCGCATCGGAAACGAGGCCGGAGAGCGGCAGCGGTAGAAGTGCCGTCACCTTGCCCTCAGAGGCGACAGCCATACCGCCGCCTGCCGTTATCACCGCATTGGCGGCCAGCGCCATGTCCTCGGCATTGCCGCCGAAGACGGTGAGGTTGTGGCTGTCATGCGAGACGGTGGTGGCGAAGGCGCCGTTCCAGCTTCCCCAGCCGGTAAGGAAGCCGGTTTTCGTGACAGGCTCGGCCTTGCCGTGGCGATGGGTGACGGAAATCATCGTCGCACCCTCAGGCGGTACGACGAAACCGTCCTTCACTTCGGCCTCCACCTCACCCCATTGCGTGAAACGCGGGCGGTCGATGGTGGCGAGGCGGACCTTCGAGCCTTCGGAGGCAACCCGGAAATCATCGGCCTTGCGCTGCGGCAGCTTCATCGAGCCTTCGAGCGTTGTCGCATCGCAGGCCGGAACCTCGACGCGCATACGCCCGCCTTCCGCGACTGCTTTGCCACCGGCGAGCACATGGCATGCCGAAAAGCCGCTCAAATCCTCGAAGACGACAATATCGGCACGGCGACCGGCGGCGATGAGGCCGAGATCGGACCGGCCGAGCCGTTGCGCGGCATTGAGAGTGGCGGCGCGTAGCGCCCATTCAGGCCTCAGCCCATAACCGACAAGGCGGCGCACCACATCATCCAGCCCGCCACCCCGCAACAGATCATCCGGGAAAACATCGTCGGTGCAGAGCGTCACCGTCTGCGGTAGATGGCCGAGCGCATTCAGCGCTTCCACGAATTCCGGCAGCAGATGATCGTGCGAGCCGCGCAGCTCGATGGTCAGCCCCGCCCGAAGCTTTGCCATCAGGTCTTCAGCCGAGACCAGCTCGTGATCGGAAGAAACGCCCGCCGCCATGAAGGCGTTGAGATCGGCATCCTTCAGGCCGCGCGCATGGCCACAGAGCAGCTTTTCCGAGATGAGACCGGCCTGCACGATGCCGCTCATGCGCGGATCGCGCTCGATGACGCCGCGCATGTTCATGATTTCCGCAACGCCGCCGACCTGCGGCCACGACAGGATATCGGCGAGAATTCCGGCATCGAAATCCGCACCGCTGCATTCCAGCCCCGGTGCTGACGGTACTGAGGACGGCGCAAGCAGAATGGCGCGCAGCGGCAGGTTTTCTATTGCTTTCGCCGCCCAGCGCACCCCTTCGACACCATGCACATTGCCGAATTCATGCGGGTCCCAGACGATGGTGGTGACGCCACGGGCGACCACTGCCGCCGCATAGGCGGCCGGTGTAACCATCGAGCTTTCGATATGCATATGTGTGTCGATCAGGCCCGGCGATACATAGGCACTGGTCGCATCGATAATCTGTGCAGCATCGCTACGGCTTGCCGGTTCGTGAACGCTGGCGATCAGCGGGCCGACAATGCCGATATCGGCGGCGCGAAGTTCTCCCGTCACCACATCCACCAGCGTTCCGCCAGCAATGAGGACATCAAAAGGCGCATCGCCGCGCGCGGCGGCAACCGCGCGGGTGCGCAGCGCATCGTCGTTGAGATCGGTTGGCTCGCGCATCGGGAGTTGCGCACTCATAGGGCAGCCTCCCGGCGCAGCGCCTCGAGAACCGCCAACTTTGCGGCTTCGGCATTCACCGTCTCGGCGAAATGCGCGTTGAAACCCGTCACCTTCTCGGCCCGTGCCTCAACCACCGTTCGTCCGCGCGTCAGCGAGGCGTGAAGTTCGACATCGATCCGCGCATGGCGCCATCCAAGAAGCTCGGAGGTGAAAGCGACAGCGGCAACGGGATCATAAAGCGCCATGGCGGGTCTGCCGCGTCTTGTGGCGATGCCGATGAAACCTTCCAGCAGGTCGGCAATCAGACCGGCGTTTTTACCGCCGGCATAGCGGATCGGCAGCACATCGGCCGGCGAGGCGGTGACCTTGCGGCAGGCGTCCAGATCGACCATGCGCAGCGGCAGGCCATGGGAAAGCACGATGGCCAGCGCTTCCGGATCGGCAAAGGCGTTGAATTCGGCAGATGCCGTGTGGTTGCCGCTCGTTACGCCGCCACCCATCCAGGTGAGGTCGGAAATTCTGGCCGCAAGATCGGGCCGGGCAAGGCAAAGGGCGGCGATATTGGTGAGCGGGCCGAGCGCGAGGATGCGCTTCTCGCCTGCCCCCTCAAGCCAGCCGCACAGGACGGCAAAAGCATCGCTTTTCGGCAGAGCCGCCGCATCCGGCAGGCTTTGACCGACAGTCGGAATGCCGTTATCGCCGAGGATAGACTGGGCGGTTTCGAGTGCGCCCAGCACCGGCATGGCGCGGCCCTGATGGATCGGCATCGACCAGCCGAAGGCGGCAACGGCGCCGGCGGCATTGCGGCAGACCGCCTGAAGCGTCGCATTGCCGAAGACCAGCGAAATGCCGTCAATGGCAAGGCCCGACGATTGCACCACCATGATGGCGGCAATATCGTCAAAGCCCATATCGGTATCGATCCATACACCCATGGTCAGTTGAACACCTTGAGGCTCGCCGCCTTTTCGACCGGCAGATCGAAAGCGAGCGTATCGCCGATTGCGTGGGAGGTCAGGGCGGCATCGGTTTCCGCCTTGATGGGACCAAGCGGCGTATCCAGCAGATATTCGCGGCTGTTGCCGGCAAAGGAGGTGCCGCGCACGGTTCCCTGGAAAGGACCTGAACCGAGGGTGACCATGCGCGGCCGCCAGGCCAGTCCGGATGCTGAAAGGACTGGTCCGGGAAGCGGTGTCGTGCCGTTTGCGGTTTTGAGCGCGCCGCCTTCCAGCGCGAAGATGTTTTCGAAACCGACGAAATCCGCCACGAAGGACGAAACCGGTGCGTTATAAATCTCTTCCGGCGTACCGATCTGTTCGATCTTACCGCCCTTCATGACGACGATGCGATCAGCCAGCGCCAGGGCCTCGATCTGGTCATGGGTGACGAAGATCATCGTCACGCCGGTCTCCTTCTGCACGCGCTGCAGTTCCGTGCGCATTTCAAGGCGCAGGCGGGCATCGAGATTGGAAAGCGGCTCATCGAGCAGGAGCACCTTCGGTTCCATGACCATGGAGCGCGCCAGCGCCACGCGCTGCTGCTGGCCGCCTGATAGTTCAGCCGGCTTGCGCGAGGCGAAATTGGACAAGCCCACCGATTTCAGGCCGGAGGCGACCTTGTCCTCCAGCGTCTTGCCGCTCATGCCCTTGAGCTTCAGGCCGAAGGCTACGTTTTCATAGACCGTCAGATGCGGGAAAAGCGCATAGGACTGGAACACCAGACCCACGGCGCGCTTGTTGGCGGCAACGCGGGTGATATCGGCCCCATCGAGATCGATACGTCCGCCCGCCACCGGCATCAGCCCGGCAATGGCGCGCATCGTCGTGGTCTTGCCGCAGCCGGAAGGCCCCAGAAGCGCGAGCAGCTCGCCCTTGCGGATATCGAGATCGAGATCCTTGACGGCAATGCTGTTGCCATAAGCGAGCGAGACTTTTTGGAGCGAAAGGTAATTTGCGTCAGACATAACGGGAGAACCCCAGAAAACGTTCGGCCATGAAGACGATGCCGATGGAAAGGAAGGCGAGCAGCGAGGAGAGTGCGGCCACGGAAGGATCGAAGACGATTTCCATGTAACCCAGCATGTCGATGGGCAGCGTGCGCACGCCGGGGCCCGACAGGAACAGAGATACCGGCACCTGGTTGAAGCTCGTCACGAAACCGAGAATGAAGGCGGAGAGAATGCCGCCACGAATATTCGGCAGCACCACGCGGAAAAACGCACCGAGCCGCGACGAGCCGAGCAGCACCGCCGCCTCCTCAATATCCGAGCGCAGATTGTTGAGGCTGGCCGATACCACCCGCACCGCATAGGGCAGGATAAGCGCGGTGTGGGCGAGGAACAAAGCAAGCGTGATGCCGATGCCGAAGGGCACGACGAAATAACGAAGCAGCGCGAGACCGACGATGATGCCGGGCACGATGATCGGCGCGGAAACGATGGTGCGCACCGTCTCGGCAAAAGGCAGCTTGTAGCGCGACATGGCGTAGGAGGCGGGAATGCCGAGGATGAGCGCTGCAAAGGTGCCGCCAATGGCGAGGAACATCGACATCGCAAAGCTTTCCCGGAAGCTCTCAACCGTAAAGACCTTGGCGATCCATTTCAGCGAAAAGCCCTGCGGCGGGAAGGCAAGCGTATCGCCGGCCGAAAACGAGGCGGCAACAATGATAAGGAACGGCCCGATGAGGAAACCGACGACAAGAAGGAGCGTGAGCGGAATGAAGAGCTGCCGGGTCATTTCTTGTTCCTTGCGGTGGCGATGCGCTTCAGCAGGATATTGGCGGCAAAGCTCATGACGATCAGGATGAAGGCGATGACGCTGGCGGCGACGAAATTGTTGGAAACCGTCACCTGCTGGTAAAGCAGGGTTTCCAGCATCAGCACCTTGGAGCCGCCGAGAATGGCGGGCGTGATATAGGCCGTCAGCGAACCGGTGAAGACCAGCGTGCCGCCGACAACCAGCCCTTCCTTGGTGAGCGGCAGGATGACCTTCCAGAACACCTGCAGCCAGTTTGCGCCGAGAACGCGCGCGGCGGCGATGGTGTCCTTCGGCATATTCTCCAGCGCGCTGATGAGGGAGATGATCATCAGCGGCAGAAACAATTGCAGAAGGCCGATGAAAACGGCCGTTTCGGAAAACAGGATGCGGATCGGCGCGTCACTCAAGCCGACCGCCTGCAGCGCCTGGTTGACGATGCCGGTTCTGCCCAGAATGACGATCCAGGCATAGGTGCGGGCAACCGGCGAAATCATCAGCGGCAGCACGACCAGATTGACCACATGGCCTTTTGCCCCCGGCGAAAGGTTGACGATGGCGAAAGCCGCCGCATACCCCACCACCGCCGAGACGACGGTGACGAGCGCGCCAAGCTTCAGGGTGCGCAGGAAAACCGTCTGGTTCAGCGGATCGGAAAAGAAATCGGCGTAAGCGGACAATGTCCAGCCATCGGCGCTGTGGAAGCCCTCCGACAGAAGCATGAAGACTGGCACAAGAAAGACCGCCGCCGCAAAAATAGCGGCGGGCAAGGCAAGCGCCAGCGCTTCGGCCCGGTTCTGAAACATGGGTTTATTCCCTGAACGGCCACGCGGCCGGTTACGGTTGAAGCCGGCGTGCCGGCTTGCGGTCTGAAAAGGTTGGAAAAGCGGTCAGGGGACGACCAAACCGCTTTTCCTGAAACGGGGCGAGCCCTTGCGGACGCTGAAAATCACCCCGTTCCTGACTGAAACTGTCCCGGCTTATTGCCCGACCTTGGAGTTCCACTCCGACAGCCACTTGTCGCGGTTATCCAGCGTCACGTCGGAAGGGATGAGCTGCAGGCTTTTTGCGGTTTCGTCGCCATAGGTGATGTTGTTCGCAACCTCGTCGGAAACCTTGACTTCCCTGTTGGTCGGGCTGTCCACCAGCTTTTCGGCCAGCGCCTTCTGAACGTCGGTCGAGAGCCAGAAATCCATGAACTGCAATGCCAGATCTTCGTTCTTCGTGCCCTTCGGCACCACGAGCACATTCATGCCGCCGGTCTGGCCTTCCTTGGGCGTTGCCCAGGCGAGCGGCAGATCAAGCTTGGTGAAAGGCGCCCAGGAGAAGCGGCCGATCGGGGCGGCCCAGATTTCTTCCTGCTGCATCAACTGCACCAGCTGCGAGGACTTGACGTAGAAAGTGACGATATCGTCCTTCTTTTCGCCCACGGCCTCGATCGCGCCGGAAAGATCAGGCGTATCCTTGCCGATAGCCTTGCCGAGCATGTAAAGCGCCGGCGGGCCCTGATTGGTGGTGACGTTCGGGAAGGCGACATGGTCGACGATACCGTCCTTGAGGAGATCGGCCCAGCTATCGACCTTCATCTTGTCGGTGCGGTAAACGATTGAGGTGGCGTAGAAATTGACGCCGACGCTCATGCCGTCGCCATTCGGGTCCTTGGCGATATCATAGAGCTTGTCGATATTCGGGACCTTGGAAGCGTCGATCTTCTGGATCAGGTCCTTGCGGGTGGCGGAAAGCGCATCCGCCATGGAAACGATGGCGAGATCGACCACCGGATTGGCCTTGTTGGCCTCCATCTTGGCCAGACGTTCGACACTGTTGCCGGTCTCGACAACCAGCTTGCAGCCGCATTGCTTTTCGAACGGCGTATAGACCAGTTCCTTGAATTCGTCCTGCGCGAAGGCATAGACCGAGATCGTCAGCGTCTTGTCCTGCGCCTGCGCGGCACCCATCGTCAGCATCAGGGCGGCGCCCGATGCAAGAATGATTTTTTTCATGGTGTGAGTTCTCCTGCTGTCGTGTTTTTGGCTTCAATCGCATCATGCTTTTTTCTGCCGGTGGAGCCGCGCATGATCAGCGCCATCGGTATGTTCGATATTTCAGCCTTCACCTCGGCGGCGATGCCGTTTTCGAAGCCGGCTTCGCCATCGATTGCGCGCAGCAGCGCCTCGACCGCCAGATCGGCGATGCGGCCCATATCCATGCGCATCGTCGTCAGCGGCGGCGTCACGACGGCCGAAAAGATCAGATCGTCGAAGCCCGTCACGCTGGCCTCTTCCGGCACCTCGATACCCTCGCGCTGCAATTCGGTAAGCGCGCGCAGCGCATGCAGGTCCGATACGCAGGCAAAGGCGGTAAAACCATCCGCAACCCGGTCAGCGAGGCCAAGACGGCAACCCGCGCCATCAGCCTTTTCAATGGCATCTATCCATAGCGTCTGCGTGGTGCAGGCCTTGCCGAGCCCATCGCGAATGCCGCCAAGGCGGTCGTTCTGCACGTTGGAATCGCGGTTCTTGCCCACCAGCACCACCCTGTCGTGGCCAAGCCCCGCCAGATATTCGCCGACCTGCCTGCCGCCATCCCAATGGTCGGCGGCAACTGTGTTTCCAGGTGTCGATGGACTGTCGATCACCGCCACCGGACAGTCGACATCGGCGATGCGCGTGCCCCGGCGGGGAACGACCACCATGCCATCCACCCCGCGCTCGATCAGCCGGTTGATGGCATCCGTCTGCATGGCGATCTCACCGCGCGAGTCGGCGATCAGCACGCCATAACCCGCATTGACGGCCGCCTTTTCGATGGCCTGTGCGATCTGCGGGAAAAGAGGATTGGCGATATCGGGAAGAACCAGCCCCAGAACGCCGCTCTTGCCGGTGCGAAGCGCCCTGCCCGCCGAACTCGGCACATAACCAAGCTCGCTTGCGGTCTTGCGGATGCGCTCCACCAGCTCCGGCGAAACCCGACCCTTGCCAGACAGCGCATTGGACACGGTTGCAACCGACACGCCGAGTGCCGCTGCTATCGCGCTCAGATTGGTGGCAGGCCGTGAAGACGCCATGATGGTCCGAAGGGGCTGATTAAACGTTTAATCACGATAGTCGAGCAAAACCGCCCTGTCGAGTCCGGACCGGGGCAAAACCGGGCGAAAACCGAGGCATAAAGTCTAAATGCCCGAAAAAAGTGCTATTATTTTTTAGAGCTGTGGATTGCTGGCGGCACGATAGGCCTCCACCTGCCGCACCAGCCAGTCGCGAAACAGCACGACCGGAACATGGTTGGCGCGCGAAAGCGGCGCCACGGCATAATAGGAGCTGGGGCTTTTGGCCTGATGATCGAAAGCTTTCACCAGCTGCCGCGATTTCAGCTCATTATCGATCAGGAAAAGCGGCATCAGCGCCACGCCAAGCCCGGCGATGCAGGCCTGCGCCACGCTGGAAAACTGCTCGAAACGCATGCCCTGCGGCAGGGCAAGCGACAGGCCGAGGCTTTCGAACCAGTGGCTCCATGCGCCCGGCCGCGAAGCCATGTGCAGAAGCGGAAGCGCTGCAATATGTTCGCCCTTTTCGATGGGATGCGCCTTCAGGAACTCGGGACTGCACACCGGGGCGACCATTTCATGCATCAGAAAGGTGCTTTCCGCCCCCGGCCAGTCTGCCTGACCGATATGGATCGCCATATCCAGCTGCTCGCGCTCAAAATCGAATTGCCCGATACGGGTGGCGAAATTGATGGTGATTTCGGGATGGTTCGCCACGAAATCCGGGATACGCGGCAGAAGCCAGCGGGTGCCGAATGTCGGCAGCATGGCAAGGTTCAGCGTATTGCCATGCGTTTTGGTCATGATCTGGAGGGAGGCGGAGCGTATCTCGCCAAGGGCTGCGGCAATCGATTTCGCATAGGCGCTGCCCTCGGTCGTCAGCGCCACCCCGCGTGCGCCGCGCTCGAACAGGCGCACGCCAAGCTGTTCTTCCAGTGACATAACCTGCCGGCTGATCGCCCCCTGCGTTAATGCAAGCTCGTCCGCGGCGGCGGAAAAACTGCCGAGCCGGGCAACGGAATCGAAGGCGGCGAGCGCACTGGTGGAGGGCAGAAGTTTGCGGCTGAGAGACGTCATGAGCCATTACTATATGTAATGCAAAAATGAGTAAACATGGCTTGTGCCAACTGGCTCGAATACCAATAATCCGGCCAGCAAATCCGGAGGCATCACGTGAGCGAACACGCAGCATTCAATTGGCAGGACCCTTTTCTGCTCGAAGACCAACTGACCGACGACGAGCGGATGATCCGCGACGCCGCCGCCGCCTTTGGCAAATCGGAACTTCTGCCGCGTGTCTCCGAAGCCTATCTTTCCGAGACTACCGAGCCGGAACTGTTCCGCCTGATGGGCCGCACCGGCCTTCTCGGCGTCACCCTGCCGGAAGAATATGGCGCAGCCAATGCAAGTTACGTGGCCTATGGTCTCGTCGCCCGCGAAGTGGAACGGATCGACAGCGGTTACCGCTCGATGATGAGCGTGCAGTCCTCGCTCGTCATCCACCCGATCTTCGCCTATGGCTCGGACGAGCAGAAGAAGAAATATCTGCCCGGCCTCGTCTCCGGTGAACTGATCGGCTGTTTCGGCCTGACCGAGCCGGATGCCGGTTCCGACCCCGGCGGCATGAAGACCCGCGCTGAAAAGATCGCGGGCGGATATCGCCTGCGCGGCTCGAAGATGTGGATTTCCAACGCGCCAATCGCCGATGTCTTCGTCGTCTGGGCGAAATCGGAAGCCCATGACAACCAGATCCGCGGTTTCGTGCTGGAAAAGGGCATGAAGGGACTTTCGGCCCCCAAGATCGGCGGCAAGCTGTCGCTGCGCGCCTCGATTACGGGCGAGATCGTTCTGGACGGCGTGGAAGTGGGCGAAGACGCGCTGCTGCCCAATGTCTCCGGCCTGAAAGGCCCGTTCGGCTGCCTCAACCGCGCCCGTTACGGCATTTCCTGGGGGGTCATGGGTGCGGCGGAAGATTGCTGGTTCCGCGCCCTGCAATATGGTCTCGACCGCAAGCAGTTTGGCAAGCCGCTGGCCGGCATGCAGCTTTACCAGAAGAAGCTCGCCGACATGCAGACCGAGATCGCTCTCGGCCTCCAGGCATCGCTGCGCGTCGGCCGTCTGATGGACGAGCATAAAATGGCGCCGGAAATGATCTCGATCATCAAGCGCAACAATTGCGGCAAGGCGCTGGATATCGCCCGCCAGGCCCGCGACATGCATGGCGGCAACGGTATCCAGATCGAATACCACGTCATGCGCCACGCCCAGAACCTCGAGACGGTCAACACCTATGAGGGCACGCACGACGTCCACGCGCTGATCCTCGGCCGGGCGCAGACGGGCATTCAAGCGTTTTTCTGAGGCTTGTGGACTGGAGGCGGGATCAGCACCGGCATAGTACACCCGCGAAGATTCCCCCACCGTCATTCCGGCCTTGAGCCGGAATCCAGCCGACGTGCGTCTGCACGGCGGGAAGACTCCTTTCAGCCCAAGGACTTGGGCTGGCTGGATTCCGGCTCAAGGCCGGAATGACGGAGGGAGAGTGCATGACGCCCCGGCAAATGTGAGCCTGCCCTCTGAGCCAAGCTCAAATCGTATCATCGGGAGTAATCCCCCTGAAACAGAAAGGCCTTCGAAGATCACTTCGAAGGCCTTTTTGCTTTTCAACTCAGGTGGCGGCTCAGAACGTGCCGCGCACGCCGATGCCGAACATGCGCGGTTCGGTCATGCTGGCCTCAATGCCGCCAATGCCGCGGTTTTCCTTCATGAGCGTCGGTGCGCGCTCGTCGAAGACGTTCTTGACGTAGGCGTAGAACTCAAGCTCCTCCTGGAACTTGTAGCTCGCCCGCACATCCGCGATCGTATAGGGGTCGATCGCATAAACGGCCTTGTTATCCGTGTCGGAATAATAACCGTCGAGATGACGGACCTGGCCCGAGACGGTGAACTTGTCCGTCACATCCCAGCTTGCGCCGATGGTGAAGCTGTAACCCGGCGATTTGGCGAATTCCTTGCCGACGTAGGCGGCGTTGCTGGAAATCTCGTCGATTTTCGTCTTCAGCAGACCTGCGCTGGCCTTCAGTGTCAGATTGTCGAGAACCTGATAATCCACGCCGATTTCCAGACCGTAGGCATGGGCTTCCTCGGCATTGACGGTGTAGGATTCGCTGATGCCCGTGGAGACAACCACCGGCACGTTAAACTGGGCATTGTTCATGTCCATGTAGAACAGGTTGCCGTTTACCGTCAGCGTATCGTCGAGCAGGTTGGCACGCGTGAACAGCTCGTAGTTCCAGATGGTTTCCTTGTCGAAGGTTCGCCATTTGCTGGTCGTCAGGTCGAATGCGACACCGCCGGGATTGTAACCACGGCTGATCAGGCCACCGACTGTCCAGTCGTCATTGATGGCATAGGCGAGCGAGGCCTTGGGCAGGATTTCCGAGAAGGTTTCGTCATAATTCACCGAACTTCTGGAGGTCGCGCTCAATGTGCGATAACCGCTGCGCTGAATCTGGTCCCGCTGGTAGCGCAGGCCGCCCGTCAGGGTCCATTGGTCGGTCAGGCGATAGCTCAACTCGCTGAAAAGACCGAGATTGTCCTTGGTATCGTCAAACTTGGACGTCCCGCGCAGATAAAGAACTTCGTCAGCCTGTGAGTGGGCGTAATAAATACCCGCAACGCCGCTCAGCACATCTTCCTGATCGCCGAAGGTCACGCGCGTTTCGTGGGAGGTGTTCTTGAGATCGACATCCGCATCGCCGTTATTGGCAATGCCAACCCGGCGCTTGGCGATGGAAGAGGAAAACTGCGTCTGGTTGAACAGTTTCACGCCGTTTTCGAAATCATAATTGACGTCCAGAATCCCGGTATTGGTATACTGGCTGAAGCTCGGCATCGTCGTGGTAATGTGGTTGAGATCCTCGAAGGGGCGCGACGCAGCCTCCTGGCTTGGCCGGTTCGAGGCGTTGTAGGAATAGGTCAGCTTGGTCGAAAGGCCGGGAATTTCAGCCGGTTCCCACAGAAGCTTGAAGCGCCCATTGAACTCCTTGAAGTTCTGGTCCGTGCCGTCATGGGCAAAAGCCGAGCTGATGTAATCGATGAAGGTGTCGCGGCCGGAGTAGTCGATGGCCATACGAGCGGCCAGCTCATCTTCGATCAGAGGACCGGAAAGTGCGAAAGAACCCCGCTTCTGGTGATAGTTGCCGATTTCAGCCTGATAGGATGCCTCGGGCGTAAAGGTCGGGTCCTTTGTATTGACGAGGATCGCACCGGCAATGGCATTGGCGCCCTGCGAGGTGGTCTGCGGGCCGCGGAAGACTTCGATGCTGTCGACATCCCAGATAGAGGAGGCGCCATAGATGAATTCATTGTAGCCGAGATAGTGGCCGTCGACATTGATCGTGGCGCGCGGCACCGTGCCGGTGAAGAAGGCGATCGAACCCGTATTCGGTCCCTGCGTATCCTGTCCGCGAATGATGGGGGCGCTGACATTGTCGGTATAGACGATGTTCGGAATATCCTTGATCGCTTCCGATACGGTCGGGTCGCCAGTCTTTTCCTTTTTGATTTTTTCACTGGAAATGACCGAGACGGATGACGCCGTGTTCTTCATGTCGCGCGCGACTTTTTCACCGGTCACCACAATCGGCTTGAGAACGGTCGTTCCCGAGGCCTCAGCCTGCTGATCCTGACCGAAAACCGGCGTCACAAACAAAGCCGTCAGCGTCAACACGCTGACCCCGCTCATCAAACGGCCGCTAGAACGAAACCCCATCACACACCCCTAAATAAACATGAGTATTAAAGTCATATTCAAGTAACGGAAGCGTTATCCGTTTCGCAATAGAGAATGCGTTCTGTATTGCGGACACACAGGGTTCCGCAGCGGCATGTGCCATATTTACAACAAAGTTTATCGAGTTTCCTTTGTCGCCTCCTTCCGCACCGCAAGGGGAAGACGTTGAAACGGCTCAGAAATCGATTCCGATTTCCGCTCCGATGCGCTAGGCATGGTCACGCGACAAGGGGGAACGGGCTTGAACACCATGGATGACGAGCTGGGCAATCTGCCGGAAAACGAGGGAGAGAAGCGCTCTGCACTCATTCAGTCGGTGTCGATTGCTGCGCGTTTTCTCGATCTTCTGGCAAAATCGGACAGGGCGCTTGCACTCGGCGAACTCGCCAAACGCGCCGGCACCGGCCGCTCCACCGCCCATCGTTACCTGCAAAGCCTGGTGCGCGAAGGGCTGGTGGCGCAGGATCCCGCAACCGGCAGCTACGATCTCGGCCCGACCGCACTCGCGATAGGCATCAGTGCGCTCAGGCGAATCAATCCGGTCGAGACCGCCGGTCGCCAGATGAAAACGCTGGCCTCGCAGATCGGCGCAAGTTGCGGCGTGGCGATCTGGACGGATCGCGGCCCGACCGTGGTGCAGTGGCACAGGAGCGCCAGCTTCTCCATCAGCACCGTGGCGCTGGGTGATGTTCTGCCGCTGGATAACAGCGCCTGCGGGCTGGTTTTCCAGGCTTATCTGCCGGCTGACAGGATAGCCGCGGTGCGCAAGTTGCAGCCGGTCGCCTTCCGCGGCTCCCGCCCGGACGCCAAAGTCCTGCACGCCATTCGTGAGACAGGCGGCGCGGAACTCAACGAACATCTGTTTTCCGCCCTGACGGGCAAGGCGGGGCCAGTTTTCGACGCCCAGGGCGAAATCTGTTGCGTCGTCACCACCGTATCATTTCTGGCCACCGCCGAGACCGAAGGGCATTTTCCGCAGCTTCTCGAAGCGGCCAGAAAGGCAACGGCAGAATCCGGCGGGTTATAAACCTATCCGGCCAGATGCTCTGCGAAGGTGCGGCCGGAATAGGCCGTGCGGAAAAGCCCGGCATCACCAAGCCTCGGAAGCAGCCGCTCCAGCACCAGCCGCATCGACGCAACGGAACCGCCTGGCACCGCGACAAAGCCGTCGATAGCACCGGCTTTTGCCCATTCGCGGATATTCTCGAAGGCATCGTCAACCGTGCCGATGATCTGCCAGTGGCCAGACCCCATCACCTCCGGACGCCGCAACAACTCCGCAACGCTCAGCATCTCCCGCTCGATCAGCCGCAGCAGCAGGCTGGCATGGGTGCGGCTTCTGGGTGTCTCGGGCGGCGGCGGCAAATCCGAAGCGGTGACAATCCGCGTGAGCGGCCAGTCGGAGAGATCAAGGCCCGTCAAATTATGAATGGAGGCAAAGATGCGGGCGCGATTGGCCCGTGCATTGGTCTCGGCAAAGAGTTCCTGCGCCTCGTTTTTCGTGTCTGCGAGATAAAGGCTGAGACCCGGCATCAGCTTCACCACATCCGGTGAGCGACCATGCCGCTCCGCTCTTTGTCGCAAATCTGCCCGCAGTTCGATTGCCGCCTGAATATCCGGCGTCGAGGCAAAGACCGCGTCCGCAACGGAAGCCGCAAAATCGCGCCCCTCGGGAGAAGCACCCGCCTGCACCAGCGGAATGCGGCTGGCATGGGCCGGCAGGTTGAGCGGGCCTTTGACGCTGAAGTGCCTGCCCGCATGGGCGACCGGCTGCACCAGCGATGAATCGGCAAAACGTCCGCTCTCTTTGTCGAGCTTCAGCGCCTCGCTCGGAAAGCTTGCCCAGAGCTGCTGCACCACCTGCGTGAACTCGGCGGCCCGCTCATAACGCTCCTGCGGCGACGGCATTTCCGTCAGGCCGAAATTTTCGTGACCGTCCAGCGCCGTGACGATGTTCCAGCCCGCCCGGCCGTTGCTCAGCCAGTTCAGGGACTGGAGCTGGCGGGCAACCACATAGGGCGGCAGAAATGTCGTCGAAATGGTGGATAACAGGCCGACATGGCTGGTCTCCCGTGCGATGGCCGCCAGAAGCATGGTCGGGTCCATGCTCGCAAATCCACCGCCGCTCTCCAGCCCCTCGGTGCGCAGAAAAAGCGTATCGGGCCGGAACACGAAATCCACATGTGCAGCCTCGGCGCGCTTTGCAAGATCGACGAAATAATCGCTGGAGAACACCCCGTCTATGCCGCTGTCGGCACGCCGCCATGCCTCGCCGCTGAGCCAGGTTGGCGCCAGCGACATGCCGATGTGGAGCTTGCGCGCGACTGACATGAAACACCTCGAATGAAAAAATCCTTCCGAAATCCCCGATGTGAATCGGCAAATTTCGATTTGTGGAGAATTTTACTATAGTTTAGTGTTGCTTCAAGACCACCCTGTCGCGCTTGCCGGTATGAAACCCGATTTCCGCAAGTTCGATGTGTGAATTCAAAAACTTAGATAATCCGTGCGTCGTGTCGACGCACGGCCCTATGAATAACAGGAGTTGTAATCCGGTGCTTGATGCCACGGACCTTCATGCGAGTTACGGACACATCCCCGTATTGCAGGGCCTGTCTGCCCGCTTTCAAAACGGCCGCGTCACCGCGCTGGTCGGCCCCAACGGTTGTGGCAAGTCGACGCTGTTGAAGACCATCATGGGGTTCGTGCCTTTGTCATCCGGCAAGATAAGCCTTGATGACCGCCTGATCGGCGAGATCGGACGCCGGGAACTCGCCCGCCGCATCGCCTATCTGCCGCAGGAATGTCATTGCCCTGACTATATGACGCTTGGCGAATTGATCGAGCTTGCGGGTTATGCGCGTTACGGGATTGGCGGCGGCCCATCCGAGCGCGACCGGGCGCTGTTTGCCGAGGCGCTGAAGACCGTCGGGCTGGAAGACAAGGCGAGAGCGCAGGTCAACACGCTCTCCGGCGGCCAGCGCCAGCGCGCCTTCATCGCCATGGTGCTGGCGCAGGACACGGAGGTGATCCTGATGGACGAGCCGGTCAACCACCTCGACATGAAATATCAATATGCCGTTCTCAACCTCGTGCGCGAACTGACGGACATGCACGGCAAGACGGTCATCGTCGTGTTGCACGATCTCAATCTCGCCTCCACTTTCGCCGATGACGTCATCATGCTGAAGGCCGGGCGGGTTCTCGCCTCCGGGCCGGTGGCGAATACGGTCACATCAGCCAATGTTGCCGACGTCTTTGATCTCGAGGCCGACATATTCTCCCGGCAGGGGCGGCTCATCTGCGTGCCCCGCCTCGAGCGGCAGGAACAGGCCATTCCGGCATGACGTCGAAAATAACGCTGATCTTCGCTGCGGCCCTGCTGCTGGTCATTATTCTCGTCATCAACCTCGTGCTGATGGCTGCCGACATGCCACTTGCCGAAATCGTGGCGACACTTCTGCGTGGCGATGCCGAAACCTATGAACAGTCGGTTCTCCTCTATCAACAGATCCCGCGCTTGCTGATTGCGATCTATGTCGGCGCCACCACCGCCGTCAGCCGCTGTGTGCTGCAGGGTCTCGCCCGCAATCCCCTCGCCTCGCCCTCCACCCTGGGCCTGAATGCAGGTGCGACGCTTTTTGTGGTCTCCGGCGCGCTGGTGTTCGATCTCTCTCCGGAGGTGCAGGGGCTTGCGGCGTTGGCAGGCGCCGGTTTCGGCTTTGGCGCCTGCTTTCTCGTCGCCCGGCTGGCAGGGCGGGCAAACGATCCGCGCGGCCTGTCGCTCATCCTTTCCGGTGCGCTTGTCTCCATGCTGCTGATCGGCATCACCAACGCCCTCCTTTTGTCAAACCCCACACGCCGCGCCGAATTCCTGAGCTGGGTTGGCGGCAACATCAACCACGTTTATGCTGGACGCCTCAGCGATTTCTGGTGGATTGGCGCCATTGCGCTGGTAATGCTCTGGTCAGTCGCCCGTCCGCTGACGCTCGTTCTGCTGGGTGCGGAAAAAGCCGCCTCCGCAGGCGTCAACGTCACACGCGTTTCCCGCATCGCACTGTTCGCCACCATGCTGGCCTCCGGGTCAGCCGTGGCGATCTGCGGCCCGATCGGCTTCGTCGGCCTCATCGTTCCGCATATGGTCCGGCCGCTGGTTGGGGTGAATTTCACGCTCGCTTTACCCGCTTCCGCCCTTGTCGGCGCAAGTCTCTGCGTGCTGGCAGATCTTGGCGCGCAGACCCTTTTCAGGCCCTATGTGGTCAATACCGGACTGTTCATGGACCTGCTCGGCGGGCTCGTCTTCATCGTTATCGTCAAGCGCTTTTACCTCTCGCCTTCGGCAAGGGGGCTGTCATGAAGCGGCAATTCGCCACCGACGGCAAAGCGGTCCTGCGGTTGCCGAGCGGTCTGCAGATCGGCATCGGCAACCTGAAGGCCGGCCTTGCGCTGATCCTGCTGGCGCTGGCGCTGGTCGCCATTTCCGTCAGCCTAGGCAATACGCAGACGGGTCTCATCGACCTCCTGCGCGGCCTTGCCGGCGGGCATCTGGGCGAGGATCAGGCCTATGCGCTGTGGACGGTGCGGCTGCCGCGCATCCTGCTTGGTTTCATGGCCGGCTGGAGCGTTGCGCTGGCCGGCGCCATGCTGCAATCGGTCGCCCGCAATCCGCTTGCCGATCCCGGCCTGTTTGGTCTGAGCCAGGGATCGATGACCACCATCATGCTGCTTCTTGTGCTGGTGCCAGCGGCACCCAAGACCATGGTGGCGCTTGCAGCCGTCGGCGGCGGCCTTTCGGTGGCCTTCCTGCTCATCGCACTTGTCGGGCGCGAACGTTCGAGCGGTCTCGCCATCCTGCTGATGGGCATCGCAATCGAATCCGCCCTCTCCTCCGTCTCATCAGTGCTGCTGCTCTACACTCCGACGGAAACCTCGCTTTCGCTTGCCGACTGGATGGCGGGTTCGCTGTTTCAGGCGAGCTGGCCGATCATTTTCGTATTCGCGCCTCTCTTCGCGGCCAGCCTTGCCGGCATTTTTCTCATCGGTCGGGCGCTTGCTGTTTTCGATCTCGGCAACGAGATGGCCATGGCGCTTGGCGAGACCGTCAAACATTCGCGCCCG
Source organism: Rhizobium sp. X9 (assembly GCF_018873185.1). Taxonomy (NCBI): domain Bacteria; kingdom Pseudomonadati; phylum Pseudomonadota; class Alphaproteobacteria; order Hyphomicrobiales; family Rhizobiaceae; genus Rhizobium; species Rhizobium sp. X9. The sequence continues at coordinate 2,039,499 of NZ_CP071312.1, read as the reverse complement.
CTCGTCATCGTTTTCGCCGTTATCCTCAGTTCCGCTTCCGTCACTGCTGTCGGCCCCTTGACCTTTCTCGGCGTCATTGCCCCACATCTCGCCACCTTCGTGTCGCCCGCCGTCGGCCGCGCCCGGCTTTTCCTGTCGGGGCTCACCGGCGGCATTCTGGTCGTGACCGCCGATACGCTCTCGCGTGGGCTGGTGGCCGATACACCGATGCCTATCGGCCTTGCGCTGACGCTGATCGGCGTGCCGCTTTTCATCCTCACGCTGCGCCTGCAGGCGCTGCGCCGAACCAACCGCCACTGAATACATTGAACAAAGGGAATGCCATGCGATTTGCCCTCCTCGTTGCAGCACTTCTGACCGCCGGAAGCAGCCTTGCGGCTGAGCGAACCGTCACCGATGCCGCCGGCCGCACAGTCTCCGTTCCGGAGCAGCCGCAGCGCATCGTCGTCATGCACGAGCCTCTTTTGGGCGTGCCCTTGATGGATCTCGGCGCCAACGTCGTCGGCGCCTATGGCCGCAACAGCGACGGCAAATTCGCCACCGCCGTCGATTTCATCGACACGGTTCTCGGTGAAGGCCGCACGAAACCGAAGGGTTTTGGCGCGGTCGGCCAGATCGATCTCGAAAAGCTGAGGGCGCTGCAACCCGACCTGATCGTCGCAACGGAAATGGATAGCGGCAAGGCCGAGCAACTTTCCACCGTCGCGCCCGTCTATCTGCAAAAGGTAAGCACCGGCCACACCTATGGCTTCAGCGTGGAGGAAGATCTTTCGCGTCTGGTGGGCAGAGGTGACGCGTTCGCGGAGCGCCGCAAGACCTATGACGCGAAACTCGCCACCGTCAAAAAAGCGCTCGGCGAAGACGTAAAAGGCAAGACCTATCTCGCAATTCTGCTGACAGACCAGATCAACGCGGTCGGCGACATGTCCGGCGCGGTGCAGGCGCTGGAGGATCTGGGATATGCCCGGCTGAAGATCGACAACGCCACCTCCTCGGGCGGGCTCGGCTCAACCCTGACGATGCCGCTCAGTGCCGAGGCTTTCGGCAAGCTCAACCCGGATCTGCTGGTCGTGATGAACAGCTATAACAGCCCCGCCCGTGGTGAAGCCGGAACGCGCGCCGCACTTGAAAAGATCATTCCGGGCTGGGAGCGCTTCGTCAAACCGGCACGCGAGGGCAGGATTGTTTTCCTCGATTCCACCCGGGTGACGACGCCGTCGATTCCCAGCGCCCTGCACACGCTGGACGCGGTGGAGAGCTGGGCAGGCCGCCGTTAACCTCCCCTGCCGCACGCCCAATTCCGGCGCAAACCATGCGCCGGATATAAACTTGAGTTTTTGAAGAAACTTATATTGCGAGCGCCGGAACCGCCTGTTATGGTTCGCGCATCTTGACGCAACGACGTCGGATCTCCCGCCGGAAACTCCGGTGCGCGATTATCCGGCATGCCGATCCGGGACAGCGAAACTGCCGACCCCCCATCGGCGATATCCCAGGGAACTTAGCAACATGAGCACTGCACAAAGCATTGAAACCGGCGTTCCGGATCGTACTCCCAAACGCCATCGTTACGCCGTCAAGCTGCGCTGCCTTGACGTGGCCCGCGTGGAAAAACTCAGCCGCTCCATGGTGCGCATCGTATTGACCGGGCCTGAACTGGAGGGCTTTGAGAGCCTTGGTTTTGACGACCACGTCAAGATGTTCTTCCCGCTCCCCGGTAAAACCGAGCCCAACCTTCCGGTGATCGGCCCGAACGGCCTTGAATTTCCCGAAGGTTCACCCCGCCCGCTGGCGCGCGATTACACGCCGCGCAGCTTCGATGCGGAAAAGGGTGAAATCGCCATCGATTTCGCCACGCATCATGAAGGCCCCGCTAGCAACTGGGCAAAATCCGTAAAGGTGGGTGACAAGGCATGGATTGCCGGCCCGCGCGGTTCCTTCACCGTTCCGTTCACCTTCGACTGGCATCTGCTTGTCGCCGACGATACCGGCCTTCCCGCACTGGCGCGGCGACTGGAAGAAATGCCTGAGGGCACCCGCGTCGTGGCCCTGATCGAGGTCGAGACGGAGGCTGACCGCCTGAACATCGCCACGAAAGCTGACGCTTCGATCATCTGGGTAACGCCGAAGGCCGCAGGCGGCGCCGACGCCCTGACGGATGCGCTGCGCGCACTCGACCTGCCGAAGGGCGATTTCTTCAGCTGGGTCGCCTGCGAATCGAAAACCGCTAAAGACCTGCGCACCCTTCTCGTCGGCGAATTCGGTGCAAATCCCAAATGGACCCGCGCTTCCGGCTACTGGCGGCGCGGCGCAAGCGGCGTTCACGATCATTTCGATGAGTGAGCCGGTAGTCGCGGCGGGGGCGAGGCTGGAGGCGAAAATGATGACGACGGAACTCAAGGCTCATCTCGCCAAGGTTCTCGACGATGAGGTGGGGGATATCGGACCGAATGCCAACCTGTTCGGCTGCGGGCTTCATTCGCTTGCCCTCATGCGCCTGATCCCGCCGCTTTCGCAACTCGCCGGCACGCGCCTTGACTATGATGATCTGGCCGGCCAGCCGACGCTTGTCGCCTGGCAGGCGCTGATCGAACGGTCGCGCGCGGAACATTGATCCCAACAAAAGACGGGACTTGCCCCAGCGGGCGCGACGCCCCCGGACATGTCCCCAGGCACTTCCAAGGAGAGGACCATGGCAGCAGACAATTCGCGCGTGCTTGCGCGTCGCATCGAAGAAACCTTCGATGGTGCGGACACGTTCCCGCGGGACGGATCGCAGCCAAGCCAATATGAGGAGCGGGTCTGGTTCTCGCAATTTCAGGACCCCGATCAGGTCTTCCGGCATATTCTCACCTACCGCATCGGCGGCGAGAGCGACCTCCTGCGCCTCACATCGGCCCTGGAGACGGTTTGCGCTGCATGGCCCGAACTTCGCGTGCGGTTTTCCTTCGGGGAAGACGGCACCCTTGCCAAGAGTGTCGAAGCGCCATCGGCCTCTCTCGTGCAGCTGTTTCAGGCGCCTTCGACAGACGAGGCGATAGCACTGCTGCACGACCTTCAGGCAAGCCCCTACGACGCGGAAATCGATCCGCCGTTTCAGGCGATCGTGCTTTTGAGCGAAGGAGAGGTGCTGCTGGCGCTTCTGGTGCATGGCCTGCTTGGCGAGACCCTGTCGCCGCAGATTCTTCTGGAAGCTATTGCCGCCGCCTATGCCGGCGAGGCACCAAAGCCGCTTTTACCGCGCATCGCCGAAACCGGCATCGTCAATCCACTTCCGCTGCCCTGGTTGCAGGGGTCGCCCTCCGGCACGCATGTGATCTCTTTACGGGACGGCGGGGCGAAACCAGCGAGCCATAGCCACGGCGTCGATCTTCCGGCCGCCCTGTTTGACCTCGACGGCTCAGCCACGACCGAAGCGCTTCTGGCACGCGCAGGCGCCCGTTTCGCACATTTTATCGCAATCAAGGGCAACCTTGATACGGTTACCCTACGCCTGCCGTTGCAATCGGGCGGCGAGACCGGCTTGCCGCTTCTTGCGGATGTGGTCGCCCGCGTGTCGATCCCTCGTGGCCAGTCGCTGCCGGAGGCCGAAAAGGCCGTGCTGGCGGGCCTGAAACGGCAAACCGGAAACAGCAGCAAACACAACGACGAAGCGGCCACCTTCACCTTGCAGGCGCTGGCAACGTCAGCTGAAACCTCATCCGTCGACCGCCTCCGGTTCGAGCGCCTGCCGCTCCCCTCGCTCCAGTCCGGCCTCGGCCTGACGCTTGCCGCCGGCAGCACGGTTGACGGCCATATCCGTCTGGAGCTGACGGGTGGCAAGGAGACCTCCCCACATGGGACGGCGTTCCTGCTGGAACGCTTCGTCACCCATCTCGAAGGCGGTGCGGATTTTTCCGCCATCACGCATTCGATCCCTTCCGCAGGACTGGCGGCGACAGCATCCCCGCCCGCCACCTCTTACTCGAGCGACGACGAGATTGCCGCAACGATCCTTGCCGAATTCCGCGAGGCGCTTGTATCTCCCGACATGGGGCCGGATGACGATTTCTTCGACTTTGGCGGTCATTCGCTGATCGCGACTCGCATCATCGGACGCCTTCTCAGCAATCACGGCATCGAGGTGCGGTTCAACGACCTGTTCAGCTATCCGACCGCCGCATCGCTTGCAAAACAGGCGACGCGTCTCGAAACCGCAGCGCCTGCACAGTTGGAGTCCACGGAGACCGGCTCGCTCACGGCACCGCTTTCGCTGGCGCAGATGTCGCTCTGGAAAGCCTATGCCGCTTTCGGTTTCGGCGAGATATTCAACATACCCTTCGCGCTCGACTTCCTCGACCCTGTCGATGAGAGCGCCTTCGAATGCGCATTCCTCGATATTATCGAGCGCCATCCCGGTCTGCGGACCCATTTCTACGTCGAGAACGACACGGTTCTACAGAAGATCGTGCCCATGCACGACCTGCCTGGCTACAAATGGTTCTGGACCAGCGAAGAAAGCGAAGGTGTGGACCGGCACGCGGAGGCTTCCTGGCGGTTCGATCTTTCCCGCGAATTGCCGATGCGGCTGCGTTTCCTGCGCAATCCGCAAACCGGCGGCCAGGTGCTCTCCTTCCTCTTCCACCATATCGTCCTGGACGAATGGTCGGTGAACCTGATGATGGACGAGCTGACGGAAGCCTATAGGGCAAGGGTGGCGGGCAAGGCCCCTGTCTTTGCGAGCAAGCCCGCACCATTCCATGAATTCGCCAGAAAACAGGTAGCATCGGGCGTCAACGGCGGCCACCTTGCCTACTGGACCGATATGCTGCGGGATGCACAGAAGGGCCTGGTCCTCAACGGACAAAACAGCACGCCGACAGATGCTTCGCATGACGAGGCGCCGGCGGGCGGCTGGATCGAATTCAAGCTGGAAAAACACGTCAGCGATGGACTTTACGCCATCGCCAAGCAGAACAGCGCTTCCCTGTTCAACGTCGTTTATGCCGCCATCGCCGCGTCGCTGCGGCATCTCGGCGGGCTGAGCGATCTGGTGGTCGGCACGTCGGCGTCCGGCCGCACCGACAGCGGTTACTTCGATACGATCGGTTATTTCACCACGGTCGTTGCCCATCGTGTGCGTTTCCGCGCGGAGATGACGGTCGGCGAACTGATCTCCTCGGTGAAGAACACGATCAACGGCTCCCTGGAACACAGCGAAATTCCGATCGATCTCGTCGAAGAGGCGCTCGGCATGACACCGGGTCGCGACCATCTGTTCGAGGTATTCATCCAGATCCACGCCAAGAACAAACTGAACGGCACTCTTACAGGGCCGGAAGGCAAACCCGTCGAGTTCCGGCAAATCGATCCCGATAAGCATGAATCCATGCTGGGGCTGCAATTCGAGGTGATGGAAGAAACGATCGGCGGCGAACGCTCCATCCGCGTGCTGATGAGCTACCGCTCCGACCGTTACGGCCCCGAGGATGTCGACCGGCTGCGCAGCACCACCAGCGGCGTCTTCAGCCGTTTCGCCGAGGCAGGGGCTTCGAGCCGGGTGCTGACGACACTGGCCTGAGTGCGGGCAAGCGAACACAGAAAAACCCGGCTTCGCATGGCGGAGCCGGGTTTGTTTTGTTGGCAATTCCTTTGCGTAGATCTGTTTGACGAAGCCGCAGCATTTGCGTCCCGTCACCCCGGACTAGATCCGGGGTCCAGTGCGATCAAGTCATTGACCGCGAAAGACTCTTCTCGCCGCGCAGACGCGCGGCGGCTGGATACCGGGTCAAGCCCGGTATGACGGGGAGAGATTTTCCGTCCTTTTTTGTGCAGAGGAGCCGGCCACTCATACCGCCAGGCGGAACCTCGCGGAAACCTCTTCAGCCGCAACAGCCAGCGCTTCGCTGCGCAGCATGGCATCCAGAAACAGCGGCAGCTCCTCACGATAGCGCGCGAAATCGTCCGCTTCCGTCAGCGCCGAATCCGCGTCGATATGCAGGTTGAGATCGCTGCCGTCATCCTCGCCACGGAAGGTCAGGTTGAAGCCATCGCCCGGGCCGTTGGCGAGAATGTGCCGGGAAACTTCAAGCTCCGCAAAGACCGGTGCGCTGAAAGGCAGGACGTTGATGAGCGGAGAGAAAAAGAACCGCCGGCCCTTCGATATCTCCTGATCGGCGGCGATCTGTTCGATGCGGTAGCGGCCATGCAGGCGCTGTTTGCGCAGATTGGCGGCATTGCGCGCAAGGAAGCCGCCAAGGGTTTCCTGCGGTTCGATTGTCAGATGGAACGGCAATATATTGACGAGCATGGCGGGCATATGTGCGCCGACGCTGCCCCAGCGGCTCATGAAGGGCAGCCACAGCGTCAGCACGTCGCGATCCGGGCGCGGCAAGTTGCGGTGAAGATAGAGGCCGGAAAGCAGCACCAGCAGGTCTGGCCAGCCGATCTCCAGTGCGCGGGATATATGTTGCAGCCTTGTGCTGAACCCTTCCGGCAAACCCGCATCGGCATGCAGGCCGCCACCGCCATAATCCTCACAATCCTTGTCCAGCACGGGCAAATCCACCGGCGGAGCAAGATAGGCCGTCCAGAAATCGCGGTCCTTTTCGAAACGGCGGCTCTGCCGGTAGGCATCCTCCTCCGCGAGAAAACTGTCGAAGGGATGAAAATCGGGACCGGCCTCGCCCTTGCCGCAATAGTGCCCGTAAAGCTGCCCGCAGCGTTGCTCCACCAGCGTCAGGCCATAACCATCAACAACGATATGATGGGCGCGGATATACCAGAGGTAACGGTCGTCAGTGATGCGGTAAAGCACCTGCGCAGAGAGCCTGTCGGTTCGAAGATCAAGCCTTGCCTCGACATCGGCATTCATCCGCAGCATCGCTTCTTCGAAGGGGGCGGAAACGGTGCGCAGATCCACAAGCTCGACAACCGGGGCCTGGAGCGGATCGCAGCATTGCTGCGGCGTCTCGCCATCCTCACCCATGCGGAAACGGATCGACAGTACCTGCGATTCGCGCACGGTGCGTTTGATCGCTTCAAGAAGGGCACCTTCATTCACGGCGCCGGAAAGATCGATGTAATGGGCGACGGTGGAGACCGGCTCGTCGGGGTGGAAGGAGAACTCCTCCCAGAAATCGAGTTGCGGCTGGGTCAGGGGAAGCCAGCCGCCGGCAGGATCAATATGCGCCATCTGTTTTTCCTTGGGTTATTTCTATGATGTTCTGGCCGCGATGATGGAGCTCATGCCGCGGAAGCCGGTAAAAGCGAGCTGACCTGCCTGGCGCTGCGGCACCGTAAAAGCTGCTGCGGCGTCAGTTCCACGCCGAAGGCGCTGCGGATTTCAGCCGAGACGGTTTTCAGATGCGACGGCAAGAGGCCAAGCGCCAGCAGATCGCTGTTCATGTCCACATTCGCGGGTCTTTTGCCCAGCACGCCAAGATAGATATCCAGCACGCGGCGATCGCCCTGATCGGCCACCTTGACTGCCACAGCCGCCGGCGTTTTCGCCGGTTCTGCAACCGTCAGCAATTCGCGGGCGCGGCGGCGATCCGGTTTGCCATTGGCCGAGAGCGGCAGGTCGGCGACATTGAGAAAACGGCCGGGCACGTGGGATTCCGGCAGGTGTCTGCGGGCGAAACTGCGCAGATCGGCAGCCGAGAGGTCGATACCGGGCATCGGAACGTAAAGCACGCCGATGGCGGCCTCGCCTTTCTGCTCGGCACCGTAATCCACCACCAGCACCCGCTGGATGGAAGGGTGGCGGATAAGTTCGTTTTCCACATCCGGCAGCGAGACGCGCACCCCGCGTATCTTGACGTAGCCGTTGACCCGGCTTGCAAACATGATCTTGCCATCCGGCCGGTAACGGCCCCGGTCGCCGGTCCGAAACGCGCGGACCGCATTTGCGTCGGGATCGTTGACCGTCACGAAATCCGTCTGGGTAATGGCGCCATCCTCCAGATAACCGATCGCCACATTCACGCCCACCGTGTGGATGCGGCCGACAACGCCCGCCGGGCAATGGCCGCCCTGATCGTTGAGGATGAAATATCGATTGCCGGGTAAAGGGTGTCCGTAGGGTATCGCCGTGGTGTCCTCTGCCACGATCTCATGCCAGATGCTCCAGATGGTCGTTTCCGTCGGCCCGCCAAGCGATATCAGCCGCATGTCGGGCTTCAGCCGGCGCATCTCCTCGATGACGGAAGGCTTGATGTAGTCACCGCCCTGCGCGACGAGCCGGAGCGAACCGAGCTGATCGCCGCGGCGGCAGGACAGGAGCATTTCAAGGATGGCCGGCACCGAGCACCACAGCGTCACGCCATGTTCGGCCACCAGTTCGTTCCAGCGAACCGCATCCTTTTCCTCGCCGGGTTCCGGCAGCACCAGCGTCGCACCGGCGGCAAGCGCGCCGAAAACATCGAAAACAGACATGTCGTGATGCAAAGGCGTGACTGAAATGAACACATCGCTCGCCGTCACGCCCCATTCCGAGAGCGTGCTGCCGACGACATTGGCCGTGGCGCGATTGGAAAGCACAACGCATTTCGGTTTGCCGGTCGTGCCTGACGTGTAGAGATAATAGGCCGGATCCTCGCTCGCCGAAAGCGCGGCCAGTTCCGCCATGACAATGGGCACATCGAAAGTGGCCGGCGTCGACAGAAGCTCCTCGGGATCGATAGCCTCAAAGCCTTGCGGAACATTGCGGGCAACGATGATGGCCGGGCGGCAATTGGTCAGCAGGTAGCGCAGGCGGTCTTCCGGCGAACCGGCATCCACCGGCACCCAGATCGCACCCGTGAGCGCAGCGGCCAGCGTGACGGCCGTATGCTCCGGACTGCGCGGCAGGCACACCGCCACGACATCCCCGCGACCGACGCCACGCGCCTTCAGGCCTGCCACGGCCCGTGCCACCAAATCTGCAAGTTCGCCATAGGCGATACGCCGTTTGCCGCTTATCAGCGCCGTGCGCGACCGGTCACCCTCAAAAAGATGGGCGGCGATCCGTTCCAGAAATGGCGGGCAGACGAAATTCCGCTCGTAGCCGTTCAACCGGTAATGGGACAGATCGACAACCTGTCGGGGATTGAACGAGAAAGTCCCGCTGGCCATGATCGCGGCAATGGCGCGTTCGATGGCACCGAGAATATCCGCCACCATTGCGCCATCGATCGCCTGTTCCGCATAATCGATATCGAGGACGAGATCGCCATCCGGATTTTGCGAAAAGCGGAAATCCAGCGCCACCTGCGGTGTCTGGGTCAGCCCGTCCGTCCAGCGCAGCGTGGATGCTTGCGAAAGCGTGGGCCAGGAGAGGCCATTGGTGATGACCACAGGCAGCGCAAGCCCACCTGGATTGGCGTTGAGAAGGATGCGATTGAGATCGATCCCCGAAAATGCGAGGTGGTTGAGGCCCTCAAGCACATCCGTTTGCAAAGCTGCGGCCCGCTCCGCAAAATCGCCCCTGGCCGCATCCCATTTGACTGCGATGAAGCTCGAGCGATTGGCAAACGCGCCTTCCACCTGCGGGGCGACGGGAATGCCGACAACGAGGGCGCCTTCGTTCAGCCAAAGCGACAGCACATCGAGAATCACCGCCGTCAGCGCCGAATTCTTGAACAGCCGCTCTTTCGCGCCGATCCGTGAAAAGGTGGTAAAGCGTTGTTTTTCCACGGTCAGGCTCTGGCGGCTGTAACGCGAAACGGCAATGGTTTCGAGCGCGGCTTTCCATGGCAATTGAGAAGGTACTTCCGCACCCTCAAGTTTCCCGGCCCAATAGGCGGCATCTTCGGCGCGGGCCGCTGCGATATCCTGCTGCGCGGCGGTGGTTGTGACAGTTGATGCGGGCGGCACGACATCATCGAAGAGTTCCGCTGCAAGGCTGGCTATTCCCCGTCCGTCGAGAATGAGGGCGTCGAAACGCAGGAAGACCACCACCCCATCCCCTGCCGCAATTTCCGGCAAGCGAAAGATCGTTACCTGCCAGGGAGAGGCGGCAAGATCGAAATGGGCATGCGAGAAATCCCGCCGCACGGCGTCCATCCGCGCTTCGGCTTCGGCAGCGGACAGGTTTGAAAGATCAACAATATCAAGGTTGAGCTTCGGCTCTTCTGAGACCACCTGCACCAGACGCCGCTCATCGATGCGGGTGCGCAGGCTTTCATGCCGCCCGACCATTGCTGTCAGACGCGAGCGAAGCAATGTCGGATCGATATTGCCGCGATATTCGCGAAACTCCTGCATCGCCACACCGCTGAGCGGCAGGTGGGTGCCACGACCGAGCAGATAGGCCTTTTGCAAGGCTGAGAGAGGCCGTTCCATGGGATTTCCTTTTGTCTGCGCTGTCGCTTCCGGCGCTTGCAAGCCGAATCGCTCCACAGTCTCTGAAACAAGATCGGGGCTTTCAGCGAGACGACGAAGAAGCGCGGTGTAGGTCTCAAAAAGTGGGCGCAGCCAACTTTCCGGCAGGGCGTCGAGCCGCACGTCCCAGTTGATCAGAAGCCCGCCATCCAGCGCCGCAACCTGCGCATCCAGCGCAACTCCCGGCCCTTGCGAGACGGTGTGGATCATCGGGCCGAACACCCGCCCGACACGCTCTGAAAACAGTTCGCCGCCCGGAATATCTACCCCGGCGGTAAAGACCACCGGCGAGGTTTGCAAACCGCCGCGCAGGCGGGAAAGATCACGCATGACGCTGACACCGGGATATGACTGGTGCGCCAATAGCCCGTTCATATCCCCGAACAGCCGCGCAAGCAGCCTTTCGAGGCTTTCCGCGGGCCGGATATCGACGCCGAGAACCAGCACATTGGAGAATTCGCCGACGATGCCGTCGACGCCTTGTACTAGCGGCGCACGCCAGAAACCCGGCACGGAAAGCCGGAACTTTTCCGCATCCGTCGCCTGCGAAAGCACGACTGCAAAAACACCGAGCAGCAGGGTCGACGTGGTCACGCAGCAGCGCCGCGCCACCTGTTCCAGACGGTTGCGTTCCGCCGGCGAAAGTGTCGCGGCAAGGTGATCGGTGTGAACGGCACGCGACGCGTCATCGGGCAAAAGCGGCAATGGCGGGGCCTCTGGAATATCGGCAATATGTTGCCGCCACCACAGCCGGTCCCTTTCACGCTGAGCCCTAAGTTCCGGATCGAACGCAAGACGGTCCGCCCAGCTGAAAAAAGACGGCGGCGACTCAGCCGAAAGCTCGCCTTCATCTGCACCGCCTTCATAAAACCGGGCGAGGTCCTCCATCACGATTCGCACGCTGGCCGGATCGATCGCCAGCATATCGGTATCCACATGCAGCCGGGCGCGGCCCTCGGGCAGCAGGCTGAGCGAAACCGCAGCCGGCGGGGCGACGCGCAGATCGGTCCGGCGATGGCTCCACTCCTCACGTTTGGTGGCAAGACGATGCGCAAGCGCCTCCGCATTGAGCGCCGTCATATCCTCCACATCGAGGCGGAGCGGCCGGCCGACAGGGTCCACCGTCTGGTGCCCTTCCGCATCGATCCTGAGGCTGAGCATGGGATGACGCCGGCACAGTTTCTCGACCGCGACAGCCAGTCTTTCCGCCTCCAGCCCTTGGCCCTCGAACTCGAGATAAAGATGCGGCGTAACTTTTCCGAGTATCCCGTCTGCCTCTCGGCCGACCCAGTAGGCAACCTGCATGGGGGTTAAATTTAGCATGTGAATTTGCACCGATTGACAAAACATGATTATCATAATCAAGTATAAGCCATCGTCAACCACTCGCACAGGAGGCATCCCATGAAAACGGGAGCACTCAGGACGAATGACGTCGAATCCGACGAAATTACTGATTTTGATAGAGAATTTCTGTTTACTTCCGGCACCGGACAATTGCGGGCCAAAGGTATTCGCGAAAAGATAACGCTTCCCGCCCGGGGCGGCGAAGATGTTGCAAGCCCTTTGCAGCAGGCAATAAAGGGCGCTTTCGAGCGGGCACGCAGGGCGGGACAAGACAATCCCATCGCCATCGGCGCCATCCCCTTCGATGTCAGCGAACCGTCATGCCTATATATCCCGGACAACTATGAGTGGAGCCCGAAGAGTACGGCTCCGGTCTCGACTGATTCGGCCATGCCGGCGCTTGTGGGCCAGAACAGCCTGCCCGACGAGACCGGTTTCAAGCACGCCGTCGAGCATGCCATCGTCAATTTCCGCCATTCCGAGGTCCGCAAGGCAGTGCTTTCCGTCATGCGCGAATTGACCTTCGCCTCCGAGGTCAATGTCGAAAGATTGCTGGCCAGCCTCGCCAAACAGAACCGCGAGGGTTACCAGTTCCGCATTCCGCTGCCCGATGGCGGCGATCTGATCGGCGTGAGCCCCGAGCTTCTCATTCGCAAGCAGGGCGAAAAAGTCATCTCGAATCCGCTCGCGGGATCGGCAAAACGCATGGTCGACCCGGTGGCCGACAAGGCCAATGCCGACCGGCTTTCGGCATCGGAAAAGGACCATTACGAGCATAGCCTGGTGATCGAGGATATAAGCTCGCTGCTGTCTCCCTGCTGCGCGGAAATCGACGTTCCCGAAAAACCTTCCCTCATCAACACCGCCGCTCTCTGGCATCTTTCGACGCGCATCGAGGGCCGCCTTGCCGATCCTCTGACCAACGCGTTGCAACTGGCGTGCCTGCTGCATCCCACACCCGCCGTTTGCGGTTTCCCGACCGAGCGCGCCCATCGCCTCATCCGCTTCGTCGAGCCTTTCGAGCGCGGGCTGTTCACCGGCATGGTCGGCTGGACAGATGCCGAGGGTAACGGCGAATGGGTGGTGACAATCCGTTGCGGCACCGTGCAGCGGGAAACCGTGCGGCTCTTTGCGGGTGCCGGCATCGTTGAGGCCTCGGAGCCGGAATCCGAATGGGCCGAAGTGCAGACCAAGCTCAAGACCATGCTGAACGCCTGCGGTCTTTCTGCCTAATTTTCCCAGGGACGAACCATGACAATCGAATTTGAACGCTGGCCAGAGGATTTGGCGCGCCGATACCGCGAGCGCGGCTACTGGATCAACAGGCCGCTTAGCGGCATCCTCACCGAACAGGTGGAGCGCCGGCCGGATGCGACAGCGCTGATCTGCGGCGAACGCCGCTTCACCTATGCCGACCTCGACCGGCAATCCTCCAATCTCGCCGGGCATCTCGCTGCGGCGGGCATCGGCAAGGGCGACACGGCGCTGGTGCAATTGCCCAACATCGCCGAGTTCTATCTCGTCTTTTTCGCGCTGATTAAAATCGGCGCAGCCCCCGTCAATGCGCTTTTCAGCCATCGCCGGCTGGAAATGACCTCCTATGCCGAGCAGATCGCGCCGAAGCTGGTGATCGGCTCGCGCGGCCACGAGCTTTTCGCCAATGACACGTTTCTGGAGGCGCTGAAGGTCGCCTCCCCGCAGCTTGCCGTTACCCTGTTGCTGGGCGACACAGATCCGCAGCGCAGCCTTGAACAGCGGCTCTCGTCGCCTGCCGAAAATGCACCGTCCTACGGCCCTTCTGCGGCCGACGAGGTGGCGCTGTTCCAGCTTTCCGGTGGTAGCACCGGAACGCCGAAACTGATCCCCCGGACGCATAATGACTATGATTACAGCGCCCGGGCCAGCGCGGAGATTTGCGAACTGACACCGCAGACCCGTTTCCTCTGCGCCATTCCGGTTGCGCATAATTACCCGATGAGTTCGCCCGGCGCGCTTGGCGTGTTCCACGCCGGCGGCACGGTGGTCATGGCAGCCAATCCGGAGCCGCTTGCCTGCTTCGATCTGATCGAAAAACACGGCGTCGATATCGTGCCCCTGGTGCCGCCGGCGGTGGCGCTGTGGCTGCAGGTTGCCCCCGCCCATCGCGAACGGCTGAAATCCCTCAAGCTGCTGCAGGTCGGCGGCGCGAGCTTCGCTGAAGCTCTCGCCCGCCAGGTGCCGGAGGTGCTGGGCTGCGCGCTGCAACAGGTCTTCGGCATGGCGGAAGGTCTGGTGAACTATACCCGGGCGGGTGATCCGGACCACATCGTCTTCACCACGCAAGGGCGGCCGATCAGCCCGGATGACGAGATCCGCATCGTTGACGAGGACGGCAACGACGTGCCCGAGGGCGAAGCCGGCATGCTGGCGACCCGCGGTCCCTATACATTCCGGGGCTATTACCGAGCCCCCGAACATAGCGCCCGGGTCTTCGACAAGGATGGCTTCTATTATTCCGGCGACGTCGTGCAGCGCACGCCCGAAGGTTACCTGCGCGTGGTTGGCCGGGTGAAGGACCAGATCAATCGCGGCGGCGAAAAGGTGGCGTCGGAGGAGGTGGAAAACCTGATACTGCGGCATCCGGATGTGACCCATGCCGCACTGGTGGCGATGCAGGACGACCTTCTCGGTGAGAAAAGCTGTGTTTTCCTCGTCTCCCGCAACCCCGCCCTGAAGGCTCCGGCCATCCGCCAGCATCTCGCCGGTCTCGGCGTCGCGGATTACAAGCTGCCGGACCGCGTTCGCTTCATCGAGACCATGCCGCTTACCGCCGTCGGCAAGATCGACAAGAAAAAGCTGCGCGACCTGCTGGCAGTTCCCGTCCCAGCGTAAGGCGGCACCTTAAAGGCGTGCGGCAAGCGCACGCCTCAACCATTTTGAAAATTCCGCGTCGCCCATGCCGGTGCGCCAAACCATCGAGGTCAACATGACGATCCCCACAATTTCCGATTATCCGATGCCGGTCGCCGCGAGCTTTCCGGCCAACAAGACAAAATGGCAGCCCGATGCGAAACGCGCCGTGCTTCTCATCCACGACATGCAGCGTTATTTCCTGCGGTTCTACGAGGCCGACGGCAAGCTGATGACCGCCCTCATCGACAATCTCGCCAAGGTGAAGGCATGGGCCGTTCAGAATGGCGTGCCGGTCATCTATACCGCCCAGCCGCATAACCAGCCGCCCGGCGATCGTGCGCTGCTGAACGACATGTGGGGACCGGGGCTTACCGTCGTCGATCCCGAATTGCAGAAGGTGGTCGACAAGCTCGCGCCGACGCCCGACGACGTGGTGCTGACCAAATGGCGCTACAGCGCCTTCCAGCGTTCAGACCTTGCCGAGCGCATGAAAGGCTGGGGCCGCGACCAGATCATCGTCGGCGGCGTTTACGCCCATATCGGCTGCATGATGACGGCGGTGGAAGCCTTCATGAAGGATATCCAGCCTTTCATGATCGGTGACGGCGTCGCCGATTTTTCGGAAGGCGAACACCGCATGGCGCTGCAATATGTGGCGACGCGCTGCGGCGTGGTGATCGATACTGCAAGCCTTACCGGTTCGGGCGAAGCCACCGATATCAGCGAATGGCTGAAAGCCCGCGTCCTGCAACTGGTGGAGGACGACAGCGACATCGACCCCGATGAGAACCTGATCTTCTACGGCCTGGATTCGCTGCAGGTGATGAAGCTTGCCGGAGAACTGAAGGAACGCGGCGTCACCGTGGGCTTCGATGAGCTTGCCCGTGTGCCGACGCTTTCGGCCTGGTGGGCGCTGATCGAAGAAAAGCGGCTCGCAGCCTGAGCGGACGGACCAGATGACGCAGAGAAGATTTACCGAACGGCGCGTGCTGGTGACGGGCACGGCCCAAGGCATCGGCCGCCGCATCGCCGAGCGTTTCACCGAGGAAGGGGCCGAGGTCATCGGCCTCGACCTTATCGCCAATGCAACGGATGCGCCCTTCCGCCAGATCGCACTCGACATCACCGACGCAGCGGCGGTGGAGGCGGTCAGCAAGGCAATAGAGAAGGAGTGGGGCGGGCTCGATATTCTGGTCAATGCCGCCGGCATATTGCGGCTCGGCGACAGCGAAAGCCTGACGCCAGAAGACTGGAGAGCCTGCATGGACGTCAATGCCGCAGGACCCTTCTACCTGCTGCGGCAATGGAGCGGTGTGTTCAAACGGCAGCGGCATGGCGCCATCGTCAATGTCGGCTCCAACGCCGCCGTCGTGCCGCGCATCGGCATGATGGCCTATTGCGCTTCCAAGGCCGCACTCGTCAGCCTCAGCCATTGTGCAGCGCTTGAACTCGCGCCCTATGGCGTGCGCTGCAACGTCGTGTCCCCCGGCTCCACCGATACGCCAATGCTTGCGGGTATGCTGAGCGATCCCGCCGTCAAGGACCGGTTGGTCGCCGGCCTGCCCGAGCAGTTCAAGCTCGGCATCCCGCTCGGCAAGATCGCGAGGCCGGACGATATCGCCGATACGGTTCTGTTCCTCGCCTCCGATCAGGCCGGCCATGTGACGATGCAGCAGATCGTGGTCGACGGCGGCGCGACGCTTGCGGCCTGAACGGGAGCGGATGGCGAAAAGCGTGAGCGGTTTCGCCATCCGCTCACATCATGATCTAGGCCGCTGGATGAAGGTGACGGACATGGCCATTGCAACGGCGTTTCATCGCGAAGCCGTCTCCGGCGATCCACCGGAGGCCATCTGGCCTTGGCCGGACGACAGCTGCGATTGCCATTGCCTCACCCTTCGTTACAGCGCCGATGGGGGTTGCGGCGGCGAGGTCCCTCCCTTGCCGCCGCAGCTTTTACACGCCCTGCCCAGACGCAAGGCAGAATTCATCGCCGGGCGCAGATGCGCGGCTGAAGCCATCCGCCGCCTCACCGGCCGTTCCACCTTTCCAGGCATGGGAGAGGACCGCGCGCCGATCTGGCCAGAAGGCGTGATCGGCGCGATTTCCCACAGCCATGAACGGGCGATTGCCATTGTCGGCTCTTCCGAGCGGTTCTGTGGCATCGGTATCGATATTGAAAGGCTCCTGACCGAGGAGGAGGCCGGCGATATCGCCGCGCAGGCCCTGACGGCAAACGAACGCCACAGCCTCGGGAATGACATCGATCCCTTCATGACCGGCTTGATCTTTTCGGCCAAGGAAAGCCTGTTCAAGGCGCTTTATCCGACAGTGAAACGTTTTTTCTTTTTCGACGCGGCCGAACTGTCCGGCTTAGACGACAACGGCTCGGCCTCTCTGCGGCTGACCGTCGACATAGGCGGTGAATGGCGCAGGGGAACGGAGATTCCCTTTCGTTTCTGCCGCTTCGACGGCTTTCTCGTCACCCGCATCATGATCGGGCGCTAACGAAGAAAGCGGCCTCGTTGAAGGGAAAATGACCAGTTCCACTGCCCTTCCCGTCATTCGCATGAAATATTGAGACGGTAGGCACCTTGCTGGAATGATTCCAAACAAGCAACGGTGGAGACAGACTATGACCGACATCGATACAAGCAAATTGTCCTGGGACGAATGGGACGAACTGCAAAACCCGCCGCCGGCCGAAACCGATTTCGACCGCGTTGTCGAAACCGCGATTTCCCGCCGCGGCTTTCTCGGCGGCGTGCTTGCCTTCGGCTCGGCCGCAGCCGCCATGGGCACGCTCGGCAACCTGATGACCAGCACTTCGGCCGAAGCGCAGGAGGCAGCCGCCGGCCGCTTCCCCTTCAAGCCGGTTGCTGCCGCGACGGACCACACCATCCATGTGCCCGAAGGCTACAGCTGGAAGCCGGTTGCCAAATGGGGTCAGCCGCTGTTTTCCAACGTTCCCGATGTCGATCCGGCCAAGGGCGTCAGCGTTGAGAATTCCGACAAGGTCTTCGGCGAAAACACCGACGGCATGGAACTGTTCATGGTCGGCGCTCATCAGCTGATCGCCGTCAACCATGAATATGTGAACCCGGAAACCAACCTGCCGCACGCTGAGAAAGGCAACCCGAAGACGGCCGACGACGTGAAAATCCTGCAGAACATGCAGGGCGTCACCGTCATGGAAGTCGCGGAAGGCACCGAAGGCTGGGAAATCGTTCTCGACAGCCCGTTCAACCGCCGTATCCACCACAACACGCCGATGAAGCTTTCCGGCCCGGCCGCCGGCTCCGACCTCGTCAAGACAGCCGCCGATCCGAACGGCATCGACTGTCTCGGGACCTTCAATAATTGCGGCGCCGGCCGCACGCCCTGGGGCACCTACCTCACCTGCGAAGAAAACTTCAACGGCTATTTCGGCACCGCGGACGCCGCCTTCAAGCTGCCTGACGATTACAAGCGTTACGGCATCGTCGCCGAGACCCGTTATGCCTATGAGAAGTTCGACGCGCGTTTCGACGTTGCCAAGAACCCGAACGAGCCGCGCCGCGCCGGCTACGTGGTCGAGATCGATCCTTCGGACGCCTCCTCCACCCCGATCAAGCGCACCGCGCTTGGCCGCATCAAGCACGAGAACGCCGCTGTGGTGATTGCCCGTGACGGCCGTGTCGTCGTTTACATGGGTGACGACGAGCGTGGCGAATTCCTCTACAAATTCGTCTCCAACGGCATCTATGTTCCGGGTGGCGACACCTCGAAACTGCTCGACGAAGGCACGCTCCACGTCGCCAAGTTCGCCGATGACGGCGCCGGCGAATGGGTGGCTCTGACGCCAGAGACCACCGGTATGAAGATCGATGAAATCTGCGTCTTCACCCGTCAGGCCGCTTCCAAGGTGGGCGCAACCACCATGGACCGTCCGGAATGGGTCGCCATCAACCCGGTCGCCATCGAAGCCTATTGCGCCTTGACGAACAACAGCCGTCGCGGCGAAGTCAAGGACGGCAAGCTGCGCGCCAATGCCGGCGGTGACGCCATGGCGATCAATGCCGCCAACCCGCGCGAGAAGAACGAATACGGCCAGATCGTGCGCTGGTATCCGGAAAATGACGACCATGCGGACGGCAAGTTCAAGTGGGACCTGTTCTGCATGGCCGGCAACCCTTCCGTTCACAAGGACGCCTTTGCCGGCTCCTCGAACATCAACGAAGGCAACATGTTCAACTCGCCTGATGGCATGATGTTCGACTCGACTGGTCTCCTCTGGATCCAGACCGATGGCGAAGACAGCAATGAAGGCAACTTCGCCGGCCAGGGCAACAACCAGATGCTGGCGGGCGATCCGGCCACTGGCCGTATCGAGCGCTTCCTGACCGCGCCGAAGGGTTCCGAAGTCACCGGCCAGACATGGTCCGGCGACAAGCGCACCCACTTCGTCGGCATCCAGCACCCGGACGCCCCCTTCCCGGATGGCGAAGGCAAGCTGCCACGCTCGACCGTGATCGCCATCAAGCGTGACGACAACGCACAGATCGGTTGATGCTGTGAAATAGACGGAACCGGGTCCCGGGATAACGGAGAGCCGGTTCCATTAATGAGAGCGCCGTGCGCCCCGAAGGATGCACGGCGTTTTGTTTTGCGAGCAAATCCCGAAGGCTCTGTTTTCCCGTAACAGGTTGTGTCACCGACCCCTTCTCCACAAGCGGGGTCATTTTTCAGCCCCAGTAGATAACGACGATTTCAAGCACGCAGACAATGAGCTGTGAGGGCGTCCCGGTGACTGCGGGAACGGAGTTTGGGTCTATTTAACGACCCCCTAGCACTGCTGCGGGAAGAAAGGGCACGACGTTCCCGTCAACCCTCCCTTCCCGCAACACGCTTTTGCCCGCCCCGAACTCTGGAAGGCGTCAGGCCTCACGAAACGTGCGATTGGCCTGATCGAGCAGGGGTTTGAGAAAATAAGACAAAACGCTTCGCTCACCGGTGGTGATAAAGGCTTCCACCGGCATGCCGGGCATCAGGGTAAATTCCCCGAGCCGCTTTATCTGCTCCTGCGAGGTGGCAACACGCACGATATAATAACTCGTCCCTGTCCGCGTATCGACCGTCACATCGGCCGAAATGCGTTCCACCGTTCCGGTGATTTCCGGTGTCGTTTTCTGGTTGAATGCGGAAAAACGCAGGTTCGTCGCCTGACCATAGTAGATCTGGTCGATATCCTGCGGCGCGACTTTCGCCTCGACCACGAGTTTATCGACCTCCGGCACGATCATCATGATCTGCTCACCGGGTGCGACGACGCCGCCGACCGTGTGGACCGCCAGCTGATGTACGACACCATCCTGCGGCGCGATGATATCGACGCGCTTCAACTGATCTTCGGCCGCCACCCGGCGCTCGACATATTCGCCGATGCGGGCGTCCATCTCGCGCAGATCCGACCCGACTTCTTCTGACCATTGCTCATCGATCTGGATGATCTGCAGAGACGTCTCGCTGATTTTCGCTTCAACCCCGGCAATGCCGGCCATCAACCGGCCGATATCGCCTTCGATATCCGTGGCCTGCCGTTCCAGCGTACTGAGCCGGCTTTTTTCCATCAGTCCCCTGTCATGCAGGGAACGAAACCGAGTCAACTCGTCATCGACCATGCCCTGCTCGCGGAAATTCGCCGCACGCTCGGCGTCCATGCCCGCTATTTCATCGCGAAGCTGCCGAACCCGCTGTTCGAGCTGACGTTTCTTGCTTTCACGAACGGCCCTGCGGTCCTCGTAAAGACGCTGCTCGGCGCTCATCATCGTGGCGATCTCAGCATCGCCTATTTTGTTGAGAAGCACCTGCGGGAAAACCACCTTGCCGGCCCGGTCGCGCTCGCTTTCAAGCCTCGCCCTGCGGGCGATGAATTGATCGAGGCTTTTGACGATGATGGCGAGGTTTGCCCTGGTCATCGTCGCATCGATGCGCATCACCACGTCACCGGCCTTCACCCGGTCGCCGTCTCGCACCATCAGCTCGCTGACAACGCCGCCCACCGGATGCTGTACTTTTTTAAGGCTTGTTTCCACCACCAGCGAGCCCTGAGCGATGACCGCGCCGACGATTTCTGTGCCGACGGCCCAACCGCCGAACAGGCCGATCAAAGTTAGAAATCCGAGCGCACCGACAAGAAGATGGCTGCGGATCGAGCGTTTGAGTGACTGCCATTCGTCCATCTCTTATGCCTTTCCTGTTTCTGCGCCCTGCACGACCTTGAGAGCACCGGCCATGCCACCGACAGGGCGAAGCACCTTGGCCAGCACCTCCTCCTTGGGTCCGAAAGCCTGCTGCCGGCCATCGGTGATCATCAGCACCTTGTCCACGGCATAGAGCGCGCTCGGCCGGTGGGCGATGATGACGGCGACGCCACCGCGCTCGCGAACCCCGAGAATGGCCGCGGTCAGCGCATCCTCACCCTCGGAATCGAGATTGGAATTCGGCTCGTCGAGCACAACGAGGAAGGGATCGCCGTAAAGCGCCCTCGCAAGCGCGATCCGCTGCTTTTGCCCCGCGGACAATTGCCGTCCGGTTTCACCAACTTCGGTGGAATAGCCATCCGGCAGGCTGACGACCAGATCGTGGATCCGCGCGCTGCGCGCCGCCGCGATGATCTTGTCCGATGTCGCTTCCGGATCGAAGGAGGCGATGTTTTCGGCGATCGTGCCGTCCAGCAGTTCTATCGATTGTGGCATATAACCGATGTGGCGCGCCAAGGCGGCGGCCGGCCATTGGTCGAGTGTCGCGCCGTCCAGCCGGATCGCACCTTTGAACGGCCGCCAGAGGCCGACAAGCAACCGCGCCAGCGAACTCTTGCCCGAGCCGCTCGCCCCGATCACGCCGAGGCCGCTGCCGGCCGCAAGCGTAAAGGCGATGTCCTGCAACACCGGCTCATCCGCTTCCGGCGGGATGGCGCCGACACGCTCGACCGACAAAAGGGCATGCGGTGCGGGCAGGTCCATGCGGGCAGCGGTATCCGGCAGCAGCGCCAGCGTTTTTTCAAGACGTCGGCGGCTTTGACGGGCCGCGATGAAACCCTTCCAGTTGGCGATGGCGAGATCGACCGGCGCAAGCGCCCGTGCCGAGAGGATCGAACCGGCGATGATGATGCCGGGCGTCGCCTGCTCGTTGATGACGAGCCAGGCACCGACAGCCAGAATGCCGGATTGCAGCAGCATGCGCAGCACCTTGCTGGCCACCCCGAAACCGGAGGAGACATCGCTTGCCGACCGCTGCTCGCGAACAAATGCGCGGTTATCCGCCTGCCAGCGTTCCCGCAGGAAAGGCGCCATTCCCATGACGGCGATGATATCGGCGTTCCGGCGGCTGGTTTCAGCCAGCCGGTTACGTTTGGAGGAGTGCCGCGCCGCTTCTTCCACGGGATGCCGCGACACCAGTTCCGTCATCAATGTGAAGACCGTGAGAATGGCGGCGCCGGCAAGTGCGGTGACGCCGAGCCAGAAATGGAAGGCGAAACAAATGGCGATGTAAAAAGGCAGCCAGGGCAGGTCAAAAAGCGCGGTCGGCCCGCTTCCCGACAGGAACGAGCGGATCGTATCGAGATCGCGAAGCGGCTGGGCCTGACGGCCGCTGACAGGCAGGCGCAGCTGAAGGCCGATCATCGCATCGTAAACCTTGGAGGACAGCACCTGATCCAGACGGTCGGAAATGCGCACCAGCAAACGCCCGCGCAAACCGTCGAACAGACCCTGAAACGCATAAAGCACGACGACGATGCCAAACAGCGCCACCAGCGTCGGCAGGCTTCGGCTCGGCAACACCCGATCATAGACCTCCATCATGAACAACGAACCGGTGAGATAGAGAATATTGACCAGAGCGCTCAGCAGGCCGATGCCAATGAAGGCGCCTGTGCAGCCGGCGAACACGCCCCTGATCTGGCGGACATTATTGTTGGCGGAATTATAACGCATTTTTACTAATCCGTTGAGATCGGGGCGGTAACGGCCGGCGGTAACATGCCGGTGTCAGGTGCCCGCGAACGTGAAAAAGGCGCATCCCGAAGGATGCGCCCTTTGTGGGTCAGGCGAAGCGGAAATCGTCGATCGCGAACTGCTCGGTCTTCACTCCATCAAAGGTGATGGACGATCCGTCCTTGAAGGCGATCTGCGCACCGTTTTCTCCGTCGGTGAAGGAGCCGGAGGCGATGAGCGCCTGATAATCGGCGAAGACATCCTTGGAGAGCTGTACGACATCCGTGCCCTCGGCACCGGCCTGGAAGTCCGTCACCACATCACGGCCGCTGCCGGCTGCGAAGACAAAGGTGTCCCCGCCGCTACCACCGGTCAAGACATCATTGCCCGCGCCGCCATTCAGCGTGTCGTTGCCGGAACCGCCGTTCAGCGTGTCGTTACCAGCACCGCCGTGAAGTGCGTCATTGCCTGCGCCGCCCATCAGCACGTCGTTGCCGGAACCGCCCTCGACGATGTCATTGCCATCACCGGCAACCACACGGTCATTGCCAGCACCGGCATCCACCATGTCGTTGCCACCGCCGGCAAGCAGGGTGTCGTCGCCGGCATCGCCGTCGAGCATGTCCTTGCCGTCGCCCGCCACCAGCACATCATTGCCGCCAGTGCCTTCCACGATGGTATACTCGGTATATCCGTCCACCTTCACAGTCGTGGTACCCTTGGCTTCGCCGCCATTTGCATCACGAACCGTATAGCTGAGCGTCACGGTTGCCTGCTGGTCGTCCTGCAACGCCGCAAAAGCGGATGAGGGATCGACGACCAGCTTGCCATCCACGACCGAGAAGGCCGCAGCAGCCTGTGCGTTGGTCACGGCAATTCCGGCAACCGCCATCACGGTTACACTGACGAGCGTCAGGCGGTCGCCTTCCACGTCGGTGTCGTTGGCGACGAGATCGAACGCGGCGTTATCCTTTTCACCCACGGTGATCTGGTCGTCCACGGCGACAGGCGCATCGTTGACGGGAGCGATCGTCACGGTGACCACGCTCTCAACGCTGCCGCCCTTGTTATCGGAAACGATGACTGTGAAGCTGTCGGTTCCGTTGACATTCGCGTTCGGCGTATAGACCCATTCGCCGGTCGCCACGTCGATCTTGACATCACCCTTGGCCGCTGCGGCTCCCGTCTTGATGGCGTAGGAAAGCGTGTCGCCATCGATATCCGAAGCGACGATCTTGCCCTTGAGAACAACATCCTCATCCGTTTTCGCGGCAATGGCAGCGGCAACCGGTGCATCGTTGACCGGCTTGACGGTGAAGTTCGCCGTTGCCTCGCTCGAACCGCCGCGGCCGTCGGAGATCTTGTAACTGAAGGATGCCTTGCCGTTGAAATCCACCGCCGCAGTGAAGCGTATGCCATTTTCTTCCAGAACCGCCGTTCCACCGGCAGCCAGGGAAACTTCAGTCACCGTCAACCGGTCGAGATCGGCGTCCATGTCATTGCCGAGCAGAGCGCCAAAGGAGATGAGGAAGGATGCGGCATCCTCATCGATCGTGGCAAGCGTATCAGCTACCGCGACCGGACCACGATTGACGAGACCCTTGACGATCCCATCGCGGTTCAGCTGCGTTCCATCTGCAAAAGACACCAGTTCGATGCCGCCGCCAGAAAGCTGGTTGCGCAGCGACAGTTTTTCGCCATTGGCAAACTCGATTTCGACGGTATCGCCGAACTTGCGCAGAACAGCTTCGTTTCTGGCGATATCGTCCAGCACGAGCACATCCTTGTCGCCTGCCACACTCGTGGTCTCGATGATGTCGTCGGAACCGTCGCCACGGCCGTAGATGTAGGTATCGGAACCATCACCGCCCAAAAGCAGGTCGTTGCCCGCGCCCCCTTCAATGACGTCATCACCAAGACCGCCGGAGACGATATCGTTGCCATCGTCGCCAAACAGCGTGTCGTCGCCGTTGCCGCCCGACAAGGCATCGCGTCCTGCGCCACCCTTCAGCACATCATCGCCATCGTCACCGCTCAGGCGATCATTGCCGCCGTTGCCGAGCAGCCTGTCGTTACCGCCTTGGCCAAGGATCATCTCGTCCGCATCGTTTCCGGTCAGTACGTCGTTTGCCCCGCTGCCATTGAGGGTCTTGCCCGCATCGAGACCGGATTTAAGGTCAACCACCGTCAGATTGTCGAAGGTCAGACCCGCATTGCCCCAGGAGTAAAGGCCGAAAGTGCCGGCATCGAGTTCGCGGTCACCGATCGGATAGGCAAACAGCGCCTCATCGTTGAGGAAGGCAGTGATCTTGTCGCCGTAGACTTCGGCGCGAAGCTTCATTGCCTGACCCGGCTCGTATTTGCCCGGCACCTGGGCCAGAATTTCCTCAACGCCGTTCCTCATGCGCACGAGGTTGAAGATGCTGCCGGCACCGTTTCTCGGACTGCGGTCGAGAATGCCGTCGGCATCCAGTTCGAGCTTGTAGTAGTTCTTGCTGTCCTTGTAGCGGAACAGGAAGCCGAGGCCGTCCTTATCAGGCGTCTGGATCGTCGCTTCGATGGCGTAGTCGGTCCAGGCGAGCGCCGCCGGATCGTTGAACAGTGCATAGGTACCAAGACGCAGAACGTTGACACCATCGCCAAGCGGACTCCAGCCGCGCTGCCAGTAGTCAGCCGCAGTTGCACCGGTCCAGATCAGTTCGCGGCTCGCAAGCCCGGTCGTCTGAAGAAGCTTGCCATCGGAGACCAGCCATTCGGACGTCTTGCCGTCCGGTCCGATACCGCCAAGTTCGCCCTCGTCGACGATCTTGAAGCGAGCCATTGCCTCTGCCGAAGAGAAATCCTCGGCGACAAGGATTTTCGTCCTGTCCACGATCGTGACGTCGATACGGTCCGTCGAAACGGAACCATTTGCCGCTGTAACCTTCAGGAGCAGCTTGTTGACGCCCGTATCGAGGGCGACATCAACCGTCTTGCCGGTTGCGACGACATTGCCCTTGAGGTCCGTCCAGACGAAGCCGGTCAGTTGCTCAGGCCCGAAAGAACCCGACGCGTCGAGCGTGACGGACGCCTTGCCGTCGCCGTCGATGTCGTAGGCTCTTTGATCAATGCCGGCCTTGGCGGTCGTGCCTGCCTTGGTGACGACGATGTCATCGAAAACCGAAGCGCGCTGACCGCTGGAATAGACACCAACGGTGCCGCCGGAAAGCGGAGCGGTCGCATCCATGACAGGGCCGCCGAAGACGTTCTTGTCGCCAATGAAGACGTTGATGGAGCCACCGACCACGGCAACAGTCAGCGGGATATCCATATTATAGGGCGTGCCTGCATTGACCTCGGCAAGCAGGACTGCCTTTCCGTCGGCGACCTTTACAAGCTGGCGGCGGTTTGTTTCGCCGTCCATGGCGAAGCGGTAGTAGTTGTTTGCGTCCTTATAGTAGAAGTAGACGCCCATCGCATCGTTATCGAGTTGTGTCAGCGTCGCCTCGAACACGTAGTCGCTCCAGGCGGCCGACTGAGCGCCGATATAGACGAGCTTGTTGCCCGCAGCATCGCTCTGGTCGAAAAGTGCCGCCTCAGGTGCCGCAAGATTGGCGCTTGCGGTCGGGCGGGAAAACACCGTGCCCTTGAGCAGGAACCGGCCGGTATTGCCGTCAGCTGCGCCAAAATCGGTGGCCCAGCCCTCGGCTTTGCCGTCGTTGAAGTTTTCAACAAGCAGTGTGCGGTCGCCGCGCACCAGAACATCGATCTTATCGCTGGTCTTGACGCCGTTCACATCCGTTGCTGTGAGCGTCAATTTATGCTTGCCGAGAGCGAGATCGGCCACAGCCTCCTTGCCTTCAGCGACGATATCGCCGTTCTTGTCGGTCCAGACGAAGCTCTGTATTTCACCGACAAGCAGCGACTTCGCACCGGACAGGGAGACAGCGGCTGTGGATGCCCCGGCAGCGGCATTGGCGGCGATATCGTCTCCGGCCTCGGCCATGGCGCGGGCCTTGCCTGCACCGACATAGACATTCTCGAACACTTCCTGATGTCCGCGATAATAACCAGTCAGGCCATCGCGATCGAGCTCAGGCTTCGTGCGGTAACCGTCAAGATAGTCATCGAAGGCGGTGAAATAGGTCTCTGTGGTGATGCGGTTATTGTCAGGATCAACGGTGATCAGGCGCATCGCGCCGTTGCCGCCATTATTGCCGCGGGATTCGACGCCGTTGCCGGTGATTTCACGCGATACACCGTTCTGGTAATTGACCAGGAACTGGAAGACGGGCTCGCCATACTGGTTGTAAGTGATGTCGGTTTCCGCGCCGTCGCCGAAAATATGACCGGAGAAGGTCATGACGATGTTGGGGTAACGTGCAAGCAGCGCGCGGGCGACATATTCGCCGTCGTTTGCACCACGCTGGTCGGTGCGCATGCCGTAGTCGTAGCCGGCACCTTCGTCATAAAGCGGCAGGGCCAGGTTGTCCTGACGCGTCGCATAGCTGGTCAGCGAATGCGTTGCGAGCATGACGCGGTGGTCGGGAAACTTCTCGATGACGTCGCCCGCCCAGCGGATCACGTCGTCGCGCGGACCGAATTCGAGTGAGATGGACAGCCACTTGGTGCCATCCGGCGCGGTGAAGGTGCTGTAGGTATTGCGCGCGGCAGCCTGTTCCTGATCGTAGGCACCGCCGAAGACGCCGGGATTGGTTGCCGCCTGCTTTTCAGCAGAAAAGCGCCTGTCCAGTTCGACTGAGGTGTGGTCGGCAGCACTTCCGCCATTCGCCTGATCGTGATTGCCAGGCAGCAGCGCGTAAGGCACCTTGCCGTCGAGCTTGCGAAGCGCCGGCTCGGCGACATCCCACTCGGCGGGGCGGTTGTTCTGGGTGATATCGCCGACATGGCTCATGAAGACGATTTTATGACTGTCGCGATTGTCGACCAGCCATTGCGTCATCTCGCCGAACAGGTGCTTGATGCCGGCATTGGACGTGTAGTCCTGCGTGTCTGGGAAGACGGCGATGGTATAGGCGTTCGGACCGGCCACGCGCACGCGGAAGTCGTCCGTGGCGCTCTTGCCGGCACCGTCGGTGGCCGTCACGCGGATATCGGAATGGCCGAGAGCCGCAAAGTCGAGCGTCAACTTGTTGCCGTCCGTCAGGACCGCGGTAACGGTCTCGTTCTTGCTGTTCTGAACGGTGAAGGTGAGCTTCTCACCGGAGAAATGCTTCGACAGATCGATCGTCACATTCGCCGCATCAGGCGTCACCATCATATCCTTGATGGCCGACGTTTTAGCGACGGCAACCGGATCGACCGCAGGCTTCTGGCCGATGGCGAGAATGCCGGCCTGGGCCGGAGTCTTGAATTCGAGGGTTGTGCCGTTACCGGTGACTGTACCCTTTCCAATCGCGGGCGTGGCCGAACCCTGGGCAAAGCGGGTTTCGAGGACGCCGACCTTTTCAGCCTCCTGCTTCATCGCATCCGGCAAGATGCCGGAGGCCTTAGGGCCTCCGAGATACGACATTTCGTCGGCTGTCAGAACCTGTTTGAGGAAAAGAAGAGTGCTGAGGTAGCCGGGCGAGGTTTCGCCATCCTCGTCGGAAAAGATCAGGAAGCCCTTGGACATGTCGATGCCGAAGCGACCGGCGCCGGACGCAGCAATCTTCTGGTCGGCGACGAATTCACCGTTGATGTATTTTTTCATCGAAACCGCGCCGCCCGCATCTGTTTCGATCGTCAAGCCGATGCGGTTCCAGGCGTCCAGCTTGGCCGTGCCGCGATAATCGCTGCTGATGCCAAGGCCATAGCTATCACCGCTTGCCTTGCCGAAAATATCGCCATCGCTGCGGTTGGTAAGGTCAGTCTGCAGGAAAGGCATCCAGCCGGTGGAGCCGTTCTTCGGGAAATAGACGTCGTAGACCAGGCTGTAGGAGGTTGCCGTGCCGGCACCGTTCGGCGAGACGAGAATGCTCTGCTGTTGCGACAGGCGCGGAATGGTCAGGAGCCAGTCAGAGGAGGATTCGATGGGATTGGCGATCGAGTTTTCAGAAGTCGTCATCTCTTTGACCCTTTACGTGAAACGGATTGGCCCTGTGGCCATGCCGGCACGATTAAGGACGACGACTAACGCGCCGATGACGAATTCCTAACAAAACGTAAACGCGCCATAGTGTTTTCCCATGCCCGCCATCGGTTTCCCCAACAGGGTAAACGAAACCATCCGGCAGGCGTCATGGTCTTGTCAGCGTTTTCGCCGATGATCCACATCGCATCGACGCTTGTCGTGTCGACCGGCGGCAGAACAGGAACCCATGTCGATCACACAGCTGAAAGCCTTCCACATCGTTGCGCAATCGGGCGGCTTTTCCCAGGCTGCACGGGACATGGCAATCAGCCAGTCCACCCTCTCGACCCATGTGCGGGAGCTGGAAGCCATCAGCGGGGTCAATCTTCTGGAAAGAAAAGCGCGCGGGGTGAGCCTCAGCCCACAGGGTGAGCGCCTCTTCGAAATCACCGCCCGCCTGTTCCAGGCGGAAAACGAGGCTAAGGCGTTGCTACGGGGTGAAGTTGACGCCGCCGGCGGACATTTGCGCGTGGCGGCGGATGGCCCCATCCTGCCGCTGCCGATCCTTTCACGGCTGAAGGCCGAGCGACCGCAACTGACCTTTTCCCTTTCCGTCGACAATTCGGCACGGGTGGTGGAGCAGATCATCGATTACCGGGCCGATGTGGCCATCACCGCCCGTGCGCCGGACGATCCACGTCTTTACGGGATCAAATTTCTGAGCATGCGGATTGGTCTGTGCGTATCCGTCTCACACCCGTTTGCGCAGCGGGACGGTGTCTTCATGGCCGAACTGGAGGGGATATCCTTCGTCATGCGTGAAAGGGGATCGCGCACGCGTGAAATCTTCGAAAAGAACCTAGCCGATCACGGCATTTCCATTCAGCGTGTGGTCGAGATTTCGTCCCGCGAAGGCGTGCGGGAGGCCATCGCCAACGGCGTGGGATGCGGCGTGGTGGCCGATCTCGAATTCGGCCACGATGCGCGCCTCTGCTTCGTACCATTGCGCGACGCCAGCGAACTGATCGACGAATATGCGATCTGCCTTGCCGAACGCCGGCATCTGCCGCTGGTGCGAAGCTTCATCGAGCTATCCGCCCGGGTCTGATCGCGCGTCAGCAAGGCCAGACAAATCCGGATGCCGTTTTACGATCTTTGCCACATCACGGGAAAGAGCAGAAAAATCATTGGTCGGGTGATGGCGGTGGGAGATATCTCATAAGGGCGCCGTCGGAGGCCGTTGCGGGCGGCAGAGCAATTTTCAGGTGCGACTTCACAAAAGCCGCTATAAATCATTCACCTGGCAAGCGAAGGAGGCCGCCCATGTCAGACGTAAGGGTGAAACGGATTTACGATGCCGTCAGCGACGATGACGGCGCGCGCATCCTGGTGGACCGGCTCTGGCCCCGTGGCGTGCGCAAGGAAACTGCACGGCTTTCCATCTGGATGAAGGAGATCGCGCCGAGCAACGAATTGCGCAAGAATTTCTCCCATATGCCGTCACGCTTTGCGGAATTCACCCGCCACTATGACGCGGAACTGTCAGCCAATCCAGACGCTGTGGCGCGCATGAAGGCATTTATGGCCGAGGGGCGCGTGACGCTGCTTTATGCCGCCCATGACACCGAACATAATCACGCCCTCGTTCTCGCCGACTATCTCCGTTCGCACTGAAGCTTGCCGTCTCGCCCGCAGGCCGGGCGCTGTCTGCCTGGCAAGGTGTGCAGCCTTATTCAGCCGGTTTGGAGGCCGCGCTTTCGATATAGGCGATGAGATTGTCCAGATCTTCCGGCTTGCTGATGCCGGCCAGCGCCATCTTGTTGCCGGGTATTTTCTTCTTGGGCGCGCTCAGGAAATCCCGCAATTCTTCCGGTGTCCAGACAAGGCCGTCCTCGCCCGCTTTTTTCATCGCAGCCGAATAAGTATAGTCAGGCACGCCGCCTGCCGCACGGCCGATGATGCCGTTAAGCTGTGGGCCGACCCTGTTTTTCGCGCCCTCGCCTATGGCGTGACAGGCGGAACAGCGCTTGAAGGCCGCCTCCCCCTTGGCAACATCGCCCTCCGAAAGAGCGGGAACGGTGCTTGCGGCAAACATTGCCGCCGCGATGATTGTTATATTGCGCATCGTATTATCCTTGTCTTGCCGCTTGAGTGCGGCCCGTCCACAAATGCGGACGGGCCGACAGTTATTTCTTCAGGTCGTGCCCCAGGCGGGCGTGCCCTTCTTGTAGGGAACGCGGTCTTCGAAACCGCCGGGAATCTCGTCGTAGACGAGAACTTCCGTGGC
This sequence comes from Rhizobium sp. X9, assembly GCF_018873185.1. NCBI lineage: Bacteria > Pseudomonadati > Pseudomonadota > Alphaproteobacteria > Hyphomicrobiales > Rhizobiaceae > Rhizobium > Rhizobium sp. X9. The sequence goes on along the minus strand of NZ_CP071312.1, from coordinate 2,008,604 downwards.
GCCGATTTTCGAGGTGAAGAAACCGAGCAGCGTCAGCTGCTTGACCAGCGTGAAGGCGTGCGGCTTTGCCGGCGTCTGTTCCGCCTTGGCCTGCTTGTCGAGAGCGGCTAGCAGCACCTGCCGCTGTTCCGGCGTCAGCTCCAGAAAGGCCTTTTTGTGTTCGGCCTGACTGCGCTTTTCGATGTCGGAAATCGCCGAAAGGAAAAGTGTCCGCTGTTCCTCGGTGTAGCAATCGGCCGCATAGACGGCCATGAATGCACCCACTTCAGCATCCTTCGCCCCCGGCGTGGAGGTGCGCGGAATGATGGTTTCCGCCACCTCGTCCAGAAAGCGGATCTCCTCCGGGGTGAAGACGTGGGCAGCGCCGGCTGGTTTGGCGGCGTTTTCCGTGGCTGTGAGGACATCCGCGCCGATCAGCGGAAGGCCCGAGGCAATGGCTATCAGTTTCAGCAGTTCGCGTCTGTTCATCACAGGTTCCCCTTCTTGCGTTCGGAAACGGCGAATTCAGCGGCACGCGCCGTCAGCGCCATGTAGGTCAAAGACGGGTTGACGCAGGAAGCCGAGGTCATGCAGGCACCATCAGTCACGAAGACGTTCTGTGCATCCCAGACCTGGTTGTTGCCGTTGAGGACGGAGGTTTTCGGGTCGCGCCCCATGCGGGCCGTTCCCATTTCGTGAATGCCCATGCCCGGCGCATAGGTGCCCCTGGAGGGTTTGACATTCTTGATGCCGACCGCCTCGAACATCTCGACGGCGTCATTGACCATGTCTTCGCGCATATCGAGTTCGTTCTGCTTCATCTCGACATTCATGGAGAGGACTGGCAAGCCCCATTTGTCCTTCTTGTCATGATCCAGCTTCACGCGGTTGTCGTGATAGGGAAGCATTTCGCCGAAGGCAGTCATGCCGATGGTCCATCCGCCCGGCTCGGTCAGCGCCTCCTTATAATCGGCACCGATATTGAGCTCGGCGATTTCCCGTTCCCAGCGCGAACGACTGGCCGAGCCCTGATAACCGAAACCACGCAGATATTTGCGCTTGTCGTCGCCGGTATTGCGGAAACGCGGAATGTAAAAGCCCGCCGGACGACGGCCCTTGAAGTAGAAATCCTCGAAACCTTCCACCTGGCCGGTGGCGCCCATGCGGAAATGGTGGTCCATCACATTATGGCCAAGTTCGCCCGAGCTGCTGCCGAGACCGCCTTCCCATACATCGGTAGCGGAATTCATCAGCACCCAGGTCGAGTTCAGCGTCGAAGCGTTCAGGAAGATGACGTCGGCGGTATATTCATAGGTCAGGTTGGTTTCTGCATCGATGATCTCGACGCCGCGCGCCTTTTTCTTGTCCTTGTCATAGAGGATTTCCTTGACGATAGAGAAAGGCCGAAGGGTGAGATTGCCGGTGGCGAGTGCCGCAGGCAGGGTGGATGCCTGCGTGCTGAAATAGCCGCCGAAGGGACAGCCCAGCCGACACTTGTTGCGGAACTGACAGCGTGTTCGCTCCTGATCGGGAAGCTCCTGGGTGATATTGGCGCAGCGCGAATTGATGAGGTGACGCGTGCCCTTGAACTCTTTCTTCAGCCTGCTGGCCACATCCTGTTCAACGAAATTGAGCGGGATCGGCGGCAGGAATTCACCATCGGGGAGAATATCCAGCCCCTCGCGGCTGCCGGAAATGCCGGCAAAACGCTCGACATAATCGTACCAGGGAGAGACGTCTTCATAACGGATCGGCCAGTCGACGGCGATGCCTTCTTTCGCATTGGCCTCGAAATCGGTCTGCGACCAGCGATAGGTCTGGCGTCCCCAGAGCAGCGAGCGGCCGCCGACGTGATAACCACGAAACCAGTCGAAGCGCTTTTCCTCGACATAGGGGGTTTCCTGCTCATCCGCCCACATGCCAAGCGTGGCCTCTTCCAGCAGATAATCGCGGCTGAGAACGGGGTATTTCGCCTTCATTTCCTGCGTGGCGCGGTTGCGATGGGGATAATCCCAGGCTTCCTTGTCGGCATTCTGATAATCGGTGATGTGCTCGATGTTGCGGCCGCGCTCCAGCATCAGGACCTTCAGGCCCTTTTGCGTGAGTTCCTTTGCCGCCCAGCCTCCACTGATGCCTGAGCCGACAACAATCGCATCATAATGATTGTCTGCCATGATAACTCCTCCGATTGGTACTTGGGTAAAAAGTCGACGAGACGAAGCGCTTCCCGTCGCAGCGCGGCGGAAACTGGATAGACGTCTGTCGAACCTCATGCGCCCCGGCGAAACCGGCCGCCGGGGAGCGGTTCTGGTTTTACTGGCAGTGTTTACTGAAGGGTCGGCAGGCGTTCGCTCAGGAACGCGTTGCCCTTGGTCACGACCGCTTCGGCATCGAGCGGAAGGTCATGTTCAAGGATGAACCACTGTGCGCCGGCATGTTTGGCCGCCGGCAGGATCGTTTTCCAGTCGAGAACGCCGGTTCCAAGCGTTGCAAAGCCACGCTCGTTTTCGGCCGTGCCGGCCGGCGCATTGTCCTTGGCGTGGATTGCAAAAACCCGGCCATTCAGGGTGCCGAGGAACTCAGCCGGATCATTGCCGCTGCGCGCCACCCAGGCGACGTCGAGTTCGCTCTGCAGTTTCGGGCCTGCGGCATCGAGCAGCAGTTCAAGCGCCGTCTTGCCGTCGAACTTGACCATTTCAAAATCATGGTTGTGGTAGGCCATGGAGAGACCGGCTGCAGACAGCTTGTCGGCATATCCACCAAGCTCCTTGCCGAAGGCGGTCCAGCCGGCAGCGTCCTTCGGGCGGTCTTCCGGCTTCAGGAACGGCACGGTCACGACCGGATTGCCGACAGCCTTCTGCTCGGTGATGACCTCATCGAGATTGCCGCGAAGCTTGTCGATCGGCACATGCGAGGAAATGACCTTGATCCTGTGCTTTTCCAGAAGCGCGTTCAGCTCGCTGGCGCTGACCTTCTGCATATCCACCGTTTCAACGGCCGAAACACCGGCACGGTTGAGGATGGCAAGCTGCTCTTCCAGCGTTCCGGCGTTGCGCAGGGTGTACATCTGCGCGGCAATCGGCAGCGTCTTGCTGTCTTCGGCCAGAACCGGATTTGCGATACCGGCCGCCAATCCGACGACGAATGCCATGCTGGCTAATTTTGACTTGAACGTTTTCAAACGCGTAACTCCCTTTCCGTTTGATCAATATGACGACACGCCTGCCCGCATCTTCCCCGAACGATTAGCCGGACAATGCGGGCACAACCTCCAGTGCCCTGCGTCGTCAGTCCCCGATATCCAGTGGTCTAGATGTCGATCTTCACCCAGGACGAGGTCAGGCTGGACCGAACGGCCGCATCGATGAATGCGAGACCCGCAAGGCCGTCCTCTATGCCGGGATAAATCACATCCCCGGCGGCTGCTTTTCCCTCCCTTTTTGCGATGATTGCGTCTGCGGCTTCGCGGTAGATCGTCGCAAAACCTTCGAGATATCCCTCCGGGTGCCCCGATGGTACGCGGCTGACGCGGTTTGCGGCGGCACCGGCACCCGCGCCATTGCGGGTAATCAGCCGTTTCGGCTCCCCATACGGCGTGAACCAAAGCTCGTCCGGCACGCGGTGGTGCCATTCAAGTCCGCCCTTGTCGCCATAGACCCTGAGCGACAGGGCGTTTTCATTGCCGACCGCGATCTGGCTTGCCCAGAGCATACCCTTGGCGCCGCTTTGATAACGCAGCAGGATATTGGCGCTGTCATCCAGCTGCCTGCCCGGAACGAACGACGTGAGATCGGCGTAGAGGCTGGCGGGGATCTCACCCGTCACGAAGGCGGCGGCATTGAAGGCATGGGTGCCGATGTCGCCGATTGCCCCGCCTGCGCCCGAGCGGCTCGGGTCGGTGCGCCATTCCGCACCCTTTGCCCCTGTCTTTTCAACCGCTTCGGTCAGCCAGTCCTGCGCGTATTCGGCCTGGACATGGCGCAGCTTGCCAATGTCGCCGTTCGCCACCATCTCCCGCATCTGCCGCAACATGGCATAGCCGGTGTAATTATGGGTGAGGATGAACAGCCTGTCGGATGCCCTGACGATCTTCGCCAGCTCCTTGGCCTCCTCCAGCGTCGCGGTAACGGGCTTGTCGCAGATGACGTGGATGCCGGATTCGAGAAAGACCTTGGATGGGGCGAAATGCAGGTGGTTGGGGGTGACGATGGCCACTGCCTCGATGCCGTCTTCGCGGCCGGCCTCGGCCAATGCCATTTCCTCAAACGAGGCGTAGGAGCGCTCGGGCGTTATGCCGAGCAGGGTTGCCGAGGCGCTGGCGCGTTCCGGGTCCGAGGAAAGCGCGCCTGCCACCAGTTCGTAACGGTCGTCGAGCCGGGCCGCGATGCGATGCACGGCACCGATAAAGGCGCCCTGACCGCCGCCGACCATGCCAAGACGGATACGGCGGCTATTAAATTTTGCTGTTGTGGAGGACATGGCTATCCCTTTCAGAGACCGAGAAGGCGACGGTTGGCGGCATCATCGACACCGCTTTTGGCAAAATCGTCGAAAGCCCGCTCGGTCACGCGGATGATGTGGTTTTCAATGAAGCCGGCACCTTCACGCGCCCCGTCTTCCGGATGTTTCAGCGCGCATTCCCATTCCAGCACCGCCCATCCGTCGAAGTCATATTGGGTGAGCTTGGAAAACACCGCGCCGAAATCGACATGCCCGTCACCCAGCGAGCGGAAACGCCCCGGCCGGTCGACCCAGCTTTGATAACCGCCATAGACGCCCGAGCGGCCGGTCGGATTGAACTCGGCATCCTTGACGTGAAAGGCCCGGATGCGCTCGTGGTAGATATCGATGAAATCAAGATAATCCATCGCCTGCAGGACGAAGTGGGAGGGATCGTAGAGAATGCTGGCACGCGCATGATTGCCGGTGGCTTCGAGAAAACGCTCGAAGGTGATGCCGTCATGCAGGTCTTCGCCCGGATGCAGTTCGTAGCAGAGATCGATACCGTTCTCCTCGAATGTATCGAGAATGGGCGTCCAGCGCTTGCCGAGTTCGGCAAAGGCCATTTCGACAAGACCCGCCGGGCGCTGCGGCCACGGATAAACGAAGGGCCAGGCCAGCGCACCGGAGAAGGTGGCGTGGCTCTTGAGGCCGAGATGCTGCGAGGCTTTCGCCGCGCACTTCAGCTGGTTGACCGCCCATTCCTGCCGCGCCTGCGGTTTGCCGCGCAGTTCAGCGGGCGCAAAACCATCGAACATCTCGTCATAGGCAGGATGAACGGCGACGAGCTGACCCTGAATATGGGTTGAAAGCTCGGTGATCTCGACGCCTGTCTCGGCCAGACGGCCCTTGATATCATCGCAATAGGCCTTGGAGGCGGCGGCTTTCTCGAGATCGAAGAGCTTGGGATCGGTCGGCACCTGAATGCCCTTGTAACCAAGGGAAGCCGCCCATTGTCCGAGATTGTCGAGCGTGTCGAAGGGGGCTTTGTCCCCGACAAATTGTGCGAGGAAAATCGCCGGGCCTTTGATCGTCTTCATGTCCTTACACTCCTTGCATTCACAATCTGGCCGCTACCGGTGCGGCGGGCGGCAGGGCGCGACCGAGCCGCGCACCACCAGTTCCGTCTCCAGCACGATGGTTTCGGCCGTGCGTTTGCCGTTCAGCCGGTCGACCATCAGCGCCATGGCCTTGCGGCCCATTTCCTGTCGCGGCTGGCGCACCGTCGTCAGCGGCGGTTCGAAGGCATTGGCGAAAATGATATCGTCGAAGCCGATGACCGAGACATCGGCCGGAACCGAAAGCCCGCGCCCGCGCAACTCGCTGATCGCGCCAATCGCCATCTGGTCGCTCGATGCGAAGATGGCGGTGAAGGAAATGTCGCCTTCGAGAAGGCTGGCAATTGCCTGACGGCCGGCCTCGATGCTGTAATCGCCCGTCACGACAAGTTCGTCGGCATAAGCGATGCCGGCTTCGGCAAGTGCCGCGCGATAACCATCGAAACGCTCCTGCGCCAGACTTTCCGGGACGGGACCGGCCAGATGTACGATCCTTTGATGTCCCGCCTCGATGAGGTAGCGCATGGCGTTGATGGAAGCGGCGCGGTTGTCGACCTTGACGGTGGGCAGCGCGAGGCCGGGCACGGTTTCTGACGCGATGACGATCGGCGGCAGCGCGTCGCCCTGATCGAGAAGCTCGGACGGGAACTGTCCGGTCATCAGGATGAGGCCATCGGCATGTTTCTGCCGGACCATGTCGATATGGGTTGCCACGCGGTGTTCGTCATTGCGGGCATCGCCCATCAACACCTTGAAGCCCGCTTCGCCTGCCGCTTCCTCCACACCCTTGTAGATTTCGAGATAAAACGGGTTGCCGATATCGCGAACGAGGAGAATGACGGTGTTGTTGGACTGACGCCGGAAGCTCGCGGCCTGGGCGTTGGGGACGAAGTTCGCCTGCCGGACGGCGTCGAAAACCTTCTTCCGGGTTTCCGGGCGAACCTTGTCGGGTTGCTGCAGCGCCCGCGATACGGTCGCGATCGAAACGCCCGCAAGAGCTGCAACTTCCCTGATATTCGAACCTTGGTCTTTGCTCATCTGTCACACACGCAGCTGCTTTTGGCGGCCATAAAGCAGCATCAGCGCAAGTAACGTGACACCGAATATGATCTGCCGGGCCCATACATCGAGGTTGAGCGTTATCAGTACGCTTTGCAGAATGGTGAGTGCAACTGCCCCGGCCATCGTTCCGATATATCCGCCCGCACCGCCGGCAAGCGAGGTGCCGCCGATGACGACCGCGATGATCGACGGAAGGACATATTGGTCGCCGACGGAAATGAAGGAGGTGCCGGTATAACCGATCACGCAGACCCCGGTCAGCCCGGCAAACAGGCCGGACAGGCCGTAGAGCAACGTGCGGATCAAAGACACGGGCAATCCGACCAGCGTTGCCGCCCGCTCATTGGAGCCGATGGCGTAAATGGAGAAACCGAAGGCCGTACGGCGCAGCACGAACAGCATGATCGCGGCGATGCCAAGCCAGACGAAGAGGACGCCCGGAATGCCGAAGACGAGCGGCCGGTTGATGAAGCCTGCCAGAAGAGGTGCGGCCGCACCGGAGGGAACGCCCTGCGAATAAACCACCAGCCCGCCCTGAATGACCGCCGTCATGCCGAGTGTCATGACCAGCGGCGGAATGCGCACGAAGGTGATGCCGAGGCCGTTGATGAGGCCGATCAGGAAGGGAACACCGCCTGCAACAAGAATGGCAAGCGGGATTCCCGCATTCTGGCCGTTCATCATGTTGCCGGCAAGGACCGCGCCAAGCGAGATCATCGCGCCGACGGACAGATCGATGCCTTCGCGCCCGCCGAGGATGACGAGGTTCTGCCCCGCCGCGACAATGCCGAGAATGGCGGCGATCGTCAGCAGCCGCACGATCTGCGACCCCTGCGCGAAGCCGGGCGACAATAATTCGCCGACCAGCAGCAAGAAGACTGACGCGCCAATGGCAATGGTCAGGGGATCGGTAAGGAGGGATTTGATTTGCAAGCCGGGATTGGTCATGTCAACGCCTCGTCACCAGAACACCGCCGGCAAGCGCCGTCAGCACGATCAAACCCTGCACCAGCGTCTGGTACTCGAAAGGTAGCCCCGCAAAGAAGATCACATTGCCGATCATGCCGAGCACCAGAGCGCCCGCTATCGACCCCGTGGAACTGCCAAACCCGCCGGAAAGTGCTGTGCCGCCGAGAACCACCGCCGAGATGGAGGAGAGCGCAAGGCTTGCGCCGAGAAGCGGATCGCCAGAGGCGGTCTCACCCGTCAGGCACAGCGCTGCGAGCGCCGAAAACAGACCGGAAATCATGTAGGCGCCGATGCGGATACCCGAGAGGCGCAGACCCGTCTGGAAAGCGCCGGTGCGATTGCCGCCGACGGCCAGCAAATGAACGTGGAACGGAATGCGCGATACGATCAGCGTAAAGGCAATGCCTCCCAGCAGTACCCACAGCACGAAGGGCAGGCCGATGAAGCTGCCGGAATAGGTCTGCCAATAGGCTTCCGGCACCGGAAGGCCGGCCTGCGGCAAAACCCAGATGGCAAGCCCGGCGAAGATGATGCCTGTCGCGAAGGTGGTGACGATGGGCTGGAAGCGCAGGCCGGATATGAACAGGCCATTGACCAGTCCGCAGATCAGTCCGACCGCAATTCCCGCTCCCATGCCGGCGACGACGGCACCCGTCGTTCCGCCAAGCGCGGCAATGACGCTGACCGTGACGACATTGGCGAGCGCCACTATGCTGCCAACCGAGAGATCGATGTCTCCCGCCAGAATGACATAGGTCTGCCCGATGGCGACCAGGATCAGCGGAAGAAACGTCGTCAGGTTTGACTGCAATACGGCCGGCTGCACGAAAGATGGCTGCAGAAACGTGTTCACGCCGATGAGAACGGCCAGAACGACGAGGGTTATGATCCAGGGTTGCTTGCGCAGAAAACCGGAAGAGCTCATGCGGCGTCTCCATAGGCGGCGCGGGTCATGTTTACGGATGTCATGTCGGCTCCGGTCAGCTCCGCAGAAATGCGCCCGCCATTGAACACGAGAATACGGTCGGCATATTCGAGGATTTCCGCATCTTCCGAGGAGTAGAGAAGAATGGTCGCGCCCGCGTCAGCCTGCTGCCGCATCAGCGCAAAGAGATCGGCCTTGGCGCCAAGATCGATGCCCTTGGTCGGATCGTCGAGCAGAAGCAGTTTCGGCGCGGTAGCAAGCCAGCGGGAAATGAAAATCTTCTGCTGGTTTCCGCCCGAAAGCGTGCCGATCGGCATGTCCATGCCGGCAAATTTCGTCTTCATGTCGTCCGCAACCTTCAGCACACGCGGCTTCAGCGTCGCGGGCCGGACTAGCCGTATCTTTTCACGCACCATGAGAGCCGCGACGAGATTTTCGAAGATCGACCGGCCCTGAAGCGAGGCATCGCGACCGCGATCACCCGACACATAGGCAAAACCGTTGTGAACCGCCTGCGACGGCTTGCCGATAACGACGTCCCGGCCCTCGAACTGGATTTGCCCTGCGGCAAAGGGGCTGGCGCCGAAAAGGCCTTTCAGCAAGGCCGACTGGCCCTGCCCCTGCAGGCCGGCCAGACCGACGATTTCACCCGGATAGGCTTCCAGAGTGACACCGCGAACGCCCTCGCCCGCAACATCCGTCACTTTCAGGCTGGGCGCTGCATCTGCACGTCCCTGCTGGCGTGCGGGTGCGGCGCGGACATCGCCGACCATATCATGCACGACGGCTTCGCGGGTGGTGGCGGCGGTATCGAGTTCAGAAATGGTCGCGCCGTTACGCATGACGGTGATGCGGTCGCAGACCGCGAAAACCTCATCGAGACGGTGGGAAATCATGATGGTGGAGACACCGTCGGCCTTCTTGGCCCTGAGGATCTCGAAAAAGCGCTCGGACTGGCGGCCATCGAGCGCCGCCGTCGCCTCATCCATGATCATCAGGCTGGCATTCTGGGCGAAGACCTTGAGGATTTCGACGAGCTGGCGCTGATCGGGCGGCAGATTGCCAACGATCGCATCCGGCTCCAGTCCTGCCCCGGCAACCCCGTCAAAAAGCGCGATCAGCTTTTGCGCCCCGGCTTTCAAGGCCTTGCTGTCTACGAAAACGCCGCGCTTCGGCTCGCGACCGAGAAAAATATTGTCAGCGACGGAAAGCTGCGGAATGAGGCTGAGTTCCTGGTAGAACAGTGCGATGCCGGCATTTTCAGCGTCACGCGGGCTTTTAAAGCGCACGTCCTCGCCGTTGAACCTGATCGTGCCGCTGGTCGGCGCGACCGCACCCGCAACGATCTTGCAGAGCGTGCTCTTGCCGCAACCATTCGCACCCAGCAGCGCATGGATTTCGCCACGGCCGACGGTCAGCCTGCCGTCGGAAAGCGCGCGCACGGCGCCAAAATTCTTCGTTATGCCGGCCGCCTCCAGAGCGTTCGCCATCGCATGTCCCCGAATTGTACTTGTCATTGTGCTTCGTCACCGACGGACACGTGAAAGACGCGATCCGCACTCGAGTTTCAGGTTCGGGCTGGCCTTCGCCGCCAGCCCGAGACTGATCTTACTTGAAGAACTCGCCAGCCTGTTCCGGCGTCACGGTTGCCGTGACGGACCAGTAGCCCGGCTTGCCTTCGGCGGACTTGATGTTGTCCGCGAGGTTGTCGTTGCTGACGAAGGGGATCGGAATATAGATGGCGTTGCCGTAAGTGCCGCCGAATACGCCGTCCTTGAATTCCTTGCCCTGCAGCTTCAGAACCGCAACGTTGAGCGCGCTGGCCATGACACCGGGAGGATTGACCGAAGCGCCGGAATTGAACTTTTCCTTTTCCCAGCGCGTCATGAAGTCCTTGCGGATTTCACCTGTCGCGGCGATGTCCTTGGTCTTGCCGGCGGCTTCGATTGCGCGCCATGCGCCATCGGCCATGCCGTCCTGCACCCACACACCGCTGATATCGGGATAGGTGGCGAGAAGGTTCTGCATGGCCTGCTGGCCCTGCGCCTGGTCCCAGCTCGCATTGGCTTCGTTCAGCACCTTGATGTCGGGATATTTCTTGAACACTTCGCGGTAGCCGGCGACGCGGGCTTCGTTGGCGGGGTTGCCGGCGATGCCGTTGATGGCGACGACGCTTCCCTTGCCCTTCAGCGAATCCGCAAGCCATTGTGCGGACTGCGCCGCCCAGGCCTTCTGGTCGATGCCGACATAGATCGCGTCCTTCGAAGACACTTCAGCGTCGGTTGCGATGACGAGAATGTTGCGCGCCTTCGCCTGAGCAAAGATCGGATCGAAGGCCGTCGGGCTGCCGGGATTGATGAGAATTGCATCAACGCCCTGGTTCATGAAATTGCGGATGTGGCCGATCTGCCCCTGCACATCGACATTGCCGCTCTGAACGACGACTTCGACCTTGACGCCCTTTTCGCCCCAAGCTTTTGCGGCAGCCTGGGCTTCCTCTATCATCTGCGTGCGCCATTCGCTGCCGACGAAAGAATTGGAAAGACCGATCTTGAAGCTATGCTCCTGGGCGTGCACGGACGTGCCGGCCGCAAGCACCATGGCGGCGGCAGCCATCAAATGTTTAAACATGAAAATTTGCTCCTCCAAGCACGGTTTTTAACTAATGAAACCGTTTACATCGATGAATGTAACCGGTTTCATAAATGAGTCAATCCCGAGAATGATTTTTGTTGCCGGGTCTGGACGGAGGAAAACATGTGCTGCAAGCGCCAAAAAATGCTCCCGAAAACAGCGGGATAATCCTCACAACCGATCGGAGCGCCGGCCTTTGCAAAAGCACCTTAGGCCTGTCCGCCTGATCAGTTTTTCACTCCCCTGTGGACAAGGAGAGAATTCCCGCATCAAATCACCCCACGATCCAAATCAGGAGAATGACCATGGAAATATTGCGCGCTGGAGCACGGGCATCCGCCAAAGGCCCCGAGGCCTGGTTCACCGGTACGGTCCGCATCGATCCGCTGTTCAACCCGTTCGATGCCGAGCGGGTGCAGGGCGCGCAGGTCACCTTCGAACCCGGCGCCCGCACCGCCTGGCACACCCACCCGCTCGGCCAGACCCTGATCGTGGTGTCAGGCCTTGGCCGGGTGCAGCGCGAGGGTGGCCCGGTGGAGGAAATCCGCCCCGGTGACACCGTCTGGTTCGCGCCGGGCGAAAGACACTGGCACGGCGCCGCGCCCAATGTCGCCATGACCCATATTGCGCTTCAGGAAGTCAAGGACGGCAAGGTCGTGGACTGGATGGACCACGTCACCGACGACCAGTACGGCGGCTGACGGGGCTAAATCGGGAGGGCGCCACCGCCGGCCGCACGATTACCAGCACCAGGCCGCCCCGGAACGAGCGAAATATCTCGGAAGCACGATTTAAACTTTGACTTGCATCCGCAATGGGTGAAACCTCTATCCCATTGGGAACATGGTGGAGAATCGTGATCTTACCGGGTGAAAGTTTCCTTGCCTTTGTCACCGTCAATGCGGTCGCCACTCCATGCCCATAACAGTAAACCGGCGCGATGTGATTGCGGGATTGTCGATTGCCGGCCTGATGTTGCCGGAAGCCATCGCCTATTCGGGCATTGCCGGCGTTCCGGCCCAGCACGCCATCCTCGCCGCCATCATGGGCTGCATCGTTTACGCTTTCTTTGGCCAGAGCCGTTTTGCGGTTGTCTCGCCCACATCCTCTTCCGCGGCAATTCTGGCGGCCATGCTGGCAACGCTTTCCGTCACGCCCGCGCAGAAGATGCTGCTCGTTGCCATTACGGTTGCTCTGGTGGGCGTGCTGTTTCTTCTTGCGGCCGTCACCCGGCTCGGCGCGCTGTCGAGTGTGATCTCGCGTCCGGTGCTGCGCGGTTTTGCTTTCGGCCTCGCCATTCTGATCACGATCAAGCAATTGCCGAGCCTGTTCGGAATAAAGGAAACGACCGGAGAACCGCTGGCCATCCTCCTGCAAATCCTGTCTCATCCTCAGGACTGGAACCCTGACAGCATCGCCGTCGGCGTAATTGCCCTTGCCGTGCTGCTTCTCCTGCGCAGACGTCCGGCCATTCCAGGCAGCCTCGTCGTCATCGTGGCCGGCATCGCCGTGTCGATATTGCTCAATCTTCAAAGCCGGGGGGTCGCCGTCGTCGGCGCGATTGACCTTGCCGGCATATGGGCCGGACCATTCTCCGTCTCGCTCGACGACGTCGCCCATGTCGCCCGCTTCGCGCCGCCGCTCGTCCTCATTCTCTTTGCAGAATCCTGGGGCACGGTGCGCAGCTTTTCGCTGCGTCACGGCGAGAGCGTCGATTCCAATCGTGAACTAAGAGCGTTCGGGCTTGCCAATATTGCCAGCGCCGCCGTGCAGGGCATGCCGGTCGGTGCGGGTTTTTCCGCTGGAGCTGCAAGCGAGGCGGTCGGCCCGCAGAGCCGGCTCGCCTCGGCCATCGCTGCAATCGGCCTTGCCACCTTCAGCCTCGTCGCGTCCGGGTGGTTCGCTTTCATTCCGCAAGCGGTTCTCGCCGCCGTCATTGCCGTGGCGCTTCTGCACGCGCTCGATCCCACACCGATCATCCGTCTCTGGAGACTCGGCAACGATGCCTATCTGGCGCTTGCGGCTGCGGCCAGCGTGCTTGCATTCGGCGTTCTCAACGGCATGCTGGTCGCGGTCGCCCTGTCCTTCGCCGTCTTCGTTCGCCGGCTGTCGCTGCCGCACGTCATGCATCTCGGCCGGCTGGGCGACAGCCACGACTTTGTCGACATGGAACGCCACCCGGATGCGAAGGATGTGTCCGGCATGATCATCCTCAGGCCCGCGCAGCCGCTTTTCTTTGGCAATGCGGAACCGATCCTCGCCGCCGTCACAAAACGGATCGCCGCCCGGCCGGAGCTGCGGGTCGCGATCTTGAGCCTTGAGGAAACATTCGAACTGGATTCCACCGCGCTCGATGCGCTTCTGGAGTTCGATGCCTCGATGCAGCATAGCGGCATCGTGGTTTATTATGCGCGGGTGCATGACCACGTGCGGGATCTGCTGCTCGCCGGCGGCGGAAACGACATGGTTGCCCGCAGCAATTTCAGCGTCGATGATGCCGTAACGGCGGCCATGCGCCGGGAGGAGAGCCATGCCCAACAACCTTGAACCGCATCTCAGCCCGGTTGAAATCCTCTCGCTCAGGCCAACGCAGATGACAGTTGGCCTGCGGGAGGTTGAAACCAAGCGCCGGCAATGGGCCGCCATCCAGTCGGAAAAGGGGGCCGAATTCCTCGGCCACCACATGGTGCCGGTCGTTGTCGGCTACAAGCAGCGCCTTTACCTTGTCGATCATCACCACCTCGCTCTGGCCTTGCACAACGAGGGGGTGAAGCATGTGCTGACAAGCATCGTTGCCGATCTTTCCCATCTCGGCAAAGAGGAATTCTGGTCGGTCATGGACCACCGCAACTTCGTCTATCCTTTCGACGCGGACGGTGTGCGCCGCCCCACCGCCGATCTTCCGAAACAGATCGTGGACCTCGAAGATGATCCTTTCCGCTCACTTGCAGGTGCCGTTCGTGACGCCGGCGGTTTTGCCAAGATCGAGGCGCCTTTCAGCGAATTTCTCTGGGCCGACTTCCTGCGTCGCCGGGTGGGCAAAAAAGAGCTGCGGCATTCCTTCGAGGACGCCGTGGCGGAAGCACTGGTGTTGGCGCGCTCGCACGATGCGCGGCATCTGCCTGGATGGTGCGGAGCGGACCGATGATCACCCTCACCTCACTCCTCAGAGCAATTGCGGCCGCAGCCGTCGCACTTTTCCTGCTGGGGATAGCCAGCCTTGGCGCACAGGAACTGCCGCCCCCCGCCAAACCGCCCGCCCCGCAACAGACGACGGAGCAGAAGGTCGATCAATTGCTGCAGCTTCTCGGGCAGGATGACGTTCGCGCACTGCTCACGCAAAAGCTTGCGGCAACGGGTGCCGAGCCGCCGCCGCAACTGACGCCGCAGAGCCAGTTGAGCGACCTCGACCAATGGGCGAGCAAACGGCGCGAACATCTGGCCCGTATTGCAGCCGACCTGCCCGTCATGTCGGCGCAGGTGACCTCCGCGCTGGGAAGACTTGGCGACGAGATCGGCGCCTATGGTTCCCCCATCTTTCTGCTGCATGTGCTGATCCTGTTCGGCGCAGGCATTGCCGGCGGCATCGCCACGAACCGGATCATCGTGATGCAGGCATCCCGCAAAAACGGCGTGGATATCGGCAAGGAAGCCTCGGCCGTCGTGTCCCGAAAGCTCCTGCCCGTCTTCGGTTACGGGCTTGCCATCACGACCATGTTCCTCGCCATCCAGTGGCCGCCCCTGCTGAGCGCCATTCTGTTGCCCTGGCTTGCGATGAGCGTCATTCTGCCCCTGCTTTTTGCCTTTGCCGGCCTGTTGCGCCAGATCATTGGCCGGGAGGCCCATACACGGCGCGATTTCTGGATCGTGCGCTGGACATGGCTCCTGACGCTTGCCGGAATTTTCTGGGCTCTGCTGAGGACGTTGGAAAATCTCGGCGTTCCCCGCGACACGCTCGGGCTTCTATCCGCCGCCATGGTCGGTTTCCTGTTCCTGCTCGCCGGCATCTGGATCTGGCGACGCCCCGGCGGCGAGCCGGGTTCGGAACGCACAAGGGCAATCGATGTCGCGCTGATCTTCGGCCTCATCATCCTCTTCGGGCTGCGGCTCGCCGGTGCCGGCGTCCTGTTCTGGATCGGGCTTTATGCGCTTGTTCTGCCCGGCCTTGCCTCCACACTCGGCGTCGCGGCGCGAAAGCTCGCAACGGATATGGGCGGCTACGGGGAAAGCGATCTGCGCCCGGTTCTGGCCGAGCGCGGCGTGCGGCTTGTCGTCGTCGGAACCGCCATAGTGTGGCTGATCTTCCTCGTTCGCGCCCATCCGGATTCCCTGCCCGACGGCGCTTTGCTGACATCGATCGTCGTTGGCGTCCTGCACGGGGCACTGATCCTGCTTCTAGCCGATCTCGTCTGGATCGCCATCAAGTCGATGATCGCGCGTCGGCTGGAGCTGAGCGCACCCGCCGTTGATCCAGTGAGTGGCCATCCGGGCAGCCAGCCGCAGGACGACCGGCTTTTGACCATTCTGCCGATCCTTCGCAACATGCTCGGCATCATCATCGCGGCTGTCGCGGTCATGACGGCGCTATCGGAACTCGGCGTCAATATCGGGCCTCTACTGGCAAGCGCTGGCATCTTCGGCATCGCCATCGGTTTCGGTTCGCAAACGCTTGTCAAGGACATCATCAGTGGCGTGTTCTACATGATCGACGACGCCTTCCGCGTCGGTGAATATATTCAGAGCGGCTCCTATCGCGGCACTGTCGAATCCTTCAGCATCCGCTCGGTCAAGCTGCGGCACCATCGCGGGCCGATCTTCACCGTGCCGTTCGGATCGCTCGGCGCCGTCGAAAACATGAGCCGCGACTGGTCGATCGACAAATTCATGGTCACCGTCGCCTTCGATACAGACATCGCCAAGGTCAAGGCCATCACCAAGGAAATCGGCAGGGCGCTCAAGGAAGACCCGGAATTCGGACCGTTCCTGATCGAGACCGTCAAGCTGAAAGGCGTCGAGCACTTCGGCGAATATGGCATGACACTCGGCTTCGGCATGATGCTGCGCGCCGGCGGGCAATCCTCGGTAGTGCGCCGCAAGGCCTATTCGATGCTGAAGGACGCCTTTGCGCAAAACGACATCCAGTTTGCCAGCATGACGGGCGCTTACCCGGCCGCGTCACGGTCGGCACGACCATCGGAGCCTGAACCGGGCGGCGAGACGGGACCGGTGGAAGAATAGAGCCCCGCATCCCGCCCCGTGTGTCAGCCCGCAAGCGAACCCTGCTGATCGGTTTCAACGCGCACCGATATGGCGTCATGGCGCCAATATTCGAGATCGCAATCGATGATGCGGCCGTGCTGGTCCTGATTGACGCGCGTGATTTTCAGGCCGTAGGCCCCTTCGCTGCAGCCGAGATGCTGGGCCGGATATCCGCGCAAGGCGACGGGGTTGATTTCAAAATAGGCCGGGCCGTAGGTGATCGCATAGCTGTCCTGATAAATCGTCGTCAGGGACCGGGTAAGATCATGCTGCAGGATGTCCGGGAAAATCTCAGCCGAAAGATAATGCTCAACGAAAAGCACCAGCCGGCCGTCGATCCTGCGCTTTCTGCGGATA
Organism: Rhizobium sp. X9; assembly: GCF_018873185.1. NCBI lineage: Bacteria > Pseudomonadati > Pseudomonadota > Alphaproteobacteria > Hyphomicrobiales > Rhizobiaceae > Rhizobium > Rhizobium sp. X9. The sequence goes on along the minus strand of NZ_CP071312.1, from coordinate 1,991,861 downwards.
CGCCAGAACCGCGTCCCCGGCTCGCACCGCATGAGGGCGGCGAGCTCTTCCGGCAACGCGGCGGCTTCGGCCTCAACCAGTATCGTTTCGGCAGACCGTCCCTGCTCAGTGGCCATGCGGTGGAAGTGCGACCGGTGCAGCGGGCTGTAGACCAGGCGCGGCCCGGAAACAAACCAGCCGCGCCGGCTTTCCCGAAAGATCAGCCCGTCGATTTCAAGATGAAAGAGGGCCTCGCGCAGCGTGATGCGCGTGGTGGAATATCGTGCAATCAATTGCCGCTCGGAGAGAAGGCGACCATCCTTCACCACATCGCCTGCGACAATGGCCTGCCGCAATTGCTGCTCCAGTCCACCTCGCCGGCCGCCGTCGATATCCACTCGGTCGCTGTTCGCTTCTTTGCCCAACATCATCGCCCTTCGTTCCGTGGCCGTCAAAAAATGGCGGGCGCGTTTTACATCTGCGCTGAAAACGTCATTGGCCTGTCATAGCCAACGGATAATGAGCATGCAACTGGTCTAGACCAAGGAGCAAAGCCCATGAGAAATTCGATACTCTCCCTTTCCCTTCTCACCGTTTTCACCCTTCCCCTTTCGGCTCAGGCACAGGACCTTCCGGCCCTCGAAGCCGCCGCCCGCAAGGAAGGTGCCATCTACAGCGTCGGCATGCCGGATGGCTGGGCGAACTGGAAGGACACCTGGATCCAACTGACCGAGAAATACGGCCTGAAACACGCCGATACAGACATGAGCAGCGGCGAGGAAATCGCGAAATTCGCCAATGAAGGCGCCAATGCGACGGCGGATATCGGCGATGTCGGCCTCGAATTCGGCCCGATCGCGGTGGCCCGCGGCGTTACCCAGCCTTACAAGACGACAACCTGGGACCAGGTGCCCGATTGGGCCAAGGACAAGGACGGTCATTGGGTCATCGGTTATACCGGCACGATCGCCTTCCTGATCTCCGCAGACGTCAAGAACCCGCCCGCGTCCTGGGCCGATCTGCTCAAGGGCGACTACAAGGTTTCGCTCGCCAATGTCGGTTCGGGCGCGCAGGACAATGCCGCCGTGCTGGCGGCCGCCATCGCCATGGGCGGCGGCGAAGAAAACCTCCAGCCGGGCGTCGATCTCTTCGCCAAGCTGGCTGAAAAAGGCCGTCTGCTGGCCAATGGTGCAAATCCGGCTACCATGGAAAAGGGCGAAATCCAGGTCGCACCGATGTGGGACTTCAACGCCCTCAACTATCGCGACGTCGTCGGCCGCGAGAAGTTCAAGGTCGTCATTCCTTCGGACGGCTCTGTCACCAGCGGTTATGCGACCATCATCAACAAATTCGCCAAGCAGCCAAATGCCGCCAAGCTGGCGCGCGAATATATCCTGAGCGATGCCGGCCAGAATAATCTGGCGGTTGGTTACGCCCGTCCGATCCGCATCGACCGCATCACCCTGACGCCGCAGGCCAAGGAACGCCTGCTGCCATCGGAACAATATGCCAAGGCACGCCCGATCAATGCCGCCGTCTGGACCCAGGCCGCCGGCAAGCTGGTCAACCTCTGGCGCGCCAGCGTCGCCCCGAAGATGTAACCCGGTGCGAACCGCTTAAAAACCGAACGAATGTTCCGCGGGCATCGACCCCGCGGAACATGCTAAAAATACCCCGGTGCAACCCGACCGGCCGAAAGACGAGACGAAAGCGATGCAAAAGACGATCTTCATCCTGCTGGATGGCCTGCGATATGCGACGGCCCGTGACTGCCTCGGCTATATGGAGGGACTGGTCGCAGCCGGAAAGGCCGCAGCCTATGCGGTGCGCAGCGAATTGCCATCAATTTCCCGACCGCTTTACGAAACGCTGATGACGGGATTGCCGCCGGTCGCCCATGGCGTCACAAGCAATGGTGTGGTTCGCCGGTCCCGTTTTCCCAATGTTTTCTCGCTGGCAAGCGCTGCCGGGCGCTCCACCGCCGCATCCGCCTATCACTGGTATTTCGAGCTTTACAATCAGGCGCCGTTTTCTCCGGAATTCCGCCATATCGAGAATTTCGACGGCGGCATTCGCCACGGCTCGTTTTATTGGGCCGATCACTATCCGGATGACCATGTCTTTGCCGATGCGGATGGTCTGCTGCGCCGGCACAGCCCCGATTTCCTTCTTATCCACCCGATGAATATCGACAATGAAGGCCACAGGCACGGCGGCGGCACGCGGGAATATCGCAACGCCGCCCGCGCTGCCGGAGACCTTTTGGCGCGTTATCTGCCGGCCTGGCAGGCGGCGGGATACAGCATCATCGTCACCAGCGATCACGGCATGAGTGACGACGGCAACCACGGCGGACCGCATGAAACCGAGGCCTTGGTGCCCTTCTATACTTTCGGCGACGGCTTCACGCTCGATCCGGACGCAACGCTCTCGCAGACGGAGATTGCCGGGCTGATCTGCACGCTCCTCGCCATTCCCGACCACGGTCTGTCCGTGCCGCAGGGATTATTGACTGTATGAGCACGCAAAATCGCCAGATGCGGCTACTGGCAGCACCCTTTCTGGTGGTGCTCGCCATTCTCGTCGTCTGGCCGCTTGCGAGTGTCGTCAGCGACAGTTTTATCGCCGGCGGCGCGGTGTCGCTCGCCAATTATCGCACCATCCTCACCGATGCCTTTTACCTGCAGTCCTTCTTGACTACGACGATCATTTCGCTCGCAAGCACGGCGGCGGGCCTCGTCCTCGGCTTTCTGGTGGCGGTGGCGTTGAGAGCAAGATCGGGCGGCACCCGCCGCACCGTCATGGCCTTTGCCAATATCGGCGCCAACTTCGCCGGCGTGCCGCTCGCCATGGCGCTCATCTTCCTCTTCGGGCTGAACGGCATGTTCACGCTTCTCCTGAAGGAATTGGGACTGATCAACGATTTCAACGTCTATTCCCTTACCGGGCTCATCATCGCCTATTGTTATTTCCAGGTGGCGCTGGCGACGCTCCTGATCACGCCGGCACTTACCGCCGTCGGTCAGGACATCGAAGAGGCGGCGGCGCTGATCGGTGTCGGAAAGCTGCGGTTCTGGCTGAAAATTGGCATGCCGACCGTCGCGCGGCAGCTCGTGGCAATCGCCATTCTGCTCTTCGCCAACGCCATGGGCACCTTCGCGACGACCTTCGCGCTCACCGGCACCAGCATCAATGTCGTCACCATCCGCATCAGCGAACTGGTATCGGGCGATATCTTCTCAGACCCCAATCTCGCCAACGCGATTGCCATATGTCTGCTGCTCGCGCTCCTCGCCCCCATCACGGCAAGCCAGATACTGGCGGGAGAAAAGCGCCGATGACGCAGCGCCATTCAAAAGGATCGAGCCTGTTTCTGTGGGTCATGGCGCTGGTAATGATATCGCCGCTTCTGGCGACCATGATGAATGCGGTTGCGACCGACTGGTCCGGAACCCTGCTGCCGGCGGGTCTGACCGCCAGCAATTTCGTCACCATCCTGTCGGACCCACGTTTCCATGCGGCCCTCCTGCGTTCCACCCTGGTTGCAGCTGCCGCCCTGACGATTGCAACAATCATCATCGTCCCGGCGGTCGTCTCCGCCCATATCTACTGGCCGGCGCTCGACCGCTGGTTCGCACGGCTGGTGATCTTGCCCTACGCAGCCCCCGGCATCATTCTCGTGGTCGGTTATCTCAGGATATTTTCCGCACCGCCGCTGCAGATCGGCGGCTCACCGCTGGTGCTGGTGCTGACCTATGTGCCCCTTTGCTTTTCGATGTTTTATATCGCGGTGAAGAACGGTTTACGCAATCTCGACATCACCGAACTTCTGGATGCCGGCCGGCTGATTGGCGCGAGCGACCTTGCCATCCTGCGGCGCGTCGTCCTGCCCAGCATCCTGCCATCCATCGCGGTTGCGATCGTGCTCAATTTCGCGACGCTGTTCAGCGAATTCGTCTATGCCAAGATGCTGGTCGGCGGCAATTTCGAAACCCTGCAGATGTACATGTTCGCGCAGCGCAGCCTCAGCGGCCGCATCACCAGCGTCATCGTCATTCTCTATTTCCTGCTCATCCTTGCCTTTACCCTGATCGCCTTTCTGATGGTCCGGGACACGGAGCGTGCATCATGACCTATCTTGCGATCGACAATGTCAGCGCCACCTATGGCAATGCCACCGTTCTCGACACCATCGAGCTTGCCATCGACAAGGGCGAGATGCATGTGCTGCTCGGACCATCCGGTTGCGGCAAGACGACCTTGCTGCGCTCCATCGCCGGTCTCGTCTCGCCTTCGTCCGGTTCCATCGCGCTTGATGGCCGGCGGATCGACACATTGGCGCCGAAGGATCGCGGCATCGGCATGGTGTTTCAGCATTATGCGCTGTTTCCGAACATGACGGTGCGACAGAACCTCGCCTTTGGCCTGGAACAGCGCCGGCTGGCGAAAAAAACAATCGACGACAAGGTCTTCGCAGCACTGGAAACCGTTGCTCTCAGCGACCACGCCGACCGGCGGCCACACCAATTGTCCGGCGGCCAGAAACAACGCGTGGCGCTCGCCCGCGCCCTGGTGCTGGAACCCAAGCTGCTTCTGCTGGACGAACCGCTTTCGGCACTCGATGCGCAAATCCGCAAGCGTCTGCGCGACGAGCTGAAACGCATCCAGCGTGAAAGCGGTCTCACCAGCATCCTCGTCACCCATGATCAGGACGAGGCACTGTCACTCGGCGATCGCATATCGGTGATGAACGCAGGCCAGATCGCCCAGACCGCATCGCCGCAGGAGCTCTATTACCGGCCGGCCAATCTGTTCGTGGCCGGTTTCATCGGCGATGCCAACATCATTTCCGCCGATGACATGTCACGCATCACCGGCAGCCGCTTCGAGCGGACCGCTGTCATCCCGCCACATGCCCTGGCGATCAGAGGCACGGCGGAAGGGGCGACCGTATCTTTTATCGCAGAGGTGAAGGACATCAGTATTGTCGGCCCGACGGTGCGTTATCAGATGGATGCCTCAGGCGTTGCGCTGAAGGTCGAACATCCGAGCGCGCAGGATGCCCGATATGCGCCACCCGGCCAGCGGGTCACACTCACCGTTGCCGACCGTCAGGTTCATTACATCTGAGCGGTCGAGGCCAGCCAACACCGGAATATCTTCGAAAATCATGAAAAACGATATGGCCTGAAATACACGCGCCGGTATAAATATCCTTATCCTGTTTGACGGAAACCATGGGGACATCGGATGAATTCAGGGCGTCGCGGCGTTCTCGCATTTCTGGGCGGTCTTGTGCTGACAAGGCCTTCTCTTGGCAGGGCGGCGGGCAAGCCGCCGGCATTTGCCGAGCCCCGCTCCGAGTACAAACCGCGCCATGTCCTTTGTTTTCTCGGTGCGGAAAATGGTCTTTCCGCACTTCAGCAGAGCGCTCGCGCCGCCGTCGACACCTTTGCCGCCGATTTCAGTCTCGACGAGGACTATTCGCAGGATGAGCCGGACGACCGGATGGAGCGGTCCTTCAATGTCTGCTGGGATCGTGTCGACCCGGAGGCTTACCAGGAGGCCGATGAGGACGCCGTTGCCCGGCACGGTTCGGTTCTTTATGTGCTTGGTCCGTCCATGGATGCGAACACCGCCGTGGCGACCTCCGCGAAAGCGCTGATGTTCGTGCAGCACATGCTCGATCACGGCGCAGTCGCGGTAAAGGGTGAAAGCGCCGGCGTTGCCCATGGCGCGCGGCGGTGGAAGGAACTCTTCGAGCAGTCGCGCCGTGAAGCGGCCTCCGATGATCTAATGGCGCTTGCGAGAACATGCCGTCTGGCTTTTGCGCGCCGTCCCATCGGCGGCGATGCGGACGGAATGGGGAGCGTCGGATTTCATCTGGTCGGATTGCCCGACGTGCGGGTGCACTTCACCCGAAAAGACGAGCAGCAGCCCTCAACCAATGCCGAGCAGCTGAAGATCGCCGCGCTGATTGACGAGATCGCCGATCAGATGACGCGCGACGGCGTTGAAGCCACCCTGAAGGGTCGTCTCACCGAACTGTCCGATGACACGCGATATGAGGAAGACGAGTATAAATTCAATCCGTTCGGTGTCGCCACCGTTCAAAACTACAAGCTTTGACGCGAGGGCGATCAGGCACCCCCGCGCGGCCAGCAACGGGAAAGTGAGCGGCAAAAACTTGCCATGTGCGGACCGCCTGCCTATGAAGGAATTGCCACCGCAAGGATAATTCATACCATAGAGAATGCTGCATGAGCCTGTTTGCGAAGACCACCCGCGCGGTCGCCGTCATCCTGACACTGGCCTCGTTTCCTTCCCATGTGGTGGCGCAGCAGATGACCGTCGTGCCTCCCGGAAACCGTTCGGTCGAGCAGCCGGAAATACCTCGAACGTCGGCAATCAGGACGAAAGCGTTCTACACGACCTATGAGGAAAAATTCCGCAAGACGATCGATCTTCTGAACAGCGAACCTGCTCTTCTCGGCAAAATCAGGAAGGCTGCTACCGCCTACGGCATCGACCCTGTCCACATCGTTGGCGCGATTGTCGGCGAACATACCTTCAATGTTTCGGCCGTGGATCGCCTGCAGACCTATTATATCAAGGCCATTTCCTATGCGGCGCTTGATATAAGATTCAGCTATCAGGGCGTTTCCTTAAAGGCGTTTCTCGAAAGGCCGGAATTCCGCTCCTGCGAAGCGCTTGCCAGCGCGTCCGAGCAATGGAGCTGCCGGGACGGTGTGTGGGACGAAGATTTCCGGGGTAAGGTGGTCGACGGCGTCAGCTACGAGGCAATATCGTTCCAGCGGGCCTTCTTCCAGCCTTTCTATGCCGGGCAGACTTTTGGCCTGGGTCAGATCAGCCCCTTGACGGCCCTGCAGGTGACCGACCTGGTGAACAGGACCAGCGGCCTGCCGAGGCTTTCTGCGGAAAACCCGGGCGATATTTACCGCGATGTCATGGATCCCGACCGGAGCATCATCTACATCGCCGCCATTTTGCGGGACGCGATCGACGCCTATCGGGAAAAAGGCTTCGACATTTCCGGCAATCCGGGCATCACCGCCACCCTCTACAATGTCGGCCAGCCCCGGCGTCGCGCTGAACGCCTGCGCACCGCTGTGGATGCGGGCGAAAAGAACCGCCTGCCTGTCGAAAACTATTATGGATGGCTGATCAACGACCGCCTCGACATTTTGAAGAATATTCTCGATGGCAAGGCGATTGACCGACGGACGACCTCGGATATCGGCGAAAAAACCCGCTAACCACCTGGTTTTCCTTGATGATCGGCAATCGCACAGAGAGCGCCGTGCATGGCATCTTTGCGCCGGATATCACCTTATTTTTGCACGCAAAGATTGCCATTCCCTGCCGGCACACGGCTAAAGCAGGCAAAAATACTTTTCCATCCACTGAAAACCTGCTAGTTCCGGCTGCACAAGAATTGACTGATAGTGGGATAATTCCGCGATATGCCTGACGAAGGCGACAGTAGCGACGATAGTCGACACCGAACGAGGCTGGCTTGCGTAAAGCGAAGCCAGCCTCGTCCTTTCTTGTTTTCCTCAACGAAACGGGTTTCAACCTCGGATGTTCAGTCCGGGGCTTTGCGCGTTCGCGCCCGTTCCCATAAAGGCCCCTGACCATGGAATTCCTCGCAGATCCGAACATCTGGATCGGCCTCGTTACCCTTATCGTCCTCGAAGTTGTCCTCGGCATCGACAACCTCGTTTTCATCGCGATCCTCGCCGACAAGCTGCCTCCGCACCAGCGCCACAGGGCGCGGCTCATCGGCCTGTCCTTGGCGCTCATCATGCGCGTCCTGCTGCTGTTTTCGATTTCCTGGATCGTCACGTTGACAAGGCCGCTCTTCACCATCGCGGAATTCTCCTTCTCCGGACGCGATCTCATCCTCATTCTCGGTGGCGCTTTCCTTCTCGCCAAGGGAACGATGGAACTGCACGAACGGCTGGAGGGTGACCACAAACCCAAGCAGGGCAAGGTGGTCCATGCGGTCTTCTGGCAGGTCATCGTGCAGATCGTCGTGCTCGATGCGGTCTTCTCGCTGGACAGCGTCATCACCGCCGTCGGCATGGTCAATAATCTCTGGGTGATGATCACCGCCGTCTGCGTGGCCATGGCCGTAATGATGGCGGCATCGAAACCGCTGATGACCTTCGTGTCGAAACATCCAACCGTGGTCATTCTCTGCCTTGGTTTTCTCCTGATGATCGGCTTCAGCCTGATCGTCGAAGGCTTCGGTTTCCACCTGCCCAAGGGTTATCTCTATGCGGCCATCGGCTTTTCCGTGCTGATCGAGGCGGCAAACCAGCTCGGCAGGCGCAACCGCGAAAGGCGCATCACCGCCGGCGACATGCGTGAGCGGACCTCCGACGCCATCCTGCGGCTTCTGGGCGGCCGGGTCGGTGAACAGCCCCTCGGCGAGACCGCCGACCTTATCGCGGAACAGGCGGCGCGAAGCGATCTGTTCAAATCCGAGGAAAAAGACATGATCCGCGGCGTGCTGACGCTTGCCGAACGCCCTGTCGTTTCGATCATGACGCCACGGACGGAAATAGACTGGCTGGATGTCGACGCCGATCCCGACACGCTGAGAAACCGCCTGCTCGAACTCGACCATTCCCGTCTGATGCTTGCCCAGGGCAAACTGGACTCCTTCCTCGGCGTCGCTGCCACGAAGGACCTGCTGCGCGATCTTCTGCGGGACGGAAGACTGAACCTCGAAAGCTCTCTTCGGCAGCCGCTTGTCGTACACGAGAGCGCCACCGCCTTGCAGGTCATGGAACAGCTGCGCAAATCGCCGCTGCAGATGGCCGTCATCATCGACGAATATGGCACGCTTCAGGGGATCACCACCCCGACGGATATTCTCGAGGCGATCGCCGGTGAATTCCCGGACGAAGGCGAGGAACTGCTGATTTCGGAACAGGCCGAAGACGGGTCCTGGCTTATCGACGGCGCCGTCGATGTCAGAAGGGCATCCTACCTTCTCGACATTGACCTTGTGGACGATGCCGATCGCTACTCAACCGTCGCGGGCTACATCCTGTGGCGTCTCAATCGCCTTCCGGAGGTCGGCGAGCGTGTTGCCGGAGATGGGTTCGAATTCGAGATCGTTTCCCGTTCCGACAGGAATATCGAAAAGGTCCGGGCGTGGAACAATGCGCTTCATGAGGCGTGAGCCGGGGGAACTCAGATCGAGGAGAATCTCTCTTCCGTCATGCCGGGCTTGACCCGGCATCCAGTCACGGCGCGTCTGCGCCGTGAGAAACAAGTCTTTTGCGATCAAGGGCTTGATCGCACTGGACCCCGGATCTAGTCCGGGGTGACGGGGGCGGATGCTACGGCTTTGCCAAAAGCATGAGTCCTGCAGAACCAAATCAGCAGTCGCCGCCATCTTCAATGCGCGGCATCGATCATGGTAATCCACCCGGCGGCACGGCGGGCGGAATCCGCAAGCACGGGCTTCGGCGCCTTGTACCATTCGTTTTCCGGCAATTCGCGCTTCACGCGAACAAAGCTGATGGCATCGTCGAGCGTCGGGAATTCCACCGGCAACGTCAGGTGCAGAAAGAGCGCAACGACGGCGACGGAGCGCGAACGGCCGCCGCGGCAATTGATCAGCACGTTGCCACGTTCCCGCCGGGGATAAGACGGCTTGTCCGGCAGGATCTGCTCCAGCGCCGCCCGCAGGATGTAGTGGGCAGCAACCATCTGGGTATCGGGATTTCCATCGCCGTCGATCAGGCCGATCTTGTAATAGCGGATTTCACCCGGCCCATAGACACTGCCTTCATGATCGGAAACGATCTGCGGCTGTTCCACGAAATTGAAATCCAGATTGACGGCGCAATTGACGACGGTGGTGATGCCGTTATCGCGCAGAAGCTTGAGATCACTGGCGCCTTCCTTGCCCGAAATGAAGAGATCGACGCCATAAAGCGGATGCCGCTCATAGATGCGACTGAGCTTCGGCAACTCGCCGGTTTCCTGTTCTCGGGATAGGGTCTTTTCCGGTTGCGGCATGTCATGTCTCCATCGGCGCCGATATGGCCGCCGTCATGTCTTTGCTTGTTCAGGCGTTGGCATCCGCCTGGTCTTGTGGGATCGCTGCTTTAGCGATGCGGCTTGCGGATATGGACCGCGCCACCCGCTGCAATGTCGGGTAATTCGCCCCCTCGCCCGTGGCGATATAACCGGGGCAGAGAAAATCGGCCGATCCCTCCGCCACCTTGCCGAGCGTCAGCGCTTCATAGGTTCCGCCGGCATTCTTCAGAATGAGAATGGCTGCGGCCACATCCCAGGCATTGACGCCGAAACCGGTAGCCGCATCCGTCCAGCCCGCCGCAACATGGGCGATGCTGAGCGCGGCGCTGCCAGGCCGGCGCAATGTCGAGAAGGTCTCGACAAGAGCGCCGAAATTGGCAAGCGCCGCGTCCCGCCCATCCAGCCGGAAATCTCGCGAGACAGGATAACCGGTGATCAAGGTCGCCCGGGTCTCGTCTGCAACACTGCGGGAGCGCAGCTTGTCTCCGTCCAGATAGGAAGCCTCAAGATTGGCGGAAAACATCTGGTCCGCCACGGGATCATAGACCACGCCGGCAACGGCCTCGCCGTTAATCACGGCGGCAATCGATACGCACCAGAAGGCAAGGCCGCGTGCGAAATTCGCCGTGCCGTCGATGGGATCGACATACCATTGCACCTCGCCGCTGCCGCTCTGGCCGCCCTCTTCGCCCATGATCGCCGAATTGGGCTCCCGTTCGAGAATGACGGCGCGGATCGCGGCTTCGGCGCGTTTGTCGTGAATGGTGACGATGTCGTGGAGATCGACCTTGTAGTCCACCGCCATGTCCGATCGGAATGCCGCCAGCAGCGGATCGCGCACGGCACGCGCCGCCGCCTCGGCTATTTTCATCAGCCGCACCGAGCGGGAAAGCGCCTCCTCGTTTTCAGGTTTATGTACGGTTGAAGAAGGGCTTTGCATCGGCATATCCAGTCTGTTCGTTCTCAAAGGAGGGACCGGCGCGGCAGGGGCCGCGCCAGCCGGGATCATTTCCTGTAATTGACGCGCCAGACATCCTGCCATTCCTCGCGACGATCGAAATCGTTGAGGCCCGTGGCGGAATCATACCCCATCAGCCTGTCGGCAACCTTCATCAGTCCCGAAGGCTCGTCAGCCGGCATCTTGATGTCGATGTTGGTCGGCAGCTTGCCGTCCTTCATCTGCGGGGCGATGCCCTCTTCCGTCAGGACGTAATGGATGAAGAGCTTCGCCATATTCGGACTTTTGGTCTTCGACGCGATCAGCCCAAGCTTGATGTAAGTCCAGCCGACCCATGGATCGAGACCGGTGCAGAGGCCAAGCTTGTAGCCCTTGTCGGCATTGTCGCGGAACTTGGCGGAGCTGAGTAGGCCGAAAAAGGGCTGTTTCTGGCCGGGCGCGCCAACGGCCTCCGCCACGGGGTCGTCACCATCGGTGGCAAGCGGGCCGTTCTGCGCCAGCGCCTTGATCCAGGCTACGGCCGCATCCTTTTCGATATCCTTGCCGAAATGCGCCTTGTAGGCGGCCGCCACCTTTTCATTGCCATGGGCTTCGAGCTGGTTGAACCAGTCCGTATAGGTGCTCTTGCTCAAGGGATCGACCATGGCGACCTTGCCTTTCCATTTCGGCTCGGTCAGTTCCCAGATGTTGCTCACCGGGCATTTGTCATAGGCTTCCGTATTATAGGCCCAGACATTGGCGTTGGTGGAGATTGCCAGCGGGTTCTGGAACTGCGCCGGGATTTTCGAGGCCATGTCGCCCGGCAGATAATTCTCGACAAAACCCGCTGGCAGAAGCTGCGCGAGCGCCGATGGCGCATCGGTAATCAGCACCACATCGCCCTGCACATTGCCGGACTGGCTTTCGCGGATGATCATTTCCAGCTGGCTGTTGGCGGAAACCTTCACGCCTGTCGCCTTCAGCCCGTATTTGGCGCTGAACTTGTCGGCCATCTCCACGATCTTGCCGGTGCTGTCGTAGATATTGATCGGCTTTTCCTGCTTCGCGGCCGCCAAAATCGCATCGAGATCGAAGGTTTCTTCGGCCGTGGCACTCATTGCGGATAAGCCTGCAACGACAGTCGCTATCGCCGTCATCGGTAAAAATATGCTTCTTCTCATCGTTCCCCTCCCAAGGAAAAGGCGAGGCAGGCTCGCGCCCGCCCCGCCGTTATTTTTTGTAGTTCACGCGCCAGAAATCCTGCCAGCCTTCGCGCTTGTCGAGATCGTCGGCCGCCGTTGCGGCATCGAAAGCCATCAGCTCGTCGAGATGATCGGCGACCTTCGAGGGTTCATCCGCCGGCAGGGCGATTTTCGTGTTGCCGGAAATTTTGCCGTCCACCGTCTGTGGCGCGATGCCCTCTTCGGTCATTAGGTAATGCAGGAAAAGCTTCGCCGCATTCGGGCTTTTGGTCTGCCCGGCAATCAGGCCGAAACCGGGATAAAGGAAGCCGGAAAAAGGCTTGACCCCGCTGCAAAGACCGAGCTTCAGCCCCTTGGCCTCATTGTCACGATATTTCGCCGCCGAGGTGATGACGAAGAAGGGATCGGTCTGCCCCGGAGCGCCCGCCGCATCGGCAACCGTGCTCGAATCCGTCAACAGGGGAGCGTTTTCGGCAAAGGCCTTAACCCAGGCGGCCGTCGCGCTTTTTTCGCCCGTTTCCAGCTTCTTGCCGTAAAGGTCCTCATAAGCCTTGGCGACATCGGCATCGTGATGGGTTTCGATCTGGTTGAACCAGTCGGCATAAAGCGGCTTGTCGAACAGATCGAGCATGGCAAGCTTGCCCTTCCAACGCGGCTCCGTCAGTTGCCAGATGTTGGTGACCGGGCATTTGTCATATTTCTCGGTATTGTAGGTCCACACATGCGGATCCGAGACGACCACCAGCGGATCGCGCAGCTTTTGCGGAATATCACCTTCCATATCCGGCGGTGACCAGCTGGTGGCAATGCCTTCCGGCAGAAGTTCCCCCATGGCGGAGGCGACATCCGTTGCGACGCTGACATCGCCGACGACATTGCCGGCGCGATGTTCGCGGATCATCAGCTCGACCTGCGTTGCCTCGTTCACTTTCTTGCCGCTCGCCTGCACGCCATATCTGGCGGTGAAGGCCTGCGCGGTATCGACGATCTTGCCGGTCACCGCGTAAACGGTAATCGGTTTTTCCTTCTTCGCAGCGTCGATAAGCGCATCGAGATTGAAGGCGTCCTGCGCATGGACAGCGCCGCCAAGCGAAAGCGAGAAGATGAGGCTGAGTGCGGAGGCGGCCATCCGCCGCCGCCCGCCACGATATCGGTTCTTGGTCATGATAGTCACTGCGTCGTTCCCCCGTTATTTTTTGTAGTTCACGCGCCAGAAGTCCTGCCAGGTTTCGCGCGCATCCCAGTCCTCAAGGCTCGTGGCCATGCTGTAGGGCAGAACGCGATCAAGCACGGCACCGATGCCGGAAGGCTCGTCGGCGGGCAGTTTCACGTCTTTGTTGGTGGACATCTTGCCGTCGATCGCCTGTGGCGCGATGCCTTCGGCGGTCATGACGTAGTGAATGAAGAGCTTTGCCGCATTCGGGCTATTGGTGGGTGCCCTTGGTGATCAGGCCGACGCCCGGGTAAAGCCAGCCGATCCAAGGCTTCAGCTCCTTGCAGAGGCCGAGTTTCATGCCTTTATCGGCATTGTCGCGGAACTTCGCCGAGCTGATGAGGCCCATGAATGGCTCCTTCTGGCCGGGCGTACCAACGGCCTCGGCCGCCGCCGCATCGGCATCGGTCAGAAGCGGCGCGTTGGCGGCCAGCGCCTTCACCCAGGCTGCCGTCGCGCTTGTCTCTGCGGTCTCCAGCTCCTTGCCGTAAAGTGCCTTATAGGCGGCCTTCACCTCGCCATCGCCATGCGCTGCCATCTGGTTGAACCAGTCGACATAGGAGGCCTTGCCGAGCGGATCCTGCATCGCCACCTTGCCCTTCCACTTCGGATCGGTCAGTTCCCAGATGTTGGAAACGGGGCATTTGTCGAAAAGCTCGGTATTGTAAGCCCAGACATTGGCGCTGGTGACGACGGTGAGCGGATCCTGATATTCCGGCGGAATATTGCCGGCGAGATCCGGCGGCAACCAGCTCTCGACAAAACCCATTGGAATAAGCTGCGCCATCGCCGCCGGCGCATCGCTGATGATCGAGACGTCACCCTGAATATTGTTGGCCCGCGCCTCGCGAATGACCATTTCCAGCTGCGCGGACGCCTTTACCTTCGCGCCCTCTGCGCCCACGCCATATTTTGCGGCGAAGTTCTTCGCCATTTCCACGATCTTGCCCGTGCTGTCATAGACGGTGATCGGCTTTTCCTTTTTGGCAGCCTCGATAAGGGCATTGAGGTCGAAAGGCTCCTCCGCCTTCGCCACGCCGCCAAGCGTTGCGGCAATTGCCGTTGCACACAGGAGACGGCAAAGGCCGCCCGTCATTTTCCGCTTCATACTGCTCCTCCTTCAGCAAGCGATTGTCAGTCTTTTCGTCGTTTTCAGTTGTAGGAACTGCTCCTCAGCACCGTGTCCGCCTCGGTAATCCGCTGCCCCTTGGCGTCGAAGGCATGCAGGGCCTCCGGCGGCACGTGGAAAAACACGCGGTCGCCACTGTCGACGCGCGGCAGGGCATGGGTGGTCAGGAACAGCGTGTGGTTCTCGCTCCTCAATTCGAGAATCCAGCTGCCACCTGTGGGAAGCACGCCCGTCACCGTCATTTCTCCGGAGAAGCTGCCCTGCGGCACATCCTCCCGGCTTGCCGCATAACCCATCGCCTCCGGCCGCATGCCGACCGAGGCAATGCCGCGCAATTGCGGATAACGCGTTGTGAAATAGGCCTCCGCATTGTCGGCGATATCGGACACACCGGGCTGGCCGAAGGTCAGGATATTGATCGGCGGACTGCCGACAAATTCGGCGACGAAGCGGTTGGCCGGGCGGTCGTAAATATCGTTGGGCGTGCCCATCTGCTGCAGCGTGCCCTCGTTCATCACCGCAATGGTCGTGGCAAGCGTCATGGCTTCCCACTGGTCATGCGTCACGAAGACGATGGTGGTCTTGAACTCCTTGTGCAGCCGCTTCAGCTCGGCGCGCATTTCCAGCCGCAGCCGGGCATCGAGATTGGAGAGCGGCTCATCCAGAAGCAGCACACCCGGATTGACGGCAAGCATGCGGGCAAGCGCCACACGCTGCTGCTGCCCCCCGGAAAGCTGCGACGGATAACGGTCACGGTACTTGGCAATGTCGAGCGCCTGCATGACGCGCTCGACACGCTCCTCCCGCTCGGCTTTCGGCAGCTTGCGCAGGCGCAGGCCGAAATCCGTGTTGCGCTCGATGGTCAGATGCGGCCAGAGCGCGTAGCTCTGAAAAACAAGGCCCATTTCGCGCTTTTCCGGCGGCACGAAGATGCCGTCGTTGACAGAATCTATCACCCTGTCGCCGACACGGATTTCACCGCCGGAAAGATTTTCAAGGCCCGCGATCATGCGCAGTGTCGTGGTCTTGCCGCAGCCGGAAGGGCCGAGCAGGCACATGAATTCGCCGTCGCGGATTTCGAGATCGAGATCGGAAACCGCATTTGCGGAATTCACACCGTAGTTTTTCTGCGCCCCGCGCAGGTTGATGGTAGGCATCAGCTTCCAAGTCCTTCTGCAAGATTTGTGCGGGTCAGTTTCTGGGCCAGCAGGGTACCGAAATAGGCAATGCCAGCGATGATCAGCACCACGGCGTTGGCGGCCTGCGTATAGTGGTAATCGACCAGCCGCAGCGAATAGGTGGTCAGGACATCCGTGCTTGGCACGGCGAGGATCACGAACAGGCTGAGGCCCTTGATGCCCGAGATGAAAGGCAGCAGAACCCCCGTCACCAGCGATCCCTTCTGGATCGGAATGACGATCGAGATCATGCGGCGGAACCAGCCGGCACCGGCAATCTGCGCCGCCTCTTCCGGGTCCTTTCCAAGCTGTGTCATGGCCGAGATACCCGCACGTGAAGCATAGGGCATCTGGTCGGCGATCAACGCCAGGATAAGGATTGTCACCGTGCCATAGAGTGCCGGCATCGGCCCGCGTGGCACCGCAAACAGCGAGAGATAGGCGGCGGCAAAGGCGATGCCCGGCACCAGATAGGGCAGGAACGTGACCTGACGCAGATAGACCGACAGCGCCCGCACCGGCGTGCGGATGACGACGTAACCGACCAGCAGGCCGAGAACGCCTGATGTGAGCGAGGCAAGACCGACGATCATCATCGTGTTTTTCGCAGCCGCCCAGAGATCGGGGCTCAGAAGAACGCCGGTCTGCAAGGCCACCGTGTTGAGATTGCTGCCAATCCAGTAGTCGAGCGTGAAATTGTCGAACGTGAATTTGGCCGGCATCTTCATGACGGTCGAGAGAGCGAGTGTAAGCAAAGGCAGGCCGACGCTGAGAATGAAGACAGCGGCCGCAAAGCCCGTTGCCGGAAGACGCATCCTGCCGAGACGGCTTTGCCGGTTCATGGAACCCTTGGAGCCGATCGTCACGAAACGCCGGGCTTCGCGAACGAGGCGGGCATCGATCATCAGCGTGATGATGCCGATGAGCATGATCGAGGCAGCAACGACACCGGCAACACCGGTCTGGCGCGAGGCGATGCTGCGGAACAGCGATGTCGACAGCACCTCGAACTTCACGGGAAGGCCGAGAACATAGGGTACGCCGAATTCACCGAGGCACTTTGCAAAGATCAGCACCATGGAAGAGAGCAGCGCCGGACGCATCAGCGGCAGGATGACCTGCAGAGCCACCTGGTAACGATGGGCGCCAAGAATGCGGGCCGAATCCTCCAGCTGCGAGTCGAAACGGCGCAGCGCCGAACCGAACAGCAGGATGACGAAAGGTGTGTAATGCAGGGCAAGGATGATGGTGATCGGGAAGCGCCCATAGGCCACCCAGTCCGGCGGTGTCAGGCCCATCGCCTCGAACCAGCCCGGCTGGCCACCGACGGTGCGGTTCTTGAACAGCGTCGTCCAGGCAAGAGCGAAGGTCCAGGCGGGCAGCATATAGGGCACGATCAGCGCAGTCGCGAACCAGCGGCGACCGAACATATCCGTGCGGCTGATAAGCCAGGCAAGCACCGTGCCGATAACCAGCGAAAGCGCAATCGCCCCCAAAGCAACGGTGAGTGTGTTGAAGAGCGGATACCAGAAAAGATCCGTTGCGACGGGCGAGAAGAACGCCCTGTCGAGATAATAAAGCGTGAGATCACCGACATCCTTGCCGAGACGCCGTTCGTGACCGAACTGGACGCGGACGGCATCGAGCACAATCGAGATGATCGGAACCACGATCAGATAGGTGAAAAGCAACGCCGTCAGCACGCCGATGAGTGTCGTCGGCTCCCTGAGCGCGACCTTGAGGCGATATCGCCAGGCCTGCCATGCCGAAGGCGCGGTCGTCGGGGGACGCCCCAGTGCCTCCGCCTTCGTTGATTCGCTTAAAAGAGCCATTATTCCTCCCCATATGGCCGCAACATTGCTCCGACACGCGGGCAAGCATCTGCCTGCGCGCAACCTGCGATACAGGCGGCGCGTGCGTCGAACATGAGCAATGTGTCAATGCTTCAGCAGCGGGCATATCAGGCCCGCAAGCAACGATGATCCAGCTCCTCCTGGGAACATCGCCGGCAAGCAAAATATAGAATGAAAATTCCATAAAATGCCTGACCTTGGAATGCATGATCGATCCTAAACGGCATTTTGTCAACGAAAAAATGCACACGCGATCATTAGTTTATCATATTGTTTTTAAATGATTTTATTGATTCATTTTTGCGAATTTTCACGCCGGCCCGTGCACAAGCGTCTTTTCCGGCAAAATGATGATGAAAAGGACGATATATTTGCTGGCGGAAGCAGGGATCGCCTTTCCTGCACAGGAGCGCCTGGCATCAGAAATATTACGATTGGAATAGTCGATCCCCTATGGCCTGTGATATCAGACATGAGGTTTCACAAGGGGGAGTTGAATGACGAGAGGGTTCGTGACGGCCGAAGAAGTGGCGAAAAAGGCCGGGGTTTCGCGCTCCGCCGTCTCGCGCACTTTCACCCCCGGCGGCAGCGTATCGAAGGCTGTCCGGCGCAAGGTGTTGAAGGCCGCACACGAACTTGGCTACCGCGTCAACCGTCTGGCCCAGGGTCTTAACAATGACCGTTCCAATCTCATCGGGGTGGTCGGGGCCAATCTTAGCTCGCCATTCATTTCAAAGCAGCTCGATCTGCTCAGCATCGGCCTTTTACGTCGCGGCCTGCAATGCCTGCTGTTGAACGCGGCGGATGCGCGCAAGGATATCGCGCCGCTGATCGAGCTGCTCTTCGAGTTTCGCGCTCAGGCCATTATCGTCCTGTCCGGCGAGCCGCCGGCCTCGATCGTCGACGAGTGCATCGCCAACGGCGTACGTCTCATTCTCATCAACAGGCTCCTCGACCGGACCGATACGAACATGGTGCTGAGCGACGATTCCCACGGTGCCGATCTCGCCGCCACGCGGCTTGTGGAGGCAAAATGCAGGAAGGTCGCGGTCGTTTCCAGCGGCAGCCAGACGCCGGCACAGTTGCGCCGCGCCGGCGCTTTCACCCAGCGCATGAGCATCGAAGGCATCGAGGTTGTCCCCTGGTCGGGCGGCTCGACGAGTTATGACAGCGGTTATCAGGCCGGCTGCGAATTGCTGGTCGACAAGACGATAGACGGGGCCTTCTGCGTGAACGACCTGCTCGCGCTCGGTTTCATGGATGCGGCGCGGCTGGAAATGGGCCGCCGGGTGCCGGAAGACGTGTCGATCGTCGGTTTCGACGATATTCCTCAGGCCGGCTGGAAAAGCTATCAGCTGACCACCGTCGCCCAATCCTTCGACGCGCTGACCGAGAAGGTCCTGACCGCGCTTGACAGCGACGAGCCGGAAACGCGGCTTCAGGTCGTGCCCGTTGCGATGGTCGAGCGCATTACCGCGCGTTAGAAAGATGCACACAGGGCATAAAATTGCTGCGCGATTTTGCTCTAACCCGCCTGCTTGATCCGGCTTTCGATCAGAAGACCGCTTTCATCGAGAATTGGATGGGCGACGGCGGCGATATGGGCGTTGATGCGTTTCAGATCGCGCAGCATGTCGAGATGCACGGAGCTTGTCTGGATGCTGTCGGCCCGGCCATCGCGCAGACGCTGGAGATGACGGTCCGATGACTGCTTTTCCAGCCGCCGCACATCTTCCTTCACCTCCACCAGCCGGCGGGCAAGATCGGCATTGCGGGTTGCGAAAACCGATTGCGCCATGCGGATATTGTCGAGCGTGATGGAGAAAAGACGCTCCAGTTCGCTTTTGCCGTCATCGGAGAAGCTAAGACCGAGGTCGATCTTCTTGGCGATTTCCGGGCGGATGCCCTTCTCGATGATGTCGCCGATATGCTCCAGATTGATGGCATATTCGACGATATCCATCGCGCGCCGCTGGTCCTTCTGGCACAGTCCATCCCGGCCAACCTTGAGGACATAGACCTTGATGGCGTGCTGGATACGATCGACCCGGCCTTCCAGCGCGCTGATATCATTGAGTTTCGAAAGATCGCTGTCGCGCATGGCGTCGCTCGCCTGACGCAGCATGCGCTCGATCAGGTCACCGACCAGCATCACTTCGCGGCTCGCCCCGGCAAGAGCCGCAACCGGCTGGTTCAGATCGTGCGTGTCGAGATAGCTGCGGCTGCTTTCGGCTCCCTCTTTTTCCGGCAGCAGCGCGGTCGTCACCCGCAGCAGCAGGGGCGATAGCGGCCATGCGATGACGGCAACCGCAAGGTTGAAGATGAGATGCGCATCAACAGCAAGATTGGCGTGCGAGAAAGGCGACATGTCGAGCAGTGCTGCGCCATATCCCGCAAGCGGCAGGGCTGCGACACAGCCGGTCGTGCGGACGATGAGGTTGCCGAGCGCCACCCGGCGCGCCGCAACCGGCGCCTTCAGCGTTGCCAGCACCGGCGGAACCGCGCCGCCGAGATTGGCGCCGAGCACCAGCACGATGACAAGGCTCGTTTCGATGCCGCCGCTTGCCGCAAGTGACAGGATGAGAACGACGATGGCGAGGCTGGAGGACGCCAGCACGGCCAGTACCGCCGAAAAGATCAGTGCAACCGGCCAGGCATTGCCAAGCATGGAAATGAAGAGGTTAAGCGACTGCGACTGCCGGATGGGATCCGTGGCCGCCGAGAGAAGATGCAGGGAAAGCAGCATCAGACCGACGCCGGCAAGGGCCGCACCTGCGCCCTGTCGCTGCACCGATTTTCCACGCAGCAAAATGACACCGGCAAGGATCAGCATGGGCGACAACCAGCCAAGCCCGAGTGCGACAATCCACGCCGTTGTGGCGGTTCCGACATTGGCGCCGAGCAGCACGATCTGCGCCATCGCCGGTGCGATGAGGTCTTTTTCGACGAAGGAGGCGACCATCAGCGCCGTGGCAGTCGAACTCTGCAGGGCGATCGTCGCCACGAGGCCGGCGATGAAGGAGCGAAACCCGCCACGGGTACCGGCCGCCAGCCCGATGCGAAGCCTGGCGCCGAAAGCACGGGACATCCCGTCCTTGATCTGGCCAAGGCCAAAAAGCAGCAGGGCCACCGCACCGAACAGATTGATGCTGACAACGACCGATTCCACTAGATCACCTCGCCTGTCCTGCCTGCCGCCACTCTTCCCGGAGGGGCCGCTGAGATGCCCCGTTCACATCGCCGATTGCGGCGAAAAAATCTTCGTATCACACCGCAATGGATTGACGTTGCGGTATGAGACGCAGTTCCAGATGTCGCGAACCGCCTTCGGCACGCTCTAGAAACAGCCCGAGGGCGCCGAAGAAGATTTCGATAAAACTCTTAACCGAACCGTCGTGATGATCGGGCTCACGGCCAAAACGCGCCGCCAGCGCCCGGTAAAGGGAAAGCCGTTGAGGCTCGATATGCGCAAGCGCCAGGCCCGCGCCCTGACGCAGACAATACCAGTCGGCAATCAGCTCGAACATCGGCAGCACGGAGGACAGGACGGCATCATGCGGGGCAATATTCTGCTCTCCCAGCAGGCCGATAACCTCCGATACGGTTTTATCCGCAATCGCCGCCACGATCCCGGCTGGCCACTCCTTTGTGAAATAACGATGCCTGATCAGCGCGCGTTTATGGCCAAGCAGGAAATCACCGTAATCGCCCGCCGCAAACGCCGGATCGTCGTCCTCGCCCGCAAGTGCGGTTTCCTGCGCATAACCCCGGCAAATGCGATCGTTGATCGGCAGGGCGGCCATTTCCACCGTTTCGACGGAAACTTCGTGCTGCGAAGGATGCACAATCTTGAAGGCGGGCGGAAAGGCGACCAGGGACGGCACGGCGATATTGGTGAGCGAGGTTTCGCCCTCCCCGCGCCGGGTCACGCCTTCCACATGCAGATGCCCGCTGAAATGAAGTTTAAGCCCGGCCTTGATCAACGCATCCTCAACTGCCTTGCGGGGCGTGCGGCGGACGACATTGGTTTCGCCGAACAGCGCGCTTTCGGCACCGCTTGCGCCATCGAAGGGATCGAGCGCCGGATAGTGGGAAAAACCGAGCAAGGTCTTGCCGAGCGCCTCCGCCCTCTCACGCACATCGGCAATCCAGTCGATGATGAAGGGTTTGCTGCGCAAGAGCGCATTCCAGCCGCCGGAGGTGCTGTCGGTGAAGGCTGCTTCTTCACCCCTCTCGAAAACGCCGTCGAGCGGTTCGAAAATATTGGCGTCGATCATCAGCAGCCAGAGGCCGGGTTCCGGCTCCACCAGATAGGAAGCGTCCATCAGCTGGTAGACATTGCGGCCATCGGGCGAGCGCACCTCGTAGAGCCGGTCTTCCGCCGCATCGGAAAGCCCGAACGGTGTTTCCCAGTGCAGGTAGTCCGGCTGGCGGAAATAACCGAAGGCCGCCATTGGCTCCAGGCCCGCAGGATAACCTTCGCAATACATCCGGTCGCTGATCACGACCCGGTCGCCGGCCCGTCGCGCATCGCTCGAAACGGAAAGGCATTTGCCGTTCTCCGTCAGGAATTCCTTGGTATGGTGCCGGCCACGCGGACCGAAAATATCGTGATTTCCGGGCAATGCATAAAAGGCGGTGCCATGGGCATCGCGATGGTGCTCCAGAATGCCCTTCAGTGTCTCGGAGGTCGCCCGCTGGCCGTCGTCGGTATAGTCGCCAAGCAGCACCACGTGGCGAATGCCGCGCTGCCGCACCTCTTCGAGCGCGGCATGCAACGCATCGGCGCTTTCGTTGAAAACACGGGTGGATTCGCGTGTATCCGACCAGCTGCGCATGGTGATGCGCTCACCACCGATCTCTATGCCGGGGAAACCGAAATCGGCCGCCGTGTCATGAAAATGGGCATCGGCAATAACGGCGACGGAGGGAAGCGTGCGTTTCAGCATGATTGAACAGTCTTTCTGCCCTCGACCATGTCAATCCAGTCGGAAGCACGGCGGGCTGCGGCATAGAGCATCGGTTTCGGCGTCTCGAACCATTCATCCGGGCGCAATTCCCGCTTCGTGCGGATCACGGCCAGTGCATCGTCAAGTGTGGGATAGAGATGCGGCTGCTGCTTGTGCAGGAAGAGCGCGACCAATGATACGGACCGGCTGCGGCCGCTGCGGCAATTGACGAGCACATTGCCACCATCGGGGAAGGGATAGGTTTCCCGCTTCGGCATGGTCTGGCGAAGCGCACCGTCGAGGATGTAGTAGGCCCCCAGCATCATGGTGTCGGGGCTGCCTTCGCCATCGATGAGACCGAGCTTGTAATAGCGGATATCGCCATAACCCACGGCACGCCTGTCGCCCTCTTCGGCCGTCGCCTGCACGAGATTGATATCCAGATTGACGGCGCAATTAACGACGGTGGTAATGCCGTGCCGGCGCAGGAGCCCAAGATCGCTCGCACCATCGCTGCCGCCGATATAAAGCGCAGCGTTATGCGGGCCGAGCCCTTCCGCAATCAGGCTGATCGCAGGCCGGGCATAAACGGGTCCATCCATGTCATTCCTCCACATACACCAAGCACCCGTCACGGACGGGTGCCCGTCTAAATTCAGGCCGATAGGGCCTGCTGCCGATCCGAAGGCTGCCGCTCTGCCAATGGTATCTTCGATGCCTGGCTGACGCCGCTCGCAACGCCGCCAGCTGCGGCCAGCACCGGCCCACCATCTTCAAGACTACCAATCTCCAGGAAAGGGCAGACATCGCCGCCAGCTTCGCTGACGAGTAACAGTCCCGCAAGACAATCCCATGAATTCATGTGCAATTCGAGATAGGCATCGGAACGGCCATCGGCCACATAGGCAAGCGCCAGCGCGCCGGAACCGGCGCGGCGCACATTGGCGCCCATATCAAGCAGGTTCTTGACGACATCGAGATAGGTGGCATTCGCGATACGGGTCGACCAGCCCATTTCGATAGAGGCCGCATCGAAACGCTCCGTTTCAGCAACCCGGATGGGCTGTCCGTTGCGCGTTGCCCCCTCTCCGCGCCGGGCGAAATAGAGCTCATCGAGAGCCGGATTGTAGATCGCGCCGAATTCGGTTTGCCCGTTTTCGACATAGGCGATGGAGATGCAGAAATGGGGAATGCCGCGGGCGAAATTCGCGGTGCCGTCCACGGGATCAACGACCCAGACGCGGTCACCGATCACACCGCCGCCCTCTTCACCGAAAAAACTGTCCTCGGGGAAGCAGGCAGCGATCGCTCCGCGAATATGCGCTTCGGATGCCGCATCCGTCACCGTCAGAAAGTCCTGCGGACCCTTCATCGAGAAGCTGCGTGTCGCCTCGCCCTCAAAGCCTTTCAGCACCAGCTCCCCGGCGGAAAGAATAACGCTGCGGCACAGTTCGGCACGGGCTGCCAACGTATCCGGATAGGGCATCGAGTCCATGCGAAATAACCATCTCTATAAAGGTTGAACACGCGTTCATATTGCACACGTGTTCATTCTTTTCAAGCGCGATTTTTAGACGGGCCGCCTATAGGGTTTCATAGCAGCCAGCCGTGCGTCCCGACAATCGGTTTGCCACAACATCCACCATGCGCGATGGAACGGTTTCGCCTTGCGGGAGTTCATCTCTGGCAACCCCAAGCAGGAGGAAGAAAAGTGGATCACACCAATCACGTACGCCTCGTTGAAACGGAACTGACCCCGTCCGTTCTGGAAGGTGCCACAGTTTATGGCGCAGATGACCACAAGGTCGGCAAGGTCGATCATGTCCATGGCGTTGGCGCTGGCAGCACCGCAATCATCGACGTTGGCGGCTTTCTCGGCATCGGCGCAAAGCCCGTCGCAGTCCCGCTCAGCGACCTGGATTTCATGCGCGACGAGGATGGCGATGTCCACGCGGTCACCTCATGGACCAAGGACCAGCTCAAGGAGATGCCTGAGCACCGCCATTAATCTTTAAAAAACGCCCGGCTGCCAGCCGGGCGTTTTTCTTTGTCTTACCGGGCTACCCCGTTGTCACCCCCAATATAGCCGAAGGCCCGATTGTTCTGCCGAGAGATGGAACGCTTCAGCGAATCGAGCATTTTCATGACGTTTAAAAAATCGCGCGCAATGCAGTTCAAGGGGACAGTGATTGAACAACCAGATACAGGCCACTCCGCTGAGCATCGACGACGTCACCGTCATCGATGATGAGAAGGTCAAAAAGGCGGTCACGGCAGCCGCTCTCGGCAACGCGATGGAGTGGTTCGACTTCGGCGTCTACGGTTTCGTCGCCTACGCCGTCGGCAAGGTCTTTTTCCCGGATGCTGCCCCCGCCGTTCAAACCGTGGCGGCGCTCGCAACTTTCTCCGTTCCCTTCCTTATCCGCCCATTGGGGGGCGTATTTTTTGGCGCCATGGGTGACAAATTCGGGCGTCAAAAAGTCCTCTCCCTGACAATCATCATCATGGCCGCGAGCACCTTCTGCATCGGCCTTATCCCCGGTTATGCCACCATCGGTATATGGGCACCCATTCTGTTGCTGTTATGCAAGCTCACCCAGGGGTTTTCCGTCGGCGGCGAATATACCGGTGCGGCCATTTTCGTGGCGGAATACGCGCCTGACCGGAAACGCGGTTACCTTGGCAGCTGGCTCGACTTCGGCTCAATCGCCGGCTTCGTGCTTGGCGCGGGGCTCGTCGTGCTCCTCAGCACCGCAATGGGCGAAGCCAAGTTCCTCGACTGGGGCTGGCGCATTCCGTTCTTTCTGGCAGCACCCCTCGGGTTGATCGGGCTTTATCTCCGCCACGCGGCGGAAGAGACGCCCGCCTTCACCGAACGCCTGCACCGGGCCGAAGAAGAAGACCGGCAGTCGCTGAAAGAGCGGCCCATGGTTCCCATCGCCGAGATTGTCAGCCAACATTCCCGGTCGCTGGCAATATGCATCGGCATGGTCCTCGTGACCAACGTGACCTATTACATGCTGCTCACCTACATGCCGACATATCTGTCAAAAACGCTGAATTACAGCGAGGACCATGGCGTCCTCATCATCATCGCGGTGATGGTCGGCATGCTGTTCGTCCAGCCCGCCATCGGGCTTTTGAGCGACCGCATCGGGCGCAGGCCGTTTCTGGCGGTTGGCAGCACGGCGATCCTGTTTCTCTCGCTGCCGGCATTTCATCTCATTGCCAGCGGGCAGGTTGTTCAGATTTTCTTCGGACTGCTCATCCTCGCGGTCGCGCTCAATTGCCTGATCGGGATCATGGCATCCACCCTGCCAGCGCTCTTTCCAGCCCGCATCCGCTACAGCGCTCTGGCTATCGCATTCAATATCTCGATCATCGTGGCCGGGCTGACGCCGACACTCACCGCATGGCTGGTGGAGGTCACGGAAAATATCTATATGCCGGCCTATTATCTCATGGTGGCGGCCGTCTTCGGCATCGCAACAACGTTTTTCCTCAAGGAAACAGCCAACCGGCCGCTTTATGGTGACACACCGAATGCGTCGAGCCGAAAGGAAGCCAAATCGCTTCTGGCAGAGCAATATCTGCACATCGAGAAAAGCGTCGAGGAGATAGACGACGAGCTGCTCAAACTTGAAGAACAGAAGGAAATTCTTCAGGCAAAACGCAATCAGCTGGTTGGTAAGCACCCGGATCTGACCTGAGCGGGATATCCAGTCCTGAGACAGGATGCGCGGCAATACATTTGCACCCCGCGCATCCCCTAAACGTCAGACGGCGAGGAACCCGCCATCGATGGGCAACACCGCGCCGGAAATCATGCTGCTATCATCTGACAGAAGCAGTGCGATGCTCTGTGCCACGTCTTCAGCCTCGGCAAAGCGCTGCAGCGGATGGCGAACCATCATCGGTGCGCTCTTGGCCGGATCGTTCCATGCTTCGGCAGCCAGTTCAGTCAGCGTGATGGTGGGTGCGACAGCGTTGACGCGGATGCCATGCGGCCCAAGTTCCTTGGCGAGAACGCGGGTCGCGCCTTCAAGCCCGGCCTTCGACGCGGCGTAGCAGAGATGATCCTGAAAACCGCGATGACCGGCAATCGAGGTGATGTTGACGATTGCGCCGCCGCCACCCTTTGCAACGCGGGCGCGGGCGAATTCCTGGCAGGTGACGAGTGCTGCACGCAGGTTGATGCCGAGCACGGCCTCATACCCTCCGTCGCTCATATCGAGCACGCTTTCGAGCACGTTGATGCCCGCGCTGTTGATGAGAAAATCGCACGGACCCGCCTCGACCATCGCGGCCCGCGTCGCCGCAACATCGGCGAGATCGACACGGATCGAGCGGCCGCCGATTTCGCTTTTCAGGCTGTCGAGATCGGACTGCGTCCGGCTGATTGCCACGACGTCAGCGCCACGCGCAGCCATCAGGATGGCGCAGGCGCGGCCAATGCCCTTGCCTGCGCCGGTGATGATGACGGATTTTCCGGAAAACTGCATGGAATCCTCGTTATTTTGCGGCCAATACGGCCGGATGATCTAAGCTTGTGACGCGGTTCAGGAATGGCTGGCGGAGCGAATGGCACGCGCCGCATCCTGCAAGGCCAGAAATGCGTCGTAACGCGACTGGTGAACCTTTTGAAAAGCAGGGTCAGGCGCCGCACAGCTGGCGATCCGCGACATGGCGGGCATCGCCGCCATCAGGTCCGGATAGGTTCTCGCAGCAACCGCGCCAAGCATCGCAGATCCGAGAAGCACCGGTTCTTCGCATTCGGTCAGTTCGACGGGAAGCCCCGTTGCGTCCGCCAGCAATTGCCGGGCAAGCGGATGAGCGCCTGCCCCGCCGCTGACGCTGACGGTTTCCACCGGCGCGCCGTTGCGGGCCTGCGTCTCGATGATCTGGCGAAGTCCGTAACCAAGGCCGAGAAGGCCCGCCACATAAAGCGCGACGAGGGAGTCCACACCGGTCTCCATGCCATAACCTGCAATGACCGCGCGGGCATGGGGATCGGCGAAGGGAGCACGGTTACCGAGAAACTCCGGCACCACATGAAAATCCTCGGCGATCCCGACTGCGGCGGAAGCGGATGCGGCAAGGGCAAGAGCGCGGTCGGCAAGCCATACCGGCAAGGCTTTGCCTTCCTTCCCGGCAAGCGCTTTTGCCTCGGCAAAGGCCGGGTGCAATTGCACCAGATAATCGATGGCGGCACCGGCGGCGGACTGGCCGCCTTCATTGAGCCATGCGCCGGGAACCATGGCGGAATAATAGGGACCCCAGACACCCGGCACGAAGGCGGGTTCGGCGGTGGTCGTCATGGTGCAGGAAGAGGTGCCGAAGACATAACCGAGGCATCGCGATGCATCACCGCCCGCAGCCACCGTGCCAACGCCACCGGCATGCGCATCGATCAGGCCTGCGGCAACGGCGGTCCCCGCAACCAGCCCCATGGCTTCTGCGGCTTCTTCCGTCAAGCCGTTGCCCAGCGCCGTGCCGGGATGGACGACGCTTTCACCGATACGGCGGAAACCCTGCTCCGCCAGATCGCCAAGCCCGATGCGGGTAAAATATTCCGCGTCCCACCGCTCCTCATGGGCGAGATAAGTCCATTTGCAGGTGACGGTGCAAGCGGAGCGATCGAGCGCGCCTGAGGCTTTCCAGGTGAGGAAGTCCGTCAGGTCGAAGAAGTGCTCGGCGCGAGTATAGATGTCCGGCCTGTTTTCGCGGAGCCACAGCAGCTTGGGCGTCTGCATTTCCGGGGAAATCCGGCCACCGACATATTTCAGAACGGCATGTTCGCCGGCATTGATCCGCTCCGCCTGTTCGACGGCGCGGTGATCCATCCAGACGATGATATCGCGTTCGGGATGATCCGGCGCGCCGACCGGAAGGGTCTCACCATCAGGCCCGCGCACGACGAGTGAGCAGGTGGCATCGAAACCGATGCCAACCACGGATGAAGCATCTATGGCAGCCTGCGAAACGCTTTCCCGCACGCTGTCGCAAACGGCCTTCCAAACCTCACCGCTCGATTGTTCGGCGATGCCGCCGTCCTCACGGTGCATCGTGATCGGGCGCTTGGCGGTGGCCAGAAGCCTGCCCGCCACATCAAAGACACCGGCACGGGCAGAGCCGGTACCGACATCAACGCCAATCAGGTAGGAAGCCATTTGCGATACTCCTTGGGAGTGTAGTTTAAACGCGATCGAAGTTGGTGGGCAGCACCAGCATGTCACGGATGGTGACGGTGCGCTTGCGGGTCAACATATAGACCACCGCATCGGCCACTTCACTCGCATCGATAAGGCTGCCCGATTCCTTGGCCTTGCGGAGGTTTTCTTCCGGCCAGTCTGCCAGAAGTGCGGAAACGACGGGGCCGGGAGAGACCTGCGCGACGCGAACGCCGTGGGGGATCATCTGGCGGCGCATGCCCTGTACGAAGCTGGTGATTGCCCATTTCGAACCCGAATAGACCGGCTCCCAATAGGTCGGGAAATGTCCGGCGATCGAGCAGGTCACGACGATGTCGCCGGTCTTGCGCTCCGACATATGCGGGACGACGGCCTGCACGTTCTTCATGACCGCATTGACGTTGAGGTTCAGCATCTTGTCGATGGCTTCCGGCGTCGTTTCGGTGAGGTCACCACCAATATAGGTGCCGGCATTGCAATAGAGGATGTCGATATGATCGACCTTCTCCAGAATTTCCGGGATCATGGCATTGCAGCTGTCGGCATCGAGAAGGTTCGTCACCTGCGGGATGGCACGTTCGCCGAGCTTGCCGGCGAGTTCATTCAAGGCTTTCTCGTTCCAGTCGACCATGACCACGGTCGCGCCCTGTTCCAACAGGGCTTCAGTGGTGGCCAGCCCGATACCGGATGCGGCGCCGGTTATGACTGCGATCTTGCCTTGCAGCGATTCAGACATTTAATTCTCCTGCGTTTTTAAAGATGTTTCGAGCCGGCTCAGCGCCATTCGCGCCCGATATAGATGGCAAGCAGGATGATGGCGCCCTTGATGACATCCTGCAGATAGGGGTTGATACCCACGAGATTGAGACCGTTATTGAGGATGCCGAGCAGCACCGCACCGATAAGCGTGCCGAGGATCAGGCCCCTGCCGCCTGCAATCGCCGTGCCGCCGAGAACAACCGCCGCAATGGCGTCGAGCTCAAAACCGACACCTGCGTTGGGCTGACCGCTCATCAGGCGGCCGGTGAGGATGAGCGCGGCAAAAGCTGCCGTGACGCCCGAGATGCCATAGACCGCGAGCTTGACGCGCTGGGTCTTCACACCCGAAAGACGGGCCGCCAGTTCATTTCCGCCAAGTGCATAGACATGACGGCCGAAAGCCGTGCGCTGCAACAGCACCCAGGCCACGGCATAAATCACCACCATGATAACGACTGGAACCGGAACGACGCCGATGCGGCCGACGCCGAACCAGGAAATCCAGCTCGGAATGCCGCTGACCGGGTAGCCGCCGGAATAGATGAGGCCGAGACCGCGCGCCATTCCCATGGTGGCGAGCGTCACGATGATGGCGGGCATCTTCCCCCAGGCGACAAGCGCCCCGTTGAAGATACCGATGCCGAGACCGATGAAAAGGCCAGCCGGCAAAGCAACCGCCGGAGACAGGCCGGTATTTACCATCAGGCCGGCTGACAGCGTGCCGACAAGCGCCATGACCGCGCCGACCGAAAGGTCGATGCCACCCGTGAGGATGACGAAGGTCATGCCGACGGCGAGGATGCCAACGACGGAAACCTGCCGCAGCACGTTCATGATGTTGTTCACGCTGAAGAAATTGTCGCTCGCAAGCCCCATCAGGATCGATACGACAATCAGGCCTGCCAAAGGCAGGGCGAGCGGTGAGCGCAAGAGGTTGCCCAAACCAAAACCGCTCGTTTTCGCGGCAACGCCGGTGTTTGCATCAAGCGACATGTTCAACCCTCCCGGTGGTGGCATTTGTCATTATTGTTTCCGAATTGATGTCTTCGCCTTCAACGGTGGCGACGATGCCGCCGGAACGGAACACGCAGACGCGGTCCGACATGCCGATCACTTCCGGCAGCTCCGAAGAGATCATGATGATCGAATGGCCCTTGGCGGCAAATTCGCGCATGAGCGCATAGATTTCCGCTTTCGCGCCGACATCGATACCGCGTGTCGGTTCGTCGAAGATCAGTACCCGCATGTCATGGTTCAGCCAGCGGGCGATGACGATCTTCTGCTGGTTGCCGCCGGAGAGCGTGTCGACGCGGGCAAAGGGGCCCTGCGCCTTGACCTGCACCTGCGCCATGGCCTTCTTGGTGTATTCCAGCTCTTTTTTCAGGTCGATGAACCAGTGAGCCTTCGGATACTTGCGATAGTTGTTGAGCGAAATGTTCTGCAGGATGGAGAAGCTGGTGATCAGCCCTTCTTCCTTGCGGCTTTCCGGAAGCAGGCCGATACCGCGCGCCAGCGCCTCATCCGGTCCGGAAAAACGCGTGTCCACGCCATCCACCTTCACCTTGCGGCGGGAAGCGGAATGCGCACCCAGCATGGCGAGTGCCGTTTCCGTGCGACCGGAACCGACAAGACCGGCAAAGCCGAGTATTTCGCCTTCCCGTAGCGAGAAACGCGAGACCGGGCCGCCTCTTTTCAGCTGAAGCTCTTCCACCTCGATGACGTTGCGCGCGGAAGCGTCGATCTTCGGCTTCGGCGGGAAGCTCGCCTCGATGCGTCGGCCGACCATCATTTCCACCAGCCGGTCATTATCGACCTCGGAGGTGAGGCAGGAACCGATGAGTTCGCCATCGCGAAGGACCGTGATGCGGTCGCAGATCTCGAATATTTCCTCAAGATGATGGGAAATGAAGATGATCGCGACACCCTGACGCCGCAACTCGCGCATGACCTTGAAAAGATGCTCGGTCTCTGAGGGGGTGAGCGTCGCCGTCGGCTCGTCGAGAACGAGAATGCGCGCATCCAGCGACAGCGCCTTGGCGATTTCGACAAATTGCTGCTGGGCAACGGAAAGGCGGTGCACCGGCACATCGAGCGGAACGTCGACAGCCAGACGGCTCATGATTTCGGCGGCCCGCTTGCGCATGGCGCCTTTGTTCAAAAGGCGCAGCGGCCCGCGGATTTCGCGGGCAAGAAACATGTTTTCCACGGCATTGAGATAGGGGATCAGGCTGAATTCCTGAAACACGATGCCGATACCGGCGGCAATCGCCTCGTCATAATTGGCAAAACGGCGATCCGTTCCGTCGATGCGGATCGTTCCCTCCGAAGGCTGCAAAATGCCGCAGAGGATCTTCATCAGCGTCGATTTACCCGCGCCGTTCTCTCCCAGAAGCGCATGCACCTCGCCGGGGCGCGCCTGAAGGTCGACACCGCGCAAGACCTCGATCTTGCCGAAGCTTTTTCTTATTCCATTCAGTTCCAGCATTTCACCCTCCTCGATGGTCGGGACTTGTCCCGCCCCCACACAAGGTGGGGACGGGACCTGGGAGGAATTCTTACCAGCTGAAATCGCCGGCGTTCTTGCTGTCAACGACCATGACGTCGATCGGCACTTCCTTCGGAACGACGCGGGCGCCCCACTTCTGGGCAAGCGCCATGGCAAGACCAACGCGCACCTGGTCACGCGGGAACTGCGCGGTGGTTTCAATGAAAGGGCCACCGTCGGCAATTGCCTTCACAGCTTCCGGAGCACCGTCTACCGAGGTCAGCTTGATGTCCTTGCCGGAACCCTGGATCGCAGCAAGCGCACCCATTGCACCGCCATCGTTGACCGAGAAGATGCCGGCGAGGTTCGGACGGGACTGGATCATGTTTTCGACGAC
The DNA here is from genome assembly GCF_018873185.1 of Rhizobium sp. X9. NCBI lineage: Bacteria > Pseudomonadati > Pseudomonadota > Alphaproteobacteria > Hyphomicrobiales > Rhizobiaceae > Rhizobium > Rhizobium sp. X9. Next base: position 1,959,509 of record NZ_CP071312.1, on the reverse strand, counting down.
ACCCAGGGCAACGGAGCGGTCCTGACGGCCGTTCTGCGTGTCAACAAGCTTGATCTCCGGGAATTCTGCAAGCGCTGCCTTGCAACCTTCGACGCGCTGCAGGATCGGCACGACAGGAATACCGTCGAGGATAGCGACCTCACCCTTGCCGCCAAGGGCATCGCCGAGATACTTGCACGACTGGTAACCCGCGTCGCGGTTCTTCGAGCCGACGAAGGTGTCGACCGGGCCGTTGGCGTTGGCGTCAACCGCAACAACCGTCACGCCGGCAGCCTTGGCCGCATGCACGGCGGCTTCGATGCCGGCGCTGTCGGTCGGGTTCAGAAGCAGGATGTCGATCTTCTGCTGAAGCATGTCTTCAACATCGGAAATCTGCTTTGCCACATCGTGGCCGGCGTCCGTGACGACTACGTCGGCACCGATGCTTGCCGCGGCTTCCTTCAGCGCTTCCTGCATCGACACGAAATAGGGGTTGTTCAGCTCCTGGAACGTCATGCCGATCTTCAGCTTTTCCTGCGCCAGCGCCGGAGCGGCCATCATTGCAACTGCGGCTGTCGCCATCAGGAATTTCGATTTCATTCTCATTGTAACTTCCTCCCGTTTGGAAAGTTTGGGCAATAAGGGCCCGTTTCCGGACAGTCCTCTGTCCGAATTGGTGAAAAATCTGCGATGTATCGGTGGTTTAATCCGCCATGACCGCCGCCTTCTGGGCCGCGAATATGGTCCGGAACCTCGATGGCGACATTCCCTTCAACTTCAGGAAATGCCTGTTGAAATTCGAAAGGTTGGAAAAGCCCACATCATAGCAGACTTCCGCCACCTTCACGTCCTGATCCGCCAGCAGCATCTGGCAGGCGAGATCAATGCGTAACTGATTGCGATACCGCACCAGGGTTGTCCCCGTATGACGCTTGAAGGCGCGGGAAAAGGCGCTCGGGCTCTGGCCCACCATGTCGGCGAGATCGATTTCCTCGACCTGTTCGGTCAGGTGCTGGCGCAGATGCGACAAAGCGCGGTTGATGCCGCTGTCACCAATGCCGGTCAGATCAAGCTCGTAACTCAGGCTCGCCAGCACCTCGGGCGCAGGGGCATTGACCAGAAGGTCGAGAATTTCCCAGAAAAGCGCCAGACGCGTCAGGCCCTGGGCCTCGATCAACCGAAGGATCAGCGGGCGAACACGATCGCTCGTCTCGTCGTCAAACAGAATGCCGCGGCGGCTGCGGTCCAGCAGGGCACGCACCACGTCCATCTCGGACATGGACGCGCAGGCATCCTCGATAAAGGTCTCCGGAAACTGGATCACGAGAGAGCGCGTCGGAACGATCTCGTCCGGCTCGATCTCGCTGATCCAGTTCTGGGGGAGATTGGGACCGGTCATGATGAGCTGACCGGGGCCGAAGCGACCAACGAAATCGCCGATATAAAACGTGCCCGATGTCGCCACGACCAGATGAATTTCATACTCAGGATGGTAATGCCAGCGCACGGTACGGAACGGATAGCCATGCCGCCAGGCGGCGAAGGATTCGCCCTTGCGGATGTGCACCAGTTCCAGATCGGGCTGCATCAATATTCCTCCCTTCAGTCACGTCCGCCGCATTCACGGAGAAAGCCATTCCTCTTTATGGCCCGTCCCTAAGCGTTGGCGGAGAGCATATGGCCTGCCGCGCAGAGTTCCACATCATGCCGGGGAAATTGCTGATACTTTTTTGACTGTTTTTTGTCGAGAATTGAATAGTGCGCCGCGGATGCTGCAAACAAAGCCGGCGGTTGCGCCGATTTTCCTGCGCAATTTTGCGTGATACGCCCATATAATGCGCATGAGGGAAAGGGATGTGATTAATTTTTAGAGCGCGATCCACCGATCACCGGCAGTTCGCGCTCATACTTTTCCGCAGGATATCTGCCGCTCGATCATCAGCGGCCGATTGGCCGGAAGAGCTTATTGCGGCATCAGAATTTGCAGTTTCACGTCCGTTTCCCTTGCCTCCACCGCACGGTCAAAACCGGCGATGCTGTCTTCAAAGGGAATGGTCGCGGAGATCAAAGGCTTCAGATCGACCTTGCCCGAGGCGATGAGGGCAACCGCCCGGTCATAGACATTGGCGTAGCGGAAAACCGTCTCCACCCGAAGCTCCTTGGCCTGCAGGCCGACAATATCGACCGGAACGGGATCGACGGGCATGCCGACGAGGACGATCGCGCCACCGGGACGCGCCAGTTTCGCCATGCCCAGTATGGCAGGTGCGGCACCGGAGCATTCAAAGACGATATCGCAGCCCCAGCCCTCCGTCGCAGCCGCAACCGCTTCGGCGAGGTTGTGCTCGCGGATATTGACGGTTTCGATGCCATCATAGGCGGCGATGATATCCAGCTTCGGCTGGGCAAGATCGGCGACGATCACCTTGGCGCAGCCACCCGCGAGCGCAGCCAGCGCCACCATCATGCCGATCGGGCCGGCGCCGGTGACAACGGCGATATCGCCGGGCTGGATGCGCGCTCTCAGCGCCGCCTGCATGCCGATGGCGAAGGGTTCGACCATGGCGCCCTCGGCAAATGAAACATTGTCAGGCAGCTTGTAGGTAAAGGCTGCGGGATGAATGACTTCCGGCGTCAGGCAACCATGGACAGGAGGGGTCGCCCAGAAGCTGACGGCCGGATCGACATTGTATATGCCAAGCTTGGACGCGCGCGAGGTCGGGTCGGGAATGCCCGGCTCCATGCAGACGCGGTCGCCCGCCTTCAGATGCGTCACCTCGGCACCGGTTTCGATCACCGTTCCCGAAGCTTCATGGCCGAGCACCATGGGTGCGTTGACGACGAAATGGCCGATTTTGCCATGGGTATAATAATGGACGTCCGAACCGCAGATGCCGACCGTGTGCGTGCGGATGCGCACATCCTTCGGCCCGAGCTTGCCGGCAATGTCAAACTCCCTGAGCGAGAGCTTTCCTTTTTCTTCGAGCACCAGTGCTTTCATCTCATCCTCCGTCGTTTGCGATACGCCTGAAAGCGAATTCAAACAGCGTGATGCGGTGCAACTTCGGCAAAAGTAAACAGAAATCGGCCAGATCAGCCGGTTTTTCTTCAAGGAGGAAAAACTGTATCGAGGAGCCCGGAATTTCTCATCATCCGCGATGCTTTGCCGCTTTTTCAGAAATTGAGGGACGACGTGATTCGCTCGCCACACCCCCGATCGCTTTGGCTCACAGCCCACGAAACAGGTTCGCGGAGACACTCACATCCTTTCGCCGGGCAACTGGCTTGCCTGTTTCACCCAGTCGATGAATTGCGCTTCATCGAATGCGCCCTCGTGAATATCGAGGTAACGAACTTTCTGTTGTTTGGAAGTGCCCGGCGGCATCGGCTGCAAAGATGCGCCGTCAAAGAAGGTAACCTTGACGTATTTGGTAAAACAATGGAGGGCGAGGAACCAGACATCATCCTCCCTGCCGTAAAAAGGCGAGTTCCACTTCACCGCTTTGCGCACGCCAGGAACGGTGCTCTCGATCAACGCGTCGATCCGGGCTCCGACAGCACTTTTCCACTCGGGCATGGCCGCGATATAGGCCTGCACCGGCGCATTACCATAACCCTTGGCAATCTGGGGATTGCCGCCCGAAAGAAGCTTCGGCGCCGCATCCGCCGGCTCGGTCTTCGCGATACCGGCAGCTTTGTTCGACTTCCTGTCGACCATCACGTCCACCTCGTAGCGTTCGTGTTCATTGACGATCCCGCTGGCCGGGTGGGCCAGCGTGAACAGCAAATGTACACACGGTCGTCAAGACGAGCCAGTGGAGAATGGAGCCGCGGCCCTATGCGACCAGCACGAAATGTCCTTCGCCGGCTTCTTCGTAAACGCGCTTCGGCGGCACATAGTCGGCGGCGCGGAACGGGCTCTTGATCTCCTCATTGGAAATCCGCCGCGTCTGCCGGCGAGATGGATCGGCAATCGGCACCGCTGCCATCAGGCGTTTGGTATAATCGTGCTGGGGATTTTCAAACACCGACTGGCGCGAACCGATTTCGACGATCTCGCCGAGATACATGACGGCGACGCGGTGGCTGATGCGCTCCACAACGGCCATATCATGGCTGATGAAGAGATAACCGAGGCCGAATTTTTCCTGCAGGTCGAGCATCAGGTTGATGACCTGCGCCTTTACCGAAACGTCGAGCGCGGAAACGGATTCGTCGGCGATCAGGAGCTTCGGTTCCAGTGCCAGAGCACGCGCGATGCAGACGCGCTGGCGTTGGCCACCGGAGAATTCGTGCGGAAAACGATCCGCCATCGAGGCGGAAAGGCCGACCCGTTCCAGGAGATTGCCGACACGCTCGCGCGCTTGCGCAGCGCTCGCCAGCCCATGGGTGACGATGGGTTCGGCGATCGCCTGGCCGATGCGGATGCGCGGGTTGAGGCTTTCGAACGGATCCTGGAAGATCATCTGTGCTTCACGGCGAATATCGGCAAGCTCGCCTTTACCGGCTTTCAGCACATCCTTGCCGCCGATGCTGACCTTACCGGAGACGGGATCCGTCAGCCGGATGATCGAACGGCCGGTGGTGGACTTGCCGCAACCGGATTCGCCGACAAGCGAGAGGGTTTCGCCCTGCCGCAACTCCAGCGAGACGCCCTCGACAGCGTGAATGCGGCCGATCGTCTTGCGCAGGAAACCCTGCTTGATCGGGAAGCGGGTGATCAGATTGTCGACCTTGAGGATTGGCGGCGTATCCCGCCTGACCGTATCTTCCGTCGGCTTGACGGGCTGGATCTCGCCGGTTGCCATGTCCACCAGCGGGAAACGCAACGGGCGGTCCTTGCCCGCCATCGAACCGAGCTGCGGCACGGCCGACAGAAGGGCCCGCGTATAGGGGTGGCTGGCGCCCGCAAAAAGATCGTGCGTCGTGCCGGTTTCCACCTGCTCGCCACGGAACATCACCACCGTGCGGTCGGAGATTTCGGCGACAACACCCATGTCGTGCGTGATGAAGAGGACCGACATGCCCTCCTCTTCCTGCAGCGTCTTGATGAGTTCGAGGATCTGCGCCTGAATGGTGACATCAAGCGCCGTCGTCGGCTCGTCAGCAATCAGCAGCTTTGGGTCGCAGGCAAGTGCGATGGCGATGACGACGCGCTGGCGCATGCCGCCGGAAAAATTCATCGGATATTCGTTGAGACGCGATTTCGCCGAGGGAATGCGCACCTTCTCCAGCAGCCGTACGGCTTCGGCTTCCGCCTGCGCATGCGACATGCCGCGGTGCTGCACCAGAACTTCGGTGATCTGCTGGCCGATCTTCAGGACCGGATTGAGCGATGTCATCGGTTCCTGAAAGATCATGCCAATGCGGTTGCCGCGGATTTTCTGCATGGCCTCGAGCGGGAGAGACAGGAGGTCCTTGCCCTCGAAATCGATCCGGCCGGTCACCCGAGAATTGCCGGGCGACAAAAGCCGCATGATCGACATGGCCGTGACGCTCTTGCCGGAACCCGATTCACCGACGACGGCGACGGTCTCCTTCGCATTGATGTCAAAGCTGACATCGTTGACGACATTGCGCCATTCGCCGCCGACGCGGAATGCTGTGTTGAGGTTTGAAATCGACAGGATCGGATTGGTCATTGGTGCGGTCATGGCATCAGCCCTCCCGTCGCGGATTGAGAATGTCGCGCAGGGCATCGCCGATCAGGTTGATCGCGACGATGAGCAACAGCAGGACAAGGCCCGGAAAGAAGCTGATCCAGTAATCGCCGGAAAGCAGATATTCGAACCCGTTCGAGATCAACAGACCGAGCGAGGGCTCCGTCACCGGCAGGCCGATGCCGAGGAAGGACAGGGTAGCTTCCAGCATGATGGCATAGGCGACGCGCATGGTGGCGACAACGATCAGCGGCGGCAGGCAATTGGGCAGAATATGCCGGAAGAGAATGCTGCGGTCCGGCAGCGCCATGGAGCGGGCCGCGTCCACATAGGCGCGCTTGCGCTCCACCAGCGCGGAGCCGCGGATTGTGCGCGCATAATAGGCCCATTGCGTAACCACCAGCGCCAGAATGATCTTGTCGACGCCCTGGCCGAGAATGGCGAGGAAGATCAGCGCGATCAGAATGGCCGGGAAGCTGAGCTGGATGTCGACGATACGCATCAGGATGGAATCCAGCCGGCCACCGGCATAGGCGCTGATAAGGCCGATGGACGCACCGATGACGAGTGCAATCGCCGCACTCGAAAGGCCGACGAGAATACTGGTGCGCAGGCCGTAAAGAATGGCGCTGAACAGGTCGCGGCCCTGCGTATCCGTGCCGATCAGATAGGTCAGGCCGGACATGCTTTTCGAAAGCGGCGGCAGGCGGCCGTCCATAATGTCGAGCTGGGCGAGATCGTAAGGGTTCTGCGGCGCAATCATCGGCGCGAAGACGGCCGCGAGAATAAAGACCGTCACCAGCACGATGCCGATCAGCGCAAGCTTGTCATGCAGCAGCGCGTAGGCCACTTCCCGGCCAGGCGAACGGGAGGTCGCGCGGGTATCGGTGTTTGCGGCGGCGTGAACCGAAACGGTTGGGGACTTGCTGTCGGTCATCACGAATTCCCCTCAAGACGAACGCGGGGGTCGACCAAGGAATATAGAATGTCGACCAGAAGATTGATGACGCTGAACATCACGACGGTGATCATCAGATAGGCGAGGATGACGGGGCGATCGAGAACGCCGATGGCGTCGATGATCAGCTTGCCCATGCCCGGCCATGCGAAGATCGTTTCAGTGACGACGGCGAAGGCGATCAGCGAGCCGAGTTCTAGGCCGATGACGGTAATCAGCGGGATCAGCGTGTTCTTCATGACATGCACGGTAACGATACGGCGCTCCGTCAGACCCTTGGCCCGGGCGAAACGGACAAAATCCAGCTGCATGGTTTCCATCACGCCGGCGCGGGTGAGACGGATGACGAGCGAAATCTTGAACAGCGCCAGATTGAAGGCCGGCAGCAGGAGATGGGACAGGCCGTCCAGCGTGAAGAGGCTGAGCGGCACGCCGAGCACGGACACGGTGTCGCCGCGGCCGGATGCCGGCAGCCAGCCCAGATAGACGCTGAAGAACATGATCATGACGAGACCGATCCAGAAGGTCGGCAGGCTGAAGCCGAGGATGGAGAAGGTCATGATCGACCTGGAGATGAGGCCCTTCGGCTTCAGGCCGGCATAAACGCCGAGTGGAATGCCGATGACGAGCGCCATGAACAGCGCAACAAAGGCAAGTTCCAGCGTGGCGGGCATGCGGTTCAGGATCAGCGTCAGCGCCGGCTGGTTGAACACGAAGGAATTGCCAAGATCGCCTGAAAGCGCGCGGGTCAGGAACAGCCAGTATTGTTCCCAGACCGGCTTGTCGAGACCGAAGGACTGGATGACCTGCAGCCTTTCAGCCGGCGTCGCGGTCGGGCTCAGCAACACGTCGACCGGATTGCCGACGAGGTAGAGGCCGGCAAAGACCAGAACCGACATGACGAGAAGGGTGAGCACGGTCTGCATCGACCGGCTTAGGATATATCCGCTCATGATCTTGAGCCTCCCGGTGTTTGTCCGCCGAGCGCTTCGCCGCCATGGCGAGCGATGCGCTCGATCAGCAATTCGATGAAACCGGTCTCGTCAATATCGGTGACGACGGTGGCATTGGCCGCCCGGTCCATCTTCCTGTAGAAATCGGCATAGGTATAACCCATTGTCAGGCCTGTGACCTGTACGCCGACAAAAGCTTCACAACTGGTGAAGAGTTCAGGGCGGATCAGCCACGCGATCGTGGTCGCATCGTGGATCGGCCCGCCCGGGCGACCGAAGCGTTTCACGTCGCTGCGGTCGAAGGTGGAGAACAGGTTGAAGAGCGCACCACCCGCTTCGCCGCCGGCGCGGAACCTTTCAAAATGTTCGGCCGTGAACAGCGCCTTGAACGTCATGTCGAGCGGCATCAACACGATCGGCACACCAGACTGGAAGACGATCTCGGCGGCATGTGGGTCGGCGTAGATGTTGAACTCCGCCCATGGCGTGCGGTGGCCGAGCGCGGTAAAGGCACCGCCCATGGCAACGATCCGGCCGATGCCGCGCGCGACATCCGGATGCTGGACGAGCGCCAGCGCAATATTGGTCATCGGCCCGATGGCGCAGATGGTGATCTGTTCGCCGGCATCTACTGCGGCGCGTGCGGTTCGCACGATGAACTGCACCGCATTTTCTTCTTCCGGCACAATCCCGCCGGCCTTGACCAGCGCATCATTGAAAGCGCCGATGCGGGCATATTTGCCAAGCACCTGCTCGCGCACCAGCGGTCCGCTGGCGCCGGCATAAACCGGTACGCTGCGGCTGCCGCTCAGGCCCACCAGCTTGCAGGCATTGACGACGGTGTCGTGCAGCGGCACGTTGCCGGCAACGATGGACAGGCCCAGAACCTCGATCTCCGGCGAGGCGAGCGCCATCAGGATGGCGGCGGCGTCATCGACGCCGGGATCCGCATCGATGATGACCTTATGCGCTTTCATACCACCACCTTTTCGGCGTAACGCGACAGCCGTTCCAGGAAGAAGGCGATGACGCCATCGGCATCAACCCTGGTGACAATGTCGGCATTGGGTTCGAGGCCGCTTTTGCCGTACCAGTCGGCAATCGTCTGCCCCATGCAGAGTTCGCTTTCATATTCGACGAAGACCCGCGCCTTCTGCGTTTCGAACAGATGCGGCGCAAGGATATAGGCCATGACCAGCGGATCATGCAGCGGGCCGCCGCGCGAACCGTAGCGGGGAACGTCATTGCGGTCCCAGAAGGCCATCAGCTCGGCAAGCGTCTGCGAAATGCGACCGCTGACGCGTGAAAACTCGGTGATATGTTCCGGCTTCAGCATCACCTGATGGGTGGCATCAAGCGCCAGCGCGACAATCGGGATGCCGCTTGAAAACACAACATGCACGGCGTGCGGATCGGCCAGAACATTGTATTCCGAGGTCATCGTGCGATTGCCGGGTTCGCGATAGGCGCCGCCCATCATCACGATACGCTCGATGCCCTCGGCGATCTGCGGCTTCATGCGCAACGCGACTGCGACATTGGTCATCGGGCCAAGGCAGCAGAGCGTGATACGCTCGCCCTTTTCCGCCGCCCCGCCCAGCGTTTCGATCAGGAAATCGACGGCGGACATGGTTTCCACCTTTTTGGCAGGCTCCGGCAGAACGGTGTTTCCGAGCCCGGTCTTGCCGTGGAACTGGCCATGGATCGGCTCACGCAGCATCGGGCGGAAACAGCCGGCATAGACCGGAATATCGGTTCGTTCACCAAGCTCGCAGACCTGCAGGGCATTGCGCACCGTCCGCTCCAGCGGCTGGTTGCCGCAGACCGGCGTGATGCCAAGGATCTTGAGTTCCGGCGACACGAATGCGGTGAGGAGCGCAATGGTGTCGTCGATACCGGGATCACAATCGACGATGATCGAAATCGGCTTCATTCTCAAATGCCTTCAATGTGTGGTGTGGGATGGGAAAAAACTCAGAGCGCGCCGACATCGCGCAGCACGTCGGCAATCTCCGCCCGCGCGGCTTCTCCGAGCGGCAGTTGCGGATGGACCGGCGCGCCAACGGCGAAACCCTGCAGTTCGAGCGCCGTCTTGATGCAGGCGGCAATCGAATATTTCGCGAAGATCTCGTTGACCTTCCACATCGGCCGCTGCATCTCCATCGCCAGCATCCAGTTTCCTGCCCTTGCGGCTTCGTAGAGCGCTATGCTCTGCCGGGGCACGATGCAGGCAGGTCCCGCCATCCAGCCCACCCCGCCGATCATCATCACGCAGACCGGAATATGCGCGGAGGCGGCAAAGACCTGCATTCGTCCACGGGTTCGTTCGATGATGGAAAGCAGGCGGCCGGTATTGGTCGAGGCGTCCTTGATGTAGCTGATGTTGTCGATATGGCTCAGCCGCTCGATCACCGGGAGAGAGAGATCGGAACGCTGGAACTGCGGGTTGGTGTAGAGCACCACCGGCCGCCCTTTGGCCGCTTTCGCGATTGCGGTGAAATAAGCTTCCACACCCTCGTCGCTGACAGGGAAATAGGCTTCGAGAATGGCCAGAATACCATCCGCCCCCGCTTCCACCATATATTCGGTCTGGGCCACCGCATCGGCGGTCGAGGTCGACGCCACGCCGGCGACAACGGGGACCCGGCCGCGATTGGCCGAAATCACCGTGTCGACGACGCAGCGTCTCTGCTCCTGGGAGAGATAGGCAAATTCGCCGGTGCTGCCGAGCGGCGCGAGGCCGTGAACGCCCTCGCCGATCAGATGATCCACCAGATCCGTCAGCACACCTTGCATCACCTTGCCGGATGCATCGACCGGCGAGACGAGATAGGGAAATACACCGCTGAAAGACATGGCGGATCGCTCCTTTTTTCGGATCAGTTCGGCTTCACGTAGTAGGGAAGCGTGTAGCCGTCCGAACGGCCGGCATAGCTGATGTCGCTCTTCACCGCCCAGGTGTTCGCCAGATAAAAGACCGGGATGACGCCGAGGTCGCCCATGGCGACTTCGGTTGCCTTGCGCAGCAGTTCCTCGCGCTTGGCATCGTCAAGCGTTGCACGCGCCTCATTCAGATCCTTGTCGAATTCCGGGTTGGAATAACGGCCGCGATTGCCCTGCCCCGCCTTCTCGCCATAGGTTTCGAGGATAGGCCCAAGCACGCCGGAGGCTTCGCCGGTTTCGACAGCGGCGCCACCCATGATGAAGCTGAATTCGAGGTTCGAGGCACGGGTGAAATAAACGCTGCCCGGCAGGGTCGCGACTTCGGTTTTGACGCCGACGCGGCTGAAGAACTGGCCGATTGCCTGTGCAACCTTGCTATCGTTCGGATAACGGTCGTTCGAGGCGTGGAAGGTCAGCTGGAAACCGTCGGGATAACCGGCCTTCGCCAACAGTTCCTTGGCCTTGTTCGGGTCATAAGCGTCAACCTTGATTGCCGGATCGTAACCGAAATAACCTTCGGGAACGACCTGACCGGCCGGAACGCCCTGTCCATCCATGATGCGGTCAACAAGTGCTTCACGGTTGATCGACAGGGACAGGGCACGGCGCACTTCCGGCTTCAGAAGCGGGTTCTTGCCATCCGGCCCCTTGGCGAAAGGCGATTCTTCGCGGGCCTGATCCATGTGCAGATACATGATGCGGTTGCCGGCAATATTGACGACCTTCAGCTTGTCGGATGCCTCAAGCCTGCGGGTATCGGCCGTCGGAATGCTTTCGATCATGTCGACATCACCCGAAAGCATGGCGGCAACGCGCGCGCTCGGGTTCTTGAAGACACGGAAGGTAACCTTGTCCCAGGCAGCCTTTTCGCCCCAATAGGCATCATTCCGGGCAACCACGACGTTGTCGTCCGGCGACCAGGAGACGAATTTGAACGGGCCGGTGCCGATGACGCCCTTGCCGGTATTCATCTCGCCCGTCGTTACCTTTTCCATTTCAGCCGGCAGAATGGCGATACGGCTGAGGTTGTTGAGCAGCAGCGGCGTCGGGCCGGCCGTCGTGATGCGCACGGTCAGCGGGTCGACGGCGGTGACCTCGGTGATCGCCTTCACATAGGCGGCAAACGAGCTTGGGCTGTTGGTCGAGGCCAGCGGAATGCGCTTGATGCTGGCAATCACGTCCTCTGCGGTGAAATCGCTGCCGTCGTGGAACTTCACGCCTTCGCGCAGCTTGAATTCCCAGGTCTTGTCGTCGACCACCTTCCAGGAGGTGGCGAGCGCCGGCTGGATTTGCTGCTTCTCGTCCTGGTTCACAAGACCGTCGAAAATATTGCGCGCCATCGCGCTGTTCGGGCCGACCACATAAAACTGCGGATCCATGGACGTTGTCGAAGCGGACAGACCAACGGTGAGGTCCTTTGCCTGACCTGCGAGCGGCATGGCGAAAACAGACGCTGCCAATGCGGCTGCGACAGCAGAAAACTTCATGGTGAGGACTCCTCCGGGTTGTTCCAGCGCGCACTCTCCCCGCGCGATCAAGAGGAGTTAACGCTTCTTTATGGAAAAGAAAAATTGCATTTGGTACAGAGTTCATGCCTGAATGTTATGGGAGGAGTAAAGGTTGCGGTTAAAACCACGGCAGGTCGAAGCTTTTCGCAGCGTCATGATGACCGGTGGCATCACGGCTGCGGCGGAAGCCATGAACGTGACGCAGCCGGCGGTCAGCCGGTTGATCCGCGATCTCGAAGACATCGTACAGATGACCCTGTTCGAAAGAGCGGGCGCCCGGCTGATGCCGACTGCCGAAGCGACAAAACTCTATCGCGAGGTGGAGCGCCTCTATCTCGGGCTTGACCAGATCGGGCAGGCCGCCGCCGACATCCGCCTGCACAAGAATACAGTTCTGCGCATCGCCAGCGTCACATCGCTGGTGCGGCCATATCTGCATCAGGCGATCATCGACACGATCGGCGACCGGCCGGATATTCCGCTCGTAATCGACGTGGAGAACAGCCGCTACATCTGGGACATGGTCGAGCAGAACCGTTATGATCTCGGCCTCGTCTTCAGTTCTCCACGGATGGTCGAAAAGAATGCCGTCCGCCTCCACAGCGCCGGCGCGGTCGCCGCCATGGCGCCGGGCCATGAACTGGCCGGACGCAGCGTCATAACGCCGGCCGACCTCATGGATGAACGGGTGCTTATTCCGGGCAGAAACTCACCATTGAGGCTTTCCCTCGACAGGGCCTTTTCGCGTGAAGATCACCAGCCTGTCAGCACGATGGAAACATCCATGCTGAACTGCTGCCATTTCGCAGCAGCCGGCATGGGGATCGGCATCGTTGACAATACCAGCCTCCGCTCCGCCGGGGCCGAGGTTGTTGCAATTCCGTTCGAGCCGAGGATCGAAGTCTCCTATTTCGCGATCCGCCCGAGCGGCGGCCAGAGGATTGCCATTCTCGACGAAATCGTCGGGCGAATGCAGGAGATGCTGCGAGCGGAATGAATGAAACCGCAGACCGCACGGTCATCGGCCCATGCCCTCCGGCATTTGCTCCGCTCAAATGATGCCGCGGCTGCTCAGCCTTTCCTGATCCGCAATCCTTCCAGAAAGGCCCGGAAGCTTTGCACGGCTCGTCTGGACGTCGTTTCGGGGTCGTCGGAGTTCGCGATCCACTGGGCGGCACTGCTGCTCGCCGCATTGATGAAACGGGCGCATGCCTCCGGATCGATGTCGCCGATAGTCCCCTCCTGCTTCAACGCATCGAGGCTTCGTGCAACGGCCAAGATACAGCCATTGGCATTTGGCCAGCGGGAGGGGTCACCCAGCACGGCCGGTCCGTCGCGGAACATGATACGCTGGATTTCAGGCTCCAGAGCCATGCAGACATAGCCGACATTCTCCTCGATGAAGCCCTCCCATCGCGTCTCGGCCCTTGACGAGATGTCACAGAGCCTCTTCGTCATTTCGGCATCGATTTCACCCACGACCGCCAGCAACAGGCCTTTTTTATCGCCGAAGTGGTGATAAAGCGCACCGCGGGTCAGTCCCGCTTCGGCCGTGAAGTCGTCCATGGACGCGTCGGCATATCCGATGCTGCCAAATGCCTTGCGGCCGGCGGCCAGAAGCTTCGCCCGCGTCTCGGCAATCATTTCGCTGCGGGGTTTGCGCATTTTTTCTCCTTGCTCGACATACGCCACGTATATTAGTTGACATACGTCGCGTATGCAATTATCTAATTTACATACGCCACGTATGTGTGTGGTGGATACTCCCTAAACAAGGTGCATCCCGATGCCTAATCCATACAGAGAAATTTTCCGGGCTCCCGGCGCCAAAGGCTTTTCCGCCGCAGGTTTCTTCGCCCGCCTTCCGATTGCGATGGCCCCGATCGGCATCGTCGCCATGCTGTCCCAGACCCATGGCGAATACTGGCTTGCCGGTGCCGTTTCGGCGACCTTCGCGCTGACCAATGCGGCTGTCGCGCCGCAGATTTCCCGTCTGGTGGATCGCAGGGGCCAGAGCAGCGTCCTCATCCCGGCCACCATCATATCGGTGATCGCCTTTGCGATCTTGATCATTGCCACGAACCAGAAGTGGCCTGTCTGGACACTGTTTCTTTCGGCCTTCCTCGCCGCCGCCATGCCGAGCATTCCGGCGATGATGCGCGCCCGCTGGACGGAGATTTTCCGTGACCGGCCAGAGCTTAACACGGCCTTCGCCTTTGAATCCGCCGCCGACGAGCTGGTTTACATTTCCGGCGCATCGCTTTCCGTCGGTCTTGCGGTCTCGCTCTTTCCGGAAGCCGGGATGATGATCAGCACCACCTTCCTTGCGCTTGGCACCTTTGCCTTCCTTCTGCAAAGATCAACGGAACCCAAGGTGCGCCCGGTTGAAAGCGGAGGCAGGCAGCGTTCCGCGATCTTCCTGCGTCCCGTCCAGATCATCACACTTGCCCTGATCTTTGTCGGCTCGACCTTTGCCACGGCCGAGGTGAGCGCCGTTGCCATCACCAAGGCACTCGGCCAGCCGGAAGCTGCGAGCCTCGTCATCGGCGTCTATGCCATTGGTTCGTTCGTCGTCGGCCTGCTTCTCGGCGCGATCAACCCCAGGATACCGCTGCATCGCCAGTTGCTGATCGCCGTCAGCGTCCTTACGCTGACGGCTCTACCGCTGCTCTTTGCAACCACGACAGTAGCCCTGCTGGCCTTCGCCGTGTTCCTCAGCGGTGTTGCAATCTCCCCCATCTTCATCACCGCATTCGGCCTGATCGAACGCCGCGTGCCGGAATCGATGCTGACGGAAGGCGTGACCTGGGTGATGACCGGCATCGGTATCGGCATGGCGCTCGGCGCCTTCATCTCCGGCTGGGTGATCGACAATTTCGGCCCGGGCAATGGCTTCTGGGTGTCGGTTGCCGCAAGCCTGTCGACAGTCACCATCATCGCCCTCGGTCAGCGCAGCCTCTCCGCAGAGGGCAGGCACGCCGACACGACAGCCGTGGCGCAGCCTGCCGAGTGATTTCCCTCAATCGTGGACTGCCGCGATCCTCGCGGCAGCTCGTCTCAGGCGGAGCCTGCCGGTGTTTCATTGGACGGTTATCCGCCTCATCCAGACCATGACAGCCACCGCGCCGCCATCTGCATGCCCCTTCGCGCGTTCGCCGAGATAGCTGGCGCGCCCGAGGCGCGGCGTCATATCCTTCGTCGCTTCCGCTCCAGCCTCACCGGCTGCGACCGCTTCGCCCCACGCAACCTCGACGGACTGCCCCTCGGCGAGCCTGTCACGGAAAGTGGTGGCGGCGGGATGAAGGGCATCCACCATCGTTCTGTCACCGGGTTTTGCGCCGCCAAGCTCGGAAACGGCCTCAACCGCAGCGACAAATGCCTCCGCCAGCTCTTTTGCCGTCGGTGCATCTGAGCCCGCAAGATGCCGGGCGGCCCGCATGAGGCCCGTTGCGTAGAATGGGCCTGAGCTACCGCCGATCGCCTTCCTCATGGCATCACCCATCGCCGACAGCCCGCTCGAGACATCCGCGAAGGCCTGAGCCGGAAGCGCGAGGACCGCTTCGGCGCCACGCTTCATGCTGGTGCCGAGATCGCCGTCGCCTGTAACGCTGTCGAGGTCCGTCAGCTGCTGTTCAGCGGCAATCAGGGCCTTTGCGACATCTTCAGCCACCTGCCGAAGACGCGCGCCTGCGGCGGTCATTTCCCGGTCTGGCTGGGCTTCAACCGGCAGCCTGGAAGAGGCAAGCATGCGACGCCTGTTTACAGCACCACCGCGTGGCCAGGCGGTCGCATCCGTTGTTGCGTCGATGAGTTCGAGAGCCCGGTCATCAACCTGCATGATGGAAAGCGAAAAGCCCGGCATGTCCAGCGCCGACAGGAATGTGCCCGCCCACGCACGCTCGACGCTTACCCCTTTCGCCTCGAGAATGCTGAGCGCCGAACGGGCAACAATCGACAGCTCCATTGGCGGCGTCGAGCCCAAACCATTGACGAGGAGCACGACGCGATCTCCGCTCTTCAGCTTTCCGTCGGCCTCGATCGTGTTCAGCACAAGCGACGTCAGATCATCCGCAGAAGCGATCTCCATTCTGCGGACACCCTGTTCGCCGTGAATGCCGAGACCGACCTCGATCTCCCGCTCGCCAAGCGTGAAACCGGGTTTCCCGACAGCCGGCAAGGTGCATGAACCGAGCGAAATTCCCATCGACGAGAGCCCGGCCGCAGCCCCTCGCGCCACCTGCGCAACTTCGCTTAGAGGCAACCCAAGCTCGGCTGCAGCACCGGCCAACTTGTGCACCAGCACCGTTCCGGCAATGCCACGGCGGCGGTCAACGGGCACGGTATCCTTCAAGGCAACATCGTCGGCGACGACAACGATCTCGACGGGAATTCCTTCCGCCCGGGCAAGCTCCGCCGCAAGGCCGAAATTAAGCCGGTCACCGGTGTAGTTCTTGACGATCACGAGCGCACCCGCCGGCCCCGCAGAAGCCCTGATTCCCGCCAGCACGGCATGGGTGCTCGGTGAGGTGAAGACGTCTCCGGCCACGGCAGCCGTCAACATGCCGGCCCCGACGTAACCCGCATGCGCCGGCTCATGGCCGCTGCCGCCACCCGAAAGCACCGCGACCTTTCGCTGATCCGCTTCCGGAAGTCCCGACCTTATCACCACATTCTCGTCGGCAAGAAGGATGCTGGCCGGGCTGAGAGCCACGACGCCCTCCAGCATGTGGCGGACGACGGCGGACGGATCGTTGATCAGCTTCTTCATTCTTCTCTCCCGAAAGACGCTTCAGTTTGCGAGCGCAAGGATAGAGTGCTGATCGGCCGTGTCAAAGGCGTGAATGGGTCTCGCCCGGACATAATTCAAAACGAATTCAGTCCCTGGTGCACCCTTCTCTTTCGCCGAGGTCATAGATGCGTCCGGTGAGCCAGGCGGGCCAGTCCCGTTCAAAGAAGGATTTCCGGCTTTCATCAAAGACGCGGTTGGGGCGCGTCGATATCACCATGCCCTCATCTTTGAGCCTGACGATGATCTGCTCGTTACGATGGTCGTCTTTCTCCCTGCGAAAGCGGAATTCCTGCAGCGGGCCTGCGGCAACGTTCGGAACCAGCTCACCGTCAGCATCGCAGATCGCGCGTGCGCCCCGGCTGCCGCCGCCGTTGCGAATGAAGTGATCCAACGCCGCAAGCACTGCCTCGGAAGCAACCGCCATTTGTTGCCACTGAACGGCGCGAACGGCCTCTGCTGCCCGTCCGTAAGCGATCCCGTTCGAACGGATCGTCACATTGAGCGAACGCGCCTCGGCAAGCGCCTGCGAAACGCTTTCGGCATCGCATATCATCCCCGCTCTATCGCTCATGCGGGACTGAATTTCGGTGCGGATGTCCCTGGCGGACAGGCGACTATCCTCCTTCAGAATGGCAAGCAGGCCGTTGATCCCCACTGACGCCACCGCTTCAATATGTGCCGATGACGAGGATTTCGCACGACCACTTGCGCCGATATGTTCGGCCACGCGTGTGCCGAACACCTGCCCGGCATTCAGCGCCGCTCCGCCCGGTCGTGTCACACCATGCGTACCGGCCGCCTCCCCAACGGAATAACATCCTGCCAGATTGGTCCGCCCCCAGGTATCGACCGTGATGCCGCCGTTCATGTGCTGGTTGTTCACCGCAAACTCCAGCGGTTCGCTGGCGATGTCGATTTTGTAGCGCCGGTAGAGCTCGATCGCGAGCGGGTTCATATGCCGCAACCGGTCGATCGGCAGTTCCTTCATCGCGCCGGCGTTTTCGATGTAGCTGCGGACATCGGTGTCGAGACGATCAAGGCTGAACGGAAGATCACCGGGCACCGCCAGCGGATTGCGATTGAAGTCCATGAAGACCCGCCGCCCGGCCGCAGACTCACGAAAGATCGCAAGGTCGACCAGGCTCGAGCCGAAATCGAGCATGCGCGTCGAATGGAAGGGCCATTGATAGCCCTTTCGGAAAATGTTGGACGCCATTTCCTGCGTATTGCGATAGTAGCCCGCCAGAAAATGATGCTCTTTGCCCCCGGCATCCAGCGAATAAATATGCGGGACGGCCTGCACGTATGTTCCCGACAGGTTCCAGGGAAACCCCTCTCGCCGCGTGCCAATGCCGAACTGGCTTTCCGTCAAATTGACGAGGTCTATCCCCGCCTCCAGCGCCAGCCCCAGAGAACCGAAACAACCATTGGGATAGACGCTGTCGCGATAAAGTTCGCCCGGCCCTCCGGCTGCAAGCACAATCACCGGACACACGAAGAGAGCGATCCCGAACGGGTTGGTATCGCTGCGTTCATGGGGCTGCATGGCGAGAACGCCGACGACCCGCCTTTCCTCGCTCAGACCTTCGGTCAATATTTTAACGACGGTGGTGTGATTGTGAAACGGGATATCCAGACGGATTGCTTCATCCGCGAGAACCTTGACCATCAGCCGCGATGTGCGGGGGCCGCAACTGGTCGCGCGGCCGACTTCGTCGTGATCGGTCTGATATCTCAGCGTCCCGCCCAGCGGGTCCTGTGGCAGGGGCAGTCCGAGGAATTGCAGGGAGGCCATCATGCGCGCCGATCCCACCGCCTCGACATAGGCGGTATCCTCGTCCATCGCACCGCCGCTGCGGATGGCGCGCGCCATTGCCTTGAAGTTGTCGCCCTGATCGGCGGTGTTCGCGGTGTGGAGCGTTTGTTTGTCCGATCCGGAACAGGCGGATGTCCCGCCCCACGCGCTCTGGCTGAGGATAACGACATCATCGCCGCGTCGCTTCATTTCCACTGCGGCCCTTAATCCGGCCGCACCGGAACCGACCACGGCGCAACCGGCCCGATGAACCGGGATATCGATGCCGCCAAGCACGATCATCTCCCTGGGGCCGGGCACATTCGGCAAACGCGGCATGTTCACATCCGTGAGCGCGTCAAGAATATGCTGCGGGACGGTTACGTCCATGAGCGTTGTACTCCTCGTAAATTGCCTTGCAGGCTTCGTCGCGAATTCGCCTGATCCGCGAAATGACTATCGAACCTGAGCACGCGCCCTTGGACGCGTTTCATTGCGTTCGTGCGAGAAAATTGCAGGTGCCAGGGGGCCAAGTCCTCTTATCAGGTCAGCACCCTTCTCTCCGACCATGATCGTCGGCGCATTGGTGTTGCACGAGGGGACGCGTGGCATGACGGAGGAATCGCAGACGCGCAGCCCTTCGAGACCATGCACCTTGAGATCGAGGCCAACGACGGATTCCGGCCCGTTGCCCATCTTGCAAGTGCCGACAGGATGGTGATCGGTCTTGGCATTCGCGCAGCCATAGTCGAAAAGCTCATCATCCGTCATGACCTTCGGTCCCGGAAGACGTTCCGCCATGATGTATGGCTTCAACGCCGCCTGCTGGAATATTTCACGGGCGATCTTGAGGCCTTCCAGCGACATCTTCCGGTCATGCGGATCGGACCAGTAATTGGGATCGATCAGCGGCGCGGCGGCCGGATCAGAGGATGACAGCCGCACGGTTCCGCGCGATCTGGGGTGAAGATAGGCGGAATTCAGCGTGACCCCGGCGTTTTTCAACCGCTCCACGCCCGCCTCGATACCCGACCCCAATCCCAGATGGAACTGGATATCCGGCGAGCGCGCATCCGGGTCCGCATACCAGAAACCGCCCGTTTCAAACAGTGAGGAGGCAACCGGGCCGGTGCGGAACAGAATATATTCAAGCCCCGCCCATATCGTCCGATGAAGCTTGGCGACGCCGTCATAGGTATGGTCGCCGGTGCATTCGGCAATCACGAAAAGGTCGAGATGATCCTGCAGGTTGGAACCGACGCCGGGCAGGTCATGGAGCACCTTTACGCCCACGGATTTCAGGTGATCCGCCGGGCCGATACCTGATTGCAGCAGAAGCTTGGGCGAGCCGATGGCGCCGGAAGAGACGAGGACCTCCCGTTCGGCGCGGATGATTTCCGTGCCGGACTTTCCGACCACTTCAACCCCTATCGCACGCCTACCTTCCAGAACGATGCGGGAGACGCGTGCACCGAGTTTGATCGTCAGGTTCTTGCGATGGCGGATCGGGTTGAGATAGGCAAGCGATGCCGATGACCGGCGGCGGTTGCGCTGGGTGAGCTGATAGAAGCCGACGCCGGCCTGCTGCCGGCCGTTGAAATCGTGATTATAGGGTATGCCGAGTTCCTGGCCGGCCCTGATATAGGCATCGCAGATGGGCAGGGCCGAAACCGGCATCGAGACTCCCAGCGGTCCGCCATAGGAATGATAGTCGTCGGCAAAACGCTGATTGTCTTCGGCGCGTTTGTAATAGGGCAGGACGTCGCGATAGCTCCAGCCATCGCAGCCATCCTCGGAGACCCATGTATCGTAATCGGCTGCATTGCCGCGCGTATAAAGCTGGGCATTGATCGATGAGCCGCCGCCCAGCACCTTGGCCTGGGTGTAACGCAACACCCTGCCCTTCATGTGCTTTTGCGGCACGGTCTCCCAGCCCCAGCTCGCCACGCCTTTGGTCATTTTGGCAAAACCGGCCGGCATGTGGAAAAGCGGGTTCCAGTCTCCCCCACCGGCTTCCAGCAGCAGGACGTTGACATCGGGGTCTTCGCTCAAACGGTTGGCAAGCACACATCCTGCGGGGCCTGCACCGGTGATAATATAGTCGAAACGCATCGAACTATCCTGTTACACTTGAGTAATCTGATGGCCGCCGTCGGCAGAAAGCGACATCGCGGTCATGAAATGGGGTGTCGGGGTCGTCAGCCTCATGGGGCGAAATCCTCCGTCGAGATATGATGGGCGACCCTCAGCGCCTGGCTCGCAATGGTGAGCGCCGGATTGACGGCGGCCGACGTCGGCAGAAAGCCGGCATCGACGACGAATAGGTTGCGGTGGTCATAGGAACGGCAGAAGGGGTCGAGCGGTGCAGCCGCCGGGTCGTTGCCCATGCGGATTGTGCCGCACTGGTGCGACGGCGTGCGTTTGTCGAAGGGTTTCGACAGGACAATCGGGAAGCCGATCGACTTGAGGATGCCTTTCAGTTTTGCGACCAGCGACAGATGAGCGTCCCAGTTGGTTCGCCGCCAGTGGAGAACGATGCGGTTTCCGTCAATCATGATCCGGCTGTCGGGATGAGGAATGTCCTCGCTCATCGCGTAGAAATCGATCGCATGTGCGGTCAGCCGCTGAAGCAGCCATTCCGGCACGCGGGGCATTGCCCCTTTCAAGATCGCCGGCGAAATCTTGCCGAGCAGCTGAACATTTCCAAGAGGCGGCCCACCCTCGCCATCCGACAGATAGAAGTCATTGAAGCCGAATGTCTTTTGATAAACGGCCGTGTTACGGAAACTCGGCGATACGGCGATCACCGCCGACGAATTATGGTTCATGAAGTTTCGCCCGACCTGGTCGGAGGAATTTGCCAGACCCCTCGGGTATCGTTCATCCGCTGAGCGGAGCAGCAGAGCGGCAGACTGCACGGCTCCCGCAGACAGGATCACCAGTTTTGGCGTGACCGAGCGGGCCTCGCCGTGCTGCTCATAATGAATGCGCTCAATGCGGCCGCTCGCTCCAGCCTCAAGTCTGGTCACTCTGGCGGATGTTTCGATTTTGACGTTCGGATATTCAAGGGCCTTGAGAAGTGCCGCAGTCTCCGCATCCATCTTGCCATCGCGAGAATTCGGATGGGCATCCCATGGGGTCCGGCCTTTCGAGAGCCATTTCTCGATATCGATGGCCAAGGGCAGGGAGAAGGGATGCAGGCCTTTCGCCTTCAGGCGCGCCCGGACATCGGCCACCGGTGGCTCGTCCGCAACGGGGGAAAATGAATATGCGGCGGAATGTTCGGGTTCGGTCGGGTCCGCGCCCAGCGCGCCGCGAACCTGATACATCGCCTCCGCCTTGCTGTACCAGGGCTCCAGTTCCTCGTAAGCGAACGGCCAGGCTGGCGAAACGCCTTCCCTGTGCCTGATCTCGCTGAAGTCTTCCCGGCGATAGCGCGACAGCACCGCGCCGTAAAATTTCGAATTTCCGCCGACATTGTAATAATTGCCGGGATTGAACGCAGCGCCATTGGCCTCGTACCAGCTTTCCTTGGGGCGAAAATGGCCCTTTTGAAAGATGGCGCGCTGGTCGCGATTGACCGGGCTGTCGGCGATGTAATCGCCGGCCTCAAGGATCAGGATATCAGCGCCTGTCGCTGCAAGCCCGGCGGCAATCGTCGCGCCGCCGATACCGGAGCCGATAATGACAATGTCTGGACTGTTCATCATGCTGTTACCAGGGACTTCAGGCGATACGCGCCTGGCTTGCCGGATCGAAGAACACGGCCTTGTCGAGGTTGAAGGCAAGACGGGCGTTCTGGCCGGCGTGAATGCGGGCATCGGCACGCAGGCGGGCAACGACCTCCTTACCGCCAAGCTTGGTGACGGCGAATGTGTCCGATCCGGCCGGCTCCACTACCTCGATGTGGCATTCTCCCTCGGCAAGCGTGCGGGCGTTCCGGTCAGCCCCTTCCGGGTCTGTCAGAGCTTCTGGACGAATGCCGAAAATGACCTGCCGGCCCGCATGGGACGCCAGCGCCTCCTTGCCGGCGGCGACTGGAAGACGCATCGGCGCGCCATCGGGTCTGGCAAGGGAAACGGAAAGACCGGCCGCGTCCTGTTCGATGGTGCCGGTCAGAAGGTTCATGGCCGGCGAGCCCATGAAATCGGCGACGAACATGTTTGCCGGATTATTGTAAATCTCGGCGGGCGAGCCGAACTGTTGCAGAACGCCGTCCTTCAGGACCGCGATTTTCGTCGCCAGCGTCATCGCCTCAATCTGGTCATGGGTCACGTAGACAATCGTCGTCTTCATCCGCTGGTGAAGCCGCTTGATCTCGGTGCGCATATCCACACGCAGCTTGGCGTCGAGGTTGGACAGCGGCTCGTCGAAAAGAAAGACCTGCGGATTGCGCACCAGCGCCCGCCCCATCGCGACGCGCTGCCGCTGGCCGCCCGACAACTGGCTCGGTTTGCGGTCAAGGAGATGGCCGATCTGGAGAATATCGGCAACCTGCTTGATCGCCTTTTCGCGCTCTTCCTTCGGAACCTTGCGGATCTCCATTCCAAAGGCGATGTTCCCGGCAACGGTCATGTTGGGATAAAGCGCATAGGACTGAAACACCATGGCGATATCGCGCTGCGACGGCGGCAGACCGGCGACGTTGCGGCCATTGATCGAGATCGTGCCTGACGTGATGGGCTCCAGACCGGCAATGGTGTTTAGCAGGGTGGACTTGCCGCAGCCGGAAGGCCCGACGAGCACCAGAAAGCCGCCCTCCTCGATTTCAATATTGATGTCCTTTAGAATTTCCAGCGCGCCGTAGGATTTGCGCAGATGAGAGATTTCGAGAAACGACATGGTTTATCCTTTCACAGCGCCGGACATGAGCCCCCGTACGAAGTAACGGCCGGAGACGATGTAAACGATGAGGGTTGGCAGGGCGGCGAGGATCGCGCCCGCGAAATGGACGTTGTATTCCTTGACCCCTGTCGATGAGGACACGAGATTGTTGAGCGCCACCGTCATCGGGGTCGAAGACGCCCCCGAAAATGATGCCCCGAACAGGAAGTCGTTCCAGATATTGGTGAACTGCCAGATGACCGAAACCACGATGATCGGTCCCGATGACGGCAGCAGGATGCGGCGGAAAATCTGGAAGAAACTCGCACCGTCGATCTGGGCCGCCCGGACGAGTTCCGTTGGGAAAGCTTCATAGTAGTTGCGGAAATAGAGCGTGGTGAAGCCGAGGCCATAGATCACATGCACCATGATCAGGCCCCAGATCGAACCGGCGAGACCCAGCGTACCGAGGATGCGCGCCATGGGGATCAGCACGATCTGGAACGGGATGAAGCATGAAAGCAGCAGCAGCCCGAAAAAGACGTTCGAACCGCGAAAGCTCCACTTGGTCAAAACGTAACCGTTCAGCGCGCCAACGATGGTGGAGATCGCGACAGCCGGAACGACCATCAGGATCGAATTGATAAAGAAGGGCTTGAGACCCGTCGGCTGAACGCCGATCTGCGCCGTGGACCAGGCGGAGAGCCACGGCTCGACGGTCCACACCTGAGGCAGGTTCAACATGCCCCCCTGCCGGATTTCGTCCAGCGGTTTCAGCGAATTGACCACCATCACGTAGAGCGGCAGCATGTAGTAGATGGCGAAGAATATCAGCGCCAGATAGATCAGTGCGCGCGTCAGATGGCCGTGGCTGATTGCGTTTTGTTGGTTTGGAGCGCCGCTCATCAGCGTTTCCCTCCGCGAATTTCCGAATAGAGATAAGGCACGATGATCGAGAAGATCATGATGAGCATGATGATCGCCGACGATGCACCGATGCCCATGGAATTGCGCGTGAACGTGTAGGAATACATGAATGTCGCCGGCAGCTCGGTCGCCTGCCCCGGCCCGCCGCCGGTCAACGCAACCACAAGGTCGTAGGCCTTGATGGCGAGGTGCGCGAGAACGACGAATGCTGACAGGAAGACCGGCCGCATCAGTGGAATGATGATGCGGCGATAGGTCATGACGGTCGAGGCGCCATCGATCTGCGCCGCCTTGATGATCTCATTATCGACGCCGCGAAGGCCGGCCAGAAACATCGCCATGACAAAGCCCGATGATTGCCAGACGGCGGCGATCACCACGCAGTAGATGGCGTAGTTGCGGTCCTTGATCCACGCAAACTGGAAGCTTTCCCATCCCCACAGATGCATGGTGTTCTGCAGGCCGATGCCGGGGTCCAGAAACCACTTCCACGCTGTACCCGTGACGATGAAAGACAGTGCCATGGGGTAAAGATAGATCGGCCGTAGGAAGCCTTCACCCCGGATTTTCTGGTCGAGCAGGATCGCCAGAAACAGGCCGAGAACCGAGCAGATGATGATGTAAAGCGACGCGAAGATCGCCAGGTTGCTGATCGCCCGCCACCAGTGTGGAAGCGCCCAGAGCCGCTGGTAATTCAGAAGCCCGACGAAATTGTAGGAGGGCAGCATCTTACTGTCCGTCAACGACAGGAAACCCGTATAGGCGATGAAGCCGTATACAAAAATGATAATGACGACGAAGCTTGGAGCCAGAACAAGCTTCGGTAACAGCTCCTGAAGTCGACTACGACCAGTCATCGCGCAGATATCCTTGATCCTTGAAACAGCGCCCGATGCTTGCCGTTTCCGTCAATGAGAGCATTTCCAGGAAAAGTGGACCCCGGTTTTCCGTTCGGAAATGCGACAAAACAAAGAGTTTAGGTAGCCGAAGGCGACAGGCTGCCTGCGAGGCGCCCGGACCGGTTCGACTGCGATTTCATGCGAGTGTTGGTGTGGTGGGGGAAAACCCCCACCGCACTTTCCGCGTTTACTTTGCGGCTGCGACGGCA
This sequence comes from Rhizobium sp. X9, assembly GCF_018873185.1. Lineage (NCBI taxonomy): Bacteria > Pseudomonadati > Pseudomonadota > Alphaproteobacteria > Hyphomicrobiales > Rhizobiaceae > Rhizobium > Rhizobium sp. X9. Next base: position 1,934,065 of record NZ_CP071312.1, on the reverse strand, counting down.
GCCGGCAGTTCGACGATTGCTTCATCCGCCGTCAGTTCACCGTTGAACTCACGGGTAACGACGTCATAGATCGCGTTCTTGACGGCGGCCGGGTTGGCGTGACCGTGGGCCATCGAGCCGAAGAGCTTGCCGCTCTTGTCGGCCTCGGCAAGGTCGGCGATCGCCTTCTTGCCGCAGGCGTCAAAGGCCTCGTTCGACACATCGGAGCGGGCCGGAGCCGAACCCTTCACGACATTGAACGCCGACTGGAAGGTCGGGCTTTCAATTGCGGCGGCCATTTCCATCTGCGCCGGCACCTTGTCGGCAGCGACCTTGAACATGGCGAACTGGTCGGAGTTGAACGTCACCGCCCCTTGCGTTTCAGGATAACGGACGCAGACAAAGTCCGTGCCCGGCACCTTCTTCGCCTTGACGAATTCACCCTTCGCCCAGTCGCCCATGAACTGAACACCGGCCTTGCCTTCGATGACCATGGCGGAAGCAAGGTTCCAGTCGCGACCGGAGAAGTTGTCATCCACGTAAGTACGAAGTTTCGTCATGCGCTCGAAAGCGGTTTTCATTTTCTCGCCGCCAAGTGCTGCCGGGTCGAGGTCGATGAATGCCTGCTTGTAGAAATCCGTGCCGAGCGACAGCACGACCGCGTCGAAAATCGTCGCGTCCTGCCATGGCTGCCCACCAGCGGCGATGGGCGTGATGCCCTGCGCCTTGAAATTGTCGAGCATGGCGACCAGCTCGTCCCAGTTCTTCGGCTCCTTGCCGCCAGCCTTGTCGAGCGCCGCCTTGTTGATCCACATCCAGTTGGTGGAATGCACATTCACCGGAGCTGCAATCCAGTGGCCGTCATATTTCGAGAAGCGCTGCAGGGCTTTCGGAATGACCTTGTCCCAGCCATCCTTGGCCGCCAGCTCATCGAGGTTGCCGAGCGCGCCCTCTTTCGCCCAGTCCTGAATGTCGAAACCGAGCATCTGAACGGCGGTCGGCGCATTGCCGGCGGTAACGCGGGCGCGCAGCACCGTCATGGCTTCCGTGCCGCCACCACCGGCGACGGGCATATCCGTCCAGGTAATATTCTTCGCCTCAAGGTCCTTCTTGAGGACGTCGAGTGCGGCAGCTTCGCCGCCGGACGTCCACCAATGCAGGACTTCGACATTTTCCGCCGCCTGTGCAGCGCCGGCCATCATGGACACTGCCAATGCAGTGCTTGTCAGAAATTTGCGCATATGTTCCTCCCATTGTCGCAAATTAAAGCGAGGAGATCCCCGCCCCGTCACCCGTCCTCCTCAGACGCAGTCAGTCTAACCGGCTAGGCCGGTTTTTCAGTCTGCGGCATCCACCAGTTGGTTCGGCCGCCGATATGCATGTTCAGGGTCTTGGTTTCCGTATAGTCCTCGACCGCATGGCGGCCGAGTTCCCGGCCGAGACCGGACTGCTTGTAACCTCCGAACGGCAGCTCGCTCGCGCCATCCATGAAAGTATTCATCCACACCGTACCGGCCCGCACACGACGTCCGATTGTCAGGCACGTATCGAAATCACGGCTCCAGACGCCTGCGGACAGGCCGTAATCAACAGAATTCGCAATCTCGATGGCTTCTGCAGTTGTCTCAAATGCCAGAACCGAAAGGACCGGGCCGAAAACTTCTTCACGCGCAACGGCCATGGCCGGTGTGACGTCGGAAAGAATGGTCGGCGCCATGAACTGGCCCATTCCCAAGTCCAGCTTTTCTCCCCCATGAGCGATCTGTGCGCCGCTGTTTTTCGCATCTGAAACGTAACCGGAGATTTTTTCAAGATGCTGAGGCGTAATGATCGCGCCGACCTGTGTCGTCGGATCCAGAGGATCGCCCACCTTTACCTTGCTGGTAAGCTCGCCGACGCGTTTGACAACGTCCGCCGCGATGCTTTTGTGAAGAATGAGGCGCGATCCGGCGTTGCAGCACTCGCCGGCATTGAAATACGCCCCGAAGACCGCCGCATCGATGAATGCATCAAGGTCGGCGTCCGGAAATACGATTTGCGGGTTCTTGCCGCCCAATTCGAGCGAGACCTTTTTCAGGCTCTGCGCGGCATTGACCATGGTCAGCTTGCCGACGCCCGTTGAACCCGTGAAAGAGACCATGTCGACTGACGGATGCGAGGTCATGATCGAACCGACCTCAGCGCCGGTTCCGGTCACGATGTTGACGACACCTTTCGGCACACCCGCTTCCTGCAGGATTTCGCCGAGAACGAGGGTCGAGCCGGAACTAAGTTCCGAGGGTTTTACAACCGTGGTGCAGCCGGCCGCCAGCGCAAAAGGCAATTTCTGGCCGACGATCAGGAAAGGGAAGTTCCAGGGTGTGATGATCGAAACGACACCGATGGCTTCGCGCAGCACAACACCGAGCGTGCCGTCACCGAGCGTATTATAGCTTTCGCCATGTAGATCTCTAGCGAGTGCGGCGGCATAACGCCAGATATCGACGGAACCGGCTATTTCACCACGCACCTGCGTAATCGGCTTTCCGGCCTCGACCGCATCGAGATAGGCAAGTTCTTCGGATCGTGCGGCAATGAGGTCGGCAGCCTTCAACAGAATTGCCGAGCGTTCGGAGGCAGTCATGCGCGGCCATGGCCCGGTATCAAAAGCCGTCCGTGCCGCCGCTATCGCCCGTTCCGCATCAGCCTTGGTTCCGGATTGAAAACGACTGACGACGGAGCCATGGCCGGGTGCTATGCGCTCGATCGCATCGACATTGCCTTCGACCCAGTTGCCGTCAATGAGCATCTTGAAATCTCTGGCCGTCCGGTCACTCAGCATTTTCGGATTGATCAGAACCGTCATCACCATTCTCCGTTAAATATTGCCGGGCGCTTTGCGCCAAATGCCGCCACGCCTTCTTTCAGGTCGCCGGTCTTGGCAGCCAGTATGGAACCCAATGCTTCGACCGCCGTGCCATTGTCTTCACCGCTTGCCGAAGCGATCATCAGTTTGACGATCTCGGACGCGGCCGGACCACGCGCGGCGACGCGCTCCGCATAATCTTTCGCAGCGGTCAGAGCATTGCCGGTTGTCGTAACAGCATCGACAATCCCAAGCGCGAGCGCTTCCTGCGCGCTGAATGTCTCACCGCCGAGCGCCATCCGGCGCACGGGCTGCGCGCCGAACCGCCTGACCAGCCGCTGCGTGCCCGACCAGCCCGGCACCATTCCGAGGCTGGTTTCCGGCAGACCGATCTTGATCTGCTCCTCGGCAATGCGAATGTCCGCGATGCCCGCCAGTTCGAGGCCGCCGCCAAGCGCATGGCCGTTCAGCGCGGCGATCAACGGCACCCGCAAGGTCGCAAGCCGTTCGAAGACCCGGTGACCATGGCGAACCCAAGCGTGGCCAAATTCCTGAGGCTGCATGCCGCCCCATGCCTTGATATCGCCACCGGCCGAGAAGCCCTGCCCCTCGCCCGTCAGGATCGCCACACGGACCGCATTGTCTGCCTCGACCTCGTCGGCGGACGCCATCAGAGAGCCGAGCATGTCCAGATCGAGCGCATTGCGTTTTTCCGGCCGCGACACCGTCATGACCGCGATATGGCCGTCGACCTCGACGCGAACCGTGCCGTTAGCCATGGAAGGTTCCCTCCAGCACACGAGCGCTTTTTTTAGGCAACGCAAGCCGGATATTGGCTTCGGCAAAAAGCGAGGCGTCCATCACCTTGAGATTGTCGGCGACGATAAGCTCGAACTCCGACTGGTCGAGAATCTGGGTCTGCAAATCGATGCCCGGCGCGATCTCCGTCAACACGATGCCTTGCGGCGTCAGTTTCATGACGCAGCGCTCGGTGACATAGGTGATGTCCTGACCCTGTTCGATTGCCCTGCGGCCGGAGAAGGTAACGTGCTCGACCTCATTGACGAGCTTCTTCAGCTTTCCTTCCTTTTCGACAATCAACCTGCCGTCATTGATCGACAGCTTTGCCCCCGCATTGAACATGCCGGAAAAGACGATTTTTCTCGCCCTCGCCGTGATGTCTACAAAGCCTCCGGCCCCGGCGGTCACATGCGGACGGAAGGAAAGCTTCGAAACATTGACGGAACCGTCCCTGCCGATTTCGAGGAAGGACAGCAGCGATGCATCGAAGCCCGCCCCCTGAAAATAGGTGAACTGATAGGGTGACGGCATATAGGCGTCGGCGTTGGAGGCACAGCCGAAGGCGAAATCCAGCAGCGGAACCCCGCCGACCGCCCCCTGCTCGATCACCCAGGTCACCGCGCCATGCAGCCCTTCTTCCAGCAGAATTCTCGGCACATTCGCAGAGATGCCGAAACCAAGATTGACGCAACTGCCAGCCTCAAGTTCCTGCGCCACACGACGGGCAATCACCTTCTGGATATTGAACTCCGGCACCTCGAATGAATCGAGCGGATGGAAGACCTCTCCCGATATCGCCGGATCATAGGCCGTCTGGGTCGTCTGCTTCTGATCGGGATCGACCACCACATAATCCACCAGCATGCCGGGCACCCGCACATCGTGCGGCTTGAGCGAGCCTTCCTTGGTGAAGCGCTTCACCTGCGCAATGATGATGCCGCCATTGTTGCGGGCGGCAAGCGCCTGATCGAGACCTCCGAGATACGCGCCCTCATGTTCGTAGGAGAGATTGCCGCGCTCATCGGCAGTCGTCGCGCGGATGAGCGTCACCTGCGGAATGATCGACGGAAAATAGAGCCAGTCCTCGCCCTCGAAAGTCACCCGTTTGACGACAGGCTCGGCCGCAGCCGATGCATTCATCGCACAGCCCTGACGGGCCGGATCGACAAAGGTATCGAGGCCGATTTTGGTGAGCACACCCGGGCGCTTCGCAGCCGCCTCGCGATGCATGTCGAACATGATGCCGGATGGAATGTTATAGGCCGGGATTTCATCTCCGGTGACCATCTGCCAGATCAGCGGCGGCTCGGCGCTGGAAGGGCCGGACGGGTATGAACCGCCGATGATCCGCTTCAGCAGGCCCTTTTTTGCGATGTGATCGACACCCTTGATGCCGCTCATGTCACCGGCGGCAATCGGATGAAGTGTCGTGATGTTTTTCGGATGTCCGGTCGCATCGAAGCGGTCACCGATCGCCTTCAACATCAGATCGGGGCAACCCAGACCGCTGGACGACGAGACGGAAACAATCGCGCCGTCTGGAATGAGATCCGCTGCCTGCGCTGGAGTGATGTGTTTTTTCATGACCGGCTCTCGATTCCCGTTTTGACCCGAACAGCGGCTCCGCTTTTTGACGCTTCGACGACGGCAAGCCCGGTCGCCAGCGACCAGATGCCGTCCTCAGCAGTCGCGGCAGGCTTGCCGCCCGTGATGGCCGAGTGAAAGGCTTTGAGCGCGACCTCATAGAGATTGTCGGAACCCGCCTCGATTTCCTCCTCGCCAGCCTCGGTGCGCAGCACCACGGTGCCGATCGACTTCTGGGTCATCACATTTCTGGCGATCAGGGAGCCTTCGGTGCCATGAACCTCAAAACCGGTCTCGGCATATCTGGTTGTGAAGCCATCGTGGAACTGCGCGATAACGCCGTTTTCGAAACGGATGACACCCATCACAGCGTCTTCCAGCCCCTCCCGGCTCATGCCGCCGGCCTGAGAAAACGCGATGACCTCGACCGGATCGACACCGAGCACAAAGCGAAGCGTGTCGACGTCATGCACGGTGATGTCGAGGATGACACCGCCGCCCGCAGACGGCTTGTCCAGCCGCCAGCCCTGTAAGTGCGGCGGCAGGTAAACCGCATGAAAGACGCGCGCGCTCAGCGGCGTTCCGATCCTGCCGGCAGCGATTGCATCGCGCATCGCACGGTGAGTGGGCGCATTCCGGAGGTGGTGATTTGTCGCCAGAACGACGTTTGCCTTACGGGCCGCGTTTGCCATCGCGTGGGCCTCTTCGAGCGACAGGGCCAGAGGTTTTTCGCAAAGAATGTGTTTTCCCGCCCGGGCAGCAGCAAGCGCCTGCTCGCAATGCAGATCATTCGTCGTGGAAATGTAGACCGCGCCGATGGCCGGATCGGCAAGCAGCGATGCCAGATCGGCAGCGACATTCGGGATGCCGTTTTCCGCCGCATATTCCGCCCCGCGAACAGGGTTGGAACTCAGAACGGAAACAACCTCGCCGCCTGTTTTTCTAATCGCGTCGATCACCCATTCGCGCGCGATCGTGCTTGCCCCTATCAATCCCCAACCTACTGTCATATCGATGCCCTCCCGACTTCATTCCGCCCTGCCCCGCAACTCTCCCGCACAACGAGCCGAACCGCCGTTGTCACGGCCTCCGCATCGGCCTTCTCCGAATTGATCTGCTTGAGAAGCAGCTGCGCTGCACGCCTGCCAATCCCCTGGGGATCGACGGCGATGGTTGTCAGGGCCGGCACCGTCGTCTTGGCTTCGATGACATCGTCAAAGCCGACAACCGCGAAATCCCGCCCCGCCTCCATCTGCCGGGCGCGCAGCCCGTCGCAGACACCAAAAGCCACGGCATCGTTAAAGCAGACGGCGGCCGTGATCGGATCGCCTGCTTCGAGCACGCGTCCGATCGCCTCGACTCCGCCGGCACGCGAGGGCGCGCAGGGAACAACAGCCGCCTCCTGAAAAGGCAGACCGGCGACAGCCAGGGCATCCCGAAAGCCGCTGACCCGCTCGTGAAAAACCGCCGTATCGGGAAAACCGCCCATGAAGGCGATGCGGGTGTGGCCAAGCGAGGCAAGATGGGCGACAGCCTGCGCCATTCCCGACTGATTGTCGGATGCGACCGACGATACTTTCGCACCGGGCAGACTGCGAACAACGACCACGACAGGAATGCCGGCGGCAATCAGCGGCTTGAAGTCGAGCGGATCGGTCGCACGGGCCGGCGATACGATCAGCCCCGAGATGCCATGCTCCCGCATAGAGGCAATCACCTCGCGCTGCCGGTCGATGCTTTCACTGGTATTGGCGAGAAATTGCACATAGCCGGCCGATTGCACGACCGTGTCAACGCCGACGGCAAGTTCCGCAAAAAAGCTGTTCGTCAGATCATTGACGACGACCCCGATGATTTTCGATTTCGCGCTGGTCTGGCGCAGGTTCGCAGCACCGCGATTATAGACATAACCAAGTTCGCGCATTGCCGCATTGACCTTGGCCCGTGTTCCCTCATTGACGAGCGGAGACCCCCGCAGGACCAGCGAGACGGTCGATTTCGACACGCCCGCAGCCTGCGCGATATCTATAACGGTTACCCGTCCGCCAGTCATTGAACCCCTCCCATGCCTTTCCTTGAAATTGAGGCTAATTAATTGGAACGTTCCAATTTTGTCAAGCGACATTGCCGAACCAAAAATGAAAACAGCGGGAAAGAGAATACAAAACCTCCAATAATTTATTTATTTCAATGTATTATTGGATATTTTTGATTCTTGTAATTTCCGTAAATTCTTCGAGATTTGCGGCGGTACGCGCTTGAAAAATGGAACGTTCCAAAATACGCTAATGTTTCTTCCCAACAGGAGCCATGTTTATCAGGCGTGCAATGCCGGACGAATGCGACGTTCAGCAGCGCACAACCGGGCCCGAGCGGCAACGCTTGCCCTTCAGTCACTATGGACAGTAGTTTACCGTCAAACGCTCAGCCTGATGAGCGATCGACCCTCATTCCGGAGCAATGAATGACAATAGAAACGCCTTCACTTGACGCCCTGCGAGCAGAGCTCGCAACACTTCAGCTAGACACGTTCAATTACGATTTCGCATGGAGACTGGGCAGTCTGATAAGACAGCGAGCGGCATCACAGGAGCTCCCTGTAGCAATTGAGATACGGCATGGTATCGACGTGGTCTTCGCCACTCTCCTGCCCGGCGCAACCATAGACAATTTCGGCTGGACACGCCGCAAATGTGCCGTCGTTCATCGCTTTCATCGCAGCTCGCTTCAGGTCCGGCTCGAATCCGAACTGAAGGGGTATGACTTCAACACCCGGTTTGGCCTGCCGACGAGCGATTACGTCGCGAGCGGCGGCGCGTTTCCGCTCACCATCCGTGGAGGCACGCTGATCGGGGCGGTGGGCGTCAGCGGACTGCCTGACGTCGAAGACCACAAGCTAGTTACACTCTGCCTGAAGGAGATGCTCGCAGGCTGATTGCAAGACTCTTGCTCTCGGATATGCGTTTTCACTCATCGTCTATCCGAGAGTTCCGCACGCTACTGATCACATCGTTAGTCCATAACCAAGCGATTGATTATAAGGAATTTTTCAAAACAAATGAACTATGAAGCAAACCACATATGGTTGTGCTTCCTACTGCATTTCGCCCGGTAGTTTTTCAGGTCCCGACGTTAAGGATTTGTTAACTCAATCGAAGAGAATATTAGCATATTCTTATTACCCGCTATTCGGGTGATGATTTGCTGCGGATCGCCAGGAAAATCGGCGGTGCGAAGGCATGGGGAGAGAGCATGAGGTTCGTGAAATCACGCCACATCGCATTGCTTGCAGCATTGATCTCTGCGCCCGCATCAAGCGTCGCGCAGACGTCCACCACGTCAGACTTTACAGTGCAGATCACCATTCAGGCGGCATGCCAGATCAATTCCACGACTTTGCTGAATTTCGGCAATAGTGGCTTCATCGCGGCTGAAGTGGATGCGACCAGCCAGATTGTCGTGCAATGCACCTCAAGCACACCATACTCGCTGGGGCTGAGCGCCGGAGCAGGGACTGGCGCCACGGTTGCAAACCGCTTGATGACCGGCCCCAGCGGCGCGACCGTTTCCTATTCCCTGTACCGGGATTCCGGCCACACGCAGCTGTGGGGAAATACCATCGGCACGGACAGGCAGACGGGAACGGGAACGGGCGCGGCACAGACATTTACCGTTTATGGGCGGGTGCCAGCCCAGACGACACCCGTACCGGGCGTTTATACGGACACAGTAAGGGCCACGCTTACCTATTGATCGCCAGAGGGAGGATCGCGCATGCGTCTTTTTACCTTAGCGGCTGCGTTTATTGCCGGTTTGTCTGTTTCACCTTCATACGCCACATCTTTGCGGGTCTCGCCCGTTATTCTTGATCTCAAGGCACCGGCAGCGGCATCCAGTCTTCGAATATGGAATGATGCAAAAACGCCCATCAACGTTCAGGTCAGAATTTTCCGCTGGACCCAGCAAAACGGAGAGGATGTCTTAACGGCAGCAGAGGACGTCGTTGCCAGCCCGCCCATGACGCAGCTGAAGCCGGGAGCGGAAAACCTTATCCGCATCGTCCGGCTCTCCAAAAAGCCCATCAGGGCCGAGGAAAGTTACCGCGTCATCGTCGACGAATTGCCATCAAGGAGCAAATCCCCGTCCGGCACGATCACTCTGGTCGTTCGTCACTCCATACCCGTTTTCTTCTCGAATGCGGCCGCCGGTGATGCGGAGGCAACGTGGTCGGTGACGCCGCAGGCCAATGGTTATCGCGTGACGGTTTCCAACAAGGGTCTGAAGCGGTTGCGGATCGCCAACCTCAAACTGCTCGGTGGTAACGGGCAGGCTGTCGCCCAGCAGCAGGGGCTGGTGGGCTATGTGCTCGGCCAGTCCGGCACAAGCTGGGTGGTGCCGGCATCGGGTGGAAAACGAGCCGGCGGCACAATGAAGATTTCGGCGGACAGCGAAGGCGGCCCTGTCAATGCGACGGCGCGCGTCACCGGCGGATAGCCTTGCCGTTTTGGCGATTGCAGGTTTGACGATCATTTCATCGAGCAGTTTTTCCATGGCGCAGGATTTACCCCCTGCGGCATCACCGGCCCTTTTTGCCGCAGAAGAGCCGAGACAATTGCAGCTCGAAGTCTACATCAACGATGTTTCGACAGAACTGATCGCTACATTTCGTCAAGACGACACCGGCGCGCTTTTCATAGAGCCGGTCCAGCTGAGAAATGTCGGAATTACGCCCGTTGACAGTGCCGTTCGCGGCGACGGCTGGGTCGATATTTCCAGACTGCCGGATGTGACGGCACGTTACGACGAGAGCAGCCAGTCCGTCTATTTCACGCTGCCGATGGCGGCACGGGCCAGCAAGCTCATCGACGCATCCGGTAAAACTGACCGGGATGAGGACGAAGAGGCGGAGACCAAGGCCACAAGCGATCTGGGAGGTCTGGTGAATTACACGATTTACGGATCATCCGGTGGCGAAAGATGGTCGGATATTGCCGAGTTCAACGGCGTTTCCGCCTTGCTGGAAGGTCGCGTCTTTGGTCCACTCGGCGTATTGTCCTCGTCTCAGGTGCTGAGCACTTCGCAGCTCGACCAGTTCGATACAAGACGGCTCGACACCACCTGGAGCTATTCCGATGAAGATACGCTGACGACCTATCGCGCCGGTGATCTGATCACGGGCGGGCTTGCATGGACACGCCCGACGCGGCTGGGTGGACTGCAAATACGAAGAAATTTCGATCTGAGGCCAGATATCGTGACGATGCCGATGCCGGCCTTTGCCGGTTCCGCAGCCGTACCATCCACTGTCGATGTCTATGTGGATAATATTCGCCGCATCTCGCAGGATGTTCCGGAAGGTCCGTTTTCCATCACCAATCTCCCCGTCGTCAGCGGTGCGGGCAATGCGCGGCTGGTGGTGCGTGATGCGCTTGGCCGCGAGACCGTGTCGGAAACACCGTTTTTTGCCTCGGCGGATTTGCTTGCAAAAGGGCTGGTCGATTTTTCCGCCGAGCTTGGCTTTGCCCGACGCGACTACGGCACCTCGTCCTTTGATTACGATGAAAGACTGTTGGGATCGGCCACGGTCCGCTACGGCTTTTCAGACAAGCTGACACTGGAAGGCCACGCGGAAGGCGGCGCAGACTTCTACAATGTCGGGTTTGGCGGGGTCTTCACACTCGGCAATTTCGGACTGGGTACGGTCTCCGGCGCAACCAGCCATTTCAAGGATGAAAGCGGTTATCAATTGTCGGCAAGCGTCGAGGCGGAATTGCTCGGCATTCAGTTCGTCGCCCGCTCACAACGCACCTTCGGCGACTACCACGATATCGCATCCGTCTCCGCAAACACTTCAGAAAACAGGAGGATATCGGGTCTTCTCAGCGCGCGTGCCCCGCGTTCCCTCGATCAGATTTCCGCTTCCACCCAGCTAGCTTTCGACGAGACGAGCCTGAATTTCTCCTACACGCAGCTTGAAACCTTCGATGAGAGGAAATCCCGGCTGCTCGGTCTTTCCGCAACACGACGGTTTGGCGAAAACGGCAATATCTTCATCACTGCCTACAAGGACCTTGAAGACGATGGTTCCTATGGCGTCTACGCCGGTCTTTCCTGGACCTTCGGGGGCGGTATTTCCAGCTCCGTCGGTTTGTCATCCAATGCCGATGGCTATTCCGTGACGGCGGATATCGCAAAATCCGAGCAGCAGACCGAGGGAAGTTATGGCTGGCGTTTGCGTGGCTCCATGGGCAACAGCGATATCGTCTCCGCTTCGGGCAGCTATCGCGGCAGCGTGGCGCGCGTGGCGGCGGGTGTCGATCAATTCAATGGAACCACACAGGCCTATGCGCAGGTGGACGGATCGATCGCGATTGCAGGGGGAGATGTTTTCCTTGGCAACCGGATCGATGATGCCTTTGCCGTTGTGGATGCGGGTGCCCCCGGCGTCGAAATCTTGCTGGAAAACCGCCCCATCGGACAGACCAACCGCCGTGGCAAGATATTGCTGCCAAATCTGCATTCTTACGATGTCAACACGATCACGCTCGACCCCGGCAATCTTCCCGTCGATGCGCGTATCGACCGGACGAAGCAGACCGTCATTCCTTCGGAGGGAAGCGGGGCGGTTGTCGATTTCAAGGTGGAAACCGGGGGGCGCGTGGCGCTCATAACGCTGAAGAACGAAAGCGGCGACTTCATCGAAGCGGGATCGACAGGCACGATCGATGACAGCCGCGATTTCGTGGTTGGCTATGACGGACAGGCCTATCTCGACAATGTCTCTGAAAAACACCGGCTTCTCATCACGCAGCCGACCGGTGGCGATTGCGAGGCGCAGATCGTTCTTGGCGATGCCGCCGAAACCCGCACGACCCTCGAAGCCATATGCAGGAGCGTTCAATGACGAAGCTGACCCGTGCCGGCCTTGCCCTCTCCGCTTTTCTTTTTGCCTCTCCCGTGCTGGCGCAGAGCTGTAGTTTCGGTATGTCGGATATGAATTTCGGCTTCGTCAACCTTACAGGCGGGAGTGCGGTGGACAGTACCGCGACACTGAACATAACCTGTTCCAACCCATTGTTGACGCTGGGCCTTTCCATTCGAATCTGCCCGAACATCAATGCGGGAAGTGGAGGCCAGTTGGGCGGGATTCGGAGGATGCTACAGGGCAGCAACGTGCTCAATTATCAATTATATCAAAATTCCGGGCGAACGACGTCCTGGGGCTCCCTCGCTCAACCTGCGCTCGGATCGCCGCCGCCGATCGATCTGGCGCTACCCCTCCTGGTGAATAATACAAGCCGTACCGTTTATGGCAGGATTGCCGCCAATCAGGCATCTGCGGCGCGGGGCCCATATCTCTCCAGCTTTGCTGGCGCCGAGACCAGCTTCACCTATACATCGTATCTTCTACTTGCGCCGAGTTGCTCCACTGTAACCCAAAACCCCACTCAGGTACCGTTCAACGTCACGGCTGTGGTGGAGCCGACCTGTCTTGTCACAGCTCAACCCATCAATTTCGGCAATCACGGCGTTCTCAGTACCGCAGTCGATGCGACCGGTGCGATTTCGCTGACCTGCACGGCAAATCTCGCCTATAGCGTTGCTCTCAACGGCGGGCTGAGCAACAGCCCGCCGGCTTCGCGGCAAATGGTGCTTGGGGGAGCCTCGATCACCTACGGCCTTTACCGTGACACAGGCCGCACCAATGTCTGGGGAAGTGCGGCCGGGCAGATAGTCACCGGTACCGGAACGGGCAACCCGCAGACGCTGACCGTCTATGGACGCGTGCCGGCGCAGAATACGCCGGCGCCGGGAACTTACTCGGATACCGTTGTTGTGACGGTGAGTTATTGAGGACGCACGCTCAGCGCCCGGCCAGATGAAGCGTCTCAGGGTTTCCCCTGAACACCCTCATGCAGATGGATGGGCGCATGGTGCAGATAATGCGCCACCTTTCGCTTGGCGGCGATATCGGTCCAGACGAACCGGACATTGTCCTCGCTGAGGCCGGCAGCTTTGGCGATCTCGGCCGGCGGCCTGTCGTTTTCCAGGCCATAGAGGCAGATATCCATCTTGTCGTATGGCAGAGCGAAATAGAACTCTTCCTGCGTCTGCGGCATGGAATAGGTATCGGTGGTCGGCGGGCGGGAGCGGATTTCCTGCGGAATGCCGAGGTGGGCCGCGAGCTGGTAGACCTGCGATTTGTAAAGATGGGCGATCGGCTTGATATCGGCTGCGCCGTCGCCGTTCTTCACGAAGAAGCCCTGATCGTATTCAAGCCGGTTCGGGGTGCCGAGCACCGCGAAGTTCAGGCGGTCGGCGTGATAATATTCGAACTGCTTGCGGGTACGCTGTTTCATGTTCGTTGCCGCCACAATGCCCAGATAGGCTTTCGCCGTGAGACGAATCTTGCGTGTTTCGCCCGAGGGCGAACGCACGACCAGCGAAGATATATTATAAGCGCCGGTGCTCATGGCGTTGTCGAAGACGATCTTGGACGTCCAGCCCGGACCATATTCTGGAACGACCTCGCGGATGAAACCGTCGCGCCTTTCATAACAACCCATGGCGGCGAGCGAAGGGCCGATATCTTCCAGCACACAATCCATGCCGAGCATGGTCGCTACCGCCTGCCCCAGCCGCAGGCTTTCCGGGTCGGAATCGTTTTCCGGCATGAACAGGCCAAAAACATTTGCGGCTCCAAGCGCATGAACCGCGAGTGCTGCGCTGACGCTGGAATCGATGCCGCCGGAAAGGCCGAGCACCAGCCCGCGCTTGCGCAGGTCGAAACGAAGCGATCGGCGGATTTTTTCGGCGATGCGTTCGACCTCCGCCGCCGCATCGAGTTCAAGCGGCGAGAAAGGCATGCTGTGTGCGTTGTTCGTCATCGATTGTTCTCCGTATCTTGAGCAGCAAGGCGACGGCTGACCTTGCCGGTATCCGTCGTCGGCAGGAAATCGCGAAATTCAACTATTGTCGGCACCATATGGACTTCCAGATGCCGGGCACAATGACGCATGACGTCTTTTTCGGTGATCGCCGCGCCAGGAGCGATGACGATTGCCTTGATCGCCTGGCCGAAAACCTCATGCGCAACGCCGATGACCAGAGCGTCGGATACGCCCGGCATGGTTTGCAGCACGGCTTCGACCGCCTGCGGCGCAACCTTTTCACCGCGTGACTTGATGATATCGTCCTTGCGGGCAACGAAGGTCAGATAGCCCTCGGCATCGCAGGTAAAGAGATCGCCCGTATGAAGACGCATCCTGCCCGTTGCCGCGTCAGTGCGAAGCGCACGGGCCGTTGCCGCCTCGTTTCTCCAATAGCCGCGCATCACATGCGGTCCGCTGACGACGAGTTCTCCGGTGGTGCCGGGCGCTACGCTGTCGCCCATATCGTCCACCACCTCGGTCGAAGTACCGGGTATGGCGATGCCGACCGAGTCACGTTTCCTGTCGAGGTCTTCTGGTGGCAGAAAACTGATGCGCGTGCACTCGGTCTGACCATACATGCGGAACAGCCCGACATGCGGCAGGAACGTCCGCAGCCAGTCACCATGGACGGTCGGCAGGGGTGCGGCGGCGGCGGTGACGTAGCGCAGGCTCTCAAACAGATTTGGCGACAGATCCCGCGTCTGCATCATGATGGAGAGCATGGTCGGCACCAGCGCGAAACCGGTAATCCGTTCTTCGCGGATACGCTCGAAAATCAGATGCGGATAGGCGAAGGATTTTTCGATCACCAGCGTACCGCCAACAAAGACGCTGGAAAGCAACTGGTTGAGGCCATATCCGAATGAAAGAGGCAAGACGCCAAGAAGGATATCGTCCGAGGTATTGCCGAGATAGGAGGTGATCGAACCGACGGCCGCGTCGAGATTGTCATGCGCCAGCATCACACCCTTCGGCTCGCCGGTGGAACCCGATGTGTAGATGATCACCGCCAGATCGGTTTCGGGCAAATTCTGCGGCAGCGCGACGTGAGCTTGTTCCAGCAACGCGTCAAAATCGACACCATCGCCAGAAGGGTTCGAAACGCCGGACACGATGCGCAACAGTTCGGATGAACCGGCGGTATCCGAAACCATCTTCTCAAGACGTGCCTCCGCAACCACGGCAAAGGGCGTGGAGCTGTCCAGAATTTGAGAAAGACGGGCTTCCTTTGTCGACGGATTGACCGGGCAGACGACGGCGCCCGCCATCCAGCAACCGAAAATCGCCACCGCCATGCGCCAGCCATTGTCCATCAAAAGGACGACACGGTCACCCGGAGTTGCACCGCGGACGATCAGAGCGGCGGCGAAAGCCTCGCTCATCGTCTTCAACTCAGCGTAATTCAGGCGCGTCTCACCAGCCACCAGCGCCGTCTTGCCGGCATGGCGCTCCGCACTTCGATGCAGATAGTGGTCGATACGCAATTGGCGCTTCCCGAAATTGTCAGGCGGTCTTCATGCGGCCGATGAAGGCCGCGATGTTGTCGATCGTATCGAGATTGGCCGGCACGATATCGGCATCGGCAACGCGGACGCCGTAGCGTTCCTCGATGAAGCTTACCAATTCGAGAATTCCGGTGGAATCGACCATGTCATTGTCGATCAACGAAAGATCGTCACCAAACGGCCGGCTTTCGTCGCCGAACAGAAAGTTTTCGACAATGAAACCGCGAATTTCGGCTTTCGTTCCGGTACTTTCAGTCGTCATATGGAGCTTCCTTCAATGTTTTGCGATGGTGTTGAGGCATTCGAAGTCGTGGCGGCATGTATAAGCTGCGTCGACAATATTCCGACGAAGGCGGCGTTGTCGCGAAAGCCGGTCGCCTGTTTTTGACGCACCTTGGTTTTCAGCTTTTCGACCGCCTGGGCGTTGAACAGGCCGGCGGTCTTGAGTTTATCGGCAGAAAGCACGGTGTCGAGATAGCCGGCATCCGCAAAAGCTTCCGCATCCGGCGCGCGATAGGGCTGTTTGGGCCGGTTGAGGATAACATCCGGCACCAGCTCGGTTGCTGCCTGCTTGAGGATATATTTTTCCTTGAGACCGCGCAGTTTCGCCTCCGGCGGGAGCGCGGCGGCAAAGTCCACAACGCGGGGATCAAGGAACGGAAATCGGCCTTCCACCCCGTTGGCCATCATCACCCGGTCGCCCTGGCTGGAAAGAATATAGCCGGGCAAAAGGAATGCGGTTTCGAGATATTGGGCCTGATGCAGCGGGTGCCAGCGACGGAAATCCTCCGGCAGCTGCGCCGCGAGATCGGCCGCCGCGTCATAGTCACCCAGCTCATCCCTCAAACCGGCGGAAAAGAAGATTTTCGCCGCCGCCGTTGAGCGCAGGCGAGGCCGGTGGGAAAACAGCGGCTCGTCGGTCGCTTCCGCGCCGAAGGAGAAAAACCGGGCCAGATAATCCGGTGTCTGCTGTTTCAGCCCAGGCAGATAGGGGTAAAGCCGCTGGAACAGTTTGGGACGGCGAGAAGATTGCGGCTGGCGGCTGCAAAACCGCCTTACCCGCGCCTCGCGAAAAATGTCATAGCCGGCAAACAGCTCGTCAGCACCCTCGCCGGTCAGCACCACCTTCATGCCCCTGTCGCGTACGTGCCGGGAAAGCAGATAAAGCGGAACGGGCGCGGTGCGAAGGATGGGCGTCTGCACATGCTCCATGACCTGAGGCAGGTATTGCGCAATGTCCTCAGTCGAGCACTCGGTGGTTTCGGATGCGACGCCAAGATACTCGCTCATCGCCTTCTGCCAGATACGTTCGTCGTGCTCAGCACTTTCGAACGCCAGCGAGAAGGTGCGCAGACCCTGGCGGACGTTTTGGGCAGCAAGGGCGGAAACGAGTGAGGAGTCCAGCCCACCCGACAGATAGGAGCCGACCGGCACGTCGGCGCGAAGCCGGATGCGCGTTGCGTCGGCCAGAAGCGCCGTCAGTTCCTCCACTTGGTCATCGAAGCCTGCCGACGGTGCAGCGTCCTTGCCGTCTGGATAGGAAAGCTGCCACCAGCGCCGCACGGTGGATGCGCCGTCGCACAGGATCATCATATGGCCGGGCGGCAACTCGTGGATGCCGCGAAAGGCGGTGCGCGGCGGCAGCGGGAACCAGAATGTGAAAATCTGATCCAGCGCAACCGGATCGATTTCGGCGGTCATTCCCGGCAAGGCCAGAAGCGCCGCCATCTCGGATGCGAAATAAAACGTGCCTTCATGCCAGGTATAATAAAGCGGCCGGACACCCATCCGGTCGCGGGCCAGCAGCAATGTGTCGTTTCGGGCATCGTGCAGGGCGAAGGCGAAATCGCCGTTGAACTCGCTGAGGCAATCCAGCCCCTTGTCGCGATAGAGATGCAGGATGACTTCGGTGTCCGAATGCGTACGGAACTTGTGACCACGCGCGGACAGTGTTTCGCGCAGTTCGACGTGATTGAAGATTTCGCCGTTAAATGAAACGGCGAGATCGTCCTCCACCGTGCGCATCGGTTGCGCGCCATCGGCAATGCCGACAATGGCCAACCGGGCATGGGCAAGCCCGACATCACCGCGCAGCAGGCTGCCATGCGCATCCGGACCACGATGCTTAAGGCACGAAGCCATCAGCGCGAGGCGCTCATTTGCGCGATCGGCAGGCATGTCATGTCTGTAAAATCCGGCAATTCCGCACATTTACTCGCCCGCCTGATCGAAACTGTCGCCGATGAGGCGCGTCCAGCTTTCGCCGGAGAAACCGTTGAAGAATGCTTTTCCATCCGTCGCGGATTTGATGAGCTCCGCGTCGCGGGAATGCACGATGGTGGACGCCGCATGGAGAAACGAACATTTCTTGCCGATCATCGCCTGAAGAATCGCCGGCTGGGTGCGGCCCCTTATAGCAACGAGACCGCGCTCATAGGCGTTACGGATCAAGCGGTCGATGACGATCTGCTCCTGCCCCGGCAGAGCCATGACCTGCAACGTGCGACCTATGCCCTTCGGATTGCCGTGATAGAGAAACAGCCCCACCGCCCTGCCGCCGCGGGCTCTCACGATACGCTGCACCGGCTCACCATGCAGACGCTTGCGTCTGGCATGCTGGAGCATGGTCATCAGGCTTTCCTCGCTCCACACCGGGCGGAGCGAAAACTGCCCGACAAGTTCACGCGCCAGATGCGCGAATTCGGCATCGCTTGCCTCGTCGTCGGTAAAGCTGTCCACCTTGTCTGGATGCGATGCATAATAGGACAAGGCCCGCCCGTGGCCTCTTGCCGAAATGGCCCGGTCGATCATCATACTCAACGGCGTCAGCGCGCGGAAAGCGCTGGAAAAGCGCGTAGCGGCGAGCTCGGCTCCCAAGGACGCCGGGCGCAAAATCCGCAGCCAGTCCAGACTGTAGGCGGACAGCAGATGGCCGCGCATCGTCTTCCACATTTCGGTGGAAACATCGTTGATCGTCTCACCGAATGTCAGGTCCTGGGGACCCGCAAGAACCTCGCGCAAGAGACGGGCTCCGGCAAACGGATCGGTTTCGCGGTCTTCAGCGACAAAGGAAGAGCACACCGCGGCGTTTATGATCCTGCCATTGAGCTCCATCGCCATGGGCAATACGCCCATAAAACCGGATACGCGCCCGTCGTCGAGCACATAGACCTTGGAGCAAATATCCGGGTTTGTGTTTGAAGTATCGAGGAAAAGCGCGCGCAAATATGAAGTCAGGTCATCCGTCGCGGCGCCATCTTTCTTCCGCAGGACACGGTGAAACATGTCGGCCACGGACACAAGATCGTCCGCAATAAATGAACGTATCTGAGGCATAATCGCCGCTTCTTGCCGCACAGGCGTTTAATCGAGAATAGTAATATCACTGCTATTCTGCCGCAGGCGTATTAATCAGAAGTTATGTGTCGGCGCAATTTCTCGTTGATAAGTGCGTTTCGCAACTATTTGACAGTAACCCGAACCCTTCAAGGCAATCGAGTCTGAAGGATTCAGATGACTTTACAGTGCACCGCGAAGGCGGCGTCTTCGCGATGCACAATATTCGAGGATCTGGCCCTTAGTAGTGGACAGACAGGGAATCGATCGGAGTAGTTTTCGGCGGAGCGAACTTTGTCAGGTCTATTCCGTCGACGGCGTTCAAGTACTCGTCCATGCTGGGGGTGCGGCCAAGGATCGCCGAAAGCACCACGACCGGGGTCGACGCCAGCAGCGATTCACCCTTCTTCTCGGCGGTGTCTTCAACGACGCGGCCCTGGAACAGGCGGGTTGAGGTGGCGAGAACCGTGTCGCCCTTCTCCGCCTTTTCCTGGTTGCCCATGCACAGGTTGCAGCCCGGACGCTCGAGATAGAGGATATTCTCATACTCGGTGCGGTTGGTGGTCTTCGGCTTCAGATCATCGAACTCGAAGCCCGAATATTTCTGCAGGATTTCCCAATCGCCTTCGGCCTTCAGCTCATCGATGATGTTGTAGGTCGGCGCGGCGACGACCAGCGGCGCCTTGAACTCGACCTTGCCTTCGGTTTTTTCGATGTTCTTGAGCATTTGCGCGACAATCTTCATGTCGCCCTTATGCACCATGCACGAGCCCACGAAACCGAGGTCCACCTTCTTGGTGCCGCCATAATAGGAAACCGGGCGGATCGTGTCGTGAGTATAGCGCCGGGAGACATCGGCATTGTTCACATCGGGGTCCGCGATCATCGGCTCATTGATCACGTCCAGATCCACGACGACCTCGGCGAAATATTTCGCGTTGGCATCGGGGGTCAGTGCGGGCTTTTCGCCCGAGCGGATTTCGGCGATGCGGGCATCCGCCTTGGCAATCAGGCCCTTCAGCGTGCCGACGGCATTGTCCATGCCCTTGTCGATCATGATCTGGATGCGCGACTTGGCGATTTCCAGCGATTCGATCAGCGTATCGTCCTGCGAAATACAGATCGAGGCCTTGGCCTTCATCTCGGCTGTCCAGTCGGTGAAGGTGAAGGCCTGATCGGCGAGCAGCGTGCCGATATGGACTTCGATGATGCGTCCCTGGAAGACGTTGTCGCCACATTGCTGGAGCATCTGCGCCTGGGTCGCATGGACCACGTCGCGGAAATCCATGTGAGGACGCATCGTGCCCTTGAAGGTCACCTTGACCGATTGCGGGATCGGCATCGTTGCCTCGCCGGTGGCGAGCGCCAGGGCCACAGTGCCGGAGTCTGCACCGAAGGCCACACCCTTGGACATGCGGGTATGGCTGTCTCCGCCGATGATGATTGCCCAGTCATCCACGGTGATGTCGTTCAGCACCTTATGGATCACGTCGGTCATCGAATGATAGACGCCCTTCGGGTCGCGGGCGGTGATAACGCCGAAATTGTTCATGAAAGACATGAGTTTCGGAATGTTCACCTGGGCCTTCTTGTCCCAGACGGATGCCGTGTGGCAACCCGACTGGTAGGCGCCGTCCACGAGCGGCGAGATGACGGTGGCCGCCATCGCCTCAAGTTCCTGCGCGGTCATCAGGCCGGTGGTGTCCTGCGAACCGACGATGTTGACCGTCACGCGCACGTCGGAGCCCGCATGCAGTACCTTGCCCGGGGTCACGCCGACGGCGTTGCGGTTGAAGATCTTCTCCACAGCGGTCAGGCCCTGACCTTCGATCGAAATTTCCTTGTTCGGAGCAAAGACCGGGGTCGGCTCGACGCCGAGCGTCTGGGCGGCAAATGTCTGGAGCTTCTTGCCGAAGACGATGGCGTAGGAGCTGCCGGCCTTCATGAACTCCATCTTCTGGGGCGTGAAGGCGGCAGCGACATCGACCAGTTCCTTGCCGTTCTCGTCGCACAGCTTCTTGTTCTTGGCGTCGATCTTCAGGACAGTGCCGGTCTCGACCGAATATTTCTGCTCGAGGATCGGGTTGCCGTCATTGTTGAGGATCGGCTTGCCGTCTTCACCGGTCTTCTTCACCCAGTTCTTCAGATTGATGCCGATGCCGCCGGTAACGTCGACGGTGGTCGCGAAGATCGGCGAGATGCCGTTGGTGCCAGCAACAACAGGGGCGAAGTTGACGAAAGGCACGTAAGGGCTGGCCTGCTTGCCGGTCCACAGCGCCACGTTGTTCACGCCCGACATGCGCGACGAGCCCACGCCCATCGTGCCCTTTTCGGCGATCATCATCACCCGCTTGTCCGGATGCTGCTTTTGCAGCGCGACGATTTCCGCCTGCGCTTCCGGCGTGATCATACACTGGCCGTGCAATTCGCGGTCCGAACGCGAATGCGCCTGGTTGCCGGGGGACAGAAGGTCGGTCGAGATATCGCCTTCGGCGGCGATGAAGGTCACGACCTTGATTTCATCTTCGACATCCGGAAGCTTGGTGAAGAACTCGGCCTTGGCATAGCTCTCCAGAACGCCCCTGGCGACGGCATTGCCGGCCTTGAAGGCATCGCGCAGCCGGAACATGTCGGCGTCATAAAGGAAGACCTGCGTCTTCAGCACGTCACCCGCCTGCGCGGCCAGTGTCGCGTCATTGCCAAGCGCTACATCGAGCAGCACTTCGACGGACGGGCCGCCCTTCATATGCGACAGCAGTTCGAGTGCGAAAGTCGGCGTGATCTCCGGGACCACCGTTTCGCCCAGAATAATCTGCTTCAGGAAGGCAGCCTTCACACCCGCAGCGCTCGTGGTGCCGGGCAAGGTGTTATAAATGAAGAACTTGAGGGCATCTGCCCGGTGCTCGCTGCCGGCATCCTTGATCAGTGTAATGATTTCGCCGGTCAGTCCGCCATCGTCAATCGGTTTGGGAGCGAGCCCTTGATTTTCTCTGCTTTTGATCTCAGCCAGGTAATCCAAGTAAAGGTTCATCGCAATCCCAATGTCATGAGGTGTATGGCGCCGAAACGCAGCGCCACCAAACCGTATTGTTGATAGGCCCAGGGTCTTTTATGGGTTTTCGAGTACGCCAACCGAGGCCGGATGACAAGATACCGCATTTCAGTAAAAAAGTGGTAGATCGGATTGAGCATCGATCGGTTAAAAAATGAGCGCCGCGTATCTTACCGCCATCCCTCGAAAAGCAAGCGGTCGCACACGCTTTAAGCGTCAGTTGAAATTGGATTTACATTTCTCTGGAACAGGACATGTAGCGCAATAATCCAGCGCGTCCAGAATATAACGCACACAACATACCCGCCGCCTGCGTTTGGGCTGGCCGCCTTCTACGGGATAGACAACCGGCCGACAAAGCGGGTTTCGCGCGCCGTCAGACAAAAGGTCTGTCTCAAGAAGCCCGAACGCATGGTCCAGACCGCTTGTTCTGGATTGCAGAAGCGCTTCGCATCTGCGCGCAGTTCCCTCGAACATGTTGCCGGCATTGCTCCACAGGACGTTGCGTGAAAGGCCGCTCGCATCCGCAATCGCGCTCACGACCACGGCCAGATTGTCCCTGACCAGAAAGTCGAAGCGCTCTTCCGGTGAAGCTGCAGCAACAGGACCACCAAAGGACGAGAGGCGCACCGAAACGATGTCACCATCATCATTCACCTCAAGGCTTATCTTCTCGGGCGCGAGCGGAACACGCCAATCGGCAAGGATCGCCGCAGCAACCGCTGGCTTCACAATGGAGGCAAAATACCGTTTGGACCATTCACTCGCGACTGCTTCGTAAACGGGGTCGCGCCCATGTCGGCGACCATAGTTCCTGAGTAGCCTCTCGAAGCGACGCGGCTCCAGAAGCTCGGCAAGGAGAAGATCGCCACGTCGTTTTCGCTGAAACAGCGAACGGGAACCGACAGGGGTCGATTGTTCAAAAAGGCAGCTCAGTCTTTCCGTCCGCAGCATCAGCCGTCCAGCAACTTCAATCAAACTGACTGGTAATCTCGCCGACCAGCTTCTGCAATGACGCCGTCGAGCCGAATGGCCAGGTCGTGGCGCCTGCCACCATGACATTGCCTTGCGCGACGATCGGGAGTACCGGCCAAAGTGCGGCGTTGCGGAGGTCGTCCGGTATCGACTCCGACAGTATGAACAGGGTGCACTGACCATCCAGTGCGGCGAGCCCTTCGAGGTCGATCGTCGTAAAACCGAATGGTTGCGGCGGCAGGTCCGTGGCGGCCGTAAACCCTATCCTCTGCAACAATCCGGCGATGGCCGAGTTGGGAGCGAATATCCGCAGACGCGGCACACCCGGCAGGGGCTGGGCCACGATCAGCTCCCGCCCCGAAACCGTGCTGCCGAGCCGGGTCTTCAAAATCTCCATGCTCTCATCAAACCGGGCCAGCAGTGCGGCGGCTTCATCCGCCCGGGCAAGTGCCGCCCCGGCCTGAGTGACGCTGCGATAGACGGCCGCCAGCATGTCGCCGTCGGCAGCCTGATCGTCAATCAGATGGGTCGGCGCGATATCGCCGAGCGCTGAAGCGAGTGATGCATGGCGGAAACGGGAAGACAGGATGAGATCTGGCTGCAGCCTGCGAATGGCTTCAAGGCTCGGCTGCTGCCGCCGCCCGACATCGACAACATCACCAAGCCGGTCGTTCTCGACATTCACCCAGGCGCGGTAACCGGAAGGCTCCGCACATCCAACCGGCGGAATTCCAAGGGAGAGCGCAATTTCAGTGGCGGTCCATTCGAGGGTAACGATACGCCTCGGCACAGGCGCCGCAAACGATTTCGGCGTGCTGGCCAGAGCCACCACGCCGGTTATGAACGATCGTCTGCGAATTGCTGTTACCATTTGACGCTCACCGTGCCGACCACGGTCAATCCCTGACCGTAATAGCACTGTGTGGTCGTGTTGCAGCCGGCGACATAGGTCTTGTCGCCAAGATTATAACCATTGAGCTGGAAAGAGTAGCGATCATGTTCATAACGCGCGAAGGCATCCACCAATGTGTAACCCGGCACGAAGAATGAATTCGCCGTATCCCCCGCCGTCTTGCCGACGTGACGCGCACCGACGCCCAGGGTCAACTTCCCATCCCAGGCATCCGGCATCGGAACGTCATAGCTGACGAAGAGCGACTGCTGCTGCTTTGGAACCGTATAGGGCATCTTGCCGACCTGCGTTGCCGTTTCGCTCCGCGTAACTTCCGGGTCCTGCCAGCTGGCCGCAGCCGTCAGATTGACGCGATCCCAGAGCGTCGCGTTCGCCTCGAGTTCAATACCGCGGACACGCACTTCGTCGGTCTGATAATAGATGCCCGCAATGCGGTTTACCACGTTTTGCTGGGTCGCCTCGAAACCGGAAAGCGTGAGGCTGAAGTCCTCTCCCTCAGGCGCGTATTTGACGCCCACTTCCTTCAATTCGCCCGTCGTGGGCTTCAGCGGATCTGCCGCAAGCGTCAGGACCGGGGCAAACGAGGTGGAATAGACGGCGTAAGGAATGATGCCGTTGTCGAAGACATAGGCGGCCCCTACCCTGCCGGTGAAGGCACTGTGATTTCGCCTGTATTGTGTGGTGATGCCGCTGGACAGGGCCGTGCTGTCGGAATCGTTGTCCACATAATCCTGACGTCCGCCGGCTGTCAGTCTGAAGCCGCCGATCTCGATCTGATCCTGAAGGTAGATGCCCACCTGACGCTGCGTCTGGTCGAGACGTGTCGTCAATGTCGCCGGGGTCACGCCGATGTTGTAGACCGGGTTGAAAAGATCCAGTGTCGGGCCAGCACGCGAGCCGGTATCGTTGACGAGGTTCTGCCATTGCAGGTCGACACCGCCAAGCAGGGTGTGACTGACCGGACCCGTATCGAACTTATATTCGAGATTGGTATCGAGTGCGGCAGCGTTGAGTGTCGGCTGCGCATTATAGACCAGACGGGAAAGCGTGCGCTGATTGGCGGCAAGGCCGTTGCCGAACAGGTTCTGGTAGTTCACGTCGAGATAGGAATAGCGGAAATTCTGCCGCAGCACGAGATCGTCGCTGAAGGCGTGCTCGAAACGATATCCGACATAGGCCGTTTCCTTGTCGTAGATCGCAAGCGACGGATCGCCATCGGAGAAATTGCGGGGGATCGTCAGTCCAAGTCTGTTCGCATAGACACTGCCTGCGGCCGGAATGAGCGACGGCACCTGGCCCGCATCATCCTTCATATAGGCGCCATATACCGTCAGGCTGGTATCCTCGTCCGGCGACCACTTTACCGTGGGGCTGATGGCGACACGGTCGTTCTTGCCGAAATCGTTCATCGCGTCGCTGTCACGAAGAACACCTTCCAGCCGGTAGCTCAGGCCAGAATCGGTACCGATGGGACCGGTCGCATCGAAACCGATCTCCTTCTGATTATAGCTGCCGAAACGCGTATAGAGTTCGCCGCCGGCAACATCTTTCGGGTCCTTGCTGATCATGTTGACGACACCGCCGACATTCGTCTGGCCGAACAGTGCCGAACTCGGTCCGCGCAGGACCTCCACGCGGTTCAGGAAATACGGCTCCACACGAAAGCCCGCATAACCGCCGGTCTGGTTGGCGATCTGCGGCACCCTCAGCCCATCAAGATAAAGGTCTGCGGCAAAGCCGCGAATGGTAAAATAGTCCGAGCGCGGGTCGTTGCCATAACGCTGGCCGTTGACGTTCGAGCTATAGAGCAGACTGTCCGCTACCGTCTGCACGGCACGATCGGTCATGGCACCACGCGTAATGACGGAAACCGACTGCGGCGTTTCCGCAACGGGCGTGGATGTTTTCGTTGCGGAAGCGGAATCCCGCGCCATGTAGCCGCGCTGTTCAACGCGCGCGCCCTTGGCCGCAGCCTTTCCCTGTACCACGATAGGCTCGAGCTGCGTGGAGCCGTTGGCATCCTGCGCAAACGCCACTGCCTGTCCGGCAATCACGCCCAATGCGACGCCGGACGTCAGAATGAAAAGCCGCGCGCGTCTGGAGGAAAAAGCAGATGGCTTGCGAGTTGTGAGGCCGGTGTGTTGCATTATGCGGAACCTGTGATGTGATTGCTGCCGGAGCGGGTAAAGACCTCGGAGTTTTCCGCCACAAAGCCATATCCCGCCGCATTCGGCCGCTTAAGTAGACTTTTTTTATCATCATTGTCAGGTCAAACTTGATCGCAGACGGGCCATTAAATGGCCTGAATGAACCAAAATAGCGAAATAACCAATAATCGGGTCATCTTTTCCTTTTGAAAAAACAAATGCGTCCGTCTATTGCTCCATTCATGACAATGCACACCAAGTTTTTCTGGTCCGGTTGCATTGGGAGATACGATGAAACAGCCACAAAAGGCCGTTGACCTTCAAAACGTGCCAAGGCCCGTGGCCGCGATGGCGCGCATATATGAAAAGAGCGTCGATTTCGGCTGGCACAGCCATCGACGCGGCCAGCTGCTGCAGATTGTCGACGGTTTCATGACCGCTCGCACACCCGATACCTCATTCATCATTCCGAGCGGATACGGTCTGCTGATTACCCCGGATATTCCCCATGCGGTGAGGTCCCATGGGCGTGTTTCCATGCAGTCGCTTTATATCGAGCCCGAACCCGGTCTGGCATTGCGCTGGGAGCCGACGCGCGTCATCTCCACATCCGTGCTCCTGTCGGCGGCAGTTGGATCCTTTCTAGAGCAGCCGACGCTTTATGATGAAGATGGCCGCGGTGGACATCTGGCAGCCCTGATCCTTGAAGAGATCGCCAATGCGCAGGAGGGTCCTTTCGCGCTTCCAATGCCAAGCGACAAACGCCTGCAGCGCTTGTGCCGGGACCTGTCCGAAACGCCGGCGATCGACCTTGATATCGACCACTGGGCCGACAATCTCGGCATGAGCCGCAGGACCATGACGCGAAAGTTCCGCACTCAGACCGGCATGAGTTTTGCCGAGTGGCGACGCCGCCTGCGCATGGCGCATGTGATGCGCAGGCAGGCGGAAGGAGCGCGCCTTGAAGAGGCGGCAGCGGATGTCGGTTATCGCAGCCTGTCATCGCTGCGAAAGGCGATGCGCGAGGTTGCAGTTTGAACAGCACCCAGATTGATATGCCCGCTGCGCAGGCGAGCGGTTTGAGCGTCGCCTACGATCAGGCCCATGCTTTACGCAACGTCGACATTCAGGCGCAGATGGGGCGCGTTACCGTCATCTGCGGGGCGAACGGGTCTGGAAAGAGCACGCTTCTCAAATGCCTGGCAGGGCTGGAAATACCGACGGCCGGCAAGGTGCAGCTCCTGGGGCGAGAGCTATCGGAATTGCGCCGCCGCGATATTGCCCGACAGGTTGCCGTCATGGCGCAGTCGCCTGAAATTCCGGTCGGTCTTACGGTCGAAGAGCTGGTCGAACAGGGTCGTTACCCACACCGTCCCTGGCTTGGACGCCTTTCAGCCACTGACCGCGACATCATCGACCGCGCCATCCGGAGGGTCGATCTGCAACACCTGCGCGCGCGCCAGCTTGCAACACTGTCCGGGGGCGAAAGACAGCGTGCCTGGGTCGCCATGGCACTGGCGCAGCAACCGAGCGTACTTTTTCTGGACGAGCCGACCAGTTTTCTCGATATCCGCCATCAGGCTGAACTGCTGACATTGCTGAGACAGCTCAACCGGACGGAAGGCCTCACGATCATCGCCGTGCTTCACGATCTCAATCAGGTCATGGATATCGCCGATGATGTAATATTGATGCGCAAGGGGGAAGTGCTCACCACCGGTCCCGCAAGGCAGGTGCTGACAGCCGACCTGCTGCAACTGGCGTTTGGCTGCAAGGTTGAACTGGTTGCGCATCCTGGCGGTGCCGACCGTGCCTATTGCCTGATCGACTGGATCGGCGCTGCCGGCAGCCCGCGCGATCATCAGGCATCCGAATGAAAATGTCGCTACCGTCTGCCGGCTCGCACCGTCTCACCTCGGCGCTTCTCTTGCCCGCTGGCATATTGCTTCTGTTCGTCCTGGCAGCACTCGACATGCGTCTGGGAAGCAAGCTGGTCGGCTGGCACGACATATTTGCCTTCACGACACGCCCCGCCACGCTGGCCCAGGCCATTCTGGAAACGAGCCGTGCTCCACGCGTGGTTGCGGCGATCCTGACCGGAGCCGCCCTGGCCCTGGCAGGCTCGGTTTTCCAAAGCGTGCTCAGAAATCCCCTGGCTGCGCCGGATATTCTGTCCGTCACCAGCGGCGCACAGCTCGTTTTGGTCATATCCACATTGTTGCTGCCGATAGCCATGCCGCCGATCATGGCAACGACATTGGGCGGCCTGGCAGGAGCCGCGGCCTGCATCGCGCTGGCCGGCGGGTTCCGCGCTCCGCCGGGACGGCTGGCTCTCGCGGGCGTTGCGATTTCCCTCTGCTTTGCCGCAATCTCTTCCGCAATCGTCCTTCTCGCCGACGACAGGGCTTCCGGTCTGGTGCACTGGTCTTCCGGTATTCTTGACCAGACCGGATGGTCGAAAGTCATGGTTGCCGGCCCGGCCATTCTTTTGTCTTTTCTGGTGCTGATGGCGCTTGCGCGGCCGCTCGACCTGCTCGGCCTCGGCGATCAGGCATCGGCGAGCCTCGGGCTGACGCGAAGCGTTACGTTATCGGGCATCTTTGCCGGCGTTGTACTGTCCGGCGCTGCGGTTACGCTTGCAGGCCCAATTGGTTTCATAGGGCTCGCAATCCCGAACATTCTTCGGGCGCTGGGCATCATCAGGCACCGCTTTCATTTGCCTCTCTCACTGATCTGGGGAGCAAATACGCTGCTTCTTGCCGATGTCATCGCACAGCTTTTCGGCACCAACGGTACCATTGTCCCCACCGGCATCATCGTCGCCTGCTTTGGAGCGCCGGTCATGCTGCTTCTGCTGCGGACCTCGAGATTGGGGGCAGAGCGGCGCATCGGCTCGCCTTCGGCGCTTCGGCTCCCTTCCCTTCCCCTGCTGATCACGATTTTGACGGCAACTTCGCTGGCAGGTATCGGCGCAGCGCTGGCGATTGGCGATGGTGTCTCCCTGTCAATGACGGACATTTCGGCGAACCTCGACATCCGGGCTCCGCGCCTACTTGTAGCACTTGGCTGCGGCGCCCTGCTGGCGGCAGCCGGCACTGTCTTGCAGGCCGTGACGCGCAATCCGCTTTGCAGCCCTGAAACGCTCGGTCTCACGCAGGGAGCCGCATTATTCAGCTTGGTCGGCCTTTTATCCGGCTTGGTGCCCGGAACGTTGATTTTCCAGATGGCGACGCTCATCGGCGCCCTTTCCGCCGTTCTCCTCCTGCGGTTTTTCGGGCCTAAAAATGCACCGGAAAGACTTATTCTGGCAGGCGTTGCCATCGCGGCAAGTTTTGGCGCAGCCGGAACCATCGTCGTTGTCGAAGCGCGATTGCAGACGGCACAGGCACTTTCCTGGCTGACGGGCTCAACACATGGACGCGGTTACGCAGATGTTCTCGTCCTTTTGCCGTGGGCCGTCATTTTGGTAACAATCGGCATCCTGTGTACCCGCCACCTGGACACGCTTTCGCTGGGAGACGAAAAAGCGCGATCGCTCGGCCTGGTAACGGACAGGGCCCGAACATGGGCCATCCTCTATTCCGCCTGCGCCGTCGCCGTTGCCGTCTCGTCCATCGGAGCCGTCAGTTTTGTCGGCCTCCTCTCCCCGCACGCCGCACGGCTTCTGGTCGGATCACGACACGCACGCAGCCTGCCGGTGGCAATGGTGATCGGTGCCTTGCTGATGGTCTTCGCAGATCTTGCAGGACGCAGCGTCATCGCCCCTCTCGAACTACCCGCAGGCATTGTTACCGCGGTCATCGGCGCGCCGATTTTCCTGCTTTTGTTGCGCCCCAGGATGGGACTAGGTGCGCAAAGCGCTTAAGCTCCACGCTACGTTTGCGATTAGTGCTGCGGTGACGGCTGGAATGTTTGCAACTAGGTCGAATAGACTTTGTTCTCGATTAATCAACGAGTCTCCTGAAAGTGAGCGTTGTGCAGAGAGCCTTCCGATTTCAAAGAGCCAAGGTGAACACGACACCATTTGGCTTAAACAGCTACTTTAATCGCCCGCCAGATTCGCGTGAATGCGATGGAGCAGCTCCGTCAGCACTCGCACCTCGTCAGGCGTAAGCCCGGCGAGTGCATGCCCATTGGTACCGCGCAGTACATCGCGTCCCGGCTCCAGCCTGCGATACGCCTCTGGCTCCAGGCATATCAGGCTGCTGCGTTTGTCGTTTGGATCCGGGCTGCGCCGGATCAGGCCATCCCGTTCCATTCTGGCCAGCAGCTGCGCCATACTGGGTTGCTCCACCCCTGCAATGACGGCCAGTTCCTTCTGCGTTAGCATTTCCCCGTTTTTCAGCGCGACCAGGACCGGGAGCTGGGCGACACTGATACCGATTTCCCGCAGCCCCTCATCGTCGAGCCGCGCCAGCATCCGCGCGATTCTGCTGATTATCAGCGCCGGCATTTCCTGTGGCCGCCATTCGACTTCTTTATTCATGGTCCAGTCACCCCCCTGGCTTGCATTTAAATAGGCTCCTATATAAATAACATAGGAACCTATCTTCATTATGCGAGATCATTTCATGTTACAACGCCCCACCATCGCCATTATCGGAGCAGGTCCTGCGGGACTTACGGCGGCATCGATCCTTCAACGGCACAACTGGAAAACCGTCATCTTTGAAGCGGAGAGCTCTGCGCTGGCCCGCGATCAGGGCGGCACGTTGGATTTGCACGCCGATACAGGTCAGCTCGCACTTGAAAAAGCGGGCCTCCTACCCTGCTTTAACCGCATCGCCCGACACGAGGATCAGGATACCCGTGTGCTCGATTATCGGTCGGCAATGGTCCTTGCAGAAGATCTGCCGGCACCGGGCGAAGGACAAAGACCCGAGATTGATCGTCACGCCCTGCGCGAACTTCTTCTGTCCTCGATTGTCCCTGAAACGGTACAATGGGATCACCGCCTGAAGACGATAACGACCGACGCAAATGGCAGACATTCTCTGAATTTTGAAAACGGCAAAACAGAGTGCTTCGACCTTGTCATCGGCGCAGATGGTGCATGGTCTCGTGTACGACCGGCCCTTATGGACGTGCAGCCTGTTTACACCGGCACCACTTTCGTTGAACTGCGGATCGATGCGATTGATGAGCGTCATCCAGCCATCGCAGGGATGATCGGCCGCGGGACAATATTTGCCCTGCACGCAGGAATGGGCCTGATTGCCCAGCGAAATGGCAACGGGCATGTTCGGGTCTATGCCGCTATCCCGGTCGTACCGGCAAAAGGCCAGCGACCTGATGTGGCGCTGGCAGGCATCAACAGGAACGAGCTCCTGAAGCGGTTCGAAGGCTGGTCTGAAAAGCTCCTGAAACTGATTTCCGATGCCGACGCCATAGCGGCAATCCGCCCGATCATTGCACTTCCTGCCGGGCTGCGCTGGGTTCACCGTCGGGGCATCACGCTCGTGGGTGATGCCGCTCACCTTATGCCGCCCGTCGGTGTCGGCGTAAATCTCGCCATGCTCGATGCGGCCGATCTGGCCGAGGCTCTGGTTTCGGCGTCCGATTGGCCTCTGGCTGTCGAGCAATTTGAAACGATGATGCAGAACCGTGCGGCCAGCATTGCCGAGGATGCCGCCTCGGGCTTTGCAGATATGTTTTCGCAAGATGCGCCCGCCGGCGTAGTGGAGCACATGAACAGCCGGCGAGCGTAAGAAACCCATTCCTGGTTTTGCCTTGCGGCCTCAGGAGGGGTTTGCACCCCTCCCTTTGCGTATCAGGCAGCCTTGTCCCAGAGGGGAGCGAGGCCGTCGGGCGAGACGATCCGGCCAGCAGGGCTGGAAAGGCCATGGATGGCAGCCATTTCATCAGTTGAAAGGGCAAAGTCGAAGATGGCCAGGTTCTCGGCCGCACGTGCCTCGCCGACGGTCTTCGACAGGGCGATGATACCATCCTGCTGCACCAGCCAGCGCAGAACCACCTGCGCCACCGACTTGCTGTGGCTTGCAGCAATCTCCTTCAGGACCGGATCAGTGAATACCTTGCCATCGGCCATGCCATAATAGCCGGTCACGGCCATGCCCGCCTTCCTGGCAGCCTCGATCACCACCGTCTGATCGATATAGGGATGGTACTCGATCTGGTTGGTAACGATCGGCGCCTTGGAAAGACTGACCGCCTCGGCCATCAGCGCCGTATTGAAATTCGAAACACCGATATGGCGAACCTTGCCGGCCTGCTTGACCTCGTTCAGCGCATCGATCTGCTCGGCGAGCGAAACCGCTTCATTCGGCCAGTGCAGCAGCAGCAGATCGACATAGTCGGTCTTCAGCTTCTTCAGGCTCTCCTCGACGGAAGCGACGAAGGCATCATGCCTGTAGTTATCGACCCAGACTTTTGTGGTCAGGAATATGTCACCGCGGACCACGCCGGAACCGGCGATCGCCTCGCCGACTTCCGCCTCGTTGCCATAGATCTGCGCGGTATCCACATGGCGAAAGCCGAGCTTCAGGGCATGCGGGACGATCCGCAAAACATCCGGGCCGGGGATACGGAAGGTGCCGAAGCCGAGAGCGGGAATGGTGGAGCCGTTGGCGGTTACAGTATGCATTGGTCTTTCTCCTTGGTTATTCCGCGGCATTTCTGGCTGCGGGAGAGATATTGCCGATTACGGGCAGAACATCGCGCGACAATTCATCGATCACTTCGCTGAGGGGCCGTCGCGAAGGCCGCAACAGAAGCGCGAGATGATCGACCCCAGCATCCTCCAGGGCATGCAGATGGTCGATGAAGGCATTGCGTCCGACGCGAGCACCAAAGCGGCGCGGCGTCGGCTGTTCATCCGGATCGTCGGCCAGATCGAGATGGAAGGCGCTTATGAAGACGCCGCGATCCAACCCGAGAGCGGTGCGCGCGGCGGCCCAGCCTCTTGCCTGGGAGGTGAGCCGCTCAAGCCCGTTTGGATAAACGAAGCGGCCTTCCATGTTGGCGGCGATCCAGTCTGGCGACTGCCGGCCTTGCCCGGCAATAACCATAGGCACCTGCGCCCGCATTGGCTTTGGCAGCAGGTCGAGGCTCGCTTCGATGCGCCCGTCGCCAAGCGGCAGGCCTTCGGTCTTCCAGGCATCGCGCAGATAACCGACAGCATCCCGGAAGGCTTCACCGCGCTGTTCAAAATCAAGGCCAAGCAGCGGATATTCGACAGGACGGTCGCCAGAAGCGACGCCGAGAATGAGGCGGCCGCCAGACAGCTGATCAACGGAAGCCGCGGCCTTCGCCACCATCATTGGATGACGCAGCGGCAGCACGATCGCCGCGGTGCCGAGCGCCACATTCTTTGTCATGCCGGCAAGGAAACCGAGATTGACGAAGGGGTCGTAGACGGAGCCGGCATCGCCGAAATTATTGGGATCGTAGACCGGAACGTCGCGCGTCCAGACGGCGGCGAAACCGGAGCGGTCGACCTGGCGGACGAGGTCGGGATAATGGGTGAGGTCCGGCACACCGAAAGGACGGCCTTGCGCGATACGTTCGGCTTCGCGCGCCGGTGCCCAGTCGTTGTCGAGCGGCAGTTCTATGCCAATGGTGAGGCCGCCCTGGGGCTTGCGGATAAGATCGAGCGCATCCGATTTGATCTTGGACGTCGTGGATTGCAATGCCGAGGACATGGGAGTTCTCCGGAATGAGTTTGATCAGGCAGGCCCGGCGCTTGATGCGCCGGGCCTCTCGGGCGTTATGCAGTTTTCAGGGACAGTGCGGCACGACGGTCGAGCGCGCTACTCCACAGGGTGAGGATGAGGGCGACGGCAACGAGGATGGCGCCGACCCATGGGGTTGCAGCAAGGCCCATCGGCGATTCCACCACCAGACCACCAAGCCATGCGCCAATGGCGATGCCGAGGTTGAAGGCGGCGATGTTGAGCGCGGAGGCGACATCAACGGCGCCGGGACGATGTTCCTTGGCCAGCTGCACGACATAGAGCTGCAGGCCGGGAACATTGGCGAAGGACAGGAAACCGAGCGCCACCAGCGTAATCAGGGTCAGGACCGGCGAGACTGCGGTGAACGAAAACACCAGAAGGACGATGGCCTGTGCCAGGAAGAGGCCGATCAACGCCCTGACCGGGTTGCTGTTGGCGATCTTGCCGCCACCGATGTTACCGGCAGCGATGGCGATGCCGTAGAGCACGAGGATCAGGCTGACGCTCTTTTCGGAGAAGCCGGTGACGTCCTGAAGGATCGGCGCCAGGAAGGTGAAGGCGACGAAGGTGCCGCCGTAACCGAGCGCGGTCATGGCGAAGACGATGAGCAGGCGACCGGAACCGAGCACGCGGACCTGATCGAGAATGCTTGCCGGCGGTGCCTTCTTGAGCGTGTTCGGCAGCAGGGCGGCAATGGCGACAAAGGCAACGACACCGAGAGCGCCAACGGCCCAGAAGGTTGCACGCCAGCCAAAGACCTGACCGATATAGGTGCCGATAGGAACGCCGGAGACGATGGCGACGGTCAACCCCATGAACATCATGGCAATCGCCGAGCCACGGCGGTTTTCCGGCACGACGTCGGCAGCGATCGTCGCACCGACGGAGAAGAACACACCGTGAGCGAAGGCGGCAATCACGCGGGCGACGAGCAGAATCTCGTAGCTCGGCGACAGCGCTGCGGCGGTGTTCCCGACGATAAACAGGGCCATGAGGCCGAGCAACAGCGGCTTTCGCTCTATCTTGCCGGTAAGCGCGGTCAGGATCGGTGCGCCAAAAGTAACGCCGAGCGCATAAACGCTGACGATGAGGCCGGCAAGCGGCAGGGTGATATGAAGATCGTTGGCGACCGTCGGCAAAAGGCCGACGATGACGAACTCCGTGGTTCCGATCGCGTAAGCCGCGATCGTCAAGGCAAATATGGCCAAGGGCATGACGAGTTCCTTTCCGCCCCACGATGCGAGTGAGGGGTGCTGAGACAGCAGAGTTGCTGGTTGAACGATTGCTGTGATGCAATATGAGCGGAGAGGGCTTGAATGATAATCGGGAGTATTGGATAAATACCTGTGAATTCTATTCATAGGTGGAAGTGATGGACAACCGCACGGGCGAAATGGAAGTCTTCGTCTTGGCGGCGGAGTTGCAGAGTTTTTCCGCCGCTGGACGGCGGCTGAAAATGTCTCCATCGGCCGTCAGCAAGCTGGTGACGCGCATCGAGGATCGTCTCGGGACACGCCTTCTGGTGCGCTCGACCCGGTCGATGATCTTGACACCTGAGGGCGAGGTGTATCTCTCCCGTGCCCGGCGTATTCTGGCCGATATAACCGAGACCGAGCAGATCGTGGCTGGCGGAGGCAAAATGGTCCCCCGCGGACTGCTTCGCATCAACGCGTCCGTGGGCTTTGGGGAACGGCATCTGCTTCCACTGATCCCGGCTTTCCTCGAGCTCTATCCTGAAGTTCAGCTCGACATCTCGCTAACCGACGGCATCATCGGTCTGATCGAGGAGCGAACCGACATAGCCATTCGATCTGGAACCATGGACGATTCGTCCTTGAAGGCGCGCAAGCTTCTCGAAAGCCGGCGAGTTATTGTTGCGTCCCCCGCTTACCTGGAAGCAAAGGGAGCCCCGAAAACGCCGCAGGACCTGGCCAACCACAATTGTTTCAGCTTCAACTTCCGCCGTACCCTCAACGAATGGCCGTTCCGGAACCCGGGAGCATCGGACATTTATCGCCTTCCCGTAACGGGAAACACCGCGGTCAACAGCGGCATGATCATGCGTCAGCTTTGCCTCGCCGGCATTGGACTGGGCAGGGTGGGGCAATTCCATGTACAGCCGGATATCGACGCAGGCAGGCTCATTCCGTTGCTCGAAGCATATAATCCCGAGGACCTCGAACAGATTCATGCCGTCTTCGCTGGACATGAGCATCTTGCGGCACGCATTCGCGCGTTTATCGACTTCCTGGCGGAACACCTCAGTGAAAGAGGAAAA
This sequence comes from Rhizobium sp. X9, assembly GCF_018873185.1. Classification (NCBI taxonomy): domain Bacteria; kingdom Pseudomonadati; phylum Pseudomonadota; class Alphaproteobacteria; order Hyphomicrobiales; family Rhizobiaceae; genus Rhizobium; species Rhizobium sp. X9. Next base: position 1,898,023 of record NZ_CP071312.1, on the reverse strand, counting down.
TCCGAGCCACTCCCGTAAAACCATCATCGAGCGGCGCCGTGCTGCAAATATAGCATTGCCATGCCGGATCGGCCCATTGCCGCGCAGTTGAAGCAAGTCCACGAAGGAGGGAATAATGCAGGTCAAAGCCGCAATATTGCAGGGAACGGGTGCCTCTCATCCTTATGCTGTCAACAAGCCGCTCGTTATCGAGGACATAGAGCTTGCACCACCCGGGGCCGGCGAAGTCCTTATCCGCATTCGTGCAGCCGGCCTGTGTCATTCCGACCTCTCGGTCATCAACGGCGACAGGCCTCGTCCGATGCCGATGGCGCTGGGCCATGAGGCAGCAGGCATTGTCGAGGCGTTGGGAGACGGTGTTCGCGATCTTCAGCCCGGCGACCATGTCGTGATGGTCTTCATGCCAAGCTGCGGGCATTGCCTGCCCTGCGCGGAAGGCAGGCCCGCATTATGCGAGCCGGGTGCGGCGGCAAACGCAGCGGGAACGCTGCTAGGCGGCGCAACCAGGCTGAACTATCGCGGCAAGGCCGTCCATCATCATCTCGGCGTATCGGCATTTGCCGAATATGCCGTCGTGTCCCGCAATTCGCTGGTCAAGATCGACCGGGATCTCCCTTTCGTGGAGGCTGCGCTTTTCGGCTGCGCGGTCCTGACCGGCGTGGGCGCCGTTGTGAATACGGCTGAGGTCAAGGCCGGCTCGACTGCCGTCGTCATCGGGCTTGGTGGTGTTGGCCTTGCCGCCGTCCTTGGTGCGCGGGCTGCGGGCGCCAGCAAGATCGTCGCGGTCGACCTTTCTGCGGAAAAACTGGCCCTTGCCAGCGAGCTTGGCGCAACCGCCGTCGTGAACGGGCGCGATGAAGACGTCGTCGAACAGGTTCGCGACGCGACCTCGGGCGGTGCGGATTATGCCTTCGAGATGGCCGGGTCGGTTCGGGCGCTGGAAAACGCTTTCAGAATGACCAAGCGCGGCGGCACAACCGTGACCGCGGGCCTGCCACCGCCCGGCGCTGCCCTGCCGGTCAATGTCGTGCAGCTCGTTGGCGAAGAAAGAACGCTCAAGGGCAGTTACATCGGAACTTGCGTACCCGTCCGGGATATTCCGCGTTTCATCGACCTTTACCGGGACGGAAGACTGCCGGTCAATCGCCTGCTCAGCGGAAGGCTCAGGCTCGAGGACATCAATGAAGGTTTCGACCGGCTGCACGATGGCAGCGTCGTGCGGCAGGTCATCGAATTCTAAACCCGGCCCGCCGCCGCCGGCCGGAGTTTCGGCCGGTGGTGACCTGCCGTTACAACGGCGACATGCCTGGCTTAAATGGAAGTCACCCGGCCGGAGACGATTTTCGGCTTTCCTGCAATGCCATCCCGGCTATCTGCGCCAGCGTTGTCTCGGCATAACGCGCCACGAGCTCATTTTCGGCCGCGGCATGGGCCGCTGCGATAATCGCGTTGGAGGCTTTCTCCACGGGGCAGGATGGATGGTCATGCGATATGGGGGCAGGCAGGATAAGACCGGCATTCAAGGCGCGCTGAACGTCCAGAACGGTCACCTCTTCCAGCGGCTTGACCAGTTTCCAGCCGCCACCCCGGCCGCCTTCCGATGCGACGATGCCGTGGTCGCGCAACCCGCCAAGCGTACGGCGAACGACCACCGGATTGGTGTTGAGCATCTGTGCGATCCGTTCTGATGTTTCCCTGCCGCCAAGCAGCCCCATATGCACAAGCACATGCAGCATTCGGGCAAGCCTGCCGTCGGTTTTCATCACGACCCTTTCCGCAACAAAAATTGTTACACTATCTTGACGCAAGCGCTTTTCCGCAACATCTATAGTTACACAAACAGGGAAGCGCAATGCGCTGCGTCGCAGGCTTCTCTTGGTCACTTCGGCCCGGGATGTTCCGATCCCTGACTTGCGGTGGCAACTGATTGAGAAAATCCGGGGTGAGAAAATGATTGAAACAATCATCAAGACGCGCACGATCGACATGAGCATCCTTGATCAGGGAACAGGCCCACTGGTTCTGCTCTGCCATGGATTTCCGGAAACCAAACATGCCTGGCGGCACCAGATCCTGTCGCTGGCCGCAGCGGGTTTTCGCGCCGTTGCGCCCGACATGCGCGGCTTTGGCAGGACAGATATTCCCGAACAGGTGGATCAATATACGGTCTTCCACGGAATTGGCGATCTTGTCGCCCTCATGGATGCCCTTGGAGAAAGCGAAGCGGTCATCGTCGGCCACGACTGGGGCGCGACCATCGCCTGGCAGGCCGCGCTCCTTCGTCCCGACAGGTTCAGGGCCGTCGTCGCATTGAGTGTGCCAATGATGGACCAGCCTCCCTTCCCGCCCTCAAGGATATTTCCGCAGGACGGGCAATCGCTGTTCTACACGCTCTATTTCCAGCAGGCAGGCGTCGCGGAAGAGGAATTCAACCGGGATGTCAGCCAGACGCTCAGCAAGATTATCTATGCTGCAAGTGGGGAAGCGGGCGCACGGCGACCGGGCGACGGCACGCCAAACCCTTTTGGCATGGTCAGCCGCAACAAGGGCCTTCTCGCAGAATTGCCCCTCCCCGCGCGCATGCCCGACTGGCTGCCTCCCCGCGACTTCGAAAGGCTCGTCAATGATTTCAAGACATCGGGGTTTACCGGCGGCCTGAATTATTATCGAAACCTCGATCGCAACTGGGAACTGCAGAAGGCAGTGAGCGGTAAACGCGTCAATGTCCCGGCACTGTTTATCATTGGCGAACGTGACACCGGCCTGGCCATTCCCGGCATGGATCAGATCATCGCCTCCATGCCCGACCTGGTGCCGCATCTGCTCGGATCCCACATCATTCCCGGCGCGGGACACTGGCTCCAGCAGGAACGGCCGAGTGAGGTGACAGGCCTCATCCTGTCGTTTCTCAAACAAGTCGCCTCCATCTAGAAAGAAGAAAATCCCATGACTGATTTCAAGGGACGACAGGTTGGCTATATCGAAGGAGCAACGCGCCAGGTCCCCGGCCTTGAAAGCTTGCATCGAATGACATCGATGCTGCTTGGCGAGAAAGCTCCCGACAAAGGCCGGATTCTGGTCGTTGGCGCTGGCGGCGGGCTCGAACTCAAGGCTCTTGCCAAAGCCAATAACGGGTGGATTTTCGACGGGGTCGACCCCTCGCCCGACATGCTGGCCCTCGCTCGCGAAACGACCACAGATTACGCCGCGCGAATTAACCTGCACGAGGGGGATATATCAGCGGCACCGGACGAACCCTTCGATGGCGCGGCGTGCCTTCTCGTGTTTCATCATCTCCGTTTGGAGGAACGCATCAAAACGCTGAATGGCGTGCGGCAACGCCTCAGGCCCGGTGCACCCTTCGTGCTTGTCCATGTCAGTTTCCCCCAGAACGAGCCGGAACGTTCGATCTGGATAGATCGGCACATAAGCTATGGCGCGATGGACGGAACCGATCCTGCGAAACTTCAGGACGGACGGGCCGCGATGCGCGAGAGGCTGTCCATTCTACACCCTGAGAAGGAAGAGGCACTTCTCCGCGATAGCGGTTTCGACGGGATCACCAATTTCTATACGGCATTCAGTTTCAGAGGCTGGGTGGCCTATGCCGGACCAAACAAGCCTGGCGACTAGAATCTGAAGAACGGCTCACCGGCACCGGAGATCGGAGGCGAAAATCTCCGACCTCCGGTGCGGTTCTTATGAAAGTCCTCTCATCCTCACGCGGGGCGTGAAAGAGCGGAGACTATCAAAATTCCTCCCAGTTATCAGCGGATGTGCTCAGTGCGGCATTGCCCGAGAATGCAGCCCTGATCTTTCCGCCAAGCGCGCGAGCGGGTGAAGCCGCAGGCCTGTCGACGGGCGAGGCTGCACGAACCGGCGCAGACGCCGCGCTGTAACCGCCTTCCGACAATTTGAACTGGGCGAGAAGCTGGTTAAGCGACGCTGCCTCGCGGGCCAACCCATGGCTTGCCGCCGTGCTTTCCTCCACCATGGCAGCGTTTTTCTGCGTATCCTGATCCATCTGGTTCACGGCGGTATTGATCTGCTGAAGACCGGAGGATTGCTCCTGTGCCGATTCTGCGATCGCCGCCACGTGCCGGTTGATTTCCTGCACTTCCGTGACGATCAACTCGAGCGCCTTGCCGGTCTGGCCCACCAGTTGCACCCCCTGCTGAACCTGGCTGTTCGATGTCGTGATGAGGTTCTTGATCTCCTTGGCGGCACCGGCGGAACGCTGTGCCAGCTCACGAACTTCCTGAGCGACGACGGCAAACCCCTTGCCCGCCTCGCCGGCACGGGCTGCTTCCACGCCCGCATTCAATGCCAAAAGGTTCGTCTGGAAGGCGATCTCATCGATCACGCCGATGATGTTGGAAATCTCGTTCGCTGATCCCGCAATCTGCTCCATCGCGGCGACAGCTTTCTGGACCACTTCTCCCGACTGTTCCGCACCAATTTTCGCGCGACCGACGAGATGACCCGCTTCCTGCGCCCGTTTCGTCGAGTCCTTCACCGTCGTGGTGATCTCTTCCAGGGCAGCAGCCGTCTCCTCGACAGCCGCAGCCTGCTGCTCGGTGCGCTTCGCCAGATCGTCGGCAGCCGACCGGATCTCATTCGCACCCGCATCAATGCCGCGCGCATTCTGCGCCACCTGGCTCAGCGTCGATTGCAGCTGCTCCGCCGCCCTGTTGAAATCACCACGAATGCCATCAAGGCTGGATACGAAGGGCTGAACGATCCTGTAGGTAACGTCGCCCTGAGAAATCTTCGAAAGGGCAGTCGCAAGGTTGTCGACGGCAAACTGCACGTCGGCAGCCTCATTCGCCTTTTGTCTTTCCCGTTCGATCCGGTCCTTCTCCGAAGATGAACGGTTCGCCTCCGTCTCATTCTCAAGCCGAACGCGCTCGATGGCGTTCTCACGAAACGCCTGAACCGCGGCGGCCATCTGGCCCACTTCATCCTTGCGGTCCATACCGGCAATTTCCGTGGCGGTATCACCTGCCGCCAGCGATCCCATGCGCTCGCGAAGCCGTGCAATCGGGGTTGTTATGCCACGGGAAGAGATGAACAGGCCGAGGGCGATCAATGCCAGCGACACAAGCGCTATGCTGACCAGAGCCGTCCAGATCGTCGTGTTGGTACTGGCCGTGAGGTGTTCTCTGCCATCATTCATCACCTGGATCAGCTGCTCGTTGCCCGCGCTGATCTTCGGCGAAACCTCGGTCATTTTTCGAAGCAGATTGAGCGCCATCTGCTGTGCTTCAGCACGTTGTCCTGCCTGCATCAGGGCAATGACCTGGTTACCCATTTCCTCGACTTCGACAACACCCTTGAGGATATCGCGAGCGGCTTCCGTGCGGGCTGGAACCAGCTCGATGATCTTGTTCTGCCGCTCTTCCAGCTGCTTGCGATCGGCTTTGAAGGTCTTGACTGCGGATTCGAAATCGCTGCTGGCAGGGTCATTGAGAGAGGCGCGCAGCAGCTGCATGCCGAGCGCATTGAGATTTCCGCTGGTTCGCGCGTTCAGCACCGCGGCAAGCGCCTCATTGGCAATGAAATCGCTATAGACATCGTCGGTTTTTTTATATTGCAAGCTGACGTAGCTGATGCCGGAAATCGACATCAAGCTCATCAGCGAAATGACGAAAACGACCTTCGTTTTTATTTTGGTATTCTTCAGGAAAGACATGAATGGCCTCGGGGCAAGCGCTCTCCAGCTGCCCAGCCGGTGCGGGAAGCCAAAGAAACATATAAAGAAACATTGCGGGTAGCTGTGCCCCTCCTCATAGGGTGACAAGCGGATGTCCAGTCCGGGTCGCCGCAGGGCTTTCCGAATGGGTCCACTTGTTCTACCGGCTCCGCCGATGAAACCTTGGAACCTGCGTATTTTAGATTTCACAAAAGCACTAAATGAAGTGTTACCTGGGAGACGTAACCGACGACAATTTGCGGCACCGCAAAATACGTGACGCGTTGATACGGACCAACAGGCTTCGTCTCTGCGGCGTTTTTCGCTCAGGCTTCGACAAACAGCTTTTCGACTGCAAAATCAATGAAGGCGCGCAGCCGCGGCGCCATGAACCGAGCCGACGGCCAAGGAGACAGAAGTGGAGCCGCAAACGGCCGCGCAAAGATAGTGCGAACAGTGCAACGGATCTTTCGTTCTGGGTGGTGTGCATCTCACAGCAATCGGCACTCCTGCGCCAGCAATCAACGCGGTGCCGGGCCTCATCTGGCGAAATATGGCCCCTATGCGCCTTTCAGCCAGCGATCGATATGCAACGCCACCGCCTCGGCATTTTCAAGCGGAGCGAAATGACCGGCATTGGCGATCAATTGCAGATTTGCGCCCGCAATACCGTTCGCTATTTCATACTGCGCCTCGATCGGGCATATCTGCTCATGCTCGCCGGCCAGCACCAGCGTTGGTATGCCGATTGCAGCCAGCCGCGGCCTGCTGTCTGCGCGGTGAATGGCGGCTTCCGCCTGCGTTTCAAGATTGTCCGGCCCACAGTCGCGCGCCATCGCCACAATTTCTTCGCGCAGGCCGACATCGCCGATGTTAACCGGAGCGACGAGCCGTTCCCACCCATCGATGATGAACGTGTCCATGCCCATTGTTCTTGCCCGCTCGACTGCCCGGCGCCGAATTTCCGCGTTTGCGGGTAAGTCTGGTCGCGCCGTGGAATCGATCAGGGCCAGTTTTGCCACGCGATGAGGCATCTGCGCCACCATCTCGAGCGCGCAGATGCCTCCGAGCGAAAATCCAGCGAGCAGGAACACGGGTGGCGCCGCCGCAAGCACGCTTCGGGCAAGATCCGGCATCGTCCGGCCACCCGTCATGTCGCCGACAATAACGGGGTAGTCCCCTAGCCGATCGATCAAAGGTTGGAAGATGCGCCGGTCGCAGGCAGTTCCGGGAAGAAGCAGGAGCGGAGGCCGCCCATCTGCTGCGTGTTTCGGACCTTTCTCCAACGCAATTCCCCCGCCGTTTTGTCCGGTCAAGTGCGCGCGGCCTCGAATGAGGCCCAGGCCTCTTCGAATTTCGCAAGATCGAAATCTTTCCGCCGAGCGGGTTCCAGAATAAGCCGCTCGGTCGCCTGCAGCTTATCAATCGCAGCAGCGAGGACGGGGATGATGTCGGGCGGGATGACGACGGCTCCATGACGATCCGCATGGACGAGATCGCCCGGCGCAACTGTCATTCCGAAGACCGTGACGGGCGTGCCGATTGCCTCGACACGGACGAAAGCATGACTTGGGCCGACCGAACCGGCAATCATCGGAAAATCGTCAGGAACATCGCCGAGGTCACGCATGACGCCATTGGTCAGCACCCCGGATAGACCGAGTCCCCGGTGCACCGTTGCATTGATCTCGCCCCAGAAGGCGCCGACGCAATGGGGGAAGTCCAGGTCCTCGACGACGGCTATGGACGGTGCATCGCCACCTGCCATGTGCCGGTAATAGTCCCGACGCCGGGCCTTGATAGTGGCGGGATCTTCGCTCGAAGGAACAGCCGCAGCGATCTTCGCCGTGCGGGCATAACCGACAGCGGGCGCAGCCGCGGGGGCCGAAGAGATCACCGTACCTCGGGTAAATGCATTGAACCCGCGTTTGCCCTGCGCCACCTCGATCGCATTGCAGACGGTTGGTGTATCGACCTTGCGCAGCAGGGCCAGGAGAGTGTCGTCCAAGTGTCGTCCTCCGATGCGTCAGGTTAAATCAGACGTCTCGTCCGATACCTGCTTTTGTCTGGAACCGCGGCGGCAGGTATGCCGCCGCGTTGCATCCGATTTCAGCCGCGCCAGGTAAGGCCTGCTTTTTCGCCAGTGGCAACGACGCGATAAAGACTGGCCTCGCCGGTCATCGAAGGCACGAGGCTGTGTTTCAGGCCCGGAGGAACGGCGCAGGTATCGCCCGGCGCCAGCACGGCGGTGCCACCGTCCCAGACAAGCTTCCAGTGGCCGCGCATGACCATCAGCACCTCATGACGCTCGTTGGCATAGGCCGCTTCCGGAATGGACCCGCGCGTCAGAAGCTCGACCTCAAAGCCCGGCTTGTCCCGCAGCAGTGCATTTTCACCGATCACCTTGGCCGGAGCCTTTTGGGCCAGCGCCATCAGGTCCCAGTAGCGGGCGACATAGTCACGCACCACATCGGTGACTGGCGTTTCGGGGAAGCCCTTCAGTTCCTCGTCCGTCAGCAGCGGCATCGGCTTGATACCATCGGGCAGCGTGTGGCCCTTCTTGCTGTCATAGAGTTTACCGTTTTCGCCAAGAACCAGCCCGTGGTCCCTGGCGTCCTCGATAACCTGCGGCGCCCAGATCACGCCACCGCCGGCATCGTCGCCGCCGAGGATCGCCATGATCATCCCATAGTCGGTTCCGATATTTTCGAAACCGCGGAAGATGCCGGTCGGGATATTGAAGATATCTCCTTCCTCAAGCACCACTTCACCGGCATTGCCCCAGCGGCCCCAAAAGAAGCGCCAACGCCCCTTGAGGACGAAGAAGACCTCTGCCGTGCGGTGCGAATGCAGCGAGTTGCGGCATTTGGGCGGCTGCCCTGCTGCCCCGATATTGAAGCCGGGCGTGTCCTTGATGTGAACGTGCTGATCAGCACTTTCCGAGACGCCACCACCGATGATCGTGAAGTTCTCCTTGCTATTCGAGCCCGGCGTATGGGCGTCGATGAAGGCAGTGCGGCATGGCTTCAACTCGCCATAACGAACGATCCGTCTTTCCATTTCTTCCTGGGAAATCTGCATTTTTCAGCCTTTCATACGTATGCAAAATGGGTTGCGGTCAGTGCTTCTCCATCCCTTCCGGGATGGGGAGGCTTAGCGTCTCACTTCTGTAGGAGCTGTTTGGAGGGTCGAGCCACGCAGGACCAGGGCACCATCAAGGACGACACGGCGCGCGGCGCCATCGCCCTGCTTGATGCTCTGCATCAGCGTTGCAACCGTCTCGCCGACCATGTCGTCGACATTCTGGCGGATGGTCGTAAGATTGTATGCCGGCCAGCGCGCCGGCGGCACATCATCGAAGCCGACGACCGAAACGTCGCCGGGAATGCTCAACTTCAATTCGAAGCGCAGCACGTCCATGACGGCAAATGCCATGTGGTCGTTGCAGACGAAGACGGCATCGGGGCGATCCGGCCCGGCGAACATCCGCCGCGCCGCCGCCTGCGCCTCTTCATAACGGAAATTACCAACTTCACGGGCAAAGAGCGTGAGCCCCGCCGCTTCCAGCCCTTCCCGAAAACCCTGTTCGCGGTCACGCTGCGTCGAGGCGCCTTCAAAGCCAGCGATATAGCCGCAACGCGTGTGACCAAGCGACACGAACAGATCGGCCAGTTGGCGCCCGCCGGCACGATTATCGGAAGTGACGGCCGAGAGCCGCATATCATCCTGCGACCGGTTGAACAGTACGATCGGCACGCCCGAGGCATGGCAGCGCGCCGCAAGTTCGGACGACATGTTCGCCGATGCCAGAACGATGCCATCCACCTGATAGTCCAGAATTTCCTGGGTGATCTGGTCGACGTTTTCGGAGGCGATCGAGGAGATGAAGACCAGAACATGATAGCCCTGATCCTGAAGCGCTTTCGACAGCCGCTCGACAACCTCCGGGTAGAAGTAGTTTTCCAGATAGGCGACGACGAGACCGATGATGCGGCTGCGCCCGGTAATCAGCGAGCGGGCGAGAACGTTCGGTCGGTAACCGAGCTGTTCGGCTGCATCCCTGATCTTCTCGGATGTCTTCTTGGAAACCGAGGTGCCCGGCGTGAAGTACCGTGAGACTGCCGATTGGCTTACGCCCGCCAGGCGCGCAACATCGTTCGAAGTGATCTTATCGTTTGCCATCAGTCTGCCGTCCAACCCCCATCGACCATCAGCGCCGTTCCTGTCACCATCGCCGCCGCGTCGCCGGCAAGATAGGTGACCGCGGCCATAATGTCTTCAACACGACCGATGCGGCCAAGCTTGATTTTCTCCTTTATCCACTGAACCCGTTCCGGTTGAGAAAAGGTTTGCTCGGTCAGCGGCGTCTCGATGAAAGTCGGGCAGATCGTATTGACCCGGATGCCTTTCGAGCCCCATTCGATCGCCATCGACTTCGTAAACCCCTCGACGGCATGTTTCGTGGCGCTGTAAACCGCCCGGTCGATGCCGCCGACATGGGCCATCTGAGAGGAAATATTGATCAGCGAACCCGGCTGGCCGGCGTCAATCAGCCCTCTGGCCACCGCGCGGGTCAGGAAATAGGCGCCGCGCACGTTCAAAGAGAAGACGGCATCGAAGTCAAAAGGGGTCGTCTCGAGCGCGGGTCTATGCCGGGCGATACCCGCGCTGTTGACGAGCACCTGGAACGGTTCTTGGTCATCGACCAGAGCCTGTGTCGCCTCGACATCGGCAATATCCATCACCATTGCTTCAGCCGAGAAACCTTCGGACCGGATAGCCTCCACCGCCTCATCGAGTTTTTCCGCCGATCTGGCGGCAAGCACCACATGCGCGCCCGCCTCCGCCAACGCGACCGCGCAGCCGAAACCGATGCCGGACGATGCACCCGCGACGAGAGCGCGTTTGCCGGCAAGACGGAAGGAGGGCGTGCGGGGGATCTGCATCAGGCGGCCGCCTCTCCGTAAGGAATATTGCGGCCACCGTAACGGCGAACCCGGACATTGGCCTGCTCGGCATGGCCGACGAAGCCTTCCAGCAGGCAGAGACGCGAGCAATAGGCACCGACTTCGGCCGCGGCCTCGTCAGTCAACACCCTCTGGTAGGAGTGCGTCTTCAGAAACTTGCCGACCCAGAGACCGCCGGTATACCGGCCGGCCTTCCTGGTCGGCAGCGTATGGTTGGTGCCGATCACCTTGTCGCCATTGGCAACATTGGTTCGCGGGCCGAGGAACAGCGCGCCGTAGGAGTGCATGTTCTCCAGGAACCAATCGTCACGGTCGGTCATCACCTGAACATGTTCGGAGGCGATATCGTTGGCAACCGCCAGCATCTCCTCATAGGTGTCGCAGACGATGACCTCGCCATAATCGCGCCAGGAGGCGCTTGCTGTTTCCGTGGTCGGAATGATCGCCAGCAGGCGCTCGACTTCGGCCAGCGTCTGCCTTGCCAGCCTCTCGGAATTGGTCAAGAGGACAGATGGCGAATTATAGCCATGTTCCGCCTGGCCGATCAGGTCGGTGGCGCACATCTCGGCATCCACCGTCTCATCGGCAATCACCATCGTCTCGGTTGGACCCGCAAAGAGATCGATGCCGACGCGGCCATAAAGCTGGCGTTTGGCCTCGGCCACGAAGGCGTTGCCGGGACCGACCAGCATATCGACGGGCTTGATCGTCTCCGTGCCCAGAGCCATTGCGCCAACGGCCTGCATGCCGCCCAGCACGTAAATCTCGTGGGCGCCGGCCTTATGCATGGCCGCAACGATCGCCGGATGCGGCTCGCCCTTTTGCGGCGGAGCGGATGCGACGATGCGCGGAACGCCGGCAACGGACGCCGTCAGCACCGACATATGGGCAGAGGCGACCATCGGAAACTTGCCGCCGGGCACATAGCAGCCAACCGATTGAACCGGAATGTTGCGGTGACCAAGGATCACACCAGGCAGCGTTTCCACCTCGATATCGGTCATCGAGGCGCGTTGGGCCTGTGCGAAACGGCGGATCTGCGCCTGGGCAAAATCGATATCGGCCATATCGCGCGCCGAGACCCTGGACATTGCGGCCTCAATCTCGGACGGGCTGAGCTTGAAGGATGGCGGTGAAAATTTGTCGAATTTCTCCGAAAGCGCGCGCACGGCAGCGTCACCATGCGTCTCGATGTCCTTCAGCGTCGACTCCACGATCGTACGAACCTTCGCATCGTCTTCAGACCGTTGCGCCTCTGGCTTTCCGCGCTTGAGATAGGTGACTGTCATGTGTTTCTTCCCTTGGCGTTTCAGCATGCGAAAACGCAATGCCGCTCGGAAACTTCAATCGCCTTCCCTTCCAGTAGCACCGCTACAAGTAGTTACCGGCAAATGCATACGTATTCAATAGGCTCTGCTATCATCCAGCGCAATTTGAAAAGGTCGTTACCCCTGCAATTGCGGACGGCTGATATTTGCCCCAAGCGAGTGCTCCATGGAGGGCAAGTCAATGCGTTCTCCCGTGGCAGCGTCAAAGAGGTGCAGACGGGACGCGTTCAAGTCGATCGCAACCGTATCCCCCGGTTTTCCGCGCCATGACCGCGGCGCTCTTACGATGATCCGGTCCTTGCCCAGCTGGACGGTGATGTAGTTGGATTCGCCGGTGAGCTCGATGGCATAGATGCTGCCGGTGAAATCGCCGGTCGTACCCTCGGCGACCGACATGTCTTCGGGGCGGATACCGAGAACCATTTTACCCTTTCCAGGCAGCTGCTGCCGGCCAAGCGAAAGGGCGTCCGAACAGAAGACGCCATCGATGGTCTCCCCCGAAATGAGATTCATCGGGGGCGAGCCGATAAAACCGGCGACGAACAGGTTTGCGGGCCGGTCGTATATTTCTTCCGGTGGAGCAAGTTGCTGAATGACGCCCTTGTTCATGACGGCAACCCGATCAGCCAATGTCATGGCTTCGATCTGGTCGTGCGTGACGTAGATGGTTGTTACGCCAAGCTGATGCTGCAGATGCTTGATTTCCGCGCGCATGGTGACCCGCAGTTTTGCATCGAGATTGGAGAGCGGTTCGTCCATCAGGAACACTTTGGGCGTGCGCACGATGGCGCGCGCCAGCGCCACGCGCTGACGCTGGCCGCCCGACAGTTCGCGGGGCTTGCGCCCGAGAAGCGGCCCAAGCTCAACCTTCTCGGCTGCAGCCTGAACCTGACGTTCCCGCTCCGCCTTGGGAACGCCACGCACCTTGAGCGGATAGGCGATGTTGCCTGCCACCGTCATATGCGGATAGAGACCGTAGTTCTGAAAGACCATCGCCACGTCGCGGTCCTTGGGCAACATGTTGTTGACGACCTTGTCTCCGATCCGCAATTCGCCCGCGCTCGCCTCTTCCAGTCCGGCCACAATGCGCATCGTCGTCGTCTTGCCGCAGCCAGATGGTCCCAGCAGCACCAGAAACTCGCCGTCGGCGATGGACAGATTGAGCTTGGGCAGGGCAACGAAGGACCCGAAGCGTTTTTCGATATCGGTGAGGTTTACTGACGCCACGTCTCAATCCTCCTGCCGAACCGGCCCGTGGGCATATATCTGTCGGAGAATGGCAAGTTCGTCATACAGGGTCCACTCTTCGATGATCTTGTCGTCGTTGAAGCGGAAATGCGACATGCCGAGAATATAGACCGGTTTGCCGCTTGGCGCGCCGAACAGACCGTTACCGCGATGATGTCCGCGGATGGACCAGCGTACCGCCGCAATCGTGCCGTCCGCTTCGTCCGCGTGGCAATAATTATCGAAGGAAAACACCGCGTTCGGGAAAGCCGCGACAATCTGGATGAAATGATAGACGAGGCCTTCGATACCGGTAATTTCGCGGCCGCCGGCCATATGGACATTGACGGCAGGATCGTAGAGCTCCCGAAGCGCGTCGAACCGCCGGCGGTTCCATGCCTCGTGCAGCATATGGGCAAGCCTGTCTTCGATCGTCTTCTTCGGCCGGTCGAGGGGCAAAGGCAACGCCTGGCCTGCGGAGCGCTCGGGCTGGCCGATGAACCAGGGTTCACGGCCGGCAGCAGCATCCCGATCCGCGAGGCTGCGCGCAACCTCATGAATGTCAAAACCCAGCTGGCGCACCATCGCGCCGTTGTCCCGCACCAGCCATTCGCGGAAAATCTTGTTATCCCTGGAGACACAGTCGGCCACGGTATGGATGTTCACCCGCCGCCCGGTCGCTTCGCCATAGGCGCTCGGTCCGATATTGGTCATCTGGCTGAAGCCGAGATGGCTTGTGTAATAGCCCTCCTTGTCATCGCCGCTCCAGGCCACGTTGAGGAAACGGCTCTCCCGGTCGGGAAAGGCCTGCATCATCGAGACGGTACCGTTGACGACTTCCTCGACGGAGCGGGTAATATCGAAGGCGGTATAGACCATGCAGGCATGATCGTAATAATCGTAGATCTTGCCGACAGATTTTTCAGCCCAGATCCAGTGCGTTATCTTGAAGATATAGTCGACGATATCGCCGAATGCATCGTCGAAACCCGACAGGGGAAAGCCATTGCGTTCCTTGGGTGCAAGCAGTTCCTCCACGGAGCGCTGCCGCACCGTTGTCACGCCCGCGCGCAAGTCACGCTTTGCGGTTGATACGTCGTTCATTGTCTTCTCCCTATCTTACCGAGCCCGAAACAAGGCCTTTGACGAAATATTTCTGGACGTATCGGGACAGAACAAGCATCGGCAGGATGATCACGAGGCCGATGGCGGCCATGATTTCCCACGCGTCGCCGCGTTCCGTCCTGGCGCTCATCAGCGCTACCTGGATGGTCGTTGCGTTTTCCCGCGTCAGCACCAGCGCATAAAAGAACTCGTTCCATGCGACGACGAAACAGAAGATGCCGGCAGTGGCGATGCCCGGAAGCGCCATCGGCACGACGACATCCCAGATTGCCCTCAGGCGTGAGGCGCCGTCGATCTGCGCTGCTTCCTCCATGTCCACCGGTATGGAGTCGATGAACCCCTTGATCATCCAGATCGCATAGGGAACCACGAAAGACATGTTGGCGATGATGAGCGCGATGCGCGTGTCGAGCAGACCACCCTGGCGAAAGGCGATGAAGAGCGGGATGATGACGATGACGGGCGGGATGAACTGGGTCGCCAGCACGCCGATTGGCCAGATGCTGCCACCGGGGAACCGGAAGCGCGAAAAGGCGTAGGCCGCGGCAGTGGCGATCGGCAACGACAGCAGCAGCGTTCCCATCGTCACGACGATGCTGTTCCAGGTGCGCTCGCCGACGAGAAACGGCGCTTCGAACGCAGTGCGGATGTTTTCAAGCGCGGGCGTGAAGAAGAACCTCAGCGCGTAGACGTCACGCGGGTCCTTGAATGCCGTCGCCACGATCCACATGATCGGGCCGATGAAAACGAGGAGAATGAGCGCGATGGCAAGTCCGCGCGCGAGGCTTGAAATCCGGTTTCTGGTTTTCATCTGCATGTCACTGGCGCTCCATGACGAACCGTGAATAAATTGCTGCAAGCACCGCCATGACAGCCGCGAGCAGATAGGCAACCGCCGCCGCATAACCGAGGTCGTACCAGCGGAAGGCGGTCTGGAACACGAAATGCGCCAGCGTTTCCGTCGCCGTCCCCGGACCGCCATTGGTGAGCGTGACGACCTGATCGAGGACCTTGAGCGAGAAGATCGCCTTGAGCAGAAGGGCGATGGCAAGCACCGGCCGCAGCTGCGGCAGCACGATTTCAAAGAAAACACGCGTTTTGGAAGCCCCATCGACCTGGGCTGCCTCGACCGTTTCCTGCGGAAGGGCGGCAAGCGCGCCAATGAACAGGAGCATGAAATAAGGCGACCAGTGCCAGACGTCCGAGGCTATCAACGTTGCCATCGCAAGCGTCGGATCAGCAAGGATCGGAACGCCTTTCAACGACGGAACGACGGCGCCGACCACGGCGGCAAATGCGCCGAACTCCGGATTGAACAGGAAGCGCCAGGATATGCCGAGCAATGCAGGCGACATGGCGAAAGGTATTACGAGCAGCGTGCGCACACTCACCCGCATCATATCGGCACCGGCCAGAAGCAAAGCCAGCCCCATGGCGAGGATCATCGTGAAGAAAACGGAGAAGACCGTGAAGACCGACGTCACCCGGATGCTGTGCCAGAAATCCGGATCGTCCGTGATGACGCGGTTATAGTTCTCCATGCCGACGAAAGGCCCGAGCGTCGGCTGCTGCGCCAGGTTCCACTCATGGACCGAGTACCAGAGAGCGGCGCCCAAGGGGTAGAGAAGCGTCGCTGCGATGACGACGAAGGCTGGTGTAATCAGCCAGTATTTCAGATGTTTGTCTTTCACGGAAAATCCCTTGACGACAGGGAAGGCCTGCCAGGGGAAGCGCCTGCTCCACCCGGCATATGCCTTCATTCACGGTGAAGGCGGTTCACTCAGCCCTTGCGATAACCTGCGCGCCGCAGGATACGATCGATGTCCTGAGCCGCCTGATCCAGCCCATCCTTTACCGGCCTTGAACCGGTGGCAAGTTCAGAGATGGTGTTTTCGAGTGTGACGGCAATCTGCGGCCATTCCTTGAGCTGCGGCATGATCCGCGAACCCTCAAGGCTCTTCGCAGCGACCTTATGAAGGCCGTGATTTGCCGCATTCACCTTTTCGTCGAGGAAGCTCTTCGTGTTGGTGACCACGATATCAGACGTCTTGGGGTCGGATTTGTCGATCGCGCATTCGATCTCGAGCTCCGGCGTCGAAACCCATTTCATGAATTCCCATGCCGCATCCTTCTTTTTCGAAAGCGCGCTGACCGCGAAGGGCAAAGACAGGGCATAGGATACGGGGGCACCGCTGTCGAACTGCGGCATGGGCGCAAAGCCGACCTGTTCCGGCTTCAGAGAGGATTTTTCGCCTGTCAGCACCGAATAGACCCACCACCAGACCATGACCATGGCCGACTTGCCCTGCGCCACGGAATTGACGGCGTCCCCTTCGACGAACTGCACGGAACCGGGCGCAGCCACCTTGTGCTTCAGCAAAAGGTCCAGATACATCTGCGTGGCTTCGATGGCGGCCGGATCGGTGAAGCGGGTTTCCTTGAAGTCGGGTGAAAAGATGTCGCCGCCCTTGCCCCACAAATGATTGAGCCAGAGGAAGAGGTTCTGCTGGCCATTGCCCTTGCCGTAATACATCGCCACACCCGACACATCGGGATTGGCCGTTTGTATGGCGGCACCCGCAGCAGCAACCTCGTCCCAGGTCGTCGGCGGCTTGAGGCCCGCGGCATCGAAAAGGTCCTTGCGATAAAACAGCATCTGAGGATGGCCGCGCACCGGAAGACCGTAGGTCACGCCGCCGATCTGGCCGCCGAGCTTGTAGGCTTGCGGGTAACGGTTGATGTCAAGCCCATCGCGCTTGAGCAATTCGTCGAGCGGGTGCAGATAAATAGACAGGGACGGACCCCAATTGTCCTGATAACAGACGACATCATATTCAGAGCTGCCCGCCACCGCTTCGGTCGTGATCTTGTCGCGCACCTGACCGTAGGGAACATAGGTATAAACAGCCTTGATGCCCGTCAGTTCTTCGAATTGCGCAAGCCGCTTTTCATGGGCGCGAAACTGGCTCGATTGCGGCAACATGATATTGATAGCCTGGCCGGCGAAAGGCTTGCCCTCAAGAAGAGCAGCCGAGGCCCGGCGCGGCGAAACACCGAAGGTGGCCGCCATCGACGCCGCCAAACCCAGTTGCGTGAAGTTACGCCTCGAAATCATAATTTGGCTCCTCCCAAATTTCTCATAACGACGTCGCGTCAGTTTTTGCATTCGTATGCAAAGTAGCATAAATGCATACGAATGCAATACCGCTTGAAACACTTTTATCGACTGACGCTCACATCGGTAAATCAGGCGATCTGCGCGCCGGAATTGCCCTGAAATCTGGAGATCGCGTTGGAAGCCCGAATGAGCTCAGCGGCATCCATTTGTAGATAAACGTCACTCTAGGACGCATTATAACATCGTTGCCGAAACAGGTGCCATGGCGGGGAAACGACCGGACCACCCGATAGTCTTTAACCAGGATGCCGTATGGCCGGCCGCAACGGCGCGCCGACTTTGCCGTGCCCGTAATATCGCAAGCGCACGAACGAGCGAGCGGAGAAGTCCGCCCACCCCACCTGTCATCTGTCTGGAAAACTAAGACAGGATGTAAACCGGATTGCTCACCGCCCGGCGGATCGGCTGATCCTGCATGTGGACACACTGAAGCTGCCAGGGAAGCGAACGTCCCCCCTGTGCTGCCACGAACTCGGCAACCAGTCTTTCCCGGCTATTTGCAGCGATGATTTCAGCACGAAGGAAGGTCTTTGCCTCGCCGGAGAAAGTGCCCATCCACGCATCTGTTTCAATGGTCTGCGTGGTGAGGATGCCGCTTGCATCGATCCAGACGAGCAGATCGCCATCTGCACCCCTCACATCGGCCTCTGCGACGACCGGTCCGGAAACCGTCGAACCCATCGGCTGGCCGTTCACCGTCAGCGCAAGATGCGGCCCCGTCGGGCTTTCCGTCACATAACCGCGACCCGCCTTCATCGCAGCGAGGATAGCATCTTCCGACAGTTCCTCCAGCCAGAACACCGTCGTCGGGCGGGCAAGCACGAGCGGGCCCTCGGGCATGAGTTGCGCAGGCTGATGAAAATCGCTGCCTCCGATGGCGGAGATCTTCAGACCCGAAGCCAGTCGCTGCTGATAGCGGCCGAGCGACACCCAGTTCCATGCCATCCAGTGTGACTGCCAGACCTCCATGCAGTCGATCTCGGGCAGGTCGTAGTCCCATTGAATCGTGGGCTTGTCGTGATTGATAGACAAAAGCCCGCCGCGCTCATGCACCAGCCGGGAAAGCGTATGGGCATGTTCCGGCTTGGTCATGCGGAAATCGATCCACTCATCGACACCATAGACATTGGCGTGGCCAGTCGCCGTCGTTATCTCCATCGCCCGGATGAAGACAAGGTCCGGCGAGGATTGCGGATGGAAGTAGCGGCGCTGCGTGATGGTGTTGTGATCGGCAATGGCAAGAAAATCGAGACCGGCCTGCAAGGCGGCCTGATGCAGCAGCTCCGGAGAGCCCAATGCATCGGAATGGAAAGTGTGGCAATGCAGGTCGCCCCGATACCAGCCCGCCCCTTCCCGCCGCGGAAAGCGGCGTTCCGGCTGCGGCTCCAGTTTGCGCGGCGCGCTGTCGCAACGGATAGTCACAACGACATCGGCTCCGTTTTCCGGCAATTTATGCAGGCCGAGCATGATTTTCCATGTGCCGGCCGGCATCTCGCCGTGGATATAGCCGGGCGTTGCATCATCGGTCGCAACAAAGAAGCAATCGCGTGCGCCACCGCTCCAGCCACGGAAACCGGCGACTGACGGGTAGTCCGTCGCCGTAGCGTCGAGCACGCCGAGATCGATGACGCAATCCTCGGCCTTCCGATAGGCCATCGTCACATCGATGCGCGTTACACCCTTCTGTACATCGAAGGGAACATAGAAGTAAGGATCGGCCGACTGGTCGGCTCGACTGACGTGAACCCTGATTTCGGTCATCACACTTCCCGTCTTACTCACCGACATCCGGAATGCGTATGCCGGCGCCATCGAACAATGTGACGTGGCGGATATCGAAGGCGAGCGTCACGACGTCGTTCACCCGAATCTCGTCATCCGTGAAAATGCGGGCGGTTACCCGGCCGGCATCCTCGCGCTCCATCGTGACAAGGCTTTCCGGGCCCATGTTCTCATTGGCGAAAAGCTTGCCCGTGATGGTGTTTTCATCACCGGCCTGGGCGATTCGCAAATGTTCGGGCCGCACGCCAAGTGTCATCCGGCCGCTGCCTGCGGCCGCCGCAATGGCGTCGGAGACAGGCAGGCCCGGCAGTGTCAGGCCGTCGGCGCGCAGTTGCAGCTTGCCATCGGCGACCATGGCATCGGCCGACACGAGGTTCATCGGCGGGTTGCCCACGAAATTGGCAACGAAGGTCGTGGCCGGACGCCGGTAAATCTCGATGGGCGGTGCGAACTGAACGATGCGGCCCTTGTCCATGACTGCGATGCGGGTCGCAAGCGCCATGGCCTCCGCCTGATCGTGGGTGACATAGACCGCCGTCATGCCCATGTCGCGCTGAAGGTGGTTGAGGAAGCCGCGCGCTTCAAGACGTAGCTTGGCATCGAGGTTGGAAAGCGGCTCGTCGAACAGATAGACTTGGCTGGGATAAACAAGCGCACGTGCCAGCGATGTACGCTGCTGCTGTCCGCCGGAAATCTGGCTCGGCAGGCGCTTCATCAGATCACCGATCTTAAGCACGTCGGCCACCTGCTTGGCGCGCGCGTGGCGCTTTTCCTCGCTCTCGCCGCGCACTTTGAGCGGATAGGCGATGTTATCGGCAAGGTTCATGTGCGGATAAAGCGCATAGTCCTGAAAGACCATCGATATCTGCCGGTCCTTGGGGTGCAGATAGGTGACGTCCTTACCGCCGATCAGCACCTTGCCCGATGTCGGCGTTTCGAGGCCGGCGATCATGCGCAGGCTCGTCGTCTTGCCGCAGCCGGAGGGGCCGAGCAGGCAGACGAACTCGCCGTCCGATATTTGAAAGCTGATGTCGGGCACCGCATGAAAGTGACCGAAGCTCTTGGAGACATTCTGGAATTCGACAGAGGCCATGAAACTGATTTCCGATTACGACTTGATGCCACCAAAGAACCGGAAACCAAACTTCCAGTTCACGAAGAGGTAAAGCACGATGACGGGGAGCGAATAGATGAGCGAATAGGCGGCAAGCAGCGTGACGATCGGTGTGCCCGCCTCCGAATAGAAGGAATAGATCGCGACCGAGGCCGGCATCAGGCTATCGCTGCGCAGCAGGATGAAGGGGATGAGGAATGAACCCCAGATGTTGACGAATGCCCAGACCACGACGACCACAATGCCCGGCCGGATGACTGGCAATGCCACGTCGAAGAAAGCCTGCAGCGGTGAGGCACCGGCCACCATGGCGCTTTCCTCGTAGGAACGCGGGATGGCATCGATGAAATCGCGGAGAATGAACATTGCCGTCGGCAGCAGCCCGCCCGCAAAAACGAGAATGACGGCGATATGGGTATTGATGAGACCGGCCGCAGAAATGATCAGGAAGATCGGCACCATCGCCGCCGAACCCGACACGACGGAAGAAAACAGCAGAAGCGTATAGGTGACGGCCCCTTTACCGGGAATTGACGAGCGAGACAGCGCATAAGCAGCAAGCGTCGCTGCCGCGCCGATCAGAATGACCCCGCCGAAAGACTGGATCAGGCTGTTCAAAAGGGCCCGCATTGCAAAGGTGTTCTCGAACACCGTCATGAAGTTCGAAAGAGTGAACGCTTCGGGAATTGCAAGTCCGAGTTCGGCGCGGGCGTTGAACGGTGCGAAGATGAACCAGACGAGCGGCAGGGCGAAGGCCACGCCGAGCAGGGATGCTGCCACGGAAAAGAGAATGCGGCGTTTAAAGACGTTTCCGGAGATCTGCATCACTCAGCCTCCGCCGTTTTCTTGCGCGCGATACGCAAATAGACAAGCGCAAAGGCGAGGTTGACGAGCATGATGATGACACCGACCGCCGCACCCTTGCCGAACTCGAAATCCTTGAATGCGATACGATAGGTATAGATTGACAGCAGTTCCGTTCGGTAGGACGGCCCGCCATTGGTGAGCAGGAATGGCGTAAACACGTTGAAAGTCCACATTGTGATGAGGATGAGGTCGGTGACGACATGGCCGCGGATGAGCGGCAACGCGATGTCGCGAAGTTTCTGCCAGGAGGTTGCACCGGCCACGTCCGCTGCCTGGAAATAGCTCGGCGGGATGGACTGAAAGGCGGAATTGAACAGCATCATCGAGAAGGCGGCGCCGCGCCAGGTATTGAAGAACACGATCACCCAGAAAGGCTGCTGCAGAAGCCAGTCGCCGGGTGGCAGACCGAGGCCGCGCATGATCATGTTCAGCGTGCCATTGTCATAGTCGAGAAAGGCGAACCACGCGAAACCGATGACCACTTCCGGCAATATCCACGCGGCAATGACCGCCGTCTGCAGGAAGGACTTCAATGCCGGCGATACGGCCTGGCTGAGCCAGGCGAGCAACAGGCCGATCAGCGCCTGGCCTGCAAGCGCGGAAAGCAGCACGAATTGTAGCGTCAGGATGAAGGAGAAACCGAACTGGCCGCGGGTGAAGAACGTATCCGGATTAAACAGCGTGAAATAATTTTGCAGACCGACGAAATCCGGATCGACTGCCGTGCGCCCGATGAGCGTTCGGTTCGTGAAGGAAACGAAGATCACCCAGAAAAACGGGACCATAACAAAAATGCCGACCAGCGCGGCGGCAGGAGCCAAAAAGACAGCGCCTGCCCGCGTGGAAAGCAGCGAGAAGTTTTTCATGCTTTTTTACCTCATGGCGGACCACACCGATCCGCCGCAAATTGCGTCTGACCGGTAATCGGTCAGACGCAGTCCGTTATGCCTCAGAGGCGGCTAACCGTATTTTCTGCACCGACGATACCGATCACGGCGGTCTTGAACTGAGCCATTGCATCCTCTGGCGAGAGCTCGCCGGAAACCACGCGTTCGGTCATGCGCTGAATTTCAGCGGAAACCTTGTTGTAGTTCGCGTCATTCGGACGCGCGGTGGTGATCGGCAGCAATGTCTTGGCGGTTTCCGTCAAGAAGGGTGAATTCGGGATCGGTACGTCATTTCGGATGCGGATCGCAGGCTGGATCGCCTGAAAGGCATTAAGCTGTTCCTTGCCGTTCATGAAAGAAAGCAGTTCCCAGGCTTCCTGCGGCGTATCCGTATTGGGATTGATGACAAAACCGGTGCCGCCAGACATGGTGACAAAATCCTGACCACGCAGGCCACGGCCGGGCTTTTCGGAAGGCATCTTCTTCCAGGTCATGACATTGTCGCGGTCAGCGACTTCGAATTCGGCACCCGGCTTGGTGACGGAGCGATAGAACCAGTCGCCTTCGACCAGCATGGCGGTTTTGCCATTGCGGAAATTGGCAAAGCTGCGGTTACGGCCATCGGCCAGCAGCTGAGCCCGCTGGTCTCCAAGCTTCTCGTCCAGATAGATTGTCTTGTAGAGTTTCAGCGTATCGAGGATACCCTGGCTGGAAACGATGTATTTGCCGTTTTCATCGGTGACTTGCTCACCGGTGCCGAGCAGCGCCATCCAGTAGCCCTGCATCGTCGTGGCTTCGCCCATGGAAACGCCGGCATTCAGCTGCAGCGGGAAGCTTTCAGGATCGGCAGCCTTGATCTTGCGCGCGGCTTCGAGGAGTTCGTCCCAGGATTTCGGCTGCCAGCCGTCGGCATCGATGCCAGCCTTCTTGAATACGTCCTTGCGCACGAAAATCATGCGCGCATCGGTGCCAAGCGCGATGCCATAGGGCTTGCCCTGATAGCTCATCAGGGCCTGAGAACCTTCCGAGATATGCTTCCAGCCCTCCCAGGATGCCGCCGCGGGGCCGGCAATCTCCTCGAGCGACTTCAATAGGCCGCCCTGCACAAAGCTAGGGATCATGAAGCCGTCGAAATTGGAAATATCCGGGCCTGCACCAGTGGAGAAATCAAGCGCGAGCTGCTGCGTCAGCTGCTCGTCCTCGCCGCCAAACTGGGTCAGCTTGACCGTGACATCCTTGCCATCGGCCTTCATTTTTTCCGTGAAGGCGGGAATAACGGCCTTCTGAATCCATTCCGCCATGCCGGAATTAACACCGCCGATCACGCAGCGGCAGGTAATGTTGAGCTCCGTCGCGGCCAAGACCGGGCCCGACAGCGCGATTGCTGCTGTGGCACCCAACAACAGAGTTTTGATGCTCCTGCGCATTGAAAGTCCTCCCAAAAAATAGTTCGGCGCGACGGCGCGCGCTTTTCGAGGATCCGGCAAGCTAGAACTCCTCCGGTCCCCGCCTCATCCCACCGCCAAGAATGAACACGCTTTCATTTTTGTCAACAGGGCGTTCGTCAGAAAAAATTACAGACCTGAATACGAACCATAAAAACGAAGAATTTGACCAGATTTATCGTAATTTCACCACATCCAGCTTGACGGACATCGTCAAAAAGGCAATTCATCAATGAACACGTTTTCATTTTGGCGCCGAGTGCGATCTATGGATGAACTGAACAGCAAAAAAACAGCCCGTGCGACCGCCGACCTCGTGGCGCGCGAAGCCAATGTTTCCCGGGTCGCTGTATCGCGTGCATTCAACCCGAATGCCTCGCTGAAGCCGGAGAAGCGCGACCGCATCCTGCAGGTGGCGCGCGAATTGAATTACACGCCCGACATGGCCGCGCGGTCGCTGGTCACGCGCCGCTCGCACCTTGTCGGCATGATTGTGCCTGATGTGTGCAGCCCATGGGAAAGCCAGGAAATTGACGCACTGACGACGGCATTGCAGGCAGAGGGCTTTGCCACATTGCTTTTCAAGGCCAAGGCCGATTTCAGCATGGATCAGACCCTGCTGACCTATATGCGCGGCTTCAACCCGGATTCGGTAATCGCGTTCACGGAAAATATCGCGCCTGACGTGCTGACCGGCTTTCTCGACCGCGCGGTGCCGATCTACGTTATCTATGACGATGCCACGGAGTTTTCCGGCAAGCCTACCTCCAGCATCTACGACCGTCTTCTGGTGCGCCAGAGAGAAGGCATCGAGCAGGCGGTTGCATTGTTGCAGGGTTATGGCGCACGCCGTGTTGCCTATCTGGGTGGCAAGCAACAATCGCTCGCAAACAACGAGCGCGAGCGCATGATCACCGAAATTCTCGCCGAACGGGGCATGGAGCCACCGATCGTCGTTGCCGGTGACTATACCTATGATACCGCCTACCGCGCGACACTTGACCTCTTCCGCGTCGGTGACGGTGCGGATGCCATCTTTGCCGCCAATGACGTTGGCGCCTTCGGCGCGATCGATGCGCTGCGCCATGATCTCGGCCTTTCCGTTCCGGGCGACGTGAAGGTGGTCGGCTTCGACGACATCCCGCAAGCCCACTGGAAGAGCTACAACCTCACCACAGTCCGGATCGATCTCGAAGATCGCGTCCGGGCCCTCGTCCGCCTTATCCTGAGGCGGCTCAAAACCCCCGACGCAGACCCCATGGTCGAAACGCTCGGCACGCGTCTCGTCGTGCGCGGTACCGTGGGCTAAACGGAAAAGATATGACAAAAAAGCGCGTGCATCTGGTCTTCAAGACCCATCTCGACATTGGTTTCACCGACCACGCGGAAAAGGTCCGCAGGCAATATCACGAACGTTTCATCCCGCAGGCCATCGAGACCGGGGCGCATTTTTATGCGGAAAATCCCGAGGCGCCAAAGTTCATCTGGACGACTGGCGCGTGGCTGATCTGGGACTATCTCAATACCCGCCCCGCCTCGGATGTCGCAAAGCTTGAAGAAGCGATCGAGCGCGGCCTGATCCGCTGGCACGGCCTGCCCTTCACCACCCATACGGAACTGATGTCGCCCCATCTCTTCCGCGCCGGGCTCTCCTATTCACAAGAGCTCGACCGCCGCTTCTCGATGAGAACAATCTCAGCGAAAATGACCGACGTTCCCGGCCACACGCTCGGCATGGTGCCGCTGCTTGCCGAAGCCGGCATCCGCTTCCTGCATCTCGGCGTCAATACAGCCTCGCCACCGCCGGAGGTTCCCGACATCTTCCGCTGGCGCGCGCCGGGCGGCGAGGAAATCGTCGTCATGTACCAGCGCTCCTATGGTGAAACCTGTTTCCCCGAGGGAATGGCGGATGGCCTCGGCTTTGCCCATACGAGCGACAATATCGGCCCCCAGAGCGTGCCGCAGACGGCCGAAACCTATCGCGAAATGCGCCACCGCGAACCCGATGCGGTGATCCAGGCAGCTACCCTTGAGGATTACGGCGCGCTGATGTGGCAGGAGCGCGAACGCTTCCCTGTCATCGATCTCGAACTGGCGGACAGCTGGATTCATGGCGGCGCCACCGATCCGCAAAAGATATCCCGCTTCCTCGCACTTCAGCGCGTCTATGACCGTTTCGCCGCCGATGGCCTCACCGCTTCGCGCCTCGCCTTCGGCCGCGGCCTTGCCATGGTGGCCGAGCATACCTGCGGTGTCGACATCAAGTCCTATATGCGCGATGACAAGGCCTGGTCTCGCAAGGATTTCGCGGCAGCGCGCACGAACGACCATCGCTTCACCTATTCCGAAGCCTCATGGCAGGAACAGCGGAACTATCTCGACCAGGCGATGTCCACGCTGGAGGAAAACGACCGTGCCGAGGCGAAGGCGGCCATTGCTGCCGTGTCACCGCCTGCAATGCCCAGGCCGCGCGCCATCGAGAGCAACCTGAAGGCCGGCGGCTGGTCGGCCGAGATCGATCCTGCGACCGGTGATATCGTCACCATCATTGCGCCATCAGGCCATCGCATCGAAGGCCGTAACGGGGCGCTTATCAGCTATCGCTATGAAAGCTACGACGCCAAAGACGTCGCGCGTCATATGGGTACCTACCTTACGCACCGGCAGGAATGGGCGGTTCTGGACCATGACAAGCCCGGGCTTGCCGCCTCCGGCGCAGGTCTGTCAAAGATCTTTTTGCCGGAGCTTGTGGCTGCGGAAAGCGATAGCCTGCTCGCCTCCCTGCCGACACTCGCCACGACCGAATATGGCGCACCGCCGACGATCTCGCTGCAAATGGCACAGGATCAGGACGCCCTGCTGCTGACACTCATCCTCAATGAAAAGCCGGCAAACCGCATGCCGGAGGCAAGCTTCCTGTCATTTACCCCAAAGGGCGATGTCGCCTGGAACCTCAAGAAGATGGGTCTCTGGCACAGAGCGGAAAACACCGCCGAAAGCGGCGGCGCTCAGCTCCAGGCGATTACCGCTGCCCGCGCGGCTTTTGCTAACGGATTGCAATATACGATCGAGCCGCTGGACACGCCACTTGTCGCACCCGAAAGCTGGGACTTCATGACATTCTGCAGAACAAGACCTAGCTTCGCCGAGGGCATCCGCTTCAATTTGCACAACAATAAGTGGGGCACCAATTTCCCGATGTGGTGTGAAGGCAATATCCTTGCCCGGTTCAGGTTGCGCGTTTGCGACTGAACTTCATTCAGGGCGGCTGGAGGAAAGCTCTGGGCGTTGCCGTCGCCCAAGTCGGACGCCGAGGCGACTGACAAAATCGGTCTGTCAAAAAAGGGATGACGAGGTTCAACGTACCCTTGGGCTTCGCGATACTTTCATCGAGAACCCCGCCGTCCCTGCTCTGTTTTAGTGCCCGCCCTTTGTGGTCGGTGCCGGCGTGTTGAGCAGCTGCTGCTCCCAAAGATATGCGATGCCGCTGCCGCCGAAGTGCTGGATGAGAATCTCGGTCAGTTCCTCGGCATGTTCGGTGCGAGCCCAATCGCGTTGCCATTCACCAGCGAGTGCCATTACGGTCATAACGTTTGCGCCGGCCGCAATCATTCGCTGGACGGCAACTTCGTGAGACTCCTTCGAAATCCCGCCCGACGCGTCGGTGATCACGGTCACGTCCCAGCCTTCGCCGGCGGCCTGGATGACAGGCATTGCGACGCAGACCTCGGTCCAAAGGCCGGCGATGATAAGTTGCTTTCGGCCGGTCGCCTTGACGACGTTCACCACATTCTCGTCCTGCCAGGTGTTCACCCAGGTACGATCGATGACTTCCTGGCCGGGGAACACGTCGGTGATCTGCTTAAACAGAAGTCCACCGCGTGCCGCGATCACGCTGGTGAGAATGGTCGGAACATTAAAGGCCTTTGCCAGCTTCGCCAGCGCGGTCGTGTTGTTGACCACCATTTGAGGATCATGGCTGTTCAGGTTCGCGAGCTGATAGGGTTGGTGATCGATCAGAACGAGAACGGAATCTTCGGGGCGGAGAAGTGAATCAAGGCCGTTACGAAAGGTCATGGTTTCATCCTATGTTGGCGGTTTATCGAAGCGCATTTGCTCAAAAGACATGCGCCCTCCGGTACGCTTCTACGGGACGAAACTTGTCATTCCTGTTTGTGATGCGGTAGTCCTCGTTCATGCTAAGCTGTGTCGCAGAATGAGGAACACTGAGTGGATACCGACGATCTCCGGACATTCGTGGAAGTTGCCGATGCGGGCGGCGTCACCTCGGCCGCACTGCGCCTTGGCATCTCCAAGTCGATGGTAAGCCGACGGCTTATGCGGCTTGAAGCGGAACTTGGTGTCCAGCTTCTGGCTCGATCCACACGTGGCGCCTCCCTGACAGAGGCAGGCGTAACATTCCGCGACTATGCGGCAAGGATCTCAGCCGAAATCGATGTGGCCACGGAGACAATCCTTCCAGCTGGTGAGCTCCGCGGCCGCCTGCGGATTGCTGCACCGCTTTCTTTCGGTCCCACCCATTTCGCACTGGTGATCGCACAGATGGCGCGCCGCCATCCTCAGCTCCAGATACAAACTTGCTACACTGATCGTTTCGTGGATCTGATTGCAGAAGGATACGATTGTGCGATCCGGGTCGGCACCCTTCCAGACTCCAACCTCGTTGCCAGACGCGTCGGCCCCCTTTACGGAAATTTCGTCGCCAGCCCGGACTACATCAATATCCACGGCGCTCCGGAGACACCGGAAGAACTCGTAACCCATCAGGCTCTCATGCAGGGAACGGAAACCTGGCAGGTGCTGGATGGAGACAAGGTGATAACAGTTCGCCCGCAAGGGCGCTTCAAGGCCGATAACGGGGTGGCTCTGGCTGTCGCAGCCGCCGCCGGGTTGGGGATCGCCGTGCTGCCCGACGATCTTGTCAAAGATTATCTGCACTCAGGCGAGTTGGTGCAGGTCATGAAACGCCATCCGCCACCACCGGCCGGGATATATGTGGTCAGACCGCCGGGCCCGCATCCCGCAAGAAAAGTCCGTGTGCTCACAGAAATGCTGATTGAGTGTTTCAACCACGGCCCGGGATTACCGCGCTAGCATGGCTTATTCAGCGTGAAGACCGATTACCTGCCACCTGCCCCTTAAGAGGGCGCGTTGCGCCGGATGGCGATAGACACTCACCTCTCGAAATCATCAATGTCAGAGGATCACGACGCACCCTGATGGCTCAACTGTCTCTGCATACCCGTGTGCCTTCCGCCCTCAAGAAGGAACACGGCCCCGGCAAGAGGAGTTCAAGTGCAGGGGCCGACGTCGGCCCGTCCCGGAAAGCGCGCAGCAGCCGCCTGTACTGAAAGTCCGGATAGACCGTAACGCGTGGTTTAACATACCGGCCAAACCGTTGAGGAAAAAGTCCATGACCATTCATAAATTCGCCATTACCGATGCCGTGCTCGAACGCTCACCGGGACAAGATGGTGACATCTTTGCCGGCAATCTCCTGGATCAGCGTCACGGCGGGCCGGTCACCATCGGTTTTGGGCGCTATGGACCGAACCAGACCCTGAATGAGACCATGGCCGTGCACGATACGATGGTGATCCTCGAAGGAAAGATCACCGTCTCGGAAGGCGAAAAATCGGTGACGGCGGGTCCGGGAGAAATCATTGCCATGCAGAAAGGCGATAAGGTGACGATCCGCTCCCACGACAATGGTGCCGTTACTGCTTACGTGACCTATCCGCATTGGCAACAGCCCGACGTTTGAAGTGGCAGAAACCTGCATAACCGGGGATCGTCTCCCCGGTTATCGTTCTCGATTTCGATTTCATGCATCTCAATTCCCGGCTTTTGCCGCCTTTTCGATGACATCAGCGACGGCTTGCGGGTTGGAGACATAGACCGCGTGGCTGCCGGGAACCTCGGTGACGGTCGCTCCGGCGCGCTTGGCCATCAGGCGCTGGGCGGGCGGCGGGATCATGTGATCATCGGAGGCGACCAGATAGAAGCTCGGCTTGACCTTCCAGGCCGGTTCGGTCACGGCGCCAGCCAAGGCTTCAACACCCCATGGAACCTGGGAGTCGGCCATGAAGGCGGCAGTTTCGGGATCGACGTCGGCGGCGAAGGACGCTGCGAACTTTGCCTTGTCGAGGAACAGGAAGCCGTCAACCGGGGGCAGGATCGGCGGCACCGAAGCGCCTTCCGGCGGATTGGCGATCAGCGAGGAAACAGATTCGCCCTTGTCGGGTGCAAAAGCGGCGATGTAGACGACCGACTTGACCTTCTCGTTGGTGCCGGCCTCACTGACGACAACACCCCCATAGGAGTGGCCGACGAGCACGACCGGACCATCCAGCTGGTCGATGGCGCGCCTGGTAACGGCAACGTCATCCGCAAGGGAGGTGGTCGGGTTCTGGACGATGCTGACGGTGTAGCCATCCTTCTTCAGGATATTATAAACGCCCTTCCAGCCGGAACCGTCGACGAAGCCGCCGTGGACCAGGACGATGTTCTTGACGGCAGCAGCATTCTGCGCCGATGCGATGGAGGTGCCGGTGGCGGCCACTGCGATGGAGGCGGCGGCGGCAAGCAGGATATTCTTGAGCATGTGCGTAACTCCTTTTTCTATTTCGCGATAACCATTATTGCGATAATCATCTTGTACGCCATCGCGCTTTATCTGTCTACTTTTTTATTATCGCAATAATGGTTTCTGTGATAATTTAATGAAAACATTCGCAGAAAATTTTGGAGATCCGACATGACCGATGCCCCGACCCTGCCGCTCGACAGCCAATTGTGCTTCTCGATCTATTCCGCTGCCATTGCGATTAACCGGGCCTACAAGCCCATGCTTGACGCGCTTGGCGTCACCTATACGCAGTATCTGGCGCTGAGCGCCTTATGGGAGCGCGACGGCCTGAGCATATCCGCCATTGCCGACCGGCTCGGACTTGAGCCGAGCACAATTACGCCTGCTGTCAAACGGCTGGAAGCTGCCGGTTTTCTGTCGCGGCGGCGCAGCACGACGGACGAGCGTCTGGTCGAAGTGTTTCTCACCCCTAAGGGGACTGAACTCCAGCCCAAGACCGGCTGCCTCACCGATGCGCTGCTGCGCCGCTCCGGATTCACCATACCCCAGATGATCGATCTGAACGAGAAGGTTCAATCACTGCGAGATGGTTTGGTCCGCGCCAGCACCGAGCAGCCATAGGCGCAGCGCGCCGATAATGCCATGGCACATCGCGGCCAGCCGTCATCGAGGGCAGCGGCAGGTGTCGAAGCTCTATAGCGCTGGCTGCATGGCAGCTCGGCGCAGGCCATCGCATGGAGGCTCGGCAAGGCCCTCGGCTGACAGGCGGTCGAGGACGGCCACGACCTCACCAAGACCGCGCTCCCCGGCATAATGCATCGGCCCGCCGCGCCATCGCGGGAAGCCATAGCCATGGATCTTGACGAGATCGATATCGGCAGAGCGCAGGGCAATGTGCTCCTCCAGAATGCGCATCGCTTCGTTGACCATCGGCAGAATGATCGCGTCGGCGATCGATGCTTCGTCCCAAACCCGCTGCGTTCGACCGGCCATCTCTTCGGCGATGATCGCCGCCACGGTTTCGGACGGCTTTGGGGCACGGTCGCCCGGCAGGTAATCGTACCAGCCACCACCGGATTTCTGGCCGAAACGCTCAATGGTGCAAAGCCGGTCCGCCACAGGTGCAAAAGGTGTTTCGCCCCGCGCGCGGGCAGCCTTGCGCTGGAAGGCGGCGATGTCGAGACCGCCGAGATCCTGCGCTTCGAAAGGCCCCATCGGCAGGCCGAAAGCGCGCATGGCGGCATCGACGGCCGAAGGTGTTGCGCCGGAAAGCAGCAAACGTTCGGCCTGCGCCCGCGTCACCTTCAGAATGCGGTTGCCGATGAAGCCATCGCAAATACCGGCACGAACCGGGATCTTGCCCAGCAGCCGGGCGAGCGCGAAGCCGGTTGCCAGTACCTCCGGCGACGTCGTCGCCGTCGGCACGATTTCCAGCAGCTTCATGACGTGAGCGGGACTGAAGAAATGCAGGCCGAGGAACCGTTCGGGCTGCCTTACGCCTTCGCTGATCGCGTCGGGATCGAGATAGGAGGTGTTTGTCGCCAGCACCGCATCCGGTCGGCAGATGTCGGAGAGTTTTTCAAAGACAGCGCGCTTCACGGCGAGGTCCTCGAATACGGCTTCGATAACGAGGTCGGTATCGGCAAGCAGGCCATAATCATCGCTGCCGGTGACACCGGCGATGCGCTGGTTCGCAACGTCCTGCGTGATACGGCCGCGTTTCACCGCGCCTTCGAAGATGGCACGGATGTTTGCAAGCCCGCGCTCGACCGCCGCCGTATCGCGCTCGATGAGGGTGACGGGCAGGCCCGCATCAAGCAACGCTGTGGCAATGCCAGCACCCATGGTGCCACCGCCGATGACGGCTGCGGTGCCAATATCATGCGGCGTAATGCCGGATAGTTCAGGCGGACGTGGCGCAGCCCGCTCGGCGAAGAAGACGTGGCGCAGCGCGGCTGCCTGGGGAGAACCGCGCAGTTCTAGGAAAGTCTCCCGCTCGAAGGCCATGGCCTCGGCGAATTCGGCCTCGCTCGCCTTGCGGATGGAGACGAATGCGCGCAGTGGGGCAACCTCGCGTCTGGCCTTGGCGGCCACGGCTTTTTCAGCGCTTTCCCAAAAGCCGGTTTCGACGGCCGGCACGGCACGGCTGGAGATAGGCTGCGGAAGGGGGTCTCCAGCGACACGCTTCGCAAACGCAATTGCACCTGCACGAAGCTCGCCGTCGATCACGGCATCGATGAGGCCCAGGTCTTTTGCCTTCTTCGCCCCGACCGGGTTACCGCTTGTCACCAGATCGACAGCGGCAAGGGCACCGATCAGGCGCGGCAGGCGCACCGTCCCACCCGCGCCGGGAATGATGCCAAGCTTGACTTCCGGCAGACCGAGACTGGCGGTGGAAAGCGCCACCCGATAGGCGCAGCCGAGCGCCACTTCGAGACCGCCGCCAAGCGCGCTGCCGTGAATCGCCGCGACCCAGGGCTTTTTCGCGTTTTCGATGCTCGCAACCACGTCCGGCAGATGCGGCGGAAGCGGCGGCTTGCCGAACTCGCTGACGTCAGCACCGGCGATGAAGGTGCGTCCGGCGCAGAGCAGTACCACGGCCTTCACCCCCGCATCCGCGTCCAGTTCCGCCACCGTGTCGACGAGCGCCTGGCGGAGCGCCTGCGACAGCGCATTGACGGGCGCGTTGTCGACTGTGACGATTGCGATGGTGTCTTCGCGGGCGATAGTGACGGTCATTGTCTCATATTCCCAGGTAAGCGGCGCGGATGCGTTCGTCCGCGATCAGATCTGCGGCAGGGCCGGACATGGTTATGCGCCCCGTCTCCATGACATAACCGCGATCGGCGACGGAGAGCGCGCCGAAGGCGTTCTGCTCGACAAGAAGCACGGTGACACCGAGCGCCTTCATGCTCTTCACCACATCGAATATCTGCGCAACGAGGATGGGGGCGAGGCCCATGCTCGGTTCGTCCAGAAGCAGACAGGAGGGGCGCGCCATCAGCGCCCGGGCGATCGCCAGCATCTGCTGCTGGCCGCCGGAAAGGCCGCCGGCTGCAAGGTTCCGCTTCTCCTTGAGAATCGGAAACATTACGAAGGCATCCTGCATATCGCGCTCCACCTTGTCGTCGGCGAAGAGATAGGCGCCGAGCCGAAGATTTTCCTCCACCGTGAGGTTTGTGAAAATCTGGCGGCCTTCCGGCGATTGGGCGAGACCGCGTTCCACACGGGTATGCGCCGGAACGGTTGTCAGCGCTTCACCGCGAAACAGTATCGAGCCTGCCGAGACCGGCTGGATGCCGGAGAGGCACTTCAAAAGCGTCGTCTTGCCAGCGCCATTAGCACCGACCACGGTGACGATCTCCCCCGAAGCCACGTCGAGATCGATACCGTGCAACACCTCGATGCGGCCATAACGGGAGCGCAGCCCCTCAACCGTCAGCATTCTGGACCTCCGCTGCCTGGGTGCCGAGATAGGCTTCGATGACACGCGGATCGCGTGAAATCGCCGCCGGTTCGCCCTCGGCAATCTTTTCGCCATGGTCGAGCACGACGATGTGGTTAGAAATGCGCATGACCATCTTCATGTCGTGCTCCACCAGCAGGATCGACACGCCCTCGGCCGCGACCTGTGCGATAAGGTGATCGATCTCCTCCGTCTCGACGGCGTTGCAGCCGGCGGCCGGTTCATCGAGCAGCAGCGCGCGGGGTTTCAGCGCCAGCGCGCGGGCGATCTCCAGGCGCTTCAACGCGCCATAGGAGAGCGAGCCCGCCTCCTGTTCGGCGGCCCGGCCGAGACCGACCCGGTCGAGCAGGGCCCGCGCACTTTCCTCCGACGCCCGGCTGCGGCGACGCGTGGCAGGCAGCGAGAAGAGATCGGCGAAGACCGAACCGCGCTCATGCAGATGATGGCCGACAATGGCGTTTTCGAGCACGCTCATCGACTGGAATATCTGCAAATTCTGAAAGGTGCGCGACAGGCCGCGTCGGGCGAGCAGGTGTGGCGGCATGCGGGTTACGTCCTCGCCATCCAGCAGAACCCGGCCGCGCGTTGGGGTATAGACGCCGGATATCATGTTGAAGAGGGTCGTCTTGCCGGCACCGTTCGGGCCTATGACGGAAACGATCTCACCGGGTTTCAAGGAAAAACCGACATTGTGGACGGCACGCAATCCGCCGAAATCAATGCCGAGGCCCTCAATCTGAAGCAGGCTCATTCTCCCCTCCCTCTGATGCGGCGCGCAATGGACGGCAAAAGACCCTCACGCATGAAGATCATCACCAGCATCATCACGAGGCCGAGCATGAGCTGTTCATATTCCTGAAAGATCGTCAGCACCTGCGGCAGCGTGGTGAGGATCGCGGCCCCCAGAATGGCGCCCGGCACCGAACCGGCCCCACCGAGCACCGTCATGGTCACCATTTCGATGGAATGCATGAAACCCGCGACATCCGGCGTGATGAACTTGTTCTGCAGCGCCAGCAGCGAACCCGAAACCGAGGCATAGACCGCCGAGATGACGAAGGCGATCAGCTTATGGTGCGCAACATCGACGCCAACCGTGCGGGCGGCGACTTCCGATCCATGCAATGCACGCAGCGCCCGCCCGGTCGGGCTATGGTAGAGATTGAGCGCGAGCCAGGCGCCGATCACCAGCACGACGCCAGAAAAGGCATACCAGAACTCGGTGTTGGACAGGTCGATGCCGATTGACTTCAGCATGGCGCGCAGGCCCAGTTCCGGCACCGCCATGCCATCCGGTCCGCCGGTCAATTTGGCCTCGTTCGAAAGCACCATCGAGACAAGGATGCCGAAGCCGAGGCTGGCGACGGCAAGATAATATCCCTTGAGGCGCAGGATCGGCCGCCCGACAAGATAGGCGATGACCGCAGAAACAAGCGCGCCGAGGACGGCGGCAAGCGCCGGGTGCAGGCCGAGATGGACGGGCGCAAGCGCGCAGGCATAGGCGCCGATACCCGCAAAGCCCGCATGGCCGAGGCTGATCTGGCCGGCATAACCGATGAGGATGACGAGGCCCGTCACGGCAAGGCCGTTGACGAAAATCAGCGAGCCGACACGGAAATAATAGGAGGACGGAAAAAAGACCGGCGCAATCGCGATGACTGCTGCGAGGATGAGTAGCGTGGTTGCCTTGTTCGATAACCGCATTGTCACACCCGATCCGTCGACTTGTGGCCAAACAGCCCCTGTGGCATGGCGAAAAGCACAGCGAGGATGATGATGAACGCAGCCGCATCCTTATATTGCGAGCTGATATAACCGGCCGTCATTGCTTCCAGAATACCGAGCAGCAGGCCACCGACCAGCGCGCCCTTCGGGTTTCCCATGCCGCCAAGCATGGCTGCGGCAAAACCTTTCAGCGCCAGCGCAAGGCCGACATCATAGCCCGTCAGCGTAATCGGCGTCACCAGCACGCCGGCCAGTGCCCCGATGGCAGCGGACATGGCGAAAGAGAGCGTCATCACATAATTGGTGTTGATGCCGACAAGCTGCGCGGCGACGCGGTTATTGGCGGTTGCCAGCACCGCACGGCCGATAAGCGTGCGGGTGAAGAACAGCCAGAGACAGAAGAAGACAGCCAGCGCACCGGCAATAACCCAGAGGCTCTGCGGCAGAATGGTCGCGCCGCCGATGGCAATCGGCTGGTCGCCGGAAAAGGCCGGAAAGCGGTGAAGCTGCTTGTCGAAGACGAGCTGCGTGGCGCCTCTGATGAAAATCGAAGCGCCGATGGTGATGATGATCAGCGAAACGACCGGTGCGCCGCGTGCCGGCTCTATCGCCAGCTTGTTGAGCGCAACGCCAATCGCCGCCGTCGTCACGATGGCGATGAGCGCGGCCAGCGGCAGCGGCACGCCTGCGGCATGCGCGAAGAACGTGATCATGCCGCCCAGCATGACGAACTCGCCCTGAGCGAAGTTCACAACGTCGGAGGCATTGTAGATGATCGTGAAACCGAGAGCGACCAGCGCATAGACGGCGCCGACCGTTATCCCGGACAGAAGGAATTGCAGCAATTCGGGCATGGGGGGCCTCCGCTTGGCGCGACGGTTCCCGCCGGCCAGCGCCTTGATGGCGCAGACCGGCGGCACGGTCCGGTTATTCGACGATTTTCCAACCGCCGTTTTCGATCTTCAGCATGCGAAAGGCTGAGAGATCGAGGCCAAGGTGATCCGTTGCCGACATCGTCACCGTACCGGTCGTTCCGACAAGACCCGATGTGCCTTCAATGGCATCACGGATTGCCAACGGCTCAGCGCTGCCGGCCCGCTTGATCGCATCAACGAGAATGCGCAGGGCGTCATGAGCATAGCCACCGAAGGTCGAGACCGGCTTTCCGGTCGCCTTCTCATAGGCTTGCTTGTAGGCGACGACCACGGCGCGCTGCGGGTCGCTTTCTGGAAGCAGCCCGGCGACGAGCAGCGCCGTGCCCGGCAGGCGCACACCTTCCGCAGCCTGCGCACCGGCAAGCTCGATAAAACCGTCCGAGGCGACGCCATGCGACTGGTAGAGCGGCAGGCCGACGGCAAGCTGCGCATAATTGCGCGTGACGATCGCCGGGCCCTGGCCGAAGCCCGGATTAAGCACGGCCTGGATACCGTCCTTGCCCTTGATGTTGGTCAGCTGCGGCGTCATGTCGGCATCGGTCGGGCCATAGGTCTCATCGGCCAGAACCTCGATGCCATATTCGCCGATGATCGCCAGGCATTGCTTGCGCATGGAAGCGCCGAAACCGTCCGAGCCGGAGATCAGGCCGATCTT
Organism: Rhizobium sp. X9; assembly: GCF_018873185.1. NCBI lineage: Bacteria > Pseudomonadati > Pseudomonadota > Alphaproteobacteria > Hyphomicrobiales > Rhizobiaceae > Rhizobium > Rhizobium sp. X9. Next base: position 1,861,020 of record NZ_CP071312.1, on the reverse strand, counting down.
GGCGATGCCGGCCTTCTTCATGTCCTCGAAAATCTTGGCGCAGGCCATGCGATCCGTATGCGGCGTCTTGAAGACGAAGGGCTTGACCGGATCGATGATTTCGATTGCGCCGGCAAGCGAGATGAACGGCACTTCGGCATCAGAAAGGACCGGGATGACGGCCATGGATGTGCCGGTCGTGGTGCCACCGATGACCGCAACGACTTCATCATCCTCGACGAGGCGGGTCGCAAAGGTGCGGGCCTTGTTCGGGTCGCCGCCATCATCATAGATGACAAGCTGCAGCTTCTCGCCATTGACGCCACCTGCCGCATTGATCTCTTCCACGAGCATCTTCAGCGTCTTGGCTTCCGGGTCGCCCAAAAACGATGCGGGGCCGGTTTCGGAAACGGTGGCGCCGATCTTGATGTCAGCCAAAGCGGGCGCGGCAAAGCCGAGGGCAAAGGCCAGCGAAGCTGCAAGCGCAGTCGTCGTCAAAAATTTCATGTTGATTTCTCCTCCCAAAGAAAAAAGTTTAAGTCGAAATTCCTCTCACGCCGCCACAGGGCGGCGCCACATCACCACGCGGAACCGGTTTGCAACAAATGCCGCATCCGTCAGGCTGGCATTGCCCGCAGGGTTGGCACCGGTAACGTGGAAATCGCTGAAAGCGGCGCTCTGGTTGACATAGATGCCGCCGGTCAGATTGACCGAAAGATTGACGCCTGCGGCAGCGAAACGGTCGGCTGCGCCGAGAATTCGTGCCTCGTCTGTTTCGTAGAGTGCGGCCGTAATCGCCCCCTTGCGCTCGGCAAGTTCAGCAGCGCGGTTGACGCCCTCGGTCACGTTGTCGACAGCAACGACGAAGGCAATCGGGCCGAAGCGCTCCTCACCATAAGCATCCGTATCGGCCGCATCGACGGCAAGGATCAGAGGTGTCGCAGTGCGCGCCTCCTCAAGTCCCTCCACCGGCATGGACTCGCGCAACACGCGGCCGACCGACCGGGCCGCCGCAATGCGGGCAAGCGTGGCGGGGTTGGCGATCGCTCCGCAGATACCGGCCGCGCGCGCCGGATCGGCAAGCAGGGCATCGACGGCAGCGGCAATACCGGACGCGACCTCATCGAAGTTCTTGTGACCCTCATCCGTTTCAATGCCGCCGCGCGGCACGAAAATATCCTGTGGCGCCGTGCACATCTGGCCGGAATAAAGCGACAGCGAAAAGGCGATATTGCTGCACATGCCGGCGAAATTGTCGGTGGCGCCGATGACGATGGAATTGACGCCCGCCTCTTCGGTATAGACATCGGCGCTGCCGGCGTTTTCGCGCACCCAGCTGCCGAAACTGTTTGAACCGGTATAGTCGATGATAGCGATGGCGGGATGCCGCACGAGATCCTTCGTAATCTCGGCGTCGGGCGCATCGGCGGCAAGCAGCACGATGTCGGCCGCAAACCCCTCTTCCACCAGCACCTGACGGGCTATCTCGACGGTAAGGGCGAGCGGCAGGATCGCGGCCGGGTGCGGCTTGACGATGACCGTATTGCCGGTGGCAAGGCTGGCGAAAAGGCCGGGATAGCTGTTCCAGGTGGGAAACGTGTTGCAGCCGACGACCAGTGAAATACCGCGCGGAAAAATGCGCCAGTGTTTTTCCATGACGATCGGCTCGCCCCTGCCCTGCGGCTTCGTCCAGATCGCCTGCAAAGGCGTGCGGGTCATCTCGGCATAGGCATAGGCCACCGCCTCAAGGCCACGATCCTGGGCATGCGGGCCGCCGGCCTGAAAGGCCATGGCAAAGGCCTGGCCCGTCGTATGCATAACGGCATTCGCCATCTCGAAGCTTCTGGCATTCAGCCGCGCCAGGATTTCGAGACAGATGCCGGTGCGCACCTCCGGCGATGCGGATGCCCATTGCGGCGCGGCGGCGCGCGACGCCGAGATATGCAGATCGACCGATGCGGCGGGATAGGTGATGCCGAGGGTCGGGCCGAAGGGCGATACTTCCATGCCGACAGGACTTTCATCTGCGGGATGTCCAGGCAGGTCGAACGGCTGCGAAAGGCGCGCCTTATAGGCAGCAAGGCCGTCATCCTTGGCGGTTTCGCCATAGATCTTGCCGCTTGGGACCTCGGGATAGGCCGACCAGTAATCGCGCTTGGCCGCAGCATCAGTCGCCGCTTGCAGCGTCGGTTGATGGCGCTCGAATAGTCCGGTCATATCTGGCTCCTCCCAGTCTGCTGTTTTATAATTGACTGACCGGCCGGTTTATGCAAGAACTTTTTTACGGTCGCCGCTGGGAAGGGCGACAGGGAGGAAACATGTCGGATTCAGACACTATTCTGTCTGCGTTTGCCGATGGCGTTCTTAGCCTGACGCTGAACCGCCCGGACAGGCTCAATGCCTTCAACGAAGAAATGCATCTTGCACTACGCGCCGGTTTCGAGCGCGCCCATGCGGATGCGGATGTCCGCGCCGTCCTGCTGACCGGTGCCGGCCGCGGTTTCTGCGCGGGGCAAGACCTTGGCGATCGCGACCCCAAGAAGGGCGTGCCGGATCTTGGCCACACCATCGAGACCTTCTATAATCCGTTGCTGCGCCTGATCCGCAGCCTGGAAAAGCCGGTCATCTGTGCCGTCAACGGCGTCGCCGCCGGCGCTGGCGCCAATATCGCCTTTGCCTGCGATATCACGCTCGCCGTCCGCTCGGCCCGCTTCATCCAGGCCTTCGCCAAGATCGGCCTCGTGCCGGATTCCGGCGGCACCTGGAGCCTGCCGCGTCTGATCGGCGAGGCCCGTGCCAAGGCGCTCACGCTCACCGCAGAACCGCTTGCAGCAGAAACCGCCGCCGACTGGGGCCTGATCTGGCGCGCCGTCGATGACGACAAGTTGCTGGAAGAGGCATCCGCGCTCGCCACCCGCCTCGCCGCAGGCCCAACGAAAGGGCTTGGCATGACGAAGCGCGCCATACAGGCGGCTGCGACGAACTCGCTGGATCAGCAGCTCGACCTCGAACGCGACTTGCAGCGCGAGGCCGGGCGCAGCGCCGATTATGCCGAAGGCGTTGCCGCCTTCCTCGAAAAGCGCAAACCGGAGTTCAAAGGCAAATGAGCGCCGCCAGCCTTTCCCCGCAGGCGCTGGCCGAAGCCTGCGCCAAAGCCATGTGGGACGATGACAACGCCACCCGCCATCTTGGCATGGAGCTTCTTGCGGTCGCGCCCGGCGAGGCGACGATCACGATGACGATTACCGAGATCATGACGAATGGCCACGGCACCTGCCATGGCGGATATATCTTCACGCTGGCGGATTCCGCATTCGCCTTTGCCTGCAATACCTATAACCAGCGCACCGTCGCCCAGCACTGTTCGGTGACCTATATCGCGCCGGCCTTCAAGGGCGACCGGCTGACGGCGACGGCACGGGAGGTGTCGCGCCGCGGACGGGGCGGAATCTACGATATCCGCATCACCAATCAGGAGGGCGAGCACGTCGCGGAATTCCGCGGCCACTCGCGAACAGTCAAGGGTACCCATCTGCCGGAATAAAGCCGACGCCGGTACCATCGCATTCTCGGAGGAGATTTTAATGGAAGACCTTTCCCCCCGCCCCGGCGACCTCGACACGATCGAGACGGCGTCGCGCGACGAGATTTCCGCGCTGCAGCTTGAGCGCATGAAGTGGTCGCTGACCCACGCCTACGAGAATTCCCCCTTTTACCGCCAGCGCTTCGACGAGGTGGGCGTTCACCCTTCAGACCTGAAGACATTGTCGGATCTCGCTAAATTCCCTTTCACCACCAAGAAGGACCTGCGCGACACCTATCCGTTCGGCATGTTCGCCGTGCCGCGCGAAAAGCTCGCCCGCATCCACGCCTCCTCCGGCACCACCGGCAAGCCGACCGTCGTTGGCTACACCGCAAAGGACATCGATACCTGGGCAACCGTCGTCGCCCGTTCGATCCGCGCCTCGGGCGGCCGCGCCGGCGATATCGTCCATGTTGCCTATGGTTATGGCCTGTTCACCGGCGGCCTCGGCGCGCATTACGGCGCAGAGAAACTCGGCTGCACGGTCGTGCCGATCTCCGGCGGCATGACAGAACGCCAGGTGACCTTGATGCAGGATTTCAAGCCGCGCATCATCATGGTCACGCCTTCCTATATGCTCTCCATCCTCGACGAGTTCCGCCGTCATGGCATCGACCCGCGCGAAAGCTCTCTTGCTGTCGGCATTTTCGGTGCCGAACCATGGACCAATTCGATGCGGCAGGAGATTGAGCAAGCCTTCGACATGCACGCCGTCGATATCTACGGTCTTTCGGAAGTGATGGGGCCGGGTGTCGCCAACGAATGCGTCGAGACGAAGGACGGCCTGCACATCTGGGAGGATCATTTCTACCCCGAAATCATCGATCCGGTGACCGGTGACGTGCTGCCGGATGGCGAACTTGGCGAACTGGTCTTCACGACACTGACCAAGGAAGGCCTACCGATCGTGCGCTACCGCACGCGGGACCTGACACGGCTTCTCCCCGGCACGGCGCGGTCCATGCGCCGCATGGAGAAGATAACCGGACGTTCCGATGACATGATGATCCTGCGCGGCGTCAATGTTTTCCCCACGCAGATCGAGGAACAAATCCTGAAATGTCGCGGCCTTGCCCCTCATTTCCAGATCGAGCTCAGCCGTTCGGGCCGTATGGACAACATGACGGTTCACGTCGAATGTACGCTGGACGCGACCGATGAGGGCGCACGCACCGGATCTGCGAAAGAGCTTGCCCACCACATCAAGAGCGTGGTTGGCGTTTCCACGAAGATTTCGGTGCATGAGCCCGGAGGCGTGGCGCGCTCGGAAGGCAAGGCGAAGCGGGTGGTAGACAACCGCCCGAAAGAATGAATGAAGGAAAAGCCGGAATAGTCCGGCACCGGGTTGACTGTGTAAAGGGAGGAGCGGCACCCCTCCCACGGCAATCGCCCGGGAATGAGCAGAAACAGGAAGACCATGGCACGGACGCGGGCAGTTGATTTCGAGGAAAAACAGCGTGGCATTCTGACGAGTGCCGCGGCGGTGTTTGCCGAGGTGGGCATGGAGAAGGCTTCCATGTCGATGATCGCCTCGCACAGCAATGTCTCCAAGGCCCTGCTCTATCACTATTATCCCGGCAAGGACGCGTTGATCTTCGACATCGTCCGCACGCACCTGACGGAACTCGACGGCGCGATCGAAGCGGCGGATCGCAGCGATGTGGCGCCGCAGGAGCGCCTGCGCCTTCTCGTGAAGGCCGTCATGAAGAACTATGAAGGCCGCGATAACGAACACAAGGTGCAGCTCAACGGCACCAGCGCGCTGTCGCAGGAACAGCTTGCAGAGCTGCAGGCGATCGAAAGACGGATCGTCAAGCGCTTCTCCGGTGTGATACAGCAGGTCAACCCCGAGCTTAACCGGGACCGGCCATTGCTGATGCCAGTGACCATGTCGCTCTTTGGCATGATGAACTGGGTCTATATGTGGTTCAGGCCGAACGGCCCTGTCACGCGCGACGAATATGCGGATATCGCAACCACGCTCATCCTCGAAGGCGTTAAAGCCGTGCGCTGACGCGGACCATCGCTCTTTTCGAGAGCGAGCGACTCAAAACGCCCTTCCCCACATCTCCCGTGATCCGACAGGCCCGATCTCGCACTCAAGATCAGGCCTCCTCGCCGTGCCCGAAGGTTTAGCTTCTCGTTTTCGCCACCATGGTCAGAACGTCATACTGGGCGACGGCAACATCGTTCTGGTTGGTGACCTTGCAGTCCCAGCGCACCTCCCCGTGCTCGGCATCGACGCGCGGATTGATTTCCTTGCAGGTCAGCTGCACCTGCAACGTGTCCCCCGGATTGACCGGCGTGAGGAAGCGCAGATTGTCGACACCGTAATTGGCAAGCACCGGACCCGGTGCCGGATCGACGAACAGGCCTGCCGCGAAGGAAACGATCAGGTAACCGTGGGCAACGCGTCCCTCGAAGAACGGATTGGCCCTGGCCGCTTCCTCGTCCATATGTGCGTAGAATGTATCGCCGGTAAAATTGGCGAAATGTTCGATATCCTCCAGCGTCACCTGACGGGTGGCGGTGACCAGCTGATCGCCGATGTGAAGCTCCGCCAGCGATTTTCGGAAGGGATGCTCGCCGTCCGTTTGGGTCTGAGCACCGGCAACCCAGCGGCCGGTGACCGCGGAAAGAAGTGTCGGCGAGCCCTGTATGGCGGTGCGCTGCATGTAATGTTTGACGCCGCGCATGCCGCCAAGCTCCTCGCCGCCACCGGCGCGGCCGGGACCGCCATGGACGAGGCCGGGCAACGGCGAGCCGTGGCCGGTCGAGGTCCTGGAGCTGACGCGGTTGCCGATCATCACCCGGCCATGGAACGGCGCCATGCCAAGCACGACCTCTTCCGCAAAGGCCGGATCATTGGTGAAGACCGAGGCGACGAGACTGCCCTTGCCACGACGCGCGAGATCAACGGCCTCCTCGGCGCTGTCATAGGGCATGACGGTGCTGACCGGGCCGAAAGCCTCCACGTCATGCACGGCCTTCGCCTCCCATGGCCGATCGCAATAAAGCAGCACCGGATTGAGAAAGGCGCCGGCCTCGGCGTCACCGGAAACGATGCGCGGCATATCAGGATCACCGGCAACGATTTCCGCATCGCCGAGCAGATCGCGGATGCGGGCGCGCACTTCGTCGCGCTGGTCGAGGCTGGCGAGCGGGCCCATGCGGACGTTTTCGTCCGTGGGATTGCCAAGCACCGTCTTGCCCAGCCGGTCGCCCAAAGCCGCGACCAGCGCATCACAATGGGCGCGCGGCGCGATGACACGACGGATGGCCGTGCATTTCTGCCCGGCTTTCGACGTCATTTCACGGGCAACTTCCTTGACGAAGAGATCGAATTCCTCGGTTCCGGGCCCTGCATCGATGCCGAGCACCGATGCGTTCAGGCTATCGGCTTCCATGGTGAAGCGGACGGAATTGCCGATAACGGCAGGATGGCTCTTTAGTTTACGGCCGGTGGAGGCCGAGCCGGTGAAGGTGACGACGTCCTGACCCTCGACATGATCGAGCAGATCGCCGACCGAGCCGGCAATAAGCTGCACCGCACCTTCCGGCAGAAGGCCTGTCTCAATCATCCGGCGCACCATCAGTTCCGTCAGATAGGCCGTCTGGCTAGCGGGTTTGACGATTGCCGGCATGCCGGCAAGCAGCGTGGGAGCAAGCTTTTCCAGCATGCCCCAGCAGGGGAAATTGAAGGCGTTGATGTGCACCGCCACGCCCTGAAGCGGGCTGAGAATATGCTGGGCGGAGAAGGTGCCGTCCTTCGACAAAGCCTCGGCGTCACCATCGAGCAGCACACGGGTATTCGGCAATTCGCGACGGCCCTTGGAGGCGTAGGAAAGCAGCGTGCCGATGCCGCCGTCAATATCGACCCAGCTGTCGGCACGGGTGGCGCCGGTGGCGGCGGAAAGCGCGTAAAACTCTTCCTTGCGGTCCATCAGCGCCAGGCCAAGCGCCTTCAGCATCGCGGCCCGTTCATGGAACGACATGCGGCGCAGCGCCGGACCGGCCTTTTCCCGACCATAGGCAAGGGTGCTGGCAAAATCGATGCCGCTCGAATCGATGAAGGCGACGGGCGCACCGGTCGAGGCGTCAAGAAGCGGAACGCCTTCCCTGGCCCCCGTAGTCCAGCTGCCGCAGACATAGCTTTCGAGCCGGCGAGGCCGGGACGCCAGAACGTTCATAGTCATTTCCTTCCTGTCAGATCAGTTTCAGCGCAGACAATTGCGCTTCGACGTCCGCCTGCCATTCGGCAAGGAGTGTTTCATTGGGAGTATGGCGAAGGCCGAACCGTGCCAGCGTGCCAAAGCGCGCTGAGCCGGAAAGCCCGAAGCTCGCGGCAACCCGCGGGCGCCAATAGGTGATGGAGGCCATGGCCGCATCACGTTCGGCCGGATTTGCCGCGATGCGCTCAAGACCGGCGATGCCAAGTTCGAGATGGCGCGCCTCGCGCGGCAGGATGCGGCGGAAAACCTCGGCCAGCGGCTGGTAGGAGACATGTGAAAGCTCGCGCAGCTGAATAACGCCCGCCTTGCCCATCAGCACATTCATGACGACGGCGTCGACCCAGCCGCCGAGCGGATAATGGAAGACCGAAAGACGCATATCGCCTTTCTGGCGGGCAGCCCCGATATCGGCATCGCGGGGGAGGCGCTCGGCCCAGGGGTGGTGGACGGCGTAGCGTCCGCCATCGGCACCGAAGCTTTCCATCACCTTCAGGATCTGGCCGGCATGATCGGTCTTTTCGAGCACGATGCGGGCGGCAGAGATACGCTCCTGGATACCCGGCGCGTCGTTGATGATATCGGCAAAACCGGCGGAACCCGCCAGCTCGCTATCGACGAAGCTTGCCATCAGGCGCAGCAATTCGCCACGATAGCGCGCCGGCACATTGTCCGGGGAGGTTAGGACACCGCCCTGCGCGAGATAGTCTTCGATCGGCATTGTTTCGGTGTGGGTCATGCGGTCGTCCTCCGCTCTTACTGGTCGTAGCTGACGACGACCTTGTCGCTCAGCGGGTAGCACTGGCAGGTCAACACATAGCCCTGCCGAACCTCGTAGTCCTCAAGCGCATGGTTGACCTCCATCTCCGTCTCGCCCTCGATGACCTTGGCGCGACAGGTGGAGCAGACGCCGGCCTTGCAGGCATAGGGCGCGTCGATATTGTTCTCGAGCGCGGCGTCGAGCAGGCTCTGGCCCTGTTTGGGCATGTTGAAGATGCGGGTGGCGCCATCGAGCGTCACCGTTGCCTGACAGCTGGCATTCGCATCCGTGCCATGGGCATTCTGTGCCCTCGCCCGTGCGCGGCCGGGCTGCGAAGAGGCGAAAAGCTCGAACTTGATCTGGTCGTCGCGCAGTCCGTGCTCGCGCAGCGCGCCGGCAATCGCCAGCATCATCGGCTCGGGACCGCAGATGAAGGCTGTCGTCACCGAGGTCAGGTCGATCCAGCTCTTGAACAGCGCCGCACATTTTTCCGCATTGACGCGGCCGGTGAAGAGGTCGATGTCCTGCGCCTCGCTTTCGAGCACATGCAGAACGGAAAAACGGCCAAGATAGCTGTTCTTCAGGTCCTCCAGTTCCTCACGGAACATGATCGAGGAAATCTGGCGGTTGGCATAAACTAGCGTGAAGCTGGAGCGCGGCTCGCGCTTGAGCGTCGTCTTGATGATCGACAGGACGGGGGTAATGCCGCTGCCGCCGGCAAAGCCGAGATAATGCTTGGACACTTCGGGTTCGATATCGGTGAAGAAGGCCCCCATCGGCGGCATGGCTTCCAGCGTATCGCCGGCTTTCAGCCCCTCATTGGCCCAGCTGGAGAAGCAGCCGCCATCCACCCGCTTGATGCCGACGCGCAACACACCTTCATCGCGGCCCGCGCAGATCGAATAGGAGCGGCGCAGTTCCTCACCATCGAACTTGCGGCGGAAGGTCAGGTACTGGCCCTGGGTGAAATCGAAGGCGGCGCGGTCTTCCTCGGAGGGAACCAGCGTCACGACAACAGCATCGCGGGTTTCGCGGCGCACTTCAGTAACATTCAGGGAATGGAAACGTGCCATGGGTGGCCCTCATCCTTTGCGTCAGGTCAGATGCACTTGAAATAATCGAAGGGTTCCAGGCAGTCGGTACAGCGATAGCTGGCCTTGCATGGCGTCGAGCCGAACTGGCTGATCTTCTCGGTATTGGCCGACCCGCAACGCGGACAGGCGATCGTCAGGTTGGAGCGGCCCGAAAGCCGGTCGATGCGCTTCATCAGCACACCGTCAGCGGCGGTTCCGTCAATCGGCGGCGCGATACCGTAGGCCCTGAGCTTCTCGCGGCCTTCCGCGCTGATCCAGTCGGTCGTCCAGGCGGGCGAAAGCTGGCGCTTCAGCCTGACCTTTTCGATACCCCGCTCGTTCAGCGCACGCTCGATATCGAGGTTGATAATCGTCGTTGCCGGACAGCCGGAATAGGTCGGCGTGACCGTCACGACCAGCCCCTCTTCTTCCCAGGCGACATCGCGGATAATGCCGAGATCGACCAGCGATATGACAGGAATTTCCGGGTCCGGAACGTCCGCAAGCCAGGTCCAGACCTGCCGCGCAGAAGGGTGATGCTCGGCCGCCATCATCGACGCCTCCTACCAGGTCCCGCCAGGATAGGCGCGTTGCAGAAACTGCAGATCAGAAAGAATGAAGCCGAGATGTTCGGTGTGGATGCCGCGCTTGCCACCCTTCTGCATATAACCGTCGGCCGGCGTCTTCAGCGTTGCCTCTTCCAGCGTCTCAGCCACGATTTCATCCCAGGATGCCTTCAGCGATGCGGGTTCCGGCGCCACGCCGGCGGCGGCGATGGCCGTATCCGCGGCGTCGCCGAGGAACAACTCGCCGGTAAAGGGCCAAAGATCGTCGAGTGCCGCCTGCATGCGGCGATGGCTCTCCACCGTGCCGTCGCCGAGTCTGATCACCAGATCGCGGCTGCGATCGAGATGATAGGACACTTCCTTCAAGGATTTTTCGGCGATTTCGGCGATGCGATGGTCGCTGGAGCTTTTGAGCCACTTCAGCAGAACGTAGTGCCACGCATCGAACAGGAACTGCCGCATCAACGTCTTGCCGAAATCGCCGTTCGGGCGCTCGACAAGCAGCACGTTGCGAAAATCCAGACCGTCACGCAGATAGGCGAGATCGTCGGCAGAACGCCCCTTCCCCTCCACTTCGCCGGCAAGGCCAAGCCAGAGCTGCGTCTGGCCGATCAGGTCGAGCGCCGTGTTGGAAAGCGCGATATCCTCTTCGAGCGCCGGCGAGTGACCGCACCATTCCGAGACGCGATGACCGAGAATGAGGGTATTATCGCCCATCCGCAGCAGGAACTCGAAAAGGGCGGCATTGTCGACGACGGCAGTCTCTTGAGCCGCGCCCATCACATATGCCCCACTTCTTCCGGCACGTCGAAGAAAGTCGGATGACGGTAGACCTTGGAATTGGACGGCTCGAACAGCGGTCCCTTTTCCGACGGCGCACTGGCGGTGATGTCGCTGGAGCGCACCACCCAGATGCTGACACCCTCATTGCGGCGGGTATAGACGTCGCGGGCATTGTTGACGGCCATTTCCGCATCCGGCGCATGCAGGCTGCCGACATGGCGATGATTGAGGCCATGCTGGCCGCGGATGAAGACCTCCCAGAGGGGCCATTCGCTGGACATGATTTCTCTCCCTTATTCGCGCTCGTCAGCGGCGGGCCGCGTTGCGAGCGTATTGACTGCGATTGGGACCAAGGGACCGCACGCGCGATCCGGAACACACCTATTCGGCGGCGATACGGGCGGCCTGCTGGCGCGACTGCACCTTTTCGGCATGGGCGACGAGACCGTCACGGAACCACTCGCCATCGTCCCAGGCCTTTTTGCGGGCATTGAGACGCTCGGCATTGCAGGGGCCATTGCCGGCGATCACCGCGAAGAATTCACTCCAGTCCGGCTCACCGAAATCGTAACCACCCTTTTCCTCGTTCCACTTAAGGTCCGGGTCGGGGACAGTCAGGCCGAGATAGGTTGCCTGCGGCACGGTCTGATCGACAAATTTCTGGCGCAGCTCGTCATTCGAATTCTGCTTGATCTTCCAGGCCATCGACTGGGCCGAATGCACGGAGGCGTCGTCGGAAGGACCAAACATCATCAGCGACGGCCACCACCAGCGGTTCAGCGCATCCTGAACCAGTGCCTTCTGTGCCGGGGTGCCCTTCACCATTTTCATCAGAATGTCGAAACCCTGACGCTGATGGAAACTTTCTTCCTTGCAGATGCGGACCATCGCGCGGGCATAAGGCCCGTAGGAACAGCGTTGCAGCGGCACCTGGTTCATGATCGCCGCGCCATCAACCAGCCAGCCGACCGCGCCGATATCGGCCCAGCTCAGCGTCGGGTAATTGAAGATCGAGGAATATTTGGCCTTGCCGGAATGCAGCTGCTCGTACATTTCGTCGCGGCTGATGCCGAGGGTTTCGGCGGCGCAATAGAGATAGAGACCGTGACCCGCTTCGTCCTGCACCTTGGCCAGCAGGATCGCCTTGCGCTCCAGTGTCGGTGCGCGGGTGATCCAGTTGCCTTCCGGCAGCTGGCCGACGATCTCGGAATGGGCATGCTGGCTGATCTGCCGCACCAGCGTCTTGCGGTAACCTTCCGGCATCCATTCCTTCGGCTCGATCTTCTGGCCGGCGTCGATGCGCTCCTGGAAGGCGCGCTCGACCGGGTCCATTTCATCGAGGCTGCGGACGTGGGCGGCGTCGGTTTTCACCATCTGTGCATACATGGCCATTCCTCCTGTTTTATCGCGTCAGACACGTTCGAGAATGAGTGCGATGCCCTGGCCGACACCGATGCACATCGTACACAGCGCATAGCGGCCGCCCTGGCGATGAAGCTGGTAGGCGGCGGTGGTGACGAGGCGGGCGCCGCTCATACCGAGCGGATGGCCCATGGCGATCGCGCCACCATTCGGGTTCACATGCGCCGCATCGTCGGGCAGACCGAGGTCACGCAACGTGGCGAGCGCCTGCGAGGCAAAGGCCTCGTTCAGTTCGATGACATCCATTTGGCCGATGGACAGTTTAGCACGTTCCAGCACGCGGCGCGCGGCAGGCGCAGGGCCAATGCCCATAATGCGGGGCTCGACGCCGGCGGCGGCCATAGCCACGATGCGGGCCTTCGGCGTCAGGCCCTGCGCCCTGGCTGTCATCTCGCTCGCGATCAACAGCGCGGCAGCGCCATCATTGACACCGGAAGCGTTGCCGGCGGTAACCGAAAGATCCGGTCCGTTGACCCCCTTGAGTTTGGCCAGCTGCCCGGCCGTCGTTCCGGGTCGCGGATGCTCGTCACGATCAACGATGATCGGGTCGCCCTTCTTCTGCGGCACGGAAACGGGGGCTATCTCATCGGCAAAGACACCGGCCTCGTATGCTGCGGCCCACCGCGTCTGGCTGCGCGCAGCAAAAGCATCCTGATCCTCGCGGCTAACCCCGTAATCGGCGGCGACATTGTCAGCCGTTTCGGGCATGGAATCGACGCCAAAAGCCTTTTTCATCTTCGGATTGATAAAGCGCCATCCGATTGTCGTGTCGTATACGGCATTGGCCCGCGAAAAGGCGCTCTCGGCCTTGGGCATGACAAATGGAGCGCGGCTCATGCTTTCGGTGCCACCGGCAATGACGAAATCGCAGTCACCGGCGCGAATTGCCCGGGCGGCCATACCAACGGCATCCATGCCGGAACCACAGAGGCGGTTTACGGTAGTGCCGGGAACGGAGACCGGCATGCCCGACAGAAGAGCCGCCATGCGTGCAACATTGCGATTGTCCTCGCCGGCCTGATTGGCGCATCCATAGATCAGGTCATCGACCTTCGACCAGTCAACCTGCAGATTACGCGCCATCAGTGCCGCGAGCGGAACAGCGGCAAGATCGTCGGCACGTACAGAGGCCAACAGACCCGCATATCGTCCAATCGGAGTGCGAACAGCGTCGCAGATAAATGCTTCAGGCACGAATTCCTCCTCGTCCTCCTCAGCCCGGCGGGCCATTAGCCGACCGATCGGTTAGTTAATACCATTCCTTATGTCACAGTTCAATACGATTTTTGCCAATTCTTGTGACATTAGAAATTCTGCGATTTTGTTCGCACGCTTGCGCTCGCAAAAAACAGGACTCACAAGATGGCGAGGAGCCCGTCTATTCGATGCCTGGTGGCAGCCGTTTCGGCCGGAAGAGGCCCGTCCTCCGTCAAAAATCTCCGCGCAATGAAGTCGTCCGCCTTTTTTGACAGGTGGACATAGAGCCGGGCAAAAAGGCGCCGTACTTCGGCATGGGGCCAATCATCGGGTAGCGCAGCGGCGGGAAGCCGCGGGTCATGCAGGACGATCATCCGGTATTGATGGACAAGAAGAAGACGGGCGGCGAGATGCTCTATCGGGCTGAGTGTCGCTCCCCCTTCCAGCGCCTCGGAAAATTTACCGTACCGTTCAAGGAATTCGCGATAAGCCGTGTCGTAGCTCGGCAGATCCCAATGTTCAGCTGCCAGTTCCTTGAGACCGGAGGCGGCACCGGCAACCTCGGCATTGAAGGTGACGGCTCCGGCGGACAGGGGCGGAAGCGGCCGTGCTCCAATTGACAGGCGGGAACCAAGCCTTGTGTATCCAGCCTGTTCCAAAGCCCGCGCATCGGCCTCGAAGGAAGGTCCCCCGAGGTACACGAAACGCCAGACGGGGTGATCGGCAGTGCCGAAAAGCAGACGCGCGGCTGCCGCAAAATCAGTCTGGGCTGCTTCGGTAAGACGGTAATAGCTGCGACGCCCCTGCCGCTCGCCGATCAACTGACCGGCGGAAACCAGCCTTGACACTGCCGTGCGCACCAAAGTCTCGCTGATGCCGACTTCCGCGCAGGTTTCGATCAGGTTACCGACCCAGATCGCGCCGCCCCTCGGCTCGACGACATCGCCGTAAATCGTGACGATGAAGCTCGCAGCTCTGAGCGAAGCATTACCCAGGAGAAGGCTTAGCGACATGTCCTAGTGATCCACCTTTTATGCGGGCTCTCCCTGTCGTGGATGAATCAGGACGAAAAGCTGCGCGGTCGCTCACCTGCATGCATGACATCGATGGATAAGGCAACTCACATGCTGGCGGCAATCTTTCCAGCTGCTTGTCGTTGCGCAATAACCCCAGCGTTTTACCCGTCACGCATTGCGCCTTGCCAACGCATCTTTTCCGACTGCCGCAGCGGTCTCTTCGTCCTTGACGAAATGGAAATCCACTCCCAAAGCCTTGCCTAACCCTTGGAACGCCAGCCGAATGGGCGTTGGTGTCGTTGTCGTTCCTTCTATCAGGATTGCTGCCGCACATAACTCGCGGAGACGTCCCTTGTTTTCTTTGAAAAACTGCGCGCGCGCCCTCCTCACCTCGAGTGAATCATGCATTTCGTCATGGTCGTGTTGTTCAGAGATCAAAACAAACTGGCGACCTTCACTGAGGAGTTCTGTGAGCTCGGCTTGCGCATTCACTCCTGGAGTGTCTGTTTCACGGATAAAAACCAGCGGAAACCTGTTTCTATCAATCTTCATGGGAAGCTCCTTGAATGAAAGGAATAATGACCCTTTGCGCCGAAGAAAGCGCCCGTATCCGGCTGGCCCGGTTATTGCGATTTGTTTTGTCGTCTGGCAGCCGTTTGAAAATCAACGATGCCCGCTTTTGCGGACGTATCGGCATGCGCGGATCTGCCCGCCTCGCCGCCGCGCTGCGGTATCCTCTGGGCCTCTCCATCGATATCGACCACTGCTGCCTCCGAGAAGTAACGCGCAGGTGTCCTGCCAAGCATCCGCCGGAACATCGCGATGAAAGCACTCGGACTTTCGTAACCCAGGTCGAAAGCGATGTTGGTGACAGATTGCCCGGATGCAAGGCGCTGCAGTGCCAGGCCAATATGCAGCTGTTGCCGCCAGCGGACGAACGACATGCCCGTCTCCTTCAGGAACAGCCGCGTCAGCGTGCGGTTGCTGGCACCAACGCGCGCGCCCCACTCCTCTATCGTGAACCGCACGGCGGGGTCATCGACCAAGGTCTCAGCGAGACGCCGCAAACGGCGGTCTGTGGGCATAGGCAGATGCAGCGGCTCGAGCGGCGCTCCCTGCAGCTCATCGAGCAGCACCGAAACAAGCCGCACCTCGCGCGTATCGCCTTGTGGATAGAGCAGCGGCGCAGAAAGGAACCGGAGCAGAAGCTCGCGCAGCAAAGGCTGCACGAACAGGATACCGCATCCATAACGAATAGGATCGGCAAGCGACGGTTCTAGGTAGAGGCTGCCGATGACGATCCGTCCCGGCGCTCGGGCAACATGCGCGACGCCGCTCGGGATCCAGATCGCGCAATGAGGCGGTACGGTCCACACGCCGCCCAAAGCCTCCACTATGATGACGCCGCTGATGACGTAAAGCAATTGTGCCTTGCGGTGCCGGTGCGGTTCCGTTTCGTGGATCGACTCAAGCTCGATGGTCAGTCCAACGACGGATCGCGGCACCTCATCGGGATCTTCCAGGTCCGGTATACTGGAAATACTCACTGATCTGCCTCCAAAACACGCCACTCAATCGAAGTGTATTGGTGGAAGCTTAGCCCATCTGCTGTGGAATGTGTTCGTGCTAGCATGCCATAAAGTATCGAGATGCAGCCATTTCTCGTTGGGACCATTGAGGGTTGTTTACTCGTGTTTCGCCGAGGCCCTTCCAAGCAGCGGAATCGCTCCTTGTGCCGAATCAATTTACCGCCCCCTCCCCCGAGAGAGCCGGTCTGGTAGACCTTATCGCCACTCGATTTTTCACCAGAGATCGTTGTGAAGGCTGCCGCCAGATTGACGGGTTGAGATGGCGTCGAGCAAAGGGTATCAGGTGCCCCAGTCTCAAGCGGAACTTCCGCAAGCAACAAGGCGTATCCTGACATGATCCCGGACTTCCTCGTCACTCACTCCGGTGGCTTCCATGCCGACGAACTTCTCTCCAGCGTTGTGCTAACCCGGGTTTTCCCACAGGCCCGCCTCATCCGCAGCAGGGCACCTGAATGGATCACGCCCGGTGCTGACCGCATCATCTACGATGTCGGCGGCGCTTATGATGAGGCACGAGGCGTCTTTGATCACCACCAGCGCGGCGCGCCCTTGCGGGATGACGATCAGCCTTATAGTTCGTTCGGCCTGATCTGGAAGCACTTTGGCCGCGACTATCTTGTCGCATTAGGCGTTCCTGAAGAGCATATCGGAAACGTCCATGCCTCTTTCGATACCAGCTTTGTGTTGCCGGTCGACTTGGTCGACAATGGTGCGTTCAGTCCTTCCAGCGCCGGGCCGCTTGTTGAGCTTACGCTGCCTGTCCTGCTGGAAACTCTGAAACCTGTTTTTGACGAGACAGATCCCGACGCGGACGATCGCAGTTTCCACGTAGCACTGGCCATCGCCCGCAGCTTTGTCGAGGCAAGAATAGCCAAAAGCGCCGCGAAATTGCGGGCAGAGGCGCTTGTGAGCCGGGCTATCGTTGACGCCGGTAAAGGGCATATTCTGGAGCTACCGATGGGAATGCCGTTTCGGCCCGCCATCGTTAAAGCGAGCGCCGACCATCTGCTGTTTGTCGTTCACCCACGTGACAGCGACTGGTGTCTGACCGGTATCCGTCGCGCCGATGAAGGCTTTGAGCTGCGGGCAGATCTCCCGGCGACCTGGGCTGGTCTCACCGATAAGGATCTTGAAACCGCTTGCGGCGTCGAAGGCGCAACCTTCTGCCACAATGGCCGGTTTATCGCTGCAGCTAAAACCCGTGACGCAGCCTTAGTCATGGCAGAGCTGGCGGTACGGGAGGCAATGGCGGTAAAGCAGTGAAATCGTAGCCGGTTCCGCTCTGGCCGCTTCGTGCAAGGGGAAAGCCTGACACTCGTTCCCTTCCCCCCTAGAGAGCGACTGGAAAAGAGCAACCGGTATCCGGGCAGCGGCCCTTGGAACCATCACCCCCATTCTAGAACACCGCCGTTCCAACAATTTATGATTTCTTAAACACAAAAGCCGCCCTTGGGGGCGGCTTTTAATGGATGCTGTACTATTTGGTTGCGGGGGCCTGACTGCACGGAGACTTGTAAATTCACCTAGATAGCTCCCGCATTGGCGACAACTATTTCCGCCCATATAACATACCCAGCAGCAAGTGGGCAGCCGCACCGTCGATGCCGGATGATGCGGCTGAGTTGGAGATGCACTCTGCATCACACCGCTCAAAGACCGAGCCAGTCCTTAAAGCGATCAATGAAGCCCTTCCTCTTTCCTGGAACCTTGGGTGGCGCAGAAGAAGTGGCGGGCGGCGCGGTATTGACCTGACCGTAGTATCTCTGCTTCGAGCCACGGTCACGACGACGTTCTGCCTCGATTTGTTCATCGCTCCACGCGCCGGCTTCGATGACGTTACCGCGCCTTATGATGTAGTGTGATCGACACCGCAAGGTCCAGCTACCAACGGAAGGGCTGAGCGAAATAGTTTCTCCGTCGAAGTCCATGTGCCAGTCAGTCGGAGTGAACGGCGTGACAACCTCTTCGCCGCACCCGCAGCAGCAGCTATGGGCCGCCGTCGCGTATTCCATCGAAATGTAGAGTATTCCGGGCTCCAACTTGTCCGGAATGAGAGAGTTGAAGCGGTGCTTGAGACGTCTATGGAACATTACGACCGGTCCTCGTTGAGCAGCATGTTGCCATCCGTCGTAAACGTGCTGTGGTGTTCATTCTCTAGGTCGCGGTAAAAGCCGCGCAGTTTCTTCCACTTCATGACAGCTAAGGCTGCATTGAGCATGTTGAGGTCGGCGACCTGAATGTTAGTGGCATAGACGGCATCGGCCGGCGCGCTATGGAAGGAGATACGCCCATTGTGAACGTGATCGCGCTTGGCAGGCGTGCTGGCGGTGACGCGGAGAATGCCACCGAGCGAGCCATCAACCAGTTCGAGGCCCATCCCGACGTCGATGAACGAGACGCCCATCGCCTCGAGCTTAGCCACCACTGCTCGCTTTGCATCGCCTGCATCCATCGAGAGAAAGGCGAAGGTGATGCCATCCAGCAAATACACGTTGCTTGCGCCGAGGTCGACGACATGAGGGACGATCCCCCTATGCATATGTGAGTAGATCGAGGCGAAATATTCCACCTTCGGCGCTGCCGCCCGCAATTGGTCTATCGAAGGTGCTCCAGGCG
Source organism: Rhizobium sp. X9 (assembly GCF_018873185.1). Lineage (NCBI taxonomy): Bacteria > Pseudomonadati > Pseudomonadota > Alphaproteobacteria > Hyphomicrobiales > Rhizobiaceae > Rhizobium > Rhizobium sp. X9. The sequence goes on along the minus strand of NZ_CP071312.1, from coordinate 1,842,207 downwards.
CACGGAATGCGTTATGCTGCAGGAAGGTGTCGCCATCGAACAGGTGAATCTGATCAACGGGCGTCTTTGCCGTTTGATCCAGGATGTAGCCCCCGGTTCCGCCGAGCCCAATGATGCCTATCTTTTCGCCTTCCAGGCGTTCGGTGAGGGCACCGATACCGGCACGATCTGAGGCGGTCTCGGTATAGTGGAATGGCGAGACCGCCTGATCTTCGGGAACCTGGAAAACCCGCGGGCTCAGGCCCGGCTGCAGAACCGCTGCAGGGCCGGCGAGGATGTTCGCGTACGCGGTCATCTTCTTATGGTAGTCCGAGTACCCTTCGGCCGGCTTGCTGGAAAAGGCGTGACGTGATGTTAGACCGTGCCCCAATTCCGACGTCACACTCTGATGCATGATCGCGGAAATGGGGCGGCCATCGGCGTGGCACGGATACTCACCATCGAAAAACATCACGTGCGTGTCGGGGCGATGGGTCCGGTCCCCAGCCATGGTAAGGCTGGAGATCAACTTGCCCATTTTCACCTGGCGGGAAGCGTTGACGTAGGGCACCTGGTGCATGACCAGGTAACCCCCGCGCTGCTCCACGACATAGCCTTCGTCGCGAAGCTGCTTGAGATCGGGGTTAAGACTGAACGGTGCGGGTGACATTGAATATTGTCCCTTTCTTGACCGTTACGACACCGCCGATGCCCAGCTCACCTTGATGGGGCTTGGACTTCGCATGGCGATAAGTCATGGAGAACACTACGTTGGCTTCCGGGGCACCCGGAAAGGCCAGTTGCACGATCTGCTCGAAAGTCACGTCCGGCCCGTCGACAATGCGTGGGCGGGCATTGACGATGATCTCAATCTGAGAACGCGGCTTGGGAGCAGTAATGAAGTGCTCGATGCCAAGCTCGTCGAGGTCGACGAGATCTTCGGGCTCGATCAACCGGTCGGTGCCACCCGGTACCTCAAGGAAAACAGCTTCGTCAGCACCGGGTTCCGCGAGGGCGTAGAGGACAGCGCCGCTGATAATGCGCTTGCCCCATTCGATTTGGGCACCGTTAACGGTAGCCTTGTAGTCGCGGTCGGTGGCGAAAGCGATAAAGCGTTCCGCGCCGTGTCCGCGAAGATCGAAGGGCTCGTCCAGACGGACGTCCTCGAAATCACCCGAGGCGAGGATCGCGAAAAGGCTCACCCCGGCCTTCGGCTTAACGCCACCGGCAGCCAGAATCTGACGGCCCAGCGGGATGGGATCGGGCACCGTGACCGGTTTGAATTCAAGATCGCCATTGGCGAACTGAATGCGATAGTTGTTGGCGGGGTTGAGGGGGCGTCCCTCACGGATGGCGATGCCGACATCCTCAATTTCCTGCGTGGCAGGACCGGACTTGACGCTCATTGTCATTCTCCAGTGCCCCCGGACTACCCGAGGGCTTCTGAAGGGCTAATCGGAGCGTGCCGAGAAATCCGGTAGGGTCGTGTTCACTTTTTTTGTCAGAATGCCGTCGGGAACCGGACCGCAGAAGAAAAATGCTGGGCAGCTAGGGCAACGCCTGGGGTTGGATCCGTCTCGAACGCACCAGCAGCAATGCTTTGGAGCGCGCCGGTAATCTTCACTCTCCTGCCTTCAAGCTTTCTAGGTGTGAGTTCCACCGGGTCGAATGTGCCGTCACCGAGGAAAACCAGATCGGCACGCGGTCGATCAGGATGCTGTCTCGCAGCCAATACGAACGCGGCAGCAGACCAATCCTCCATGCTCTTGGAGTTCGCATGACCCGTCCGGATCGTACGAACGATGCTCACCCCATCCCGCAAGAACGCTTCGTCCGGCAACACCTCGATCACACCATAGCCCGTATCGAATTGGAGACGGGGAACGGGTTTCCTTATCTGGCCGATCCGGTTTTCGTGGAGCGATCGCGTAAGCGAGCGTGCTATCTCCGCATACTCGACGCGATCGGCAGCATCGAACCCCTCCGTATCGAAAGCGAGTTGCAGGCGGCGTTCGATTTCCGCCAATTCGACAATGTCGGGATCTTGCGCAACCATCCAATCGGTTACGTGTCTTATGGCCTTGTGCATACGCATGAAGGCAGTTTCGGTCTGCCTTCCGCCGACTTTAAGCAGGTAACTGTAGAAAAAGCGCCGAGGACATTTCTCGTATTGCAGGATCTGCTGTCCGGTAAACGAAGGCTTGCCCTCGAAGACGATACTGATTGGCATGTCTTCCGGTGCCGGAGGCACCTTCAAGGTAGGCGTTACCATACGCGGCGCAGGAACTATACGGTCGATGAACGGCGAGTGGTTCATCGTCTTATCATCCACGGAACGCGACTGCGAATAGCAAATCAGACGATCCCGTGCGCGAGAGGTCGCCACATAGAACAGGCATTCCTGCTCGTCCTCGTGGGCCTTAGCACGAACTTCAATGCCGCTTTGTCCGTGACTTTCGACGAGCCCATCCGGGGGCGCAATTCCTTGGATCTGGCTGGCCGACCTGGGCAGACTAGCTGCAGTCAAGCCAGGTAGGTGCACAACCGGGAACTCGAGGCCTTTGCTACCGTGAACCGTCATAAGCCGTACAGCATTCAGACCTTGGGACGATGGCGGCAACTGCCTGAGATCGCGATCATCCGCGATGGAGACTAGGCGACGAATGCGATCGAGCATGTCCAGGATCGGGGACGCTGTCCCAGGTGCGCTCCGGATGAAATTCATGAACTGCCAGATGGCAATGCCGGCGGCGCGATGCGAGATCTCCTTCGAGCGGCCGATTTCGCCTGCTATGACGGTCCGATCGAGAAGTACTTGAGCAAGGACGTCCCATGGGCGCGACTGCCTGTCGAAACCTTCCAGTACTGTCCGCAAATGTACAAGCGCTTGCTGGCCTTCTGGTGAAAGATCGGGGATCGGAAGGTTCAGCGTTTTCCAGTCGTTTTCCTTGTCTCTACGCAACTCTGCGACGATGGAAGCGAGGTCAGCCATCGACATGGTGAACGGCTTCATGGTCGCAACACGTGCCAACCCTAGAGCCTTACTGTCAGTGACCATGGCCAGCATGGACAGCAGGTCCTTGATCTCGGGGCGCTCGAACACGCTGCCGAGATATAGCACCGGCACACCTAGACTTTCGAGCCCAGCGCCAAACCGCGCCAGCTTGTCATTGCCCGTACAGAGAACCGCTTGATCACGAAAATCGTGGCCAAGTGATCTCATCTCGTGGATAGCCTCCACCAATACCGCTATCTCGTCCTTATCTGTACCGGTCTTCCGGAACTCGGGACGGTGACCACACGCCCCGCGATCCGCGGTAAGCCTAGACGGTCTACCGGCGGCGGCCTTCATTCCACCCGCAAAATCGGAGAAAGCCTCGACGATCTCTTCACGGGAACGATAGTTCACGGTCAGTCGTCCCACCTTGGCGGTAGGGAAGTCCACCTTGTCAAACAGATCCACGTTAACCGACGAGGCGCCACGGAAACGGTAGATCGACTGCTTGATGTCACCCACGACCCAGAGATTTTGACCCGTTCCGACGATGGCCTTGAGGAGGCGGACGCTGCTGCGGTTAACGTCCTGGTATTCATCCACAAGCACATGCTTGTATTTGGATGCTAGAGCTTCCCTGATCCCGGGATAGCGCTCGAGCACTGTGACAGGAAGCGACACCAAGTCGCCGAAGTCGAGCAATTTCCTCGGGGCCTTGAGTTCCTCATAACGCTTGTAGACCTTGGCGACCTCGAGCACCTTCTCAGCGGTCTCTACCGCTGTGCGATCATGGAAGCCCTCGGCCGTCGCCTTCATGACCTCACCAAGCCGACGGCAATCGTCCGGCGAGGCTACCTCGTCTTTCGCACGCGAAATCGCCTGGAGGATGTCGTTGATGTCCCGAGTCGGATCCCACAAGTTACGGTAGTGAACCAGCCTAAGACCGGGTAATTCTTTTTCGATCATCGCTATGCCGTCTGCCCGGTCGATCATTGTCGGCACCGGCGGCATGTCTATCTCATCGGCAAACCGCTTGATGATGTCGAGACCAAAGGCATGGAAAGTGCCGCACCACATCGCGGTAGCCGCATCCGGATTCGTTGCGCTGATGCGCTCCACCAATTCTCCGGCAGCTTTGTTGGAAAAGGTGAGGACCAATATCTCGCGCGGATCGGCTCCCTGCTCCAGCAACCAGTTGATCCGACCGACCAAGGTCTGCGTCTTTCCAGTTCCCGGACCCGCCTCGAGAAGATACGGACTTCCGGAGTGGTGGGCGGCGGCACGCTGTTCTTTAGTGAGGGCGCGGATGGTAACCTCCGCTATTGGTCGCTCTTCAAATTCGGGCAACAGCAGAGCATCGAGCATCTGCTGGGCGACAACGCCGAAAGAAGCACCCAGCTTGCCGGCGATCTGTGTCGCTGTCAGGTTCCCCTCGATATGGAGAGATTTCGCGCGAGACCTGGGCAGCAGCAGCTCGCGGGCAAACAGATCCATCTGGATTTCGCGGCGCTGATTTCGACCATAATCCTGAATGCGGTCCACGCCCACCGGAGCCGCGTCAGTGGAGCGCTCCTCGTCAACGGTCAGCGCGCTATCGGCAACCTTGTCGTCGCCAAGGAGCACGTGGCCCAACTCGTGCCCGATCAGGAATGCGTCTGAAAACGGTGAACCAGTGTCTTCGTGCAGGATGAATCGGAAATCCGGATCATAGGTCGCTCGAGCGCCGGCCAGCGACGGATGCCCCTTCGCTACCTTCTCAACCGTGACACCCTCGGCCTTCGCAGCGAAGATGGCCACTAGGTAAGGCTGCCACGGGTCAACACCGGCGCTCTCCGCTTTCTGGAATAGCGCCGCTGCCCGGCGCCGTCCGATCTCGACGCCATCCATCCGTCAGTCCTCCCGCAATATCTTGGCCTTCTCGGCTTCAGTGAGCGTGGAATTCTCGATCAGAGATCGAAAAGTTACCTTTCCGCCTACCTGCGGCTTGACCTCGCTCTTGAAACTCCTCGCCGACGAAAGGGATGGAGGCATAGTGAGATAGGAACGCAGCATTTCCGTAGCATACCCACCGGTAGCCGCGATCTTCGTTATCCATCGTCCGGGAAAGCCTTCAAGCTCCACAAGGCCCGACTTGATAGCACTCAGCACCGATAAGGGTAGCCCGATCTCCCGCATCTGTGTTGAGACAAGAGAAGCTTCGACTTGCTTGACCTGCCCTGCGGTGAGCTCCGGTCGTTCGGCGGAAATCATCCTGTTGAATTGGCCCCAAGCCCGCTGAATCTCCGACGAATCAAGATCTTGCAACGTCACGGGCTCTTCCTCTGAAGGCATTCGCAAATCCAAGGCCAAGTTGAGCAATTCGCTCGCGAGATGGGGATAATTCTCGAGGTAGCGCTGGATAGTATCGGGGCCATGGTCGGGCTCGACCGAAAAGGCCAACATGACTTCCTCGTCATTCGGTGTTGCGTTGGAATTATTCATTGATCATCTCCCTCCAGCGCGATCCTCACAGCCTTGTGGGCCCGGTCACGCTTCTGCCGCGCGGCCTGCTCCCCGCAACCGACAATGCTGCCTATCGTGGTGACGGCCGGGTCGTTCGACGTGAACGGCACCCCCGCCCAATCAAGGATCAGCACCTGACGCTGGTCGTCCGGCAGAGCATTAATCGCAGTCCGCATGCGAATTCGGTACATTGGGTCTGAATATTTTTCGGAGTTGAGCGGGTTAAAGCCAGGTTCCGACGTCTGAATCTTGTCGATAGCGTCGGGATCGTCGGGGAGTGTCGTTTCGCGCCCGCTCTCCTTGGATTCTTTGGACAACGCCGTTCGGCGGAGAGCCGCCAGCGCGGCCGCGAACTTCACCTCAAAGAAGTCGAGGCGCCCGTCGTAGCCGTTGTAGTCTTGCGCCAGTATCTCTACGAACCTGCCAAGCGCTGCGGACGCCGCCCGTTCTTCCATCGCCACGAGGGGGCCAGTCTCGCGTCGCCAACCGCCGGGCAGTGCCTGCTTGACACGCAGGATCAGGATCTTCCAAATTCTCTCGTAGTTCCGAGGCGAATTTCCCTTACGCTTGCGAAGAAAATGCAGCAGGCACTCCGAGCGAACATAGTCTTGATCTTTTTTATCTAGGATCGAGATACGCCGGATGCGCTCTTCTTCGACGAGGGCCGACAGCTCATCGATCTGACTTTCGATCTCGGGGGGACGCGTATAACCGACACCTCCCGTCTTCTTCCGCAATGGTTCCGCCATCTATCCCTACCATGGCTCCAACTTCTGAGCTTAAGACAGTTTGCTTCGATTCTTCGAACAATATCAACTAGAGGTCATCATACCCCATCCAACCTCAGTCAGCGATGGCAGCGTCGAGAAGCTCTGATGGAGGCGTTTTACTACAATCGGCAGCCTCGAAACAAAAACTGCCTGGGCAAAAACGGAAAATTATTTCCGCCCCAGACGGCTTCTGACGGAGGTCTTGGGCATCGATTTGCGAGAACTAGAGGCCGTGGCGACGCCAGCGGACAGGGCGGCAAAGGGAGCCTTCAGAAGTCTACCTAATCCGCGCCATTCACGTTAAAAGCGTATAGCGACCTCGCCGTTTATTCCCGCGATAGATAATAGCCCCGCGCTCCCTCAGGGCGGCGATATCACGCTTGCCGGTCTTTAAAGATACCCCGAAAAACTCGGCGATGTGCACGGCACGGGCGTTCTTCTGAGCCTCAAGCTGGCGAAGAAACCATCGCTGCCGCATTCCCTGCTCGGAATATGGATCAGGGACACTATGAGGGTCATTGGGGTCACGATTAGGGACATCCTGCACAGAATGCGTAGCTGACACCGGTCGAGCAGAAACATCATCTTTCGCCCTGTCCGCGGCCTGCAGCTTCTCCTGATCATAATATGCCGATAGTATTTCCTGTCTTTGCGCAAGCGCCAGCACGGTTTTCAAAACTTCGTCGGACCGACGCAAAAGCTGGATGAGGTAGGCTCCATTTGGGCCAGTCAAGCCATTCAACCAGTTCAGCACCGTTCTGTCCGACGCGCCCGTCCAATTCCCCACAGCGATCGCAAAGTCCGGCCTTCCCATACTTTCCTGCTTCAACGCAACACTGATGACTTCAGGATAGTTGAAGCGTGTCCGGCGACCTTTTCCATCCCGGATATTATTTCCGTTTTTCTGCAACATCCTTCCAAACGGCTCCCATAAGTTGAAGACGTCGAAAGATTAGGTGACCGGTAGTTACAAACATCCGCATGGACCTGATCGTGTTGCTTCAGGGGCGTGCATGATTGGACTGATCGATAATACATCCGCCGTTTCGGCAAGCGCTCCGATACGCGCAGCCCAGTATCTTCGGATGTCGACCGAGCATCAGCGCTATTCCACTGAGAATCAGGCAGGCGCGATTCAGGACTATGCTGCGAAAAACAATATCGAGATCGTGCGCACATATTCCGACGAGGGCATCAGTGGCCTTACATTTGAAGGTAGGCCGGGCATCAGGAAGATGATTTCCGATGTGGAAAGCGGCAACGCCGATTACGAACTGATCCTCGTCTACGACGTGAGCCGCTGGGGTCGCTTCCAGGACCTCGATGAAGGCATCTATTATATGCACCATTGCAAGAAAGCCGGCGTCCGCGTGGAGTTCTGCGGAGAGCGGTTTCAGAACGGTGGCGACATCGGTTCGAAAATCCAGCTTCTCGTATCGAACAGTTCTGCGAGCGACTATAGCCGGGTACTTTCAACGAAAGTGCATATGGGGCAAACGACCCTTATCAAAAAAGGTTTCCGGCAAGGGGGACCGGCAGGATTTGGTTTGCGCCGGCTTCTCGTGGATGACTCCGGCAATGCGAAGTTCCAGCTTCGTCGCCTCGAACACAAGAGTATCCAGACGGACCGAGTGGTTCTCGTACCAGGACCACCTGAAGAGATCACCGTTGTCAGGCGCATCTATGCGGACTTCATCGAACGCGGCTTGACCGAACAGCAGATCGCAAACCGCCTGAACTGGGAAGGAATTCACACCGACCTCGAACGCCCCTGGACGCGCAGTACCGTTCGCCAGGTTCTCACCAACGAAAAATACATTGGCAACAACGTCTGGAACCGGCGATCTTTCAAGCTCAAGACCAAGCGCGTGCAAAACGATCCTGCACTTTGGGTCAGGGCCGATGGCGTGTTCGAATCAATCATTGATCCGAAGCTTTTCAATGCGGCGCAGAAAATTATCGCTACCAGGTCGCACCGGCCCGACAACGAGGAGATGTTGAACGCGCTGCAACGCGTACTGCAGCGCCACGGCTACCTCTCCGGGCTGATCATCGATGAGGCGGATAGTTGTCCCTCCGCCGGCGCCTATCAAAGCCGTTTCGGCAGCCTGCTACGGACGTATAAACTCATCGGATATCAGCCGGATCGCGACTATCGCTATGTCGATATCAATCGCCGTCTCCGCCAACAGTATCCCGACATAATAACGAGCGTCATCTCGCGAGTGCACGAAACAGGCGCGAGGGTCAGAAATGATGGCGCCAGCTCCATGTTCATCGTGAACGAGGAAATCCGCGCGTCGCTGGTCTTGAGCCGCTGCCACATTAGCACAGCCGGCCGAAAGCGGTGGTTCATTCGCTTCGATACCAGCCTCTGTGCGGACATTACCATCGCCGCAAGAATGGAACCGGAGGAAGCCTGTATCAAGGATTTCTACATCCTGCCTACGCTCGACTGTTCCGGCGAGAAGCTACGCCTCTTCGAAAACAACGCCAGCGAACTTGACGTTTACCGGTTCGACACCCTCGACGCCCTGTACCACCTCGTCAAGCGCACCAGGATCAAGGATATCATCTGATGGCAACACGTCCGACAGAGCATCATGCTGGCCACGCGCAGCAGATCGTTTCCATTCCCATTGATAGAATACGCATTCTCAATCCCCGGGCGAGAAGCAAGAAAACCTTCGCCGGCGTCGTCGAAAGTATCGCCACTGTGGGACTGAAACGCCCGATCACGGTTGCGGAAGCCGGCATGGATGAACAGGGGCAGCGATACGAGCTCATATGCGGCCAAGGCCGGATAGAGGCCTTCAAGGCGCTCGGCGAGACCCATATTCCAGCGATGATTATAGCTGCTCCTGAAACGGACCGCTATCTGATGAGTCTCGTCGAAAACCTGGCCCGCCGGCAGCACTCCAGCCAGGATCTCCTGAACGCCGTTCAGGTGCTTTCAGACCGGGGATACACCAATGTGCAGATAGGCCAGAAAACCGGGCTGGATCCGAGCTACATCCAGGGAATCCTCCAGTTGCTGCGAGCAGGAGAAGAGCGCCTCATAACCGCCGTTGAAAAAGGATGGCTGCCGCTTTCCCTGGCCGTCGAAATCGCTCGATCCAGCGAGGCCGACGTCCAGATCGCTATGATGGAAGCCTACGAAACTGGAACTCTAAAGGGGGACCAGCTTCTGAAAGTCCGGCGGCTGATCGATAAACGCAAGGCGTTCGGTCAAAAATACCAAAAGGTGATTCAGCGCAACGAGAAGCCCATGACGGCAGCAAGACTCGCGCAGACCTTCCAGGAGGAAGTTCGGCGCCAGCGCCTCGCCATCCAGAAAGCGGATGTAGCGGAGCAGCGGTTGCTCTTTGTCGTCTCCGCCATGCGCAAGCTGCATTCGGAGGAGCATTTTCGGACGCTGTTGCGAGCGGAGGGGATCGTCGATATGCCCAAGCCGCTCGCCGATCGTCTTTCCGGAGGGAAAAACTGATGAGCCGCTCCACCTTCGAACAGCATACCATTACGGTGCTTGTAAACGACATTCTGCCGACGCGCACATTGTCACCCAGTCTGCGGTACTCCTCAAAGTTCAAGACGATTCTCGCGTCGATACAGGAAGTTGGCATCATAGAGCCGCTGGCGGTGTTTCCCGAAAAGGGCGGGAAAGATGGGGGCAGAAAATACATTCTTCTCGACGGCCATGTGCGGCTCGAATGCCTGAAGGTTCTTGGCGCCACGCATGCCGTTTGTCTTCTTTCGAAAGACGACGAAGGCTTCACGTTCAACCGGCAGGTCAATCGGCTGAGTGCTGTGCAGGAGCACCGCATGATCATGCAGGCAATAGCCAAAAAGGTTCCTGCGGAACGCATAGCCAAAGCCCTGAGCGTCAATGTGGAGCGTATCCGCGAACGCCAGCGCATGCTGGACGGTATCGCGCCCGAGGTGGTGGAATTGCTAAAGGACAGGCTGGCGGCGCGCGGCGTGTTCCCTATCCTGCGCAAGATGAAGCCAATGAGGCAGATCGAAGCCGCCGAAATGATGATCGCGGCAAATCGCTTTACAATCACCTATGCCACTATGATCCTCTCGGCGACACGCCCTGATCTTCTTCTGGAGCCGAAGAAGCCTAAGCCGATAGAGGCCTCTGCGGAAGACATTGCCCGCATGGAGCGGGAGATGGAAAGGCTCTATCACGACTATCGAACCGTTCAGGATACGCTTGGCGACACGATGCTCGTCCTCGTCGTTGCCAAAGGTTACGTTTCCCGCCTGCTAAGAAATGACGCCGTTGTGGACTATCTCCTGCGATACCATGCCGATTTGGCGGGAGAGCTCGAAAAGGTCATGGAAGCGATCAAGGCGGACGCCATGTCCTTCGAAAGAGAATGACTGCTTGAAAACATCTTCTTTCGCGGGGTTTGCTGAACTGTTTCAGATCAAAGACGGCACAACTATCAGGCACCCTGGATGGCGAGGGCATGCACGCTAGTCGGACAAACACTCATGCCCTCGCCAGCGCCCTGCCTCGACGATGACGAAATCGCCATCCGTGAAAGGTGTGCGTGGAGCTGCTCCTGAACGGCGCGGCAAGCCAGTCATGACTGCGGTTCTCCTTAGGGGCAGCAATGATCGGCCACCATTGTTTTGGCCGGAGAGTGTCGACGCGCCGCCCACAGAAACAGTGAACGATGATATCGGCGATGCCTTCGTATCGGTCGGCTGTGTCTCAGGCCCTCTGCTCTTTCGTGCAGGAAATGCTCTCGGTTTTTTCATGGCACCCCCTACCGACACACCGGCCGTAGTACACGTAGTACAATAGACACCGTTGAGCACGCCCGCTTAGCGCGCCTAGCTGCGCTTTCTCAGCGGCATCCTGACGATTTCTGCAGACAGAATATCCGGTTTCATCTTGTCACCGGGTGCGCCGTCGATCTCCTCACAGGTGATCGCTTTCCTCATTTGCTCGACCCCAGACCAAGTCGGTGGCGGCGTGAATATCCCGAGCAATTCCGCACGCAGGCCGTCACCGCGTTGCGTGGTGATGGAATGCAGGCTTTGCAGTAAGGTTACCATGGTTCTTCCCTCCGTTGCCATTCGACGTCCGCCTCTTCAGACTGCGTTGATGTGTCTCAGCGCTGTAGAGTGCCCCCAGATGCGATAGCGCGACGGGTCGCCCTTTGGATCGTCGAGGGGATCAACGTCCGGAAACAGCTCGCGCTCCAGCAAGGTCTGCTCGATCCTCTCTGGGTTCAGAATGCGCTCGAGATCATCTAGCTGCGACGCGGCCCACTCGACCATTCGCCTCAACGCGGGACGCGACTTTTCATCCGCTGGGCTGTTGTAGGCGCTGATCCAGCGCTTCAGTTCGTCTGATCCGCGTTATGCATCGACGAGTTGCCCGAGCAGCGCCAACCGCTGACTCTCTCGCTGGCGGCGTGCCGCCGCCAATTGCTGCCGGCGGCCGAGACCCTGCGGATCGAAGATGTCTGGATCGGCCATTTGCAACTCCATCGGCACTATTGCCGACAACAATACGACTGCCGAACAGACGTGCGCCCTCCGAATATTGCTTTCAAATCGAAAACAGCCAGATGGCAAAACCGATGGCTTTTATTTCGATTTGAAAGCAAGGACCGGAGAGAGACGCACCGCATCGACTTCTATGTTCGACCGACGCCGAACCTGGAAGGAAAAGACGATGCGTGAGACTATTCGCTTTGCATGGGGGATCAGCTCCCTTGGCGACTTTGTGGTCGCCATGTCCGAGAAGGGTACACGACGTTAATCTCCGCCCGCGATTGACAATCTCAATATATCCGATAATCTGGATATATGGATAACAACACAGCAATTGCGGCGCTCGGCGCCTTGGCACAGACCACGCGACTGGAGACCTTCCGCCTTCTTGTCCGGCACGAACCCGACGGCATCCCGGCCGGTGAGCTCGCCCGCCTCATCGACGTACCGCAAAACACCATGTCGGCGCATCTCGCAACGCTTTCGCGGGCAGGCTTGGTGACGAGCGAGCGGCAGAGCCGGTCGATCATCTACCGGGCGGACCTTAACGGCCTGAGGGAATTGACCCTATTCCTCCTGAAGGACTGCTGCGGCGGATCGACGGAGCTTTGCGCTCCGCTCATCGCCGAGCTGACGCCCTGCTGCGCCCCGGAGGCGAAGCTGTCATGAGCGCGATCAGGTTGGAGCAAATTGAAGGCAACGACGCTGGCCTCAAGGCAGCCTTGACGGAAGCACATCTGCCAACTGACGACATCGAGGATCACGGCCGCACCTTCTACAGGGCGCTGTCATCGGATGGCCGGGCTATCGGTTTCCTCGGTGTCGAGCGCTGCGGCGACGATTTTCTCCTCCGTTCGGTCGTCGTGCTTCCCGATCATCGGGGGCAAGGACTGGGGAGCGTTTTGGTCGAGCGGGCGGTGGCGGGTCTCGATCAAGCCGGCGACGTCTTCCTTGCCACGACGAGCGCAGCACCGTTCTTCACGCGCGTCGGATTTTCTGAAGTCCTGCGAGACAGCGTTCCCGCAGCCGTGCTGGCGACCCGCCAGCTTTCCTCCATCTGCCCATCGTCAGCGACCATCATGAGGCTTACCCGGCCGCCGACCTAACCACGGACCACGACCATGACCGACAAGACCTACAACGTGCTGTTCCTCTGCACGGGCAATTCCGCTCGTTCTATTCTCGCCGAATCCATCCTCAACAAGGAGGGCGGCGGACGGTTCAAAGCCTTCTCCGCCGGCAGCCAGCCCAAGGGCGAAGTCAATCCGCATGCCCTGAAGGAGCTGGAAGCGTTGGGCTATCCAACGACGGGTTTCTCGTCGAAGAGCTGGGACGTGTTCGCAGAACCCGGCGCACCGCGGATGGATTTCATCTTCACCGTCTGCGACAGCGCTGCCGGCGAGGCCTGTCCCGTCTGGATCGGCCATCCGATGACCGCCCATTGGGGTGTCGAAGACCCTGCCGCCGTCACGGGATCGGACGTCGAGATCCAGCGTGGCTTCGCACAGGCCGCGCGTTTCCTCAAGAACCGGATTGCCGCGTTCGTCAGCCTGCCGCTGGCATCCATCGATCACATGGCGCTTGAGACCAAGCTTCGCCAGATCGGTGCGATGGAAGGTTCGACGTCGCCGCAGGGAAAGTCCGCCTGATGTCCACGTTCGAGCGATATCTGACCATCTGGGTGTTTCTGTGCATCATCGCCGGTGTCGCCCTCGGCCATCTCATGCCCGGTCTCTTTCAGATCATCGGCGCGGCCGAGGTCGCCAAGGTGAACATTCCCGTCGCGATCCTGATCTGGCTGATGATCATTCCGATGCTGCTCAAGATCGATTTCCGGTCTCTGGCGCAGGTCGGCACCTACTGGCGCGGTATCGGCGTGACCTTGTTCATCAACTGGGCCGTCAAGCCGTTCTCCATGGCACTGCTCGGCTGGCTTTTCATCGGTTGGCTGTTCCGCCTATACCTGCCTGCCGACCAGATCGACTCCTATATTGCCGGCCTGATCATCCTGGCCGCGGCGCCCTGCACGGCCATGGTGTTCGTCTGGAGCAACCTGACGCGCGGTGAGCCGCTGTTCACGCTGTCGCAGGTGGCGTTGAACGATGCCATCATGGTCGTCGCCTTCGCGCCGACTGTCGGCCTGCTGCTCGGCCTCTCCGCCATCACCGTGCCGTGGGATACGCTCGTTCTTTCCGTCGCCCTCTATATCGTCGTGCCCGTTATTATCGCGCAGATCATCCGCCGCCGGCTCACGGTTGACGGTACGACGCGGGCACTGGACGGCGTGCTTGCAAGATTGCAGCCGGTCTCGCTGGTGGCGCTGCTCGCGACGCTGGTTCTGCTCTTCGCCTTCCAGGGCGAGCAGATCATCGCCCAGCCCGCCGTCATCGGCTTGCTCGCCGTGCCGATCCTGATCCAAGTCTATTTGAACTCCGGGCTCGCTTATCTGCTCAATCGGATGACCGGCGAGCGGCATTGCGTTGCCGGGCCATCGGCTCTGATCGGCGCCAGCAATTTCTTCGAACTCGCGGTTGCCGCCGCCATCAGCCTGTTCGGCTTCCAGTCCGGCGCGGCACTCGCCACCGTCGTCGGCGTTCTCATCGAGGTTCCGGTCATGCTCTCGGTCGTCTGGATCGTGAACCGTTCGAAGGACTGGTACGAGGCCGCCCCCGCTGTTTCCAGAACCACCGCCACCGAAAAGCACTGACCATGGACGCGACCATCTATCACAACCCCGCCTGCGGGACGTCCCGCAACACGCTGGCGCTGATCCGCGCTGCCGGCATCGAACCTGTTGTCATCGAGTATTTGCAGCAGCCGCCGACGCGCGAGCAGCTTGCGACGATGATCGCGGACGCTGGCTTGAACGTTCGGGAAGCTATTCGCGAGAAAGGCACGCCTTATGCCGAACTCGGTCTGGACAACCCAGACCTGACTGACGAGCAGTTGCTCGACGCGATGATCGCAACGCCGATCCTGATCAATCGCCCCTTCGTCGTGACACCGCTCGGCACCCGGCTCGCCCGCCCGTCTGAAGCGGTACTCGACATTCTGCCCGACACCTTCAAGGAGCCGTTCTTCAAGGAGGACGGTGAACAGGTTCTCGATCAGGAAGGAAAGCGCATTGCCTGACACATTTCCCGCATTGCAGGGCGATCACCTGCACTCGACCGATCTCGACGCCCTGCGTCCGGCATTCTCGACGCACAGGCCGCGCATCCTGATCCTCTACGGTTCGTTGCGCGAGATATCCTATAGCCGCCTGCTCGCATTCGAGGCCCGCCGGCTGCTCGAACGGCTCGGATGTGAGGTTCGCATGTTTGACCCAAGAGGTCTGCCGCTGCCTGACGAAGCGCCGGTAAGTCATCCGAAAGTGCAAGAATTGCGCGATCTTTCGCAATGGTCGGAAGGGCAGGTCTGGGTGAGCCCGGAACGCCATGGCGCGATGACCGGCATCATGAAGTCCCAGATCGACTGGATTCCACTCTCGGTCGGATCGGTCCGGCCGACGCAGGGCAAAACCCTCGCCGTCATGGAGGTCTCGGGCGGCAGCCAGTCCTTCAATGCCGTGAACCAGATGCGCATTCTCGGCCGCTGGATGCGGATGGTCACCATCCCGAACCAATCCTCGGTCGCCAAAGCCTATCAGGAGTTCGACGCCGATGGCCGGATGAAGCCCTCGTCCTACTACGACCGGGTGGTGGATGTCTGTGAGGAGCTGGTGAAGTTCACCGTCCTCACGCGCGACGCCTCCGCCTACCTCACCGACCGCTACAGTGAGCGCAAGGAACAGGCGGCCGAGCTTGAGAAGCGTGTATCGTTGCGGTCGATTTGAAGGGCTTCGCTCATGTCGGATGCGCGAACGTCATGCCTCGTGCCACAGCCAGAATGCTGACCGAAGCCTGCGCTTGCAAAACTTGACGTTGGAATCCGTCGATCGGGAGACGCAAGTGCCATCACATACATGCCGGTGTGCCCGCCGACCAACAGCCGTTGCGGTCAATACGGCCCGTTAGCCCCCACCAACGGAACCATCAAAATCCAAGCGCCCATGGTTGCAATCGCTTCTTATCCAGAGCCCGGGCACGGTTCATCCGCCAAATACCAGAATGGCGCGGCGCGACAGGGGTAGAACACCTCTTGCCTCCATTGGGACCATCGTGAAGATTACCGTTCCTACGCAGGGTTTGCTCTTTCCATAGAGTTCCAGGGAAACATTCCATGAGCCGACAGACAGATGCGATCCTCACCCTTTGCCGTGCGCTGCCGCCCACCCGTATCGCGATCGTGCATCCGGTAAAGGCCAATGTCATTGCCGCCAGCTTCGAGGCGGTGCAGGAAGATCTGGTAACGCCGGTGCTCATCGGCCCGGCGGCGCGGATAACCGACGCGGCCAGAGAGGCCGGGGTCGATATCGCGGGGTGGGAGATCGTCGATACCGAGCACAGCCATGCGGCGGCGGCCAAGGCGGCGGAACTGGCCGCGAGCGGCCATGTGGGTGCCATCATGAAGGGTTCGCTGCATACGAACGAGCTTCTGGGCGAGATCGTGAAGGCCGGCGCGGGGCTGCGCACGGAGCGGCGCATCTCGCACTGCTACCTCATGAGCATCGCATCCTATCCGAAACCGTTCATGATCACCGATGCCGCCGTCAACATCCTGCCCGATCTCGCGGTGAAGGCGGATATCGTCCAGAACGCGGTCGATCTCTGGCGCGTGGTGTTCGGCGAGGCGCGCGCGCCGAAGGTCGCCGCTCTCGCGGCGGTGGAAACGGTCAATCCCAAGATGCAGGCGACCCTCGACGCCGCAGCACTCTGCAAGATGGCGGACCGCCGGCAGATCACCGGCTGCCTGATCGACGGGCCGCTTGCCTTCGACAATGCGATCAGCCCGCAGGCAGCACGGGAGAAGGGCATAGAATCGGCCGTCGCCGGCGATGCTGACATCCTTCTCGTTCCCGATATCGAGGCCGGCAACATGCTGGCGAAGCAGCTCACGTTTCTTGGCAGCGCTGAGGCGGCCGGCATCGTGCTGGGCGCCCGCGTCCCCATCGTTCTGACAAGCCGGGCCGACGACCAGCGCACGCGCCTCCTGTCCTGCGCGCTTGCCTGCCTCCTCGCGGATGCCCGCGCCAAGGGCCGCATCAAATGAATGACGTCCTGCTCGTTCTCAATACCGGTTCGTCGAGCCTGAAATTCGAAGTTTTCGGCTATGAGGCACTCGACAAGCTCGCCAAGGGCAAGGTCACCGGCATCGGCACCGAGGCCAGGCTGAGCGCGACGGTCGTGGCAAGCGATGTCCATGTCGACAGGGCGCTTGCAGCGAACGACCACGAGACCGCCATGGCCGCGGTGATCGACCTCATCGACCGATACGACGACGCATGGCGCATGGTGGCGACGGTACACCGGATCGTACATGGCGGCGCCGATTTCGTCGCGCCTGTCGTCGTCACGCCCGGGATTCTCGATCGGCTTGCGGCGCTGGCGCCCCTCGCGCCATTGCACCAGCCCTACAATCTCGCGGGCATCGCGGCGTCGGACCGCCTGTCGGACGCCCCGGACATCGCCTGTTTCGATACCGCCTTCCACGCCGGCCATGCACCGCTCTTCCAGGTCTTCGCCGTCGATGCGACGCTGCGGGATCGGGGCATCCGCCGCTACGGATTCCACGGCCTGTCCTACGAGTGGATTGCCCGCGTGCTCGCAAGTGAACACCCCGATCTTGCGCGCGGCCGGGTCGTGGTCGGGCATCTCGGCAATGGCGCAAGCCTGTGTGCCCTGAAGGACGGCGCAAGCGTCGACACGACCATGGGCATGACCGCGCTCGACGGTCTGCCGATGGGGAGCCGCACCGGTGCGATCGATCCCGGCGCGGTCACCTACATGCTGCGCAATCTCGGCATGGGCATCGACGATGTGGAACATGCGCTCTACGAGCGCTCCGGCCTGAAGGGCCTGTCCGGCCTCAGCAACGACGTGAAGGCCCTGCTCGAAAGCGCGGATCCGCGCGCCGGCTTCGCCCTCGACTATTTTGCCCTGAAGGTAGCGCAGTTCGCGGCCATGATGGCAGTGTCCATGGGTGGACTCGACGCCGTCGTCTTCACGGGGGGCGTCGGGGAAAATGCGGGACCGGTTCGCGATGCGATCCTCGCCCGGCTGGAATTCCTGCGGCCGTTCCGGACCTTGATCGTCCCGGCGAACGAGGAACGCATGCTTGCGATCCACGGCAAGGCATTGCTGGAGGCAGGACGGGGCGGCTGATCCGGTCCTCGATGGCGAGGCCCCGCGCAACACTTGACCAGGATCAATATATGCCGCGTTATCGGCGCTATGCTTCCGACCGCTTGCCTGGAACGGAAGGAATGTACGCGTGTTTTATCAATCCATTCTCGTCAACCTCGATATCGAGCGGCCGGTCGAGCCGATCACGGAGGCCGCGGTCGATCTGGCGTCTCGCTCGGGTGCTCGGCTCATAGGGCTTTGCGCCGCCGGAACGCTCGCAGAGCGCATGGAGGAGGCTCGCGCCACGTTCCTCCATCTGGCGGCAAACAGGATCGAGGCGGAATGGCGCGGCGAAACGATGGCGCCGACCGACGCGGTCGTGGCGGCCGCCCGTGTCGCCGATCTGGTGCTGATGGCGGCCGGAGACCGCGCGGACCCGGCGACCGTCGTCCTGCGTGCCGGCCGGCCTCTTCTGGTGGTCGGGAGCGACTGCGACACGATTGCGACACGAAAGATCGTCATCGGCTGGAAGGACACCCGCGAGGCCCGCCGCGCGATTGCGGATGCGCTTCCCCTGCTCTCGGTCGCCTATGACGTCGCCGTCGTCTCCGTTTCCCCGGAGCCCGCGCCGGCCGAGAGGCAGAGCCTCTCCGATATCGTTTCCTATCTCGCCCGGCACAATGTGAAGGCCAGGCCGCAGATGATCAAAAGCGCCGACGAAACGATCGGCTTTCTGCAATTCGTCGACGAAAGCGACGCCGATATCGTCGTCACCGGCGCCTATGGTCATAGCCGCCTGCGGGAATGGGTGTTCGGCGGAATCACGGGCCTGCTTCTCGAAGAGAACACGCGCACCCGCTTTCTTTCCTGTTGATCCGCGGAACGCGACCGGCGCCTACACCGGCGTGTCGGCCGACGACGTGGCCGCAACCGGTGGCGACGTCTCCAACCCATCCTCCGGCGCACGGACGGATGTGGCCCTGTCCACTGGCCGCCGGATCGGATCCGACAACAGCGGAAGCCGTTGAGGACCACGAGCACGGTCCCGCCTTCATGTCCGACCACCGCCAGCGGCAGAGGCAGAGGCAGAGGCAGAGGCAGATCGAAGAACAACCCGCCCGTTACCAGCACCAGCATGGCGCCGATCGCGACGACGAGGTTCTGCCGGATGATCGCGGCGGTCCGGCGCGCCAGATGCTGCGCATCGGCCAGCTTCTTCATGTCTTCCGACAAGAGGGCGACATCGGCGGCCTGAAGGGCGACCTCCGAGCCGGCCGCGCCCATGGCGATGCCGACATCGGCGCGGGCAAGAGCGGCCGCGTCATTGACACCGTCGCCGACGAAGGCCACGGTGCCGCCACCCGCCAGTTCCCCCACATGACGCACCTTGTCTTGCGGCAGCATTTCGGCATGAATCTCGTCGGGAGCAAGGCCGAGCAGCGCGCCGATCCGCAAGGCCACCGGCCGGCGGTCCCCGGTCATCATGACGATGCGGCACACGCCGCCGGCCCGCAGCGCGGCGAGCGCCGGGGCCGAGCTCGCCCTCGCCTCGTCCGCCACGCCGACGGCGCCGAGAACGGTCGGTCCACGTCCCAGATAGACGACGGTCTCGGCGCTGTCGGTCAGTTCCCGAAGCCGGGCGTGGTCGACGGACGCCCCCATGTCCCGAACGAGATGAAGATTGCCGGCCCAGAGGACACCAAGCGCATCCGACCCGACGATCCCTGCGCTTGGGCGCGCGCTGACATCCACGACATGCGCCGGCGCGATGCCACGTGCAGCCGCCTCCCGGCGTATGGCCGCCGCGACATGATGCTCGGAATGGGCTTCGAGCCCGGCGAGCAACGACAGGAAGCCGCATTCGTCCGCGTCCAGCGCGACGATCCGCGTCACGGCCGCCCGGCCGTTGGTGAGGGTGCCGGTCTTGTCGAAGGCGAAGATATCGACGGCGGCCAGTGTTTCGAGCGCGCCGCCGAGAGCGCAGACAGGATCGCTGCAGGCACCGATATGACGATCGCACAGGGGCTGGCCGCGACCAGCAGCGTCGCGGCCCGATAGAGCGCCTGCTCCCAATCGCGCTCCACCCCGTAGAAAAGGGCGAAGGCTAGAGCGGCGCCGAGGAGCACCGCGACGATATAGCGCTGTCCGAACCAGGCGCTGAAACGCTCGGA
Source organism: Rhizobium sp. X9 (assembly GCF_018873185.1). NCBI lineage: Bacteria > Pseudomonadati > Pseudomonadota > Alphaproteobacteria > Hyphomicrobiales > Rhizobiaceae > Rhizobium > Rhizobium sp. X9. The sequence goes on along the minus strand of NZ_CP071312.1, from coordinate 1,822,052 downwards.
GGGAGCCTTGGCCTCCTGGGCTTCCGTGACCAGCCGGATCATGCGGGCGATCGTGCTGTCGCCGATCGTTCTTGCGACCGCCACTTCCAGAATGCCGTCCAGATTGACGGTGGCCTCGAACACCTGCTGGCCCGGCTCTTTGGAAACGGGCATGGATTCACCGGTGATATTGGCCTCGTCGATACCGCCGCGTCCCTGCAGGATGACGCCATCGGCCGGCACGCGGGCGCCGGGCCGCAGGATCACGACATCCCCGACGACAAGCTCCGCTGCGGGAACCTCCAGCACCGAGCCATCGGCCTGCCAGCGGAACGCCGTTTCGGGACGAAGCGCCATCAGCGCCTCGACGGCGCGGCGCGCACGGCCGAGCGCCTGGTGCTCAAGCGTCGTCGACACGCTGAACAGCGTCAACAGCACCGCGCCATCGACATCGCGCCGGCCACCAGCCCGGCGACACCGGCGACGAGGATTTCCTGCGATGCAGCGGTCGCCGCCGCGACACCGACGATGAGGCTCGACGTCGAGATCAGCCCGTCATTGGCACCCAGCACCGCCGCGCGGAGCCAGCCGATACGTTCGATGAGTTGGCTTTCCCTGTGGACGGCGCGCATGGCATCTCCGATTTCAGCAGATCGGCTGTGGTTACACGACTTCAGGCAATGGATTTAGAATTATTCTAAATGTATGCCATAGAGACGGCAGCACATCAATCTTCGCGGCGCTTTCTTCCCGTCACCATGGCGCGAACGAGGTTTTCCCGGTGCTCGACGCTGGCTAGAACAACGCCGGCGATATGCAGGGCGACCAGCCCGATGGTCGAATAGACAAGGGCCTTATGGACATCCTCCACCCAGCCGACACCCCAATAGGCATCCGTGGTCATCATATAGCCGGTGGTCACGATGCCGGACACCGCCGCGAGCAACAGAACGACCATGGCGCCCCCCGCCGGATTGTGGCCGAGATACCGCTTGGCGCGGAAGGCGAGGCTGTCACGGAGGAACGCGAGAATCGTCGTAGGGGCATAGAGGAAATTGGCGAAGCGGGCGTGATGCGGCCCCAGCAGCCCCCAGACCAGGCGCAAGGCGATCAGCCCGGCGATGGCATAGCCGGAGAGGATATGGGCCTTCTTCCATTCGTCGCCGGTGACGAAGGAGAAAACGAAGAGGCAGACCAGCGACCAGTGAAAGACCCGCACGAGCGGGTCCCACACCTTGACGCTTTCCCCCGCCCCGCTGGTTCGGGAGAGTGGCGCCATCATTCCGCTCCTTCCGAGCCGACCGGCTCGCCGGTCTGCGGATTGAAGATCGTCTCGACCTTGGCGCCCTTCGCATCGATCGCATAGACTTCGTAGCAGCCGTTCTCGACCTTTATCCGCCGGACGTCGAGGCCCATCGCCTTGGCCTTGTCCTTCATGGCATCCTCGGTCATCCATTTGTCCTTCGGCACGTCGCAGCTCTTGCCCTCATCTTCGGCACGGGCCGCACCGGCGGCAAAAAGGCCGAGAAGGGCGGTTGCGAGAAGGATTGTCTTCATGGAATTTCTCCTTGTGGCCGGCCGGAGCACCCTGCCCCGACGCTGGACGCACCATAGGCAGCCGTGGCTGAGCGATGGCTGACGGGAAATGTCAGCAAAATTTCAGCCTCGCCGTGCTAGGCTTCGAACATGCGTGTGCTCTTCATGTCCGTCATCACCCTTTCCCTTGCCGGGCTCCTTTCGGCCGGCGCAATCGCTCACGCAGACGATGAGGGGGACGACGCGGACGGACGCACCCTCGACGCCGTTCAGGAGGCGGTCGAGAAGGGCGCGATCAAACCGTTTTCCGAGTTGCGCGACATCGTCAGCCGGCGTTTCCGGGGCGATATCGTCCGCGTGGAACCACGCCGGAAGCACGGGATCTTCCTCTACAAATTCAAGGTTCTGTCGCCCGAAGGGCAGCTCGTCGAAATAGAGATCGACGCAGCGAGCGGCACGATCCTCGAAGTCGAGAACGAATGATGCGCATCCTGCTCGTTGAAGACGACCGGCTGATCGCCCGCGATCTCATCGCCCATCTGGAGCGGGCGGGCTATGTCGTGGACCATGCCCGCGACGGCGAAGACGGCTGGTATCGCGGCGACAGCGAGGATTTCGCCGCCGCCATCCTCGATCTCGGCCTCCCCTCCATGGATGGCATGACGATCCTGAAACGCTGGCGCAAGGACGGGCGCCGCTTCCCCGTCCTCATCCTGACGGCGCGCGGCAATTGGGAAGAGCGCGTGGAAGGCATCGATGCCGGGGCGGACGACTATCTCGCCAAGCCCTTCCAGATCGCGGAAGTCCTCGCCCGCCTGCGCGCTATCCTGCGCCGCTATGCCGGCGAGCCGAGCCCCGTCCTCAGCGCCGGCGGCCTACACCTGGACCCGCGCGTCAAATCGGTGACGCTTGGGGACCGGCCGGTCGACCTGACGCCGCTCGAATATCGCTGCCTGCACCATCTGCTCCAGAACCGCGAGCGCCATGTCAGCCAGCAGGAACTGACCGAGCAGCTCTACGCCCAGGATTTCGACCGCGACAGCAATTCGGTGGAGGTGCTGATCGGCCGGCTGCGGCGCAAGCTGGGCAAGGCTTTCATCGAGACGCGCCGCGGCTACGGCTACCGGATCGCCGCCGCATGAGATGGCCAACCTCCATTCGCAGCCGCCTCCTGCTGATTTCCGCGTTGACCGTGAGCCTCGCGCTGACACTGACCGTCACCTTGCTGGTCTCGCTCTTCTCCAGCAACATCCGCAACCGCATCGATGCGGAGCTGACCAGCCATATCAACACGCTGGCCGGCGCGCTGTCCTTTGCCGCCGACGGCACGCTCCAGCGCCCGGAAAGCCCGCTCGACCAGCGCTTCGCCACGCCCTATGGCGGGCTTTACTGGCAGATCGTCGACGATGCGCGGGGGCAGACCGTCCGCTCGCTGTCGCTGTTCGACACGGCCCTTGCCCTGCCCATGGACAGGCACGCCGAGGGCGCGGTTCATCGCTACCTGCTGCCCGGCCCGGCCGGAAGTTCATTGATCGTCCTCGAGCGGCTCGTGCAGGTCGCTGCACCGGAGGGGAAACGCGCGCTGCGCATCGCGGTCGCCATCGACGCGCAAACGCTGGAGGAGGCCAGAGCCGCCTTCATCCGCGACATCCTGCCGGCCGTCGCCGGGCTCGGCGTCTTCCTCGTCGTCGCGTCGATCCTGCAGCTCACCCTCGGGCTGCGGCCGCTGGCGGCGCTGAACGAAGGGATCGTGCGCATCCGCGAGCGGCGTGCCAACCAGTTGACCGGCGCCTATCCCAGTGAATTCCAGAGCACCGTGGCGGCAGTCAATGCGCTTCTGGATACGCAGGAAGCGATGATGGGCAAGGCGAGGAAGCGCGCGGCCGACCTCGCCCACGGCCTGCGCACGCCGCTGACGGTGCTCTCGAACGATGTCCTCACTCTGCGCGACAAGGGTGAGGCGGCCATGGCGGACGAACTGGAGCACCTGGCGTCCGTCATGCGTAATCATGTGGAACGGGAACTGGCGCTTGCCCGCATCGCCGCCAGCGCGGACCTGCGCCGCTCGGACGCCGACGTAGCCATGATCGTCGGCGAACTTGTGCGCATCCTCAAGCGCTCCCCTTCCGGCGAGCGGCTGCGGTTCGAGATCGACGGCCCAAACACCGAGACCGTGCCCATGGACCCAGCCGACTTTCGCGAACTCATCGGCAACCTGCTCGAAAATGCCGTCAAATGGGCGACGGCCGAAATTCGCGTGCGCTGGAAGCGCAACGAAGACGGCCTGCGTCTGACGATCTCGGACGACGGTCCGGGCGTGCCGGAGCAAGAACTCGGCAATCTCACCCGCCGCGGCTGGCGTCTTGACATGGCATCCCCCGGCTCTGGCCTCGGTCTCTCCATCGTTCGTGAAATCGTCGATGTCTATCGCATCGGTTTTATGCTGCGGAACAGAAAGGCCGATAGCGGGCTGGAAGCCGAGCTTCTGTTCGCTCATACATGATGCAAACCGTCACGCAGATGGACGCCCCCCATCGACTCTCGCGCTTCGGCGTTGCATCCTGCCCTACAGAAACGACACGCGGTTCGTTCCCCACCGCATCCATAGCAATGTAAAATCGAAATGCTCATCCAAGAAGGCGACAAGAGGACTCCGGCAACAGACCTGATGCTGGCTTCAATTCTGGCGTTCGTCGCAGGCGGCGTGAACAGTGCCGGTTACCTTGGCTACCGCTATTTCTCAGCCAACATGACCGGCAATGTCTCGATGGCCTCCGATTTCCTCGCAGTCTCCCGGTCCGACCTGGCACTGGGATTCCTGACGATCGTCGTGATGTTCATCCTTGGTGCCTTCATCGCCTCGTGTCTCATCGAAGTCGGCAAGCGGCAGCTACGTCGTAACATCTACGCCCTCACATTGATCGTCGAAGCCGCGCTTCTGATGCTTGTCGGGCTTTTCATCACCCTGAGCGCACGCTCCCCGAATGGTGTGCTGGTGGTGGGCCTGTTGAGCCTGACCATGGGATTGCAGAATGCGGCATCGACGCGGATTTCCGGCAGTCGCGTAAGAACGACCCACGTTTCGGGTGTAGCAACCGATATCGGGGTGGGCATCGCCATGCTTCTGGGAAACAATTCCAGCTCCGACAGGCTGGCCATCGTGCTGCGCTTGAAACTCCACCTCGTCACGATTGTCTTCTTCGCACTCGGTGGCGTATTTGGCGTTCTTGGATACCAGCACCTCGGGGGATTATCCTTCTGCGCTTTGGCGATGCCTCTACTCCTGCTAAGCATCAGATATCTCCGGTAATGCAGATGGAGAAATGCTGCCCGCTCTGCCGGACGGCGCGCACTTGCAAATTGAGCAGACTGTCGGCTTTGAAGTGTCACAACTTTAGACTGAAGGACCATAATAAAGGCGCAAATATACCTCTACCCCAGCCGGATACCGGCCAGCACCGACACATCGCCATAGCAACCGTCGACTATTCCAAGAACACAATTCAAATCCGAATCTACTGTTATTCTGGCCCACGATCACCGTATTTGAGCAGCCCCTTCACCGCCTCGCCATCCAAAGCCTGCGCATCGAACAGCGCCGTGGTGAGCGCGTCGAGCTTGTCGCGGTTCTCACTGATGATTTCGACCGCCCTCGCAAATGCCCTTTCCAATCCCGCATGGATGCGGGCTGCGAGATCTCGATTACCGTCGAGCACGGCGGTCGGGTCCTTGTCATCGCGGTAGAGCAGCGGCTGAATCGCACCGAAGCCGAGGGAACGCTCCATGGCGAGCGCCATCTTCGTTGCCCTGGCGAGACCGCTTTCGTCCGAACCAGCGGACCCGGCGGACACCTTGCCGACCACGATCTGCTGGGCGGCGCGCCCCGCCATGAGCATGGCAAGCATGTCCTTACGGTACCCCAGCGTATCAGCATTTGCCTAAACCCGCAATCTTCCAACCTATCGGTCCCACCAATTGCGGGTTGCTATGATCCGGGCCGACTTCATGGCCTAGTAAAGTCGTAGGAGCTACGGCGGTTAAGAAATTCCTACATTAAGCAACCTGTGATGAAATAAACAGCAGAGAGATCAGAAATTAAACTTGATAAATTTCAAAAGGTTAAGCGTGCAAATCCGCGCCTCTCACGTTCTGGCGCATTCTCCACATCAACTGTCGCGATATGAAATCTTGGGTTGAATGGAATTTGGAAGCCGATACGGGGTCCCGTTACAACGTCGATTGACAAGAATAGCTGGCCAAAGTCCAGCCACCACCAGGAGGCACGGCCATTTTCCGGTCCTGTCAGTCCGAATTGTGCGATTGCTTCAAACTTTGCCCATAAACCTCAGGAACCCTTCGACAGGTCTCCCGGCCTGCCGAAAAAAGAGGTCCTGTCGCTATCGGCCGGACCCCGCCCGAGGCGTCTCGCAGAAGAAACAGCACGTCTAGGCCAAGGTGCTGGGCAAGCTCGGTCCCGGACGTCGGACCGAGAACCGTCAACGCGGTCGCCCAGGCATCGGCTTCAGCGCAGGTTCGCGCGACGACCGTGACCGAAGCGGGCGACGACAGTAGCGGCGCACCGCGGCGCGGATTCATGGTGTGCGAGAGACGGCGACCGTTCACGACAGTCCAATGCCGGTAATCGCCAGAGGTGGCGACCGCAGCCTCCTGCAAGGCGAGGACGGAGTGCGGCGCTCGACGGGCCGCGTCGGGACCTTCTACGGCAATGTTCCACGGTTCACCATCGGGGCGCAGACCGAGCGCCCTCATCTCGCCGTCAATTCCCACGAGGCCGGAAGTTATGCCGAAGCGCCCGAGGATCGCGACCAGCCGGTCGACGCCATATCCCTTGGCAATGCCGTTGAGGTCGATCGTGATCGGCGCGCGCTTGCGCACCGCCGCGCGAACAGGATCGAGCTCGAGCGCCACATGGGCGGGTTGGCGCGATGTCGCGAGTGCCCTCCGGATCAGGGCCCGGTCGGCCGCTTGCGGGCCAAAACCCCAGGCAACGACCGCATCGCCCACGCCGATATCGAAAGCTCCGCCCGACGCACGGCCGATTTCGAGCGCAAGATGCAGAACGTCTGCCAGACGCGCCGGCACATCGATCCAGTCGCCGACGGGACCGGCGTTCAACCTCATCAGAGCGCTGTCGGGCTTCCAGGTGGACATCTGCGCGTCCACCTCGTCCATTTCCGCCTGAAGAGCGTGTCGAACCGGCTCCGGATCGAACCCTGCCTCCGTGTAGAACAGCGCGGACCAGCGCGTTCCCATGGTCGGTCCGTTGAGCGCGTGCCTCATCGGATCAGTAGACGTCTTCGACATAGCATCCCTCCGCCTTGAGCAGGGCCGGCGTCAACCCTACCGGCGCGAGAATCTCGGCAAGCGCCGCCGAAACGCCGACGGCCATATCCCGCCCACCACAGACCATGATGCGCGCGCCGCTGCGGATCAGGGCTGCGATCTGGGCGGCATCCTCAAGAAGAGCGTGCTGGACATAGCGCGGCATCCGCCCGCGCGAGCAGGCCCCGACGAGCCGGTGAAGGCGCCCTTCGCGATGCCAGCGCGTCAGTTCGTCCTTGTAGAGGAAATCGCTGGCAGGATGACGCATTCCGAAGAACAGGTGGATTGGACGGCGACGCGCATTGGCGCGCACGAAGCCCGCCAGCGGCCCTATCCCTGTTCCAGCTCCGATCAGGATCAACGGTATCCTGCTCCTGCCGGCATGGAAGCCGGGATTGGTTCGGATGAATGCGCGAACGGCACATCCTGGCTCCAGATTGAAGAGCTGCCCGGAACAGAGCCCCGCCGGATGCTTCTTCACGACGATCTCGATGAAGCCATCGCGCCGTCCCGAAGCCAGCGAGTAGAACCGTGGAACGGACGAACCCTCGGGCAGCACGCCGAGAAGATCGCCTGCCGAATATCGACCGAAGCCACGCCCGGCCAACCGATGCCAGAACGGGACTTTGGGCAGCACGAACCGCACAGGATCACTGTCGGAGCTTGCACCTCCGCGCCGTATTCGCGTCGCGAAACGAGGGTCAATGGGGAGGCCGCCAGCAAGGCTGGCCGATGGACAAGCTCCAGCCCGATCCCTATTGCCTCGCCCAGCGATCGTCCCCAACGGGCAAAATCCTGCGGCGACTGCCGGTCGACGGTTTCGTATGGGATGAGCGTGCTCCACCCTCGCGCCTCGGCGGCCCTCGCAACGACCTGGGCAAAAGCGCAGTAGGCCGGGAAGCTGCGGTCACCGAAGCCGAGCACGGCGATCGGAATGGTTGGCTCTACCGGCAGGGTTTGCAGGCGATCGAGAAACCCCCGCGCCGAAGCGGGCGCATCGCCATCGCCATAGGTTGCCGCAAGAATGAGAACGCGCCGGGCATGCCGGTAGCGTTCAGGATCGAATGACGACATCGGCGCGGTGTGAACCGCCTGCCCGAGCTTCGTCAGCGCGGCGTGCAGTGTCGCAGCGAAGCTCCATGTGCTGCCGCTCTCGCTGCCGACAAGCAGGATCGTTTCCGCACGTCCAGCCGTTACATTGCCGTGAATCCGTGGCCGCCCGCGCCGACCCGCCAGCCACAGGATGAGGCCGGTGCCCGCCATCGCCGGCACGCCGAGCGCCATCATGCCGAGCACGAGGCCCAAGGTGGCCGCGCCTCGACCGGTATGCAGCATATAGATAGTCTCCGAGAGACGCTGCCATCCGGTCAGGTCGCTCCAGGCCAGCAGCACGCCGGTGCCCTGATCCAGATAGCCCGTGCCGCGATCCGTCTTCAGCGTGAAGACATCCGTCGCATCGGCCGGATCGGGAAACGCCAGGCTGCGCAGTTCGGTGACCGGTGTCCGTTTCAGCAGATCCATATGCGATGCGGCCATGCCGGTCCGGCCGCTCGCCTCGATGTGGGCGACGGGAGATGTGGCCGCGTCGGGAAGGAGATCGAATGTCGACGCCGTCATCCACAATGCGGTGGCCGAGGACAAGACGAGGCCTGCGACGGCGACGCGCGCGATCTCGACATGCAATCTTCCGGCGAGCGGCCCGCGTATCGGCGCGAACCATCGCCGCCAGCCGCCGGCCCTGCGGGCGACGAGCATAGTGCCGGACACAGCCAAGACCAGCATGGCGGCAGCGCCCACTGCCGCTGCGATACGCCCGCCGTCACCGAGAAAGAGCGACCGGTGCAGACCGGTAAGCCACTGCTCGACGGCATTCGGATCGCTGGAGGCGACACCCAGCCCTGTTGCGGGATCGATGATGGCGGCCTGAGGCGCCCCACCCTCAAACCAGTAGGCGGTGATCTTGCCGGAGGGCGCGCGACGTATCTGTTCTATTTGAGGGTGGATGGCGAGGATACGTCCGGCCAGCGTCCCGACGGAAAGCCCTGCCTCGGCCTGCGGGGCGGACAACCGTTCGGCGGCGGGAAACAGCGAGAGTGCTGCACCGCTAAGGCTCAAGACCAGCAGAAAAAGAGCGGCCAGAAGGCCTGGCCAGCGATGGATGACACGGATCATGTCGTCTACCGCCTAGAAGGAGTAGGCAACGGTCGAGACGTAGCGTCGACCGCGAACGGTCGTCTTCGTGCCCGCAGTGGTCAGGGGAACGGCGACCTCGTTGGGGCTGTCACGCATGTCCTCCACGGCTGCGTCGACATGCAGCGTGTAACCTGCGTCGAAAAGCGCATCGGCAAGGTCGAGCGAGATCTCCAGCGTGCGCCCCGCACCGACGCTAGCGCCGGTAATGCCGTCGATACCGGCGCGGCCGCCAGTGGCGCGATACCAGCCCGATAGATGCTCGTAATATTTGGACTTGCCGCCAGCGACCCAGAGCGTGCCGGCATATTTGCCCTGGGGATCGGTGACGTAGAGCGCGAGATAGGCGCCGTCGCCGCCATAGTTGGTCAGCGTTGTGGTCAATGTCACCGGCCGGGCCATGGCGAGGCCAGGGAACGTGAGGGCGGTTGTCATGGCGAGAGCTGCGAGAAGCGATTTCATGTCGGCTTGCCTTCTGCGAGGAAACGGTGTCCGGGTCGTCGCAGAGCGCCGACCCGTCCTCGTCACTGTGGCGAAGCCGCCTGAGGGCTGCCTGACGGCCATCGGGATTTTCCGTCAGCACTTCGTCAGGAAACATCGGACACGGTCAGGTCCGCAGCAGATGCAGGAGCGACCGGCCTGTCGGCAGGCCAGCCGCGAAAGCTCCGGGGACTGAACAAGACGGCAGCCAGCCACGCTCCGCTCAGGCGCGTGGCTGGCTGCCGCTGCGTTAGCGCGGAGACATCCGCTGCAACGTCCCGTCGCGCAGGACGTACTGGTGCCAGACCGCCATCGCGGCATGCAGTCCGGCAAGGTAGAGGATGATCGTGCCGGCATTCTCATGAATGTCCGCGATCAGGCCCGGTGCGCCCTGCACCCGCTCGGTGATCGCCGGAAGCTGGAAGCCGAAGAAAGAAACGGGAACACCGAGGCGCGACGCCGCGTACCAACCGCTCAACGGCAGGGCAATGAGGAACAGATACAACAGCACATGTCCGGCTTTGACGGCAAGGGCGAGACGGCCATTGGACTGCGGCGCGTCCGGGGTTCCGCCCGCAAGGCGCAGGATCAAGCGCGGAAGCACCAGGACGAGCACGGCCAACCCGAACGAGAAATGCAGCAAGGGCGGGTTTTCGGCCATATGACGGCCTCCCGTCGAGGTCAGCCAGGCCCCGAGGATCAGCAGGGCTGTCAGCCAGTGGATGACGATCATGCTTCTGGAATAACGGGCCGGATCATGAGGCATGGCGGGATCTCCTTGCGACGGTCGCAGCGCTTGAGCGATAGCGAGATGGGATTGCTACTTGATGGTGGTCTTGGGCCGCACGGTCGTCCCGAGCAGGGTGTTGGAGGATGTTCCGCCTACGGTGTCGTTCTGCGAGGCTGGCGGCCGCTGACGCCTCGATCCGTGACGGTCGTCATCGCGATCCCTGTGCCGGAACTTGACGATTTCGAGGGTTTCCGGATCGACCTTGGCCTTGAAAGCCAGGCCATTCCGGTCGGTTCCCCGGATTTCGTAACAGCCGTCATCGATCTTGATCCTGGCAACGGTCCAGCCTTGACTGGCGGCCATTGTTTCGACCGCTTCCCGCGGCTTCCATCGATCCATCGAGACATGGCAATCGTCGTCGTCAGCCTTGGCGATACCGGGACCGGAAAACGCCAGAACGAGGATCGCGGCCAGCAAATGTTTCATCGTTTCATTGTTCCTGATCAACGCGCTTTCGGGGGGAACCATGGCACGCTCTCCTGACGAACGCCTGAAGCAGCGATGGGGCGGTCTTCAGCAAACCGACAGCATCGGACGCTAGGCAGGAGGATGGCGAGACGGGTGACCCTGGGATGAGAGTTCTACTGATCGAAGACGATGCTATCCTCGGAAAGGCCGTGCGCGAGCAGGTTGCCGCCCTCCACTCGGTGGACTGGGTGACACGGCTCGATGCGGCGCGCGAACATCTCCAAAGCGCGGCATACGATCTCATCCTGCTCGATCTGATGCTCCCGGACGGATTGGGCATCGCCTTTCTCAAAAAGCTTCGAGCCGAGGGCAGCGTGACGCCGGTCATCATCCTGACGGCGCTCGACCAGATCTCCGACCGCATCGCGGGCCTCGATGCCGGCGCCGACGACTACATGATCAAGCCGTTCGATCTGTCGGAACTCTCCTCGCGGCTGAATGCGGTGGCGCGGCGATACAGCGGCAACCCGAATCCTCTCATCGAGATCGGCGACCTGCGCATCGATCTCGCCGCCCGGACCGTGATGCACGGCGCGCGCCCTGTTGAGCTTACCGGTCGCGAATGGGCGCTGTTCGAAGCATTTCTGCAGCGGCCCGGCATCGCGATGACCAAGGCGCAGCTCGAAGATCGGCTCTATGCATTCGGCGCAGAGGTCGAGAGCAATACGATCGAGGTTCACGTCAGCAGACTGCGCAAGAAGCTCGGCCACGGCGCGATCGATACGGTGCGGGGCATCGGGTATCGTCTTGGAACGGCAAGATGAAGCGGCCCAGGAGCCTGCAATGGCGGCTCTCGCTATGGCTGGGGCTAGGGCTAACGGTGTTATGGGCACTTGCCGCGGTCGTGACCGCGCAGATGCTGCGCCACGAAATGGACGAGGTGTTCGACAGCGCCCTCGAAGAGACGGCGCAACGCATCCTGCCGCTTGCGGCGATCGAGATCATCGGCCGCGATGCCGACGACACCGAACAGCGCGTTGCCACGCTCCGCCAGCACGACGAGTATTTCACCTATGTCGTGCGCGATGCCGCGGGCAAGGTTCTGCTGCGATCGCACAGCGCCGATCTCGCGGCATTCCCGCCGTTTTCCGGAATGGGCTTTGCCACGACGCCGACGCACCGCCTCTACTCCGACGCGACCCTCCAGCAGAATCTGACCATCACCATCGCGGAGCCCCTGTCGCATCGCCGGATGACCGCCGGGCGACTGTTGCTCGGGCTGAGCCTGCCGCTGGCCGTCATTGTCCCGCTCGGCTTGATCGGCATCTGGGTCATTGTCCGGCTGTCCATGACCCCGGTTCGGACCTTCCGCTCGCAGATCGAGGCGCGCGGCGGCGGTGATTTGACACCCATCGACGCGGAGGACCTGCCCTCGGAGATCGGCCCCGTCGCCAAAGCGGTCAACCACCTCCTGGACCGATTGACGCGTACCTTGCAGGCCGAGCGCAGCCTGGCGGCCAAATCGGCCCATGAGCTGCGGACACCGGTGGCTGCTGCACTGGCGCAGGCGCAGCGCATGATCGCGCAAGCGCCGGACGACGCCACGCGCGAGCGCGCCGAGGATATGCAGACCGCCTTGCGGCGCCTTTCCCGCCTCACCGAGAAACTCATGCAACTGGCGAGAGTCGAGGGCGGACGCCTTCTCGCCGAGGCGCCGGTCGAGATCGGCGCCATCCTGCGGATGGTTGTGAGCGAATTCGACGGGCAGGCCGAGACTGCAGGGCGCATCGACCTGACACTGCCAGACGCGCCGGTATTCGCAAGCATCGACGCCGACGCCTTCGCCATCCTGGCCCGGAACCTGATCGAAAACGCCCTCAAGCATGGCGTGCGGGACGAACCGGTCGCCGTCACCTTGTCGGCAGACGGCTGTCTGCGCGTCACGAACGCCGGCCCGGTCGTGCCTTCCGCAGTGCTTGCGCGGCTGAGCGAGCCCTTCGAGCGCGGTCAGGCTCTGGTGCGGGGGGCCGGCCTGGGGCTCGCCATCGCCCGGACCATTGCTGCCGGAACAAATGGACGGATAGAACTCCAATCTCCCGCAAGCGGCAGGATTGACGGGTTTGAGGCAAGGTTCTTCATAGACAAATGATCATCGACATCGACGCCAGATGCTGAAAGGCAACTCGGGAGACCATGGACACTGACGCCCTGCTCAGCCGCCTTGCGGTATCGCTTTCGATCGGTCTGCTGATCGGCCTGGAGCGTGGATGGCGTACCCGCAACGAGGAAGACCATCTGCGCGCGGCAGGTCTACGAACGTTCGCGCTGACCGGTCTCACCGGCGGCATTACCGGCGCCCTGGCCCGGCAGTTCGACTCTGGCCTCGTGATCGGTCTTGTTTTCCTCGGGTTCACCGCGGCATTCGCCTCCTACCACTGGCTCGAAGCGCGGGCCGAGCGAAATTACAGCGCGACATCCGTCGTCGCCGGCATAGCCACGTTCCTGCTGGGAACGCTTGCCGTCGTCGGCGACCTTGCAGCCGCCATCGCCGGGGCTGTTGCCACGGCTGTGCTGCTTGCCCTGCGCGAGCCGTTGCATCGTTGGGTCGCGTCGCTGAGCTGGAATGAGATCCGGTCGGGCCTGACGCTTCTGGCAATGACCTTTCTCATGCTGCCGATCCTGCCGAACAGGCCGGTCGATCCCTGGGGCACCGTCAATCCATATGAGATCTGGTTGCTGACCATCCTGATCGCCGCGGTCTCCTTCGCCGGCTACGTCGCCGTCCGCGTGTTCGGGGACCGGCTTGGCGTCCTGATGACGGCGATCGCGGGCGGGCTCGCCTCTTCGACAGCGACGACCTTGACGCTGGCAAGGCTTGCCCGCCGGCACCCCGAGTCCAGCACGCTGCTTTCCTGTGGCGTGCTTCTTTCCGGCTTGACCATGATCATCCGCGTTGCAGTCGTGGCGACGGCCTTGAACCCAAGCTTGCTTCCGCATCTCAAATGGCCATTGCTCATCGGCGGTGGCGTGCTCGCCATCGGCGCCGGGCTCCTGCTGCTACAAAGTCGCGGCTCCTCCGAACAGCCGGAACTTACGATCACCAACCCGCTGGAATTGGCGCCTGCCCTGAAAATGGGGACACTCATCACCGTGGTCATGGTGGTGTCGCATCTGCTTCAGCAGTCGTTCGGGAATGCGGGCGTTCTGGTGACCGCCGCCGCTTCGGGCATCGCCGATGTGGATGCGATTTCGATCTCCATGGCCCGCCTGGCGTCGCATTCGATCGAGCCCGGTCTTGCGGCAGATGCGATCCTGATCGCCGTGGCCATGAATACACTTGTCAAAGCCGTGATGGCGGCATGGGTCGGAGGCTCAAGGATCGGCGGGCCCGTCAGCGCCCTTAGCGTGCTCGGCCTTGCGGCCGGCATGGCAGCGTCTCTGTATCTTGGCCGTTCGTGAATTGAGGGGGAGATTGCGGCCGGGCATGCGGCCACACTCGGGCCTTGATGGGTCGGTCTGGTCGGCTGTAAGCGATGGTTTCGGGGAGAGTGGTGTCGCTGATCTCCCCGAAATCGGGTAATGCAAGCGGGGCAGCAAAACGCGGCCTCGCAGTCCCCTCACGCGTTGCGGAGCGATGCCACGATCTTGTCTTTTAACATCAGCCGCTGGCGGCGCAGATCGGCCTCGGCTGCTTCGGAAATGGCGTCGAGACGTGTCTCGGACCGATGAATCTTGTCGTTCACCGCGTCATATTCCGTCAAAACATGCGCAAACTCCGGGCTTTTCGCCTTCAGGGCATGAATGGCGTCCATCTGGTCTGGGAATTCGTCGCCAAGAGTGTGAGGTGTATTCGACAAGGTTCTTTCTCCTTTTCTGCAATTTCGCCCCGGCGTCAGGGCTTTTCGACGCGCGCGACCTGATAGGTGACAAACGCGCCTTCCCGCCCGACCGAGATGTATTCGCCAAGACGGAAGCACTCCTCGCCCAGGCGGAAACCGATCTCGTCGTCCCGATCACCCGGCTCGTAATCGAAATACCACTGCCCGCCGGGCTTGCGCCGCAACAGCCCGATGCGGGCCGTCTTACCGTCCCGAAAATATCGGACGCGACAGGCGTCGCGAGATTTCTTCCATTCCAGCGGATCAAGGAATCCTTCGTGGTTGAGCGGAACCAGAAGATCATAGCCTTCTTCCCGATCTCCCTCCGGATGGTCTTTGCCGCGAGCGAGAACCAACCGCACGTGGTGGAAACTTGAGGGTAGTTCTTGTGCCTTGACCACGATCCGATCCTTCATTTCCCCCCCTGATACACCATTGGCAAAGGAACGTTCTTGATCTGGCGCAAGTGAGACGAGGCATGTGTTATCCGATGCCGGCGACTATCCGGAACGGTCGAGATGGGCCTGCGTCAGGATGACCGCGCCGATCGCCGCAGGCTGAACCGGAAGCTTCTCCCAGTTAAGCTCGCGCAGGTTCTTGAGCCCCTGGAACAGCCCGCAGTCGATAAGGATGCGGTGGCGCGCCGAGCGATGTCAAAGTCAGCATCGGTGTCCCTTTGCGGTTTTTAGGACAGGGAAGGTCCGGCTGCCGCCCAATCAGCACTGGGTCCAATCATGGTGTGGTGGGCGAGGTCGCCCGCGATCCGGACGTGCTGCCCGTTTGATCCTGGAACTCAATTTGACGAGAATGGTGGAGATAGCCGTCGGTGGCGCGGATTCGGTCCGACAGGAGGCGTAGGCCATTCAGCACGACCAGAACGGTGCCGCCTTCGTGTCCGATCACCGCGAGCGGAAGCGGCAGGTCGAAGAACAGGCCGCCGGTCACAAGTACCAGCATGGCGCCGATCGCGAGGACGAGATTCTGTCGGATGATGACGGCCGTCCGCCGTGCAAGCCGGTGCGCATCGGCCAGCTTCTTCATGTCTTCCGACAGCAGGGCGACGTCGGCGGCCTGCAGTGCGACGTCCGACCCCGCCGCGCCCATGGCGATGCCGACGTCGGCGCGAGCCAATGCGGCGGCATCGTTGACGCCATCGCCGACGAAAGCGACCTTGCCATCACGCGCGAGGTCGCCGACCTGGAGCACCTTGTCCTGCGGCAGCATCTCGGCATGAACCTCGCCGGGCGCAAGGCCAAGTTCCGTACCGATGCGCAAGGCCACCGGCCTGCGGTCGCCGGTCATCATCACGATGCGGTTGACGCCACCGGCGCGAAGCGCGGCCAGCGCCGGGGCTGAGCTGGCTCTTGCTTCGTCCGCAACACTGACCGCCCCCAGAACGGTCGCACCGCGCCCAAGATAGACCACGGTCTGAGAACTGTCGGCGAGTTCACGGAACGCCGGATCATCGACGGAGGCGCCCATGTCCTCGACGAGGTGAGCGTTGCCGGCCCATATCGGGCCGAAGGAATCGTAGCCGACGATGCCGGCGCTCGGATGCGACGTAACGTCCACGACCGCCACCGGCTCAACGCCATGAACCAGGGCCTCACGACGGATGGCGGCAGCGATGTGATGCTCGGAATGCGCTTCCAGCCCGGCAAGGAGCGAAAGGAAACGGCGATCCTCACCATCCAGGGCGACAATGCGCGTAACCTCTGCACGTCCATTGGTCAGGGTCCCGGTCTTGTCGAACGCGAAGGTATCGACAGCGGCGAGCGTTTCGAGCGCACCGCCCCCCTTGAACAGCACGCCGCCTCGCGCCGCGGCGGAGAGCGCCGACAGGATCGCTGCCGGGACTGAGATGACGATCGCGCAGGGACTGGCGGCGACCAGGAGTGTCGCGGCCTTGTAGAGGGCCTGTTCCCAGTCGCGGCCAAGCCAATAGAAGACCGCAAGGGCCAGAGCGGAGCCCAGCAGGACACCGACCGTATAACGCTGGCCGAACCACGCGCTGAAGCGCTCGGACGGCGCCTTCGCTTCCTGCGCCTCGGTGACGAGCTGGATCATGCGCGCGATCGTGCTGTCGCCGACCGTCCTGGTGACCGTCACGTCAAGGACCCCGTCAAGATTGACGGTCGCCTCGAAAACCTGCTCGCCCGGTTCCTTGGAGACCGGCATCGACTCACCGGTGATATTGGCTTCGTCGATTCCGCCACGGCCATGCAGGATCACACCGTCGGTCGGCACGCGTGCGCCCGGACGCAGCACCACCACATCGCCGACGGCAAGCTCCGCAGCAGGAACCTCCACCGTGGTCCCGTCCTCTCCTTTGCGGAAAGCCGTCTCCGGCCGGAGCGCCATGAGCGCCTCAACAGCCCTGCGCGCGCGTCCCAATGCCTGGTGCTCAAGCGTGGTCGACACGCTGAACAACGTCAGCAACACCGCGCCTTCGAACGGCGCCCCGACGATCGCCGCCGCCACGGCCGCGACGACCATCAGAAGATCGATGTCGAGGATATGATCGCGCCACAACGCCGTCAGGGCGCTCCAGGTGGCGGGAAGCCCTCCGGCCAAATAGACCATCGCCAGACCGGGAGATCTTAGAATGGAAAGGCCTTCCGCCGGCGGCCAGGTCCCGGCGACGGCCAGCATCATCCCGAGGACCGCAATTGCCGACATGACGGTCTGGAAATCGAGCGACAGACGTTTCATCGTCACACCGCCCGGCCGATCACGGAGCCGATCAATGCGGTCGAGGCCATCGCGACAGCGCCCCAGAACACCACCCGGATAGTCGGTTTCCAGATGCTGGCGCCGCCCGCCCGTGCCCCGATTGCGCCGAGGATGGCAAGACCGATGAGGCAAGCAAGGGACACGGTCCATGCAGCCGTTCCGGCCGGCGCAAGCAGGGCGACGATCAACGGCAAAGCCGCACCCGCCGCAAACGTGACCGCCGAGGTCAGCGCAGCTTGAACCGGTCTTGCCATCACATGGCTCGCCAATCCGAGTTCATCCCGCGCATGGGCTTCGAAGGCATCCTTCGCCATCATCTGTTCGGCGACCTGCCGGGCCAGCTCTGGGGCCACGCCGCGCTGCTCGTAGATTGCCGCGAGTTCGGCCAACTCGGCCTCCGGCTGCGTCGCCAGCTCGTGCCGTTCCCGCGCCATGTCGGCTTCCTCGGTATCGGCCTGCGAACTGACCGACACATATTCGCCCGCCGCCATCGACATCGCCCCGGCCACCAGACCGGCAACACCGGCAACAAGGATCTCATGCGAGGCGTTTGTCGCCGCGGCGACACCGACGATCAGGCTCGACGTCGAGATCAACCCGTCATTGGCACCCAGTACAGCCGCCCGAAGCCAGCCTATCCGTTCGATGAGATGAGTTTCGTTGTGAAGGGCGCGCATGAATGGTGCTCCGAGCAGTGATTGTGTGTGCAGCGGGATGATGCTGCGTCGACGCAACCTCATTCCGTGATGGAAGGAAAACGCAGAAAAATGTTCAGTTTAGAATTATTCTAACTAAAGGACTAATTCAAGATACAACCGGCCTTTGGAACCTCACTAGCCAACCACACGGTCTACGCCCATTGGGCGATCACCGGATCCCGGCAGGTCTGCGATCAAGACCAAGATCGCTCGCCCGCCGGACGACCCGGTGTCACCCACAGATAGACAGCTTCGAGGCTAAGCCTACTCGCAAGGCAACCATCGCTAGTCCAATTCCGTCTCCGGCGACGTACCGATGGTACTGCCATCGCGCCGGCTTTGCCTGGCTTCCTCGACAAATTTCCCGAGATCGACATCGACCTCGGCGTCACCGACCGCTCGGTGAACCTGGTCGAAGACAGCATCGACTGTGTGCTGCGTGTGGGGCCGCTCAACGACTCAGGCCTGATCGCGCGGCCTATTGGAAAGTTGCTACTGATCAACGTCGTCAGCCCAGCCTATGTGACGCGGCATGGCACGCCAGGCTCTCCTGAAGATCTGGGAGATCACTGGGCGGTCAATTATGCTTCTCCGACCAGCGGCCGTGTTGAGGATTGGGAGTGGCTGGAGCAAGGGAAGCTGCATCGGGTTCCGTTGCGCGGGCGGGTCACTGTCAACAGCGCCGAGGCCTACATCGCCTGTTGCCTCGCAGGCCTCGGCATGATCCAGATCCCAGCCTATGACGTGAAACAGCATCTTGAGGCGGGAGAATTGGTCGAGGTGATGCCCGGCCATCGAGCCGAGCTGATGCCTATGACGTTACTCTATCCCCACCGCCAGCACCTTTCACACCGGCTGCAGGTATTTGCCGATTGGCTTGAGACGCTGCTGAAGGACAAGCTCTTATGAAGAGCAAAAGCCACCCGGGATCCGAAACGCCTGCGCTCAAGCGATGCGGATGACCGAAGCGTCCTCGCCGATCATGCGTTAGAGGCAGTTTTTGCAGACGTCAGGATTACCGATCGGGCCAGACGCGACTGGCAAAGATCATGGTGAGGCCGAACGCAGCGATCCTGATGAATTGCACGTTCATCTTCACAAAGGCCAACGACTGACCGGCGGGTTCCTAACCCCAGCTCCCGGCCGCCAGCCATTTGAGCGCGGACAGGCTTGGCATGAACAGATATTCGCCGCCCTTCATGACATTGAAAGTCTGCACACCGTCGATGCGCTTGCGCGCCGGCGCCTGCGGGATCGTGAACCGGCCATCATCCTCATGCAGGCCAACGATCGGATCGCGCTCTTCGCCAAGGTCGACGAAATTGCCTCGGTTGATCCACTCCTGCTGCATGAACTCGATCGTGTCGTAGGCACGCGCGCTGATGAAGATGAAGAACAGGCCGCGATCGCCGTTGGCATCGTCCTCAGGCCCCACATCCTCGGAATAAACCGGCCCGAAGGTCGAGGAACGGCGAATGATGCGGTGGATGTTGACGTCGGTGAGCAGCGTCAACTCGGAATCGCGGGGATTCAGCCGTCGCATATGGCAGCCGAGCGGCACGACGCGGCCTTTGGGATCGTCCTTGAAGGTGAAGTCGTTGTTGCGCTGCGGATCGGCGCCGAGGTCGGGATCGTCGTGATCGTGCGCCAGCGTCAAGGGTGCGCCGGAGCGCCAGCGCCCGAACATCTTGGCGGCAAGGCGCTCGCGTTCCTCCGGCGTGTCGCCATGTGCCTTGAGGAAGGCGTTGAAGCAACCGACCCGGCTGTTATACTTGCGCATTACGACGAAGGTGCCGTTCCTTCCGAGAACCGCAGGCTCGGGCATGCCGAGCGGCTGGCCGTTCTCGCTCTCATAGCCGAGGATGAATTCGCCGGCCTTGATTGGCCGCTCCTCGCCTGGCAGCGGATCAACGCCGCTGCCCTCCACTGCGGGCTGGGAGATCGAATCCCGGAAACCGAACGGGTTTTTCGCGCCGTCCGGCGCGCCGAAGCGATGCTCGCCGAGCAAGGTGACGCCGCTGCTCCGGTCGAGTTCGGTGCGCGCCGTCGCCAGCGCCTTGTCGAGCGCATCATCGTCGACCGCGTAGATGGTCAGCGCGAGATGGCAGTTGCCCGGCTTGAACACCTCTTCCCAGTTTTCCGGCGCGTTGGGTCCGAAGTCGCGAAGCTGCTCCGCGCGTGCGGCCATGCCCTGCTGGAACGGGAGCGGAAAGGTCTTGAGCTGGGCGTCGGGAACGCCGAGCGCCTTCAGACCCTCGAAGCTGAGCGCAGCGCCGATCCAGAAATCGAGATCCTCGCTCCAATTGTCGGCCGAAGCGATATGCGGTGCCAGCCGGCCGAGAAGATTGCGGGCTCCCGCTGCCTCGTCGAAATGGAGCATGGCGTGAACGCCGACATAGGGTTCCGGCCGGCTTCTGAGGATCAGCGCCTGGATGTCCTGCAGGTCGAGCGTGACGCTATCCCGCGAGAAGTGCTCTTTTAGTTTCTGAAGGATCGCCATGGCTCAGCCCACCTTGTCCAGGAATTCGTTGACGGCATGTTCGAGCCGTTGGAGCCGGCGCACATCGACGACGGTGACCTGCGGATTGGCGACGAACCAGCCGGCGGCGGTGATCTGATGCTCGGCGATGAAGTCCTTGACCTCGGGGCTGGCGATGCCCGGCCAGCCCTCGACCGAGGCGAAGATCAGGTCCATCAGATCGGGGATCTTGGTGGCGAAGTCGTTGATATAGGTGTCCCAGTCGCCGTCATAGGCGGTGGCGAACAGGATGCGGGTGTCGTTGTCGAAGAACACGAACCGCATGTTGTGCAGCGTGCCGACCTTCTGCGCCCCGTCGAAATTGCCGTTCACCAGCCCGAATATGCGTTTCAGCCGATCCGCGCCGCCGGGCTTGAGGTTGGCGATGGCGGTGAGCTCGGAGACATTGCCGGACTGCGCGCCGACGCGACCGGCCGAGCCGGCTGTGCCCTTGAGGTCGGGATTATGCTTCGTCACCATCTGCTCGAGGGCGAGCTTGGCGAGCTGTGGCGCATCGCCAACCACTTCCTCGATGCGGCGGCGGATGGCCTGCAAGCGGGTTTCATCGATCTGCGGGGTTTCTTCGGTCTCGGCCATGGCTGGCCTCCTTTCGTGATTGCGTGTGACGATCGGATCGTCAGTCCGGAATGACGTCGATGCTCGCCGGCTCGACGCGCGGTTGCGCGTTCATTTCGTGGCGGTAGCGGGTGGATCGTTCATAGGCGGCGATGCGCACGCGCATGATCGAGCCGAGTGGCTGATGATCGCGGATACCATGCCAGGGATTGAACGACAGCACATCATCGCCGTAGACGCGCCGCGCCGGCGAATAGGCCTCCTGTGGCGGGATGCGCAGGGTCGCGATCGGCTGGTGCGGCGAAAGGTCTTCCGGCCAGAGCACGGCGGCGTCCTCGACCGGCATCCTGTCGAGATCGGCACAGAGCTGAGCACGGAGCTGATACTCTGCGCCTTGCTCGCGGAAATGTTCAACCACCAGATCGCGCATGGTGGAATCCTCAACCGCGCCGACATCCTTGCCGGTCAGTGCACGGACGTTGTCGGAGAACGGCGCGGCACTGATCTTGGCGATATGGTCGCCGAAGCGGATCGCCGCCATCGAATGATAGGTTTCGCCCAGCAGATGGTTATTGTCGCGAGCGAGCCCGCGCAGCGTGGCGCCGGGCTCGACGCCGACCGCTTCGACTGCCGCCTCCACGCCGCGCGCGACCCCAGCCATCGCTCGCTGGAGAAAGGCCGGGTTCTGGGCATTCTTCTCCAGAAGGCTGATGAGCTGGCGATATTTACCGATCGTGCCGAAGCTCAAGGTCGGGATGTTGACGAGCAGGAAATCCTGGTTGTGGCCCTGGTCTTCGGGGAGAAGCCGCTCGCCATCGACACCGATCACCTTGATCGCCATGCCACGCGGCGCGGGAATGGTATCGGAGTGGATGTCGCCCGGCGCCGAAGAGAGGCGGATCACCACCGGATAGTTGGCGGGTCGGGCGAACAAGCCCTGGCGCAGATGCGAGGGCAGTTCGTGAACGATCAGTTCGCCCTTCAGGAACCCATGGCTTTTGGCATGGGCGTCGCGCACGGCGTGGCGATGACGCTCGAAGGCCCGCCGGTTGGTGGTGGCCATGATCTCGAGGATCTCGGCGGTCAGCCGCTCCTCGTCCTCGCCGAGAACCTCCACGTCCGGGGAATAGCCAATGTAGGTTTGAGCCAAGAGCGCTCCTTCACACTGAGATTTCGTTGCCCAGGAACGATTTCGAGTCGAAATCGCCGTTGATATAGGATATCAGTTGATATCTGGTTTCACTGAGAACGCGGAACCTCCGAAAAGGTTTCGCACGTCTCGCCCGTTGGTTGGAGAACGAACCCATGCCGCTTACGCGCAAGGCCACGCAGCGCCAGACGCGGGACCGGCTGATCGCGGCCGCGCATTCCTCGATTATCGAGGAGGGGGTCGCTGCCATGTCGATTCGCAACATCTGCAGCGCCGCAGGGCATTCGCAGGGCGCCTTCTACTCGAACTTCGCCAGCAAGGATGATCTGCTGGTCGAGATCCTGCAAAGCCATATCCAGGACGAGGTCACACTGCTTCGCGACCTGGTCGCGCACTGCTCCGGCGACGATATCGAGGCGACGCTGCAGGTGCTGGCCGCGCGGCTCGCGAAGTTGGCCGACGAGGCACAATGGTCACTGCTCTCGATCGAATTGCAGCTCCATGCCCGGCGCGATCCGGCTTTCGCCGAGCGGCACCGGGAGGGCAAGGCGGCCTGCTATCGGATGTTCGGTGAGCTCGTCGCCGATCTGACGCAACGCTTCGCACTTCGTCCGGCCTTGCCGCCGATGCAAACCGGTATCGGTCTTTACGCGCTCTGGATGGGACTGGCGGTGCAGGGCGATGTCGAAGGCGCCATGCCGCGCGACGAGATGCTCGTCGGCTTCTTCCGCGCCATGGCAGGACTGGGTTCGTCGCATGAGGAGCAGGCGTATTCGTGAGCGGGATCGTGTCAGATCGTCGACGCATCGGCTGCGATGAGCACGGACACCCACTCGTCGGCGAGGGGGATGAGCATCGGCGCTTCCATATCCGCTTCCGCGCCCGGGACGCCGACATCGACGAACTCGGCCATGTCAACAATGCGGTCTGGGTGACCTGGATTCAGGATGCGTCGGTGGCGCATTGGCTGACGGCCGCGCGGCCGCAGGATCGCGACCGGTTCGTCGCGGTCGTGCTGCGCCATGAGGTCGACTATCGCGGCAATGTCCGGGCGGGAGACGAGGTCAGTGCGATCACCTGGGTCGTCCGAGCGCCGCGGGGTGCCCGCTATGCACGATGTGTCGAATTCCATGCCGAAGACGGCCGGACGATCGTCGCCTCGCTGACCCAATGGGCCCTGGTCGATCGGGAAACCGGCAAGCTGGCCCGCGTCCCGGTGGAGGTGGCGGCTCCGTTTCTAAGTGACGATACCGCGCAGAAGGAAATTGGATGAGCGATATCAGGAAAGTGGCGGTTCTCGGCACGGGAGTCCTCGGGAGCCAGATCGCCTTCCAGACGGCCTATAGCGGCTTCGATGTTGTCGCCTGCGACATCAGCGAGGAAGCGCTCGAACAGGCGCGCGCACGGCTGGCGGCGCTCGTCGAAACCTACACGAACGAGGTGTCGGGCGCGGCTGGCGGCAAGGCGGCCGGGGCGCTCAAGCGGATCGCTCTGCTGAGCGATCTCGGCGCGGCCGTCGCGGACGCGGACCTCGTGATCGAGGCGGTTCCGGAGGTTCTTTCGATCAAGCAGGCGCTCTACGAGAAACTGGCGGGGCTCGCGCCGGACAGGACGATCTTCGCCACCAATAGCTCGACCCTGCTGCCGAGCGACCTGAAGGCTTACACCGGCCGACCGGACCGGTTTCTGGCGCTGCACTTCGCCAACAGCATCTGGAAGTTCAACACCGCCGAGGTGATGGGCACGGACGACACCGATCCGGCCGTGTTCGATGCCCTGATCGCCTTCGCCTCCGCCATCGGCATGGTGCCGATCCCGGTGCGCAAGGAGAAAGCGGGTTACGTCCTCAATTCGCTTTTGGTGCCGCTCCTGAACGCGGCCGCCGATCTGGCGGCCGGCGGCTATGCCGAGCCGGAAGATGTCGACAAGGTCTGGCGGATCGCCACCGGCGCGCCGATGGGGCCGTTCCAGATCTACGACATCATCGGATTGAACACCCCCTACAACATCCTCTCGCATGGCGACGAGCATGCTCAGTCGCTCGCCGCCTGGCTGAAGGAAAACTACATCGACAAGGGCAGGCTCGGCATCGCCTCGGGCGAAGGCTTCTACAGCTACAAGCCCTCCGCAGACTGATCCCAACAAGAAGAACAGGAGTTCGCCATGCACTATAGCAGCGGAAACTATGAAGCCTTCGTGCGTCCCCGCAAGCCCGAGGGCGCCGACAAGAAGACGGCCTGGTTTGTCGGTTCGGGGCTGGCGGGGCTTGCCGGCGCGGCCTTCCTGATCCGCGACGGCGGCGTTTCCGGCGACCGCATCACCATCCTTGAAGAGCTGGAAATCCCTGGTGGCGCGCTCGATGGTCTGGACGTGCCCGAAAAGGGCTTCGTCATTCGCGGCGGCCGCGAAATGGAAGAACATTTCGAGTGCCTGTGGGACCTTTATCGCTCGATCCCCTCGCTGGAGATCGAGGACGCCAGCGTGCTCGACGAGTTCTACCGGCTCAACAAGGACGATCCCAACTTTTCGCTCCAGCGCACGACGCAGAACCAGGGCCAGGACGTGCCCGACAAAGCGCTGTTGACGCTAAACGACAAGGCCCAGAAGGACCTGCTCTCGGTCTTCCTCGCGACGCGCGAGGAGATGGAGAACAAGCGTATCAACGAGGTCTTCGGCGAAGACTTCCTCAAAAGCAATTTCTGGCTCTACTGGCGCACCATGTTCGCCTTCGAGGAATGGCATTCCGCGCTGGAGATGAAGCTCTACCTGCACCGCTTCATCCATCATATCGGCAGTCTCGCCGACTTCTCCTCGCTCAAGTTCAACCGCTATAACCAGTATGAATCGATGGTCCTGCCGCTGGTGAAGTGGCTGACCGATCACGGCGTCACGTTCCGCTACGGCGTCGAGGTCACCGATGTCGATTTCGACATCCAGCCCGGCCGCAAGCAAGCGACCCGCATTCACTGGAAAGAGCGCGGCGTCGAAGGCGGCGTCGATCTCGGGCCAGACGATCTCGTCTTCATCACGATCGGCTCGCTGACCGAGAATTCCGACAATGGCGACCACAGGACGCCGGCGAAGCTCAATGAAGGACCGGCGCCGGCCTGGGACCTGTGGCGCCGCATCGCCGCGAAGGATCCGGCCTTCGGCCGCCCCGACGTGTTCGGCGCCCATATCCCGGAGACGAAATGGGCCTCCGCCTCCATCACTGCCCTCGACGCCCGCATTCCGGCCTATGTCGAGAAGATCACCAAGCGGAACCCCTTTACCGGCAAGATCGTCTCCGCCGGTATCGTCACGGTGAAGGACTCGGCGTGGCTGCTGAGCTGGACGGTTCATCGCCAGCCGCATTTCAAGAAGCAGCCCAAAGATCAGATGATCGCCTGGTTCTACGCGCTCTTTGTCGATTGCCCCGGCGACTTCGTGAAGAAGCCGATGCAGGAATGCACCGGTGAGGAGATCACCCAGGAATGGCTCTATCACCTCGGCGTGCCGGTCGAGGACATTCCCGAACTCGCGGCATCCGGCGCCAGCACCGTTCCCACGATG
This sequence comes from Rhizobium sp. X9, assembly GCF_018873185.1. Classification (NCBI taxonomy): domain Bacteria; kingdom Pseudomonadati; phylum Pseudomonadota; class Alphaproteobacteria; order Hyphomicrobiales; family Rhizobiaceae; genus Rhizobium; species Rhizobium sp. X9. The sequence continues at coordinate 1,796,221 of NZ_CP071312.1, read as the reverse complement.
ATGCCCTATATTACCGCCTTCTTCATGCCGCGCCAGGCGGGTGACCGGCCGGACGTGGTGCCGGAGGGCGCGGTCAACTTCGCCTTCATCGGCCAGTTCGCGGAATCGAAGCAGCGGGACTGCATCTTCACCACGGAATATTCGGTGAGAACCCCGATGGAGGCCGTCTACACGCTGATGAATGTCGAGCGCGGCGTGCCGGAGGTCTTCAACTCGACCTATGATATTCGTACACTTCTTGCTGCGATCGGTCCGCTGCGGGACGGCAAGGGCATCGATCTTCCCGGACCGGCCTTCCTGCGCAAGCTGCTGATGAAGAAGCTCGAAGGCACGGAGATCGCCAAGCTGCTCGAAGAGTTCCATCTGATCGAGGAGTGAACAAAGACCGGAAGGCACGCGCGGCGTGTGAAAGGTGATGAATGGCCGACGACGATCAGAAGAGCGAACGCGCCGCCGAGGTGACTGGGGCGCACGGCCATCATCACCATCATGAGCCGGACGGCGAAACGCCGTCCGGTCACGTCGACCATGATCCGGTCTGTGGCATGGTGGTCGATCCCGCCAGGACCGCTCACAAGGCTGAGTATGAAGGCGAGCGTTACGCCTTCTGCTCGGCCGGCTGTAAGGCGAAGTTCGACGCCGACCCCGTGCATTATGCAGCACGGGTAGCGCATGCCGAGCCGCACCATGAGGGTGCTGCTACCCATGGCGATCATTCCCACCCTAGCCACACCCATAGACTTGATCGCCATGAGCATCACCCCGTTGCGGCGTTAACGGCAGCCGTAACGGAGGGCACGATCTGGACCTGCCCGATGCATCCGGAAATCCGCCGGGACGCGCCGGGCAGTTGTCCGATCTGCGGCATGGCGCTGGAGCCGCTGATCGCGGCGGCGGATGCCGGACCCAGTCCCGAACTTGCCGATATGACCCGGCGCTTCTGGATCGGCCTCGCGCTCGCCTTGCCCGTGTTCCTGCTGGAGATGGGCGGCCACCTGATCCCGGCGCTGCATCATCTGGTGCCGATGCACATCTCGATCTGGATCCAGTTCGCCCTGGCGACGCCGGTGGTGCTGTGGGCCGGATGGCCGTTCTTCGCGCGTGGCTGGGCGTCGATCGTCAACCGCAGCCTCAACATGTTCACGCTGATCGCGATGGGGACCGGCGTCGCCTGGGGATACAGCATCGTCGCGACATTCGCGCCGCAGCTCTTCCCGCAGGCTTTCCGTGACGCTGATGGCGCGGTCGCGGTCTATTATGAGGCGGCCGCCGTCATCACCGTGCTGGTGCTGCTTGGTCAGGTTATGGAGTTGCGCGCCCGGGAACAGACGTCCGGCGCGATCGGCGCGCTTCTCAATCTCGCGCCGAAGACCGCACGACGCATCGGGGCAGACGGTGTGGAAGAAGATGTGCCGGTCGAGGCGATTGCGATCGGCGAGCGGCTCAGGGTCCGGCCCGGGGAAACCGTGCCGGTGGATGGCGTGGTCGAGCAGGGGCGCTCATCGATCGATGAATCGATGGTGACCGGCGAATCCATGCCGGTGACGCGCGTAGTCGGCGAAGCGGTCGTAGGAGGGACGCTGAATCAGACCGGCGCGCTCGTCATCCGGGCGGAAAAAGTCGGGCGCGACACGATGCTGGCTCGCATCGTCCAGATGGTCGCGGATGCCCAGCGCTCGCGTGCGCCGATCCAGCGCATGGCTGATCAGGTGTCGGGCTGGTTCGTGCCGGTCGTCATCGCCGTAGCGCTGCTCGGCTTCGCGGCCTGGGGTGTATGGGGGCTAGAGCCGCGTCTGGCGCATGGCCTGATCGCGGCCGTTTCCGTGCTGATCATTGCCTGCCCCTGCGCGCTCGGGCTTGCGACGCCGATGTCGATCATGGTCGGTATCGGCAAGGGGGCGGCCGCCGGCGTTCTGATCAAGAACGCGGAGGCGCTCGAGCGGATGGAGAAGATCGATACTCTGGTGATCGACAAGACCGGGACGCTTACCGAAGGCAAACCGGCGGTGACCCGGATCGTCGCGGCGCCGGGATTTGTCGAGGAGATCATCCTGCGGCTGGCGGCAGGTGTTGAAAAAGCCTCGGAGCATCCGCTTGCGCGCGCGATCGTGGCGGCTGCCGAGGAACGAAAGATCGCCATCCCCGATGTCGCCGATTTCGACTCGCCGACCGGTAAGGGCGCGGTCGGCGTGATCGAGGGACGGCAAGTGGTGCTCGGCAGCACCGCCTTTCTCGCCGAGCATGGGATCGATACGGCGTCGCTCGCCGGGCAGGCGGATGAGTTGCGCCGCGACGGTGCGACGGCGATCTATATCGGGATAGGCAATGCCATCGGCGGCATCTTCGCCATCGCCGACCCGATCAAGGCGACCACGCCTGAGGCACTGAAGGCCCTGCATGCCGAAGGCATCCGCATCGTCATGCTGACCGGCGACAATCGCACCACGGCCGAAGCCGTCGCCAGAAAGCTCGGCATTGATGAGGTCGAGGCCGATGTGCTGCCGGACCAGAAGGCGGCGGTGGTAGAGCGCCTGAAGGCGCAGGGCAAGGTGGTGGCCATGGCGGGTGACGGCGTAAATGACGCGCCGGCGCTCGCCGCCGCTGATGTCGGCATAGCCATGGGATCAGGGACCGACGTTGCCATCGAGAGCGCGGGGGTAACGCTGCTCAAGGGCGATCTCACCGGCATTGTCCGCGCGCGACGCCTGTCGCAGGCGACGATGGCCAACATCCGCCAGAACCTCGCCTTCGCTTTCATCTACAATGCGGCAGGCGTGCCGATCGCGGCGGGGGCGCTCTATCCCACGTTTGGACTGCTGCTGTCGCCGATCATCGCTGCGGCGGCGATGGCGCTGTCGTCCGTCAGCGTCATTGGCAATTCGCTGCGATTGCGCGCCTTGAAGATCTGACGATCGGGCGATCCTCACCTAACGGCCACTGCCACCCGCAAATTGTGCTGAAAGCAAAACCGAGCCGCCATACTTGAATGATCGTTCCAGAATCGCTATACATGGCTTATGGCAAGACCTCGAGAATTCGATACGGATGCTGCCCTGGACGGTGCGATCGCCGTGTTCAGCGAGCATGGGTATGAGGGCAGTTCGGCGCAGATGCTCGTGGACGCCATGGGCATCGGGCGGCAGAGCCTCTACGCGGCCTTCGGCGACAAGTGGCAGCTCTATTGCGCGGCGGTGCGGCGCTACGGCATGGGCGAATGCGCGGCGCATTTCGAGGCGCTTCGCAGCGGCGCGCGCGCCATCGACGGAATTGCCGCCATGCTGCGCCATGTCGTGGAGACAGCGTACACGCCCTGTCTCGGCGTCGGCTCGACCTGCGAGTTCGGTGCCTCGCGGCCGGACCTGGTCGATATCCATGCGGCACTGGGCAGGACATTGCACATGGCCATCGTCGCCCGCATGTGCGACGCGCAGCGTGAGGGCGATGTTGCAGCCAGCCTCGATCCCGAGGCTCTCGCGCAATTCCTGATCGCCAATATCGCCGGGATCCGCGTCGCCGGGCGTGGCGGCGCCGACCGATCAACCCTGGCTGCCCTGCAGGAGATGGTCATGCGCGCGCTGCGCTGACCCCTTTTTTGACCGATTGCGGAACGATCATTCAAGATAGGAGAAAGACATGCGAGCAGTAGTGATGACCGCGACCGGTGGCCGCGAGGTGCTGGAGCAGATCGAGCGACCGGAGCCTGTCGCCGGGCCGGGCGAGGCGCTGGTCGAGATCGCTGTTGCCGGGGTCAACTTCATGGATATCGGCGTGCGTCAGGGGATTGCCTGGACTGACATGCCCAATCCCAAGATCCTGGGCGTCGAAGGCGTCGGTCGAGTTCTGGCAGTCGGCGAAGGCGTCGAGGCTGTTCAGCCCGGCCAGCGTGTCGCCTGGGTCTATGCGCCCGGCAGTTATGCTGAGCGGATCGCGATCCCGGCAACGTCGCTGGTGCCGGTTCCCGATGCGGTCGACGATCGAACGGCGGCCTCGATCATGATGCAGGGGCTGACCGCCAGCCATTTCGCGACCGACTTCTATCCGGTGCAGCCCGGTGATGTTGCCTTCGTTCACGCTGCGGCAGGAGGTGTCGGCCTGCTCCTGACCCAGATCATCAAGTTGCGCGGTGGCCGGGTGATCGGTCGGGTTTCATCTGAGGACAAGGTCGCCGTCGCCCGGGAAGTGGGCGCAGACCATGTCATTGTCGACACGGAGGGGCGATTTGCCGAAGAGGCGCTGCGCCTGACCGATGGAGAGGGCGTCCATGTCGTCTATGACGGATCGGGACCGACGACGTTTCAGGGGTCGCTCGACGTTCTACGCCGCTCTGGCACCTTTTGCTGGTATGGCCCGGTGCTGGGCGGTCCGGGGCCACTCGATATCATGAGCCTGCCCAGGAGCATCAAGATCGGCTACGCGGTCTTCTTCGATCACGTGCATACCCCGGTCCTGCTTCGCAAGCATGCGGCGCAGCTCTTTCAGTGGGTCGCGGACGGCAAGCTCAAGGTCCGGATCGGCGGCGAACGAATCCTACACAATCGTTTTCGAAAACGAGCTCTCGAGTCTCAAATAGCGTCATTAATAGCCTCCTGCATTTCGTAGACAGCTTTCTGAAAACCGGTTTTCCCTCCGAAGGCGCGGACTATTTCAATCGGCGTTCCGATGGTGTTCGCTGGCGGTATCCGAAGGACGTTTGTGTCGTCGAGGTTCAAGACGCCCTCATCGGCATATTTGGACAAGAGTATGTCCAACACGGCCCGCGCCTTGCCTTCATAGCGGGCAAAGACATCACGCTTCTTCACGTTGTCGGCGCGCTCCTGCCGCGTCAGCGGCTTGCGATCAAAGGCGATATGGCAGACGAGATCAAAGGGATCAAGGTCGATGCCGAGTTCCTTGGCGATCATATCCAGTGGCAGGCCCTCGGCCGCCAGTTCCTTGACCAAGGCGTCCTTGCGCTCCTCCGATTTCCAACGCTTCAGGAAATCATCGAGACTGGCGAAATGGCGCAGCAGCGCTGCCTTGGTGAAGTCGCGCAGGCTTTCGGTGACAAGTTTTCCATTGGCATCAAGGTATTCGACACGCTCGGCGATGACCTTTGCGCTAATGCCATCGACATAGACCTTCTTCTGGCGTTCGCCGCCGCCGGGCGGAAAGGTCACCTCCTCGCCACCGGTGGTCGGCGGCTCGGTGGTGTAGTCGTCCTGGCCATTGTCTTCGAAGCCCGGAGGCTGCGCATCTGGCGGCGTGATGGGATCGTCCTCACCCGCCACGTAAATCTGCACCGGATCACCATCGGATTCTGGGTCGGCAAAGTGGTTCGTCGCGCCGCGGAAATCCATGAGGGTGAAATAGAATTTCTGCGTATCCTCATGCACGCGCGTGCCGCGGCCAACGATCTGCTTGAACTCGGTCATGGAGCCGACGGGGCGATCCAACACGATGAGGCGGCAGGTCTGTGCATCGACGCCGGTGGAGAGCAGCCTCGACGTGGTGACGATCACCGGATAGCGCGATTCCGGATCGATGAAGTTTCCGATCTGCGCCTGGCCTAGCGTATCACTGCCGGTGATGCGCATGACATAGCGGGCGTTTTCGTCGCTCAGGTCCTTGTTGTCATTGATGAGCGCCTGGCGCATGCGGGCTGCATGCTCTTCATCGACGCAGAAGACGATGGTCTTCTGGTAACGGTCACCGCTCTCCTTCAGAAATTCGGTCACCTTGGCGGACACCAGCTTGGTGCGGTCATCCAGCACCAGGGTACGGTCGAAATCCTTGGCGTTGTAGATGCGGTCTTCGACTTCCTCGCCGTCGCGATCCAATTGGCCTTTTTCCGGCCGATAGCCTTCCACGTCACGATCGATATGGACCTTGATCACCTTGTAGGGTGCAAGGAAACCATCGCTGATGCCCTGTTTCAGGGAATAGGTGAACACTGGCTCGCCGAAATAGGCGGTATTGGAGACATACTCCGTTTCCTTCGGCGTCGCCGTCAAACCGATCTGGCTGGCAGCAGAGAAATATTCGAGGATTTCCCGCCAGGCGGAATCCTCAGCCGCACTACCGCGATGGCACTCGTCGATGACAATCAGGTCGAAGAAATCAGGTGAGAACTCGCGGAAGAGTTTCTGTCGTTCCTCGGGGCCGGTGATAGCCTGATAGAGTCCCAGATAGATTTCGACCGAGGTGTCGATGCGGCGTTTGCGATCCAACGCCAGTGGCACGGCCTCTTCCGTTCCGTCCGGGCGCTCGATCGTCTTCGACTTGGTGGACAGCTTGGCCATTGCGCCGCCGAAGGGGCGGAAATCGTTGACCATGGTCTGGTCGATCAGCACGTTGCGATCAGCGAGGAACAGGATGCGCTTTTTGCGCTTCGCCTTCCATAGACGCCAGATGATCTGGAAGGCGGTGTAGGTCTTGCCCGTACCGGTCGCCATGACAAGAAGGACGCGATCCTGCCCCTTGGCAATGGCCTCGATGGCCGCGTTGACGGCGTTTCACCTGATAATAACGCGGGGCCTTGCCGCTGCCGTCATCATAATAGTCCTGGAGCACAAGCTCTTCGGCAGAGGTGTCCAGACCTTTCCATCGACTGTAGAGCCGCCAAAGCTCATCTGGGGACGGAAACTGGTCGAGGTGGAGGTTTTCCTCTTTCACCTCCCGCAGGCCGGTACGATCGTGGAATACGAAACCGTCGCCGTTCGAGGCAAAGACGAAGGGTATCGCCAGCGTCTCGGCATAGTCCAACCCCTGTTGCAGTCCATCACCGACCGCATGAGTGTTGTCCTTCGCCTCGATGAGCGCGATCGGGATATTGGGCTTGTAATAGAGGACGACGTCGGCCTTCTTGGCGTTGCCGCGGGCGACGAGCTTCCCACGAACAGTGATGCGGCCCTTGGTGACGAAGACCTCTTCCCGGACCTGCAGCATCATGTCCCAACCCGCCTGCTTGACGGCCGGCAGAGCTATGGATAAATTTGGGTGACGCGACTTGATCAGGCGGCGCGGCTTTGGTTGGCATCGTCAGCGACGACCCCGTCGGTAAATCTGACGCCTTCGATGACGTGTGGCAACTGGTTTGTGCCGTTGAGCTTGCGCCACTTCTTCGATGCGGCCCGGGCCAGGGTGAAGACCATCAGCTTTGCGGTTTTCTGCGACAGTGCGCCCTTGGTGCGGAGGTTCGGTGTCGGACGGTGGCAAAGACACTTTCAATGGGGTTCGAGGTGCGCAGATGCTCCCAGTGTTCGGCCGGGAAGTCGTAAAATGCTAGCAAGGCCTCGTTGTCCTTGGTCAGGCAGGAGACGCCACGCTGGTATTTGGCGGCGTATTTTTCCTTGAAGATCTCGATGGCCGCCAATGCCGAGGCGCGGGTTGCGGCATGGGAGATCTCGCGCAGATCGGCGGTGACAGCGGGCAGCATGGATTTGGGGAAGCAATTGAGCACATTAGCCATCTTGTGAAACCAACACCGTTGATGGCGGGTGCCAGGAAAGACCTCATCCATGACCTTCCAGAAGCCCAAGGCGCCATCGCCGACAGCCAGTTCCGGCGGCACGGCAAGGCCGCGGGCCTTGAGATCGACCAGCAGCTCGCGCCAGCTTTGCGCGCTCTCGCGCACCCCGACCTGGAAACCGACGAGTTCCTTCTTTCCTTCGGGTGTAGCCCCGAGGACCACCAGCGTGCACTCGGCTTGCGGCTCCATACGGGCCTGAAGGTAGACGCCGTCGGCCCAGATGTAGACATAGCGGCGCGCTGAAAGGTCGCGGCGCTGCCAGCGGTCGTAATCCTGCTGCCAACCTGCCGTCAGCCGCGAGATCACACCAGGTGACAGGTTCGGGGCATCCGGTCCCAGCAGCGCCGTCAGCGCCTCCTGGAAGTCGCCCATCGACACGCCGCGCAGGTAAAGCACCGGCAGCAGCGCATCGAGACTGCGGGAGCGCCGCGCCCACCTCGGCAGGATGTTCGAGGTGAAGCGGATCCTCTTCTCCGCTCCCACGGCAGCGCGGTCACGGACCTTGTGCCGTTTCACGGCGAGCGGCCCGATCCCCGTCTGGATCGTCCGCTCCGGCCCGGTCCCGTGATGAACAACGCGCTGACGGCCATCGCACAGCCGCTCGTCCGCAAAGCGGGCAACAAAGCTGGCCGCCTCGGCCTTCAGTGCGGCGGCCAGCATCTGGCGTGCGCCCTCACGGGCAATCTCGGTTAGCGGGTCAAGGATCGAACCAGGCTGGTGAAGCGGGCTGATCATGGTATCGTCGTTCATGGCGTATCGCTCCTTCGGGAGGTTCTGGCAGGCTTCAGCACCCGCCACGATACGCCGCCTTCTCAGGCCCCATCACCCATTTTCAGCCATAGCCCCGGCCGGCAAGATGAACTTCGTGCAGATATCGCGTTCCGTAAAAGAGCGCTTGTCCATCCCGATGTCGTTCCCCCACAATCCCATTGAATACACAATATGAATAGTGTTCGCAGCGTCAATGCAACCCTGAGAGCAGGTGATAAGTGCCGCGCTGAATTTCTTGAGTCCTTGAGCTTGGCGCCCCATGGCCCTGCTCGCTAATCTCATCTCGTCACTGGATAGCGGGCGCGAGCCGTACGGCAGGGGAACGGGCAGATAGAGCAGTACCATCCACACCAACTGACTATCGCACCGGCTCAACCTTGTTCGATGTGATCAGGCATAGCCTCCCCATTTCCACCGAATGACGCCGTGGCCCACTTCCGGCCGCGTAGCGATGCGAGGCCGGGTCTCAAGAGTGACGAAGCCAAGGGGCGGCGACGCGGCATCGGGTTTTCACGACATTTCAGGCAATGATGGTGGGTGCGTGCATAGAGGCGCGCTTGAGAAAGCCCCTCAAGGGGAAACAGTTCGTTGCCTCACAGATCAACCATCCCTTAAAATCTCACACACACGCGCTCCATCCAGCACCTGGGCATCAAACAGGGCCTTGATGAGGGCGTCGAGCCTGTCCCTGTTCTTGCTCAGAACGTCGACTGCCCGCGCCAGAGCCTTTTCCAGCCGTGCATGAATGCGGGCCGCGAGGTCCGGATTGCCATCGAGCACAGCGGTCGGGTCATGGTCTTCGCGATAAAGCAGTGGCTGGACGGCGCCGAAGCCGAGGGAGCGCTCCATGGCAAGCGCCAGCCTGGTTGCCCGGGCGAGATCGCTATCCTCGGTGCCGCCGGATCCTGCCGAGACCGCACCGACCACAATCTGTTCGGCTGCCCGTCCGGCCATCAACATCGCAAGCATATCCTCGCGATAGCCGAGCGTATCGCTCCCCGATGCCGTGAATCCGAGCTGGCTATAGCCACCGCCTCCGGATGTGTCGATGTTCAGGCCGTGGATCGTGCCGAGCCGCAGCGCATGATGGACGACCGCATGTCCGGCTTCGTGGATCGCGAAGCGCCAGCGCAGATCATACGGCACCTGCGGCCGATCCATCCGGATGCCCTCCTCCAGATCTTCATAGCGGATCGGCCGCTTTTCCCGTCGGGCTTTCAGGCGCGCCTGGCGAACGATCCGCTCGATGTCGGCGCCAGTCAGGCCCATCGCCCTCGTTGCCAGCCGCTTTAGCACCAAAGCGGCAGCGTCAGGAGTGCCCGGTTCGATATGCTTCGATGTCGTTGTCATGTCGTCCTTCCTTTCCGGGTTTCACCTGAGCCGTGTGCATCGCTGGCTGTGTCAGCATCATTTTCTGGTGGCGGCGGGCCTTCATGCGTTCCCGCGGCGTCCGCCTCCACCTCGTCGTGAGCCTCGCCGTTCAGTTTTCCAGCATCGCCAACCAGCACCGCCAGATCGTCACCGAGATGATGCATGAAGATGGCCGCAAGCGCTGCGACATCGGGCATGGGGATCTCGATATGCGTCTCCAGCCGCCCGGAGCGCTTGATCGCGTCATCAATCTGGTCCGGCCGATTGGTGGCCCCCACGATGATCAGCCCTTCGCTCTTCACGGCGCCGTCCAGCAGTTCGAGCGCCTTGTTGACCACCGTATTCCAATAGTCCGCATATTCACGCTCTGCCGGCTGCCGCTTGCCGATGCCATCGATCTCGTCGATGAACAGAATGGACGGGGCGATCGCGCGGGCCTCGGCAAATGTCTTGGTCATCTTGGCGATGACATCGTTGAGATGGCCGCCCTGCAGCCAGGTCGAGACCGATGTGACGACCAGCGGCACCTGCAGGCTGTTGCACAGCGCCCGCGCAAACGTCGTCTTGCCGGTCCCGGGTGGACCGTGCAGCAATAGTTTGGTGCTCATGTCCGACCAGGCGAGAGCCCCTGCCCTGTGATCGGCCAGATCAGCCTTGAGATCCAGCGCCCAGGTCTTGGCCTTGCCGTATCCGGAGAGCGTCTCGACCATCAGCGACGGGTGGTCGTCTTCCCCCGGCCCCCAGAGCTCCGGCTGGATGATCTCGGCACCCGACGGCTTGTCACGTTTCCATCCGCCGCCACTGTCTTTTCCGGAGGAAGATTTCTCCGGCGACGTCCTATCCTGTTTCGACTTCGAGGATTTTCCGGTGGCCTTGGATGCTGGCTCGTCGTCGTCATCATCACCATCGCGAGCGGCCACACGATTGCGCTCGGTCAGTGAAGCCAGCACGTCGAGCACCTCGGACGCGCCGCGACCCGGCCGGAACGCCAGCACAACGTCATCGATGGTCAGATAATGCGCGTCATAGGCATTGGTCCATCGCGTGAGCGCCGCCAGACCGGTGTCACCATACATGGCTTCGAACATCATGCTGATGAAGGGGTAGTCGAGGAACCCGCCGACCAGGGCGACATCGGCAGCGATGCTGATTTCGGATGGGATGTGCTGCGCCGTCTCCGAGATGGCCACGACCGGATAATCCCGCGTCAGCGCATTGACCAGTCGCCGCTGCAGCGTGGCGCCTGTCAGGCGATGGACCGACTCGCCGATGAACTGAATGTACGGACGCCCCGTGCCTTCGGCGACCGCGAAGCTGCCATCGTCATAGACATAGTCACCGTCGATGCCGTTCGGAACAGCCCCGGGAAGAAAGCCCGGCAATTCGATCAACCGCCGCATGGCACGCTCGAAGCCGGGCACGGGTGCGTGCAGGCTGACCACGGGCGCCGCCATGGCAATCGTCTGGACGATCCTGGCAAGCGGCATGCGCGTATTCTCGATCGCGCGGGCCAGCACCAGAGCCGCCACGACGTTACTGACCAGCGGTGCCCGGCCCGCCCGGCCAACAAGACCGACGGCATAGGCACGGCGTCTGTGATCGGCTGCTGCGGCATGATCATCGGCTGTGGCTTGACCTGGCCGGTAGAGCGACGGCAGCAACGCTGTCGACGCCTTCCCCTCAGTCACCACAATGTCGGACTGCTGAGCCGGCGGCAAAAGATAGGCCGCGAAGGTGCGGCGGATCCAGGCGAGGTCACGATCCCGATCACCGCTCATGCGATCGGTATCGAATGCGGGACTGTAGCGGCGGAGAACATGACCATCGACCTCGACGATCTTCATGGCGAGAAGCCCATTGGCATGGGCGTTGCGCTGGGCTTCCCGGCGGGCAACATGGTCGAGACGGCGCAGCAGAAGACGGGCGAGTTTATTCATCGATTCGGCCCTCCGTCATCGCGGCAATAATTGCCGTTTTGGGATCGGACGCCCCCGCATTCTTTGATGTGTGTTTCTTCAAGCTCCCCGGCGCGGCTTGGCGACGCTCCCGGATCCGGCGACGAAGGGGACGGGGCTCGGCTGGACTCGGATCGTCTGTATCCGACTGAAGCGGAGCCACGAGATCGCGGTTGCGGTTACCGAGCCAGTCGACCATCAGGCGGCAGGCGGGATTGCCACGCTCGGCCTGCGCCTGCAGTCGGCTGATGACCGTGTCCGGCACGATGCCGGTCAGACCATCGCCCTGCCTGACATGACCAAGCGCCAGTCCGATCAGGAAGGCCGGATCGTCAGCGGGCGGATCATGACGAGCAGGTCCGGGATAGCGGAGGACAGTGCCATGCGAACGATGGCAGGTAGGGTTCGGTGACGTCGAGGACAATGCGATCGGCTCGCAGCGGATGCGCGGCGGCACATCCGGGGTGATGTCGGAAGACATGGAAACTCCTTCGCCGAACCGCGCTCGGGTCCAGCGTCATTGGGAGATGGAAAGGGAAAGCCGCAGCCTTGAGGACTGATGGGCACGCATGGCGGTCGACATCCGGCGCCTGACGACAAGCGTCAGGGCGCGGCGGTCAGGCCATCAGGCAATAGGCATCAACGGCAGTCGGATGACGTGCTCGATCAGTGCCGAGGGCGCCGGGCAAAGCCCACCCGCACAAACATGGGGACCGGTTCATCATCCTCGGCTTCATCGGCGTCCCTGAAGCCGTCATCATCGAGGCGATCGCGCAGATCGTCATCGTCGCAAGACCGGGCAGCCAGATCTTCTTCGTAACTCCGGCTTGGTCCATTGAGATTGATCCGCGGATGGAGCGCCGCGGTCACAGCCGAGGACATCGCTGCCGGACCCATGACAGGCACCCTGTCCAAACCAAGAGCCTTGCGCGCTTCGGCTTCGAGAAGCTGCTGCACCCGGATGCCGAAGCGCAGGCGCAATTCGGCCATGCAGTCGGCCACACCATCGATCTCCAGCAGGTCGTCGATCTCGGAGAGCGCCCAGATGCCAGTGGCATGATCGCTCGGTCGGCTGGCGCCGTCGACGATCGCCACCTCGACCGCATCGACCATCAGCCGCTTCTGGTTCTTGTAAAGCCAGTCCGGCAGGACCATGGCCGACGCCATCATCTTCAGCTTCAGCTCTTCGAGCCGGCTGGTGTCGCCATAGGATGCGAGCGACCGTTTGACGTCGAGGATATAGGCCGTGTGCCGGGCTCGGTTCACGATGATGAGGTCGGGCGTGTAGCTGCCCTTGGCCGGCGCCTCGCAATCGAGCTTCACGCCGTCGAGGCTCGACCAGTCGTTTCCGGCAACTGCTTCCATGGCGGCCTTGACCAGCGGCAGTTTCAGGGACTGGGTCAAGACGAGGATGTCGGGATTGGCTTTCGCCAGACGTTCGACCGCCTGCTCCAGCAGCTTGCCTTCCCGGAACGAGACGGCCCGCACCAGCGAGGCGATGTGGACATAGTGGCCGAGGATCGCGTCCTCGATCGGTTCGCCGTCGGCAATGGCGGCAATGGCGCGATCGATCAGCAAATCGAGATCGGCTTCGACATCGGCGAAGCGCACCAGATGCGGATGGCGGCGCAGCACCGCCGGTTCGCGAACCGCAGTCGGAGCCGCGTTGCGGCCAAGGCCGAACGGGCGCGGGCGGGATCCGGACGCCGCGGCGGCATCAGCCGCGTTGATCATGGAACGGAGAACTTCCCCATAGGGAACAGAAACGGTATTCGTGCTCATAGCCCGATTCCTTCTTAGACAAGGTTGACGGTCAGGCCCTTGTCGATGTTACCAGCATCGGCAGGGGCCGCTTTGTTCCGGCCATTCGGAACGTCCCCAACCTGGCAGGACCGGCGCTCGGGCTCAAGGACCCCTGGGCCCAAAAATGAGAACAGGACCGGAACAAGGTTAACGTCGGGCTCACGGTCGCTTCGGTCTGGCTATCCGCCGAGGTTCGAACGCCCGCCCGCGGCCCCAAAAAAAACTCAAGGCCGAAGCCGGGCAAAGCAAAGGTGCGGATTTCGGATTAACGGGACATCGATTCCGGTAAATCCCGGACAGTCGTTTCACTAAATCGCGGACAGTCTCGCGGGATCGACTTTCGTTCGCCTGGTTGATGTCATTGGTTATTGATTTCGGCGTTTTACGCTTCGGTCAAGAGCGGTCTTGGTTTTTGCTTCCTCATGCTGTCTCCTTCGAGCGCAATTCGATGGGCGTTATGGACGATACGATCGAGGATGGCGTCAGCGATCGTTGGTTCGCCGATCATCTCGTGCCACTGCGCGACGGGAAGCTGGGCGGTGATCAGAGTGGATTTCCGGCGGTAGCGCTCTTCGAAGATTTCCAGGAGATCGAGCCGCTGCTGATCGCTGAGCGCGTGGGTTCCCCAGTCATCAAGGATGAGTAATTGAACACGCGCGAGCTTGTCGACCAATCGGGGAAACCGCCCGTCGAGGCGCGCTAGCGCCAAATCCTCGAAGAGACGGGGCATGCGGACATAGAGAACGGAATAATCGAGGCGGGCCGCTTGCCGTCCGATGGCGCAGGCGAGCCATGTTTTGCCCGTTCCCGTTTGTCCGGTCAGGATCAAGTGCTCATGGGCCTTGAGCCATTCGCCTTGGGCAAGCGAGAGGAGCTGTCGGCGGTCGAGGCCGCGAGGGGCGGCGAAGTCGATGTTCTCGATGCAAGCATCGGGGAAACGCAGTTTGGCGATTGCAAGCCGGTTGGTCAGTCGCTTGTCGCCGCGCACGGCCATCTCCCGATCAAGCATCAGGCCGAGCCATTCATCGCGGTTGAGATCGCTGCCCTCAGGTTGATTGGCCAGGTCGCGATATGCTGCCGCCATGCCGGATAGGCCGAGCGCATGCATCTGGTCGAGGGTTGGATGTGTGAGCATGTGAGTATCTTCCTTTCTTCACTGGTAATAGGAGCTGCCGCGGATGTTGCCATGCACCGGGGTGGGCTTGACTGGCTCAGCACCAGGCGGGGCCTGATCGAGACCGGATTTGAGGATGGTGCTGACGGAGGAATAGCTGAGCGCATTGATCGTCAGTGCCCGATCGCACGCCGCTTCCAGACGCTCGGGGCCGTACCGGCGCGCGAGCGATAGAACGCCTTGAGCGGCGCGGTATCCCTGCTGAGGATGAGGTCTATCGCGCATCAGCCGCTCGATCAGGATTGCAGCGTTGCGGCCAATCTTTGCAGCTTGCTTGATGAGGCTCGCAGGCGTCGTGTTGGCATAATGCTGATGTGTCTTCGGCATATGCTCGTTGACGGTGACATGACCGCCCCGCTGCGACGTCCGGCGGTGGCTGGCGACACGTTGGTGATCATGGAGGATCTCGACGATCCGGCTTGTAAGCCGGACATCGACCTGGCGGCCGATCAGGCGGTGCGGCACGGAATAGAAGGCCTTGTCGACCTCGACATGGTAGTCGGGATGAACCTTTGCCGACTTCCATTCGGAATATTCGAATGGCGTTGCCGGCAAGGGCGCAAGCGCGTCTTGCTCGATCTCCTCGAAGAGCTGCCGGCGGGATTTGCCAACCCGGCGCATCGGCCGGCTATTGAGATCGTCGAGAAGCTGGCTGATCCGCACGTTGAGATCGACAAGGCTGAAGAAACGGTCGTTTCTCAGCCGCGCCAGGATCCAGCGCTCGACGATGAGAACGCTGCCTTCGACCTTGGCCTTGTCCTTCGGCCGTTTCGGACGGGTCGGCAGGATCGTCGTGTCGTAATGCTCGGCGAATGCCGCAAAAGTGGCGTTGATGGTCGGCTCGAACCACAAGGGCTTGGCAACGCCGGCCTTGAGGTTGTCGCAGACGATGGCTTTCGTCACGCCACCGAAGAAACCCAGCGCCCGCTGCTGACCCTCGATCCAGTCCGGCAACCGTTGAGTGAAGCTTGCATAGGCGAAGGTGTACAAGGAGGCTGGCAGAACCGCGACGAAGATCTGCGCCAGCCGGATTTCGCCTGTCGCCGGATCGATCACCGGGACGGTTTGGCCGGCGTAGTCGGTCTGCATCGCCGCGCCGGCAGTGTGGCGATTGCGGAAGGTGGCGCTGGCGCGCTGCTCGAAAGCGGCAAACCGCTCGCAGAACCACGTGTATCCGTAACCGTTGGGGTGCCGTTCGCGATATTCCTGCCACAACAGCGTCAGTGTCACGCCCTTCCGCTTCAATTCACTGGCGATCTTGCCCCAGTCGGGTTCGTGCATGTCCTGGGGCGGACGGCCGCGACGATGGAACAGGCGGCGCTGCAGAATGCCATCATCGTCCAGCCCAGGCGGTAACGGCCAGCCCGTCAGCCCGGCCTCACGCGCCCGCAGCAGGTAGGTCGAAATGGTCGTTTTGCTGATCTTCAGCCGTTCCGATATCGCACGAACCGAAAGCCCCTGTTCGTGCGTCAGTCGCAATATCGATCGAATGTCCTTCACGTCAGTAAGTCTCACCTGCTTCCGTCTCGCCATTCATCAGCCCCTCGTTCAAATCGAGGTCCAGAATGGCAAAACGGCGCGTGCGAAAGTCGATCTTTATGCCGAAAGACTGTCCGGGATTTACCGGAATCGCTGTCCGGGAATTAGCGGAAATGCTGTCCCGGATTTAGTGAAATCGCTGTCCGGGATTTAATGGAATCCCTGTCCGCGAATTACCGAAACCCGCACAAAGGGCCGACAAGTGGCCCTTGAAGGTTTGGCTGGAAGGCCGATCAATCGGCCTTCCAGCATCTCGGACGCTTTATGCGGTCACCGCCGGTGCGGATGCAACTTCATCCTGGAGGGTTTCGTTCAAACCGTCTGCCGCATCGTCCGCTGCCAGCGGCGGAACCGCCACGACCTGCTTGCGGAGCTTGGGTGTTTCGCGGCTGACGACCATCAGCCCGCCTGTCGCCCGCTCAAGCGTTTCGCCGAATCGCTCCGTGAGGCGATCCAGATTGGTCTCGACCGAGGTTTCGGCCTGATCCGTGGCCCGTTCTTCTGCTGCTTCAGGAGTCAGCTCGACCATATCGTCGACGAAGACCATCTTCTCTACCGACTGCGCGAGCGGCCATTTCGGCTTGCGCTCCTTCGAGATCGACCACTCAAGGACCGGCAAGACCTCATCGCGAAGCCAACCGGGCAATTCCTTGGATTTCGGCCAGGTGTCGAAGAGCCCAAGCTTCTGCAGCGTTTCGTTCACCACCGCCCACTCGGTCTCCTTCGGGAACTGGGTCGAGCGCGGATGGCGACGCAGGTCGCTGTCCGGTTCCACGAACTGCGCCAGGCTCTCCAGTTCCATGCGCGCGACACGAGCGAGATCTTCAACCTCCCTGGCCAGCGCCTCCTTGATCACCCGCTTCTGTTCCAGCGCCACCTTGATGGCCTGCACAATGACCTCGATATGCACCACGAACATCTTCAGACCATCACGGGTCTTGACCGCGATCAGCGCCTTCAGGCCGGTCACACCCCCTGCTCCATGGAGGTTACCGCGGGCAGTCTTGACCTTGCCCTCCTCTCCACCCCCCAGGATGGTTTTCACATCGAGCACGCGGAGACGGCCATGCTCCTCGCAATGGGCGATCACCTCGCGGATCTTGTCGTGCGGCGCGTGCGCCAGATGGAACATGACCGTAGGGCTGGCCGACAGGTCGACCAGATCATCCCGGTAATCGCCGAGGTTGCGCGCGACGGACATGTAGGCCCTCGCAGTGCGGGCGGCCAAGCTGCACCGCCTCTTGACCCACTTGTCAAAGAGGCCGTCGGGGAGCAGTCCAGAAGCGGCAACAAGATGCTCCCCGAGAAGGTAGCTCTGCTCGGTCGTGCGGCGGCCGAGATCAGAGATATTCCCGGCAGCGATTTCGAGCTGGTCACGAAGAGCCGGATCTGCGATCCCAAGCTTTTCATAGTGATGGGCGAAGGCGGCAGGCAGGACAAACTTGGATGCACTCACGATAAACCTCACTGGTTACTCATACTATACGTTCGACACAAACATCGAACACACATATGGTCACCGCATCACCAGTAATTGTCAAATCGGACACCAAGTGACACTCAAGTAAAGCCTCATTATTTGCTTTCATATATACAATTAATATTTCAATTATTGCTCAAATTAACCATATTCCAGCATCACAAAATTATTTTCTACTTTTATTGATACTTAATCACCGCTTCCCCCGGATTCAGACCGCAATCAGTCGCTTCAGGCCTCGGACAAACACTCCCGGTAACAGGGCGTGGCAGGAACCGCCGCCTGGAGCGGAAAGCACGATACGGCGCGCAGATGAGCGATATCCGGCGAAGCAGACAATCTGGCAGGCATCGTCTCAATGTGCCGGTATGTCATCTCAACGTGCCCGCACATCGAGACAAATTGCGCATTTTTGATTCCGGTTTCCGGATTTCCGATTCAGAGCTGTGAAGCCTTGATTCCGCAAACGCCGTTTCGTCCCCGCACGTCGTCTCGATCTACCTCAACGTCCCCGCAGGTCATCTCAAGTTGCGCATCCGCGATTCCGAACCGTGGATTTCCGATTCACGAGCCGGGATTTCTGATTCCAGCACAAGCGGCGTTGCCGATAAGACGCTGGTCTGGCAAGGAGGCCGCAGGGCGTATGGGAGTGGCATCATGGCCAGAAAGTCAGAAGAGGACCGCAATCGCGAGCAGCGCGAGCGTCAACAAAAGTTGCGTGACGCCGATCGCAAGGCAAGGCGTCCGAATCGGGACGATATTGCCCGCACGGCGCTCTTCATGACGATTTCCAGCATGGCGGCCAGGGACGCGAAAGAGGTGCTGGAGGATTTTCAGGACCGGGTGGTCAGGATGCTTGTAGAGCAGGGATTTGACGAGCGGGAGTCTGACCTCGTCTTCGAGGAACTCGTCGCCAAGTACCACACAGGCGATTGGCCGTTTCGTCGCAAGGTCCACCTTCTCCATCCCGAGGATCCCGATCGGGACGCTTGAGGCGGCGTCGGCCTGCTCTGCGTCGATCTCGACCTTTCCATCAATAGGTGCCGGTCAACGCCTGACGGCGTTTGCAAGTTCTGACACGTTTCCCCCCGTTACTTCATAAAACGCCGTTCGATTCTGAATCGGATTTCCAGAGGGTTCACGCGCTGGGCCTGATGCTGATCAGCTTGTGCGATCGGTGCCTCACTTCAGATGCCGGCTCTAAACCGTTGCATTTGCGCAACACCAAACCGAATCGAGTGGTTACCAGTGCGTAAGTGCCGATCGCCGCTCAGGAGCAAGTCTCGTTTTTTCAACGAGATGGCGTGTCCCATTTTGAGAATGTCCCTTAATTCACTCAAATTACCTCAACGATTACAGATACTTGCTAAAACATAACGCCTGTGATTAGTGGCAGGCAGCGATGTTCAACCCAGGCCAGTCCAAGGAACGGAAGGAGGCGCCCATGTTCGATTACCGTCATGTTGATGGCACCATTATGCCACCGTCAGGAGACCTTGTGTGCCGGACACCCGCCTCGGGGTTCTGCACCGGCCGCATGCGCGATGACGCCCTGCGCGCGGATCTTCGTCGACGACGACGAAGATCTGCTCACGAAAGGAGCCATCATGTCGCATACCCCTACCCCTCCCTCGCAGGAAGAGACCTCCAAGCGCGCGCGCTCTGAAGGCGATCGCCAGAGTAATGTTCTGGCGTTCCCTTTCGGCAAGACGAGCGCTGCGCGCAGCATTCAGGCGGAACTCGCACGGCGCGCAAGTGCTCCGGCCAAACCGGCGGCGACCGAACCGCGACCTGATGTCGGAGCAATCAAACCCCGCTACCTCAACGACGCCATCAAGGATACCAGGTCTCGCCTCTATCCCGGGACCGTCGTCATCGCCTCCCTCACCGGCGTGACCGTGTCTCAGGCTGCCGATGCCGTCCGCCAGGTGCGTTACGGCGCAGGCTGGCTCGACTTCTCCTACACCCCGCCGATCAGACACACGCAGGGTAACGAGATCGAGCAGGCTTTACGTTTGCTTGGATATGTCGGCCAGTGGCGCTGGTTTTCTGATCAGCCGACGCTCGCCGCCTATCTGAAGAGCCGCACCGGCGTGGAGCGCGACCATCCCAGCGTCGTGTTTCTCAGCACGCACGCCGTCGCCGTGAGCGGCTGCGTCTTCTGCGATGTTCTCAGCCGCGGTGTCGTCATCGATATCGACGACGCAAAAGGCCGCCGCAAGAAGGTCAGTCGTGTTCTTGTTCTGACCAAGCGCATCGCGCCCTCGAAGATTGCCTCCAGAACGCCGGCGCCCAAGAAGGGTGCGAGTTCCAAGCTCGACCGGCTCTTCCACGAGGCTATCAAGGCCGAGACCAATGCGGCGCGGGTGAAGATCACGCCGCACGAGGTGTTTGTAATTCGGCCCAATGAGACGGGTTGGTATTGGCTGGGCAGCCGCGAGAACGTCGAGGATCAGATCCTGATGCCTCGTTCGGACAACCGTATTGCCGGCAACACCGACGCGGCCGCCGCCTATCGCGCGGCGATGGGGCACTAGCGACGTCAGCGCGACGAGCGTGATCGCGGCAATAATTGCCGCGCAAGATCATCTCGCCCCCAGTCCCCGATACGCTTCGACACGCAAGGGCAGCTCGCTCGACGCTGCCCCCATCACGCACCACCGCCGGACCATGATGGACCGGCGGGTGGCGCGGGCTCCCAAGCGATCCGCGCCAGGCTAACATGTCCCCCAAGTCATTTTTGAAGGCCTAGGAGCCCCCATGACCAAGAAAGTCCTGCTCTACCTCCGCAACTCGGCCGATACGCTGCGCACCGCCTGCGCCGATTCGCAGCGCCATTTCGCCGAGATCTTCATGCGGAAGAACGGTTGGAAACTGGAACTGATCTGCCGTGACGAAGACATCGGCGAAGTTGTGTTCACCGCACAGCCCGGTGTTCATAAGCTTCTGAACGAGATTGAGTTCGGATCGAGCGATATCGTCCTATGCCATACGCTAGATCGTCTCTGCTCGCGTCTTCCCGATGCAGCACGCCTGCTTCATGATCTCACAGTGAACGGCATGGAGCTATGGGCGGCAGATCCCGGTATCCGGATCCAGACCAAGGATCTGATTGGCTATTATTGCAACGATCCGGGAAAGCCGCTTGCAGGTTTTCAGTATTTCGAGGAGATGCCTGATGGCCTCTATGACGTTAACGATCTTGTTCCGCTTCCCTACGGCTACCGCTACACCGGCGCCTATGATTCCAATGGAACGTATGTGTTCGGGTTTAAGGCCGGCGATAAGGAATGTGCCAAGGTCGTCCGTCGGATTTTCCGGATGTATGCGGACGGAATGTCGCCGGCAAAGATCGCGGAAGCCCTGAACGCTGAAGGCATCCCGGGCCCTCGTGGCGGCAAGTGGCGTGACACCACCATCCGCGGTGACCGCAATCGGCGAACCGGCATTCTCAATAACGAGATCTATATCGGCCGGTCCTGGGTACCGGGTCGTAATTACGACAGCGCCTATGCGACGCGAATCGTCAGCGATGAACTCTGGAGGCGCGTGAAGCTACGCCAGGGTTTGGCGGCGCGGGGCCCTGTGGGAACGCCGTAAGCTTTTTGCCCAGACATCACACTGGCCGGCGCTCCCGGCCAGTGTTCCCCATGATATTGTTTGAGACGGAATTCAGACCATGACCAAGACCGTTCTGTTCTATGCCCGCTACTCCACCGACCGCCAGAACGAGGTATCGATCGAGACACAGGTCGAACTCGGCAAGGCCTTCGTCGCCAACAAAGGCTGGAAGCTGGTGGAGACCTATGCGGATTCTGCTATCAGCGGGACCTCCTTCACATCGCGTCCGGGCATCCAGCAGGTCCTGGCTCATGTGAAGCGCGAGCGGATCGACGTGGTCCTCTGCGTCACGGCTGATCGCTTGTCGCGCGACGTGGAGCATAGCTCGAAGATCCTCAAGGAACTCAACTACCACGACACGGCGATCTGGACCGTGCAGGCTGGTCAGGAGATCAGCCATATGGAGCTGCATATGCGCTCCACGCTCAGCCATGAACTGGTCGAGCAGATCCGCTACCGCACCCGTGAGGGCATGAAGACGGCGGTGAAGAAGTGTCAATCGGCGTCGTAACGGGACCCCTTATCGGCTCCCAAAAGGGACCCCTGCCTCTAGTTGCATCGGGTCAGCGCGCGTAGGCCCGGGGCTCTCCATTTAGCGCAAGGGCCTGCGGGCGCGGGTTGTTTGTCTTTTCGGCTTTAGATCCCATGAGGAGTGAACAGCGGCCGCCGCTCTGGCAGAGTGAGGTTGCATCTAAACACTCGCTCAGGAGGAGCAGTTTATGGAACCTGCATCCATTCAACCGACCGCTGTCCGCATCGATCTTGGCGCAATTTTTGTGTCATTGGAACTGAGCCGATCGACCTGGTTGATCACTTCGTTGTCGCCAGGCAGCGGCGAGAAGATGTCGAAGCATGTAGTGGCCGGTGGCAATGTAGCCGAGTTGCTGGAACGATTTGAGCAGCTACAGCAGAAGGCGCGATTGAGAACAGGGAAATTATTTCCCATCGTAACGATCCAGGAGGCAGGATTGGACGGCTTCTGGATACACCGCGTGCTGGAGGCTCACGGCATCGAGAGTTACGTCGTCGACGCAGCTTCGATCGCGACTTCCCGTCGACGTCGGCGTGCTAAGACCGACAAGATCGATGGAGAGGCTCTGACGCGCACATTGCTCGCGTTCAAGCGCGGCGAGCCACGCGTATGTGCGATGGTCAGAGCGCCAGATCCGAGTGACGAAGATCGGCGTCGGATTTGCCGGGAACGCAAAGTTTTGATTGCTGAGCGGGTCAGGCATGTCAATCGCGTGAAGGGGCTACTCTTTACTCAAGGCGTCAGCGGCTATCAGCCGCTCCGTAAAGATCGCCGTCAGCGGCTGGAGGAGCTTCAGACTGGAGATGGGCGTGAGTTACCGAAACACTTGAAGGCTCAAATCAATCGGGAACTCGACCGTCTCGAGTTGCTGCTAGAGCAGATCGCTGCAGTGGAGAGCGAGCGTAATTCTCTTCTATCGATGGAGGACCAGCCAGCGGTTGAGGCAACCTCGCCCGCAGCGATGCTGCTGTCCTTGAAGGGTGTTGGCGCTGAATTTGCCGCCGTTCTTTGGACCGAAGCCCTGTCCCGGCATTTTGATAATAGGCGGCAGATTGCCGCCTATGCCGGTTTGACACCAACCCCATGGATGAGCGGGACCATCGACCACGAGCAGGGTGTCTCAAAGGCAGGGAACCCTCGGCTGCGCACTACGATGATCCAACTATCGTGGCTGTGGCTACGCAATCAGCCAGCATCAGCGCTCAGCCGTTGGTTTGTGGATCGGGTTCAGTCGAATGGTGGACGCTTAAAGAAAGCCGCGATAGTTGCCTTGGCGCGCAAACTCCTTATCGCACTGTGGAAATTTGTCACTGCGGGTGTTCTCATCGAGGGGGCTGTCATGAAGACCGCCTGACAACCAAAAAATTGCCGAACACACAATCTTCCAGGACTGATCACTCCTGGCGGATCCAGGTGAGCGAACCGCCTCGAAGTCGGGCTTCAAATGCCGCGCTTTAGATTGGTCCCGTTCTCCTGAGCCTTGCCGCTACGCAAGCGGGATAATGGTGCTGCCGGACAAAACGGCGACCGTATGTGAGTTTGAACCGGTGAAGGAAACGTGCCGCGTCAAGCAAGGTGGCTCAGACCATGGGTTCGATACGAAATCGAAGGGGCACGCTATGAAACGATGATTGATCTTGACGACGAAATCCTCATGTGAGCTTTGAGAGCGGTTTTTAAAGCGCCAGGATTCGTTCCCGGTTTCCACGATCTCGCAATGGTGGGTGAGCCTGTCGAGCAGAGCGGCGGTCATCTTGGCGTCGCCGAATACGGCC
This sequence comes from Rhizobium sp. X9, assembly GCF_018873185.1. Classification (NCBI taxonomy): domain Bacteria; kingdom Pseudomonadati; phylum Pseudomonadota; class Alphaproteobacteria; order Hyphomicrobiales; family Rhizobiaceae; genus Rhizobium; species Rhizobium sp. X9. The sequence goes on along the minus strand of NZ_CP071312.1, from coordinate 1,772,693 downwards.
GGCCACTCGCCGAAGGCCAGGTTCGTCGTGACGATGATGGACGTCCGCTCGTAGAGCCTGCTGATGAGGTGGAAGAGGAGCTGGCCGCCCGCCTGGGCAAATGGGAGATAGCCCAGTTCGTCCATGATGACGAAGTCGAGCCTGGTGATGAAGTCGGCCAGCCGTCCCTGTTTGCCGCTACGTGCCTCCGTCTCGAGCCGATTGACGAGGTCGACGACGTTGAAGAAGCGGCCGCGTGCGCCATTGCGGATCAGAGCACGAGCAAGGGCGATGGACAGGTGAGACTTTCCCGTGCCGGTTCCGCCGACCAGAACGATATTGTGCTGCTCGGCGAGGAAGGCCCCGGTTGCGAGTTGGCGCACCAGGCCTTCGTTGACCGGCGTGTCGGTGAAGTCGAAGTCGTCGATGTCCTTGGCCAGCGGCAGTTTGGCGACGGTGATTTGGTATTTGATGGAGCGCGCTTGCTTCTCGGCGATCTCCGACTGAAGCAGGTCACCGACGATGCGCGGCGGTTCGTGCTGTCGCTTGATGCCGGAGGCCATGATCTCGTCATAGGCGCTACGCATGCCGAACAGCTTCAGCGTGCCCATCATGTCGAGGATTTGGGATCGTTCCATATCAGCTTGCCCTCCTCAGGCTGTCGTAACGGGCGCAGTCGGCCAGAGGCTCATGGGTCAGGCGAAGCGCATCGGGGATGGAAAGGATGGCGGCCGGCTGCGGATCACGCTTGCGGGCCAGAATGTTGATGATGACGGCGGCCGAGAACACGCCCTGATCGATCGCCTCCTGGCAGGCCGCTTCGACGGCGGGGAGCCCGTCCAGGCCCACGCATTCGAGGATCGACACCATCTGCCGGTCGCCGTCATGCATTGCCTTCAGCCGGCGGCGCACCTTCTCCATGGCGGCGGGCAAAACCCAGTCGTGGAACGGCGCACCGTTGCGCAGTGCTCCCGGTTTGCGGGTCAGGACCGGCACGTAATGCCAGGGATTATAGATCGTCTCGCCACGGCCGAAGCAGCGATCGTGTTGGCCGATTTCCACGCCATCCTGCCGGATGACGATGCGATCTGCATAGGCATGTATCTCGGCAGGGCGGCCGACTGCCGTAGACAGTACCGAGTATTTGTTGTTGTCGAAACGCACGAGGCAGGTCTTGCCGATCGAGGCCTGCACAGCGTGGAAGCCGTCGAATTTGCCGGGATAGCCGACCAGGTGCGGCCGCTCCGCATCGAACACCTCCCAGATCGTGCGCTCCGTCTGATCGACGTGCTTATGAGCGCGGGCGTAACTGATGCACTTGTCCAGCAACCAGCCATTCAGTTCATCGTAGGATTTGAAGCGCAGTCGCGGCGTGAAGAAGCGTTCGCGCACCAGATTGACCTGGTTCTCGACCTGGCCTTTCTCCCACCCCGACGCCGGCGTGCAGGCCACCGGTTCGATCAGGTAATGGCTGCACATCTGTAGGAAGCGGCGATTGTATTGCCGTTCCTTGCCGACGAAGACCGTCTCCACCGCGGTCTTCATATTATCATAGATGCCGCGCGTGCAGGCCCCGCCGAAGAAAGCGAACGCCCTGTCATGGGCGTCGAAGACCATCTCTTGCGTCTCGCGCGGATAGGCTCTCACATACATCATCCGGCTGTGGCAGAGCCGGATATGCGCAACCTTCACCGTCGTCGTCACGCCGTTCAGCACGACAATCTCGTGGCTCCAGTCGAACTGGTAGGCCTCGCCCGGCGCGTAATAGAGCGGCACATAGGCTTGCGCCGTCACGGACCCGCGCTCCTTCGCCCATGTTCGGGCGTAACGCCGGACTGTGTCGTAACCGCCCTCGTAGCCGAGGTCGCGCAAGTCCTCGAATATCCGGATCAGTGTCAGCCGTTCGCGAGAAGATTTGGCCTCATTGGCGAGGAGCATTCCATCGAGCTGACCGCGCCAGGGGCCGAGCTTCGGCTGAGGTTGACGGGTCCGTTCGTATTTGAACTCCGTCTCATCGGTGCGCAAAACCTTCCGCACCACTTTCCGCGATATGCCCAACTCCCGGCAGATCGCCTTGATCGACTTGCCCTGAACATGGGCTAGCCGCCGTATCTTCAGAATTGTTTCCACAATAAGCATCCGAACAAAAAGCCTCCGATGAAACCGGAGGCTGTTGTAACCCCATTGCAGATGGGGGTCCCGTTTGGACGCCGATCACCCCATGTGCGGGGTCCTTATTCCATGCCTAATCACAGGCATGTCACCGCGTGACATTGCACAACTCCTCAACAGAGAAGGCATCCCCGGTCCGCGCGGACGCAAATGGCGCGATACCGCGATCCGTGGCCATGTCGGCCGTGGTACCGGCATCCTGAACAACGAGAGCTATATCGGACGGATGGTCTGGAACCGGCGCCAGTACCGCAAGAACCCGCAGACCGAACGCCGAACTGCACGCGCGAACGATAGCTCGGATTGGGTCGTGACGGACGTTCCCGAGATGCGCATCGTTTCGGACGACTTGTGGAGCCGCGTCAAGGACCGGCAAAAGGAGATCGGCGACCTGTTCGACTTCGGACAGAGCAACCGGCTCAATGCCACGCACCGGCCGGAATATCTTCTGAGCCATCTCCTCGAATGCGAGGAGTGCGGTGGACCCTACGCGATTTCCGGCAAGGATCGCTATAGCTGCACCAACCGCAAGAAGCGCTTGCCGATCGACGAACTTGGCGGCGCATGTTGCAGCAATAGCAAGACGATCATTCGCCAGGAACTGGAGAGCCGTGTACTGGACTGCCTGCCGGCAGCCTTCTTTGCCGAAGGCATCTTCGACACGCTATCCGAGCGGAGCATCGCCTACGAGACGGCAAAACTCAAACGTCCGCTTGCCGAGCGCGACCAGATGAAGCGCAAGCTCTCGGAACTCGAGGGCAAGCAGCAAAACATCATCCAGCAGATCAGCGACCGTGCGGCGGAAGGCCGCCCTCGCCTGCCGGCCCTCGACGATACGCTCGACCGGCTGGAGGCAGAACGACAAATCCTTGAGATGGAGATCGCCAGTTTCACGGAAAGCGGCCCGGACATGATCGCCAAGATCGAGGAACTGCGCCGCCGGCATAATCCGGAAGAGACGGAGATGGCCATGCGCCAGTTCATGATGGTGGCCCGCAAGGGCAAGAACGAGGAAGCCAAGCGCATGCTGATGCCAATTGTGCGACAGCTCGTCCAGAAAGTCGTGATCGGCAAGACGCCGGGCCATCAGCCGGCAAGCCTGCAGGTGCACGGCCTGATCGCCTCGATCCTCGCGCAGATGGACGTGCTCGACTACATGAAGAGCCGCTTCATCTCGGAGATCCACGAGGACTTCGTGGAGCGGCTGGAAGCCGGTGAACTCGACAGCGAGGAGAAGAGAGAGATTATGCTCGACATTTACCGCGAGGAACTGCTTGAGCGGTTCCCCGAGTGGGAGAATTTGCAAGTTTCAGTGGTTGCGGGGGCAGGATTTAATCTTTACTTGCGCTCGGCCTGTCCCCTCCACTCCATCCTACTATATTTGAAAAGGGTAGAGACTGGAGAATTACTTCGTGCAGCAGCGTAGGATCGGCGAAACACAACTAGGTTGTGAATGGGCGGCGTTTGGAAGACATGCTGACTGTTGCACTCAATAAAATTCTCACGAAGATATCCTACGCTAGCGCGAGCGCGATTGAAATCCCTTACCGCGGCAATCTCATCCCGACCTTCGACGGGGACCCGCAAGGCAAGATCACCCTCCCCCATGCCTCGACCCAATGGCGCAGCCGTTCCGGCCGTCGTGTCAAATGCCGCACCACGGGCCAAACAGCCAAAGTAATCAGGGCCAACGGGACCAGTGGAATCCGCCGCGGCTGGAAGGGTGGTGCAAAACGCACATTGAGGATGCCGCCTTGCGGCAGGGGAACCACCTTGTCGCAGTTGGCGCTGCAGCGGCGTGATGCGCAATGTTCCTGCCTGCGGCGTCGCGCAAGGTCAACTCACGCCCTACCCCGTGGTCTCAAAGTTATGAGGTAGGCTGAGCTATAGGCTGATTTTGCTTCGTACACTCACGCAGGAGTTCGATAAAGCGTTGGGTTTTGGCCGGCAGCAAGCGTGTCTCGGTAACCGCATAGACGGGAACCGGCGTAGCTTGCCACTCTGGTAGAACGCGGCGTAGCTGTCCGCTGGCCAAGTCCTCGGCGACGATTTCTTCCACCAGCATGACGATGCCCAGATCCAGCGCAGCGAGGCGACGCATCATTCCGATGCTGTTGAGCTGGAACCGACCCCCGACCGTGACGTCGACTGTCTCTGTTGCGTTATGCAGCGTCCAGATATTAGCGGACGGCCGCATGCGCAGGCATTCGTGGCCAGACAGATCGGCTGGCCTGCTGGGTTCGCCGTAAAGTTCCAAATAACGGGGCGATGCGTAAAGATAGCGCTGAAGAACGGCGATCTGGCGGGCGATGAGATTAGAATCCGGCTGCTCTCCTATGCGGATTGCCACATCGATGGGCTCGGTCACCAGATCTACACGGCGCGGCGTCAGGTCGAACTCGAAGCTTATGCCTGGATAGCGCCGGGAGAATTCGGCGATTTGGGGAGCGAGGAACGTCACCGCCAAATCCACCGGCAGGGAGACACGCAGCAAACCGCTCGGCTGAGCCAGCATTTCACCGAGATGCTCGTGGGCAAGCCTCGCTTCGTCAACGATCCGCTTGCATCGCTCGAAATAAATCTGGCCGGCTTCCGTCAGTTCGATCCGGCGCGTCGTGCGATGCAGCAGACGCAGACCGATCGCCTTCTCAAGCATGCCGATCCGGCGGGACAGGGTGGAGTTGGGCATTCCCATCGTTTCGGCCGCCCTGCGAAAACTGCGCGCCTTCACGACCTCGACGAAGAGAGCCATGTCATTCAGAAATGCCACATACATTGCTCCGTCAGCGGGTTAATTTGTGGACAGATGTCATTTTTATACCAGTTCCCACCTGATGAACAGCGCAACACCCCCCACGCCTGAGATGCAAGCGCGATTTAGCCATGCCGCTGCCCTCGCGATGCCGTTGCTGACCATCCTGTCCAAGCCATCGGACAGGATGGTTTCTGCTTTGTCACGATCAGCAAGCGTGTAAGGGATTCCCGAACACCGTACTGACGTGTTCGGATCTGGAGCCTCAGCCTTTTGCAGCGAAGAAGCTGGCAGCGAGATTGCCGTAGAAGGGCAGATGCTCGCCCATGATCTGTGCGAGATCCTGACCGGTAGCGTTACGCCAGTCGCCTTGCAGCTCGGCACCGACAGCGACCCAGGTGATCGGTTTGATGCCGGCCTGCACCATACGCGCCACTGCGACCTCCTGAACAAGCTTGTTCCAGGTGCCAGAAGCGTCGATCACCGCATAGACGTCATAGCCGGCCTTGATCGCCGACAGCGCGACAAAGGCGACGCAGACCTCGGTGGATACACCGGCCACAATCAGTTTCTTGCGGCCAGTCTTTTCGACGGCGGCGACGAACTCGGCATTGTCCCAGGCATTGATCTCGCCGGGACGAGAGATGACCGGAGCGTCAGGAAGCGTTTGGGTGATCACCGGCAGAACAGGGCCGTTCGGTCCATCGCTGGCGCTTGTCGTAATGATGGCGGGGAGCTTGAAAGCCTTGGCGAACTTCACCAGTCCGGCAACGGCAGTCAGGTATTCAGGGAGGCTCTGGTCCTGAACACCGTTCGACAGGCCGGTCTGATGGTCGACAAAAAGGACAGCGGCATTTTCCGGTGTAAGGCGGTCGTAGCTCATAATGATTTCTCCTTTGGTGATCCGGCGCCCTGGCCGGGTTTCGTTCGCTTGAATGCGAAGAGTAAGATGGAGAGGCTTTCAACAGGCGGCAGTCGCAAACTCCAAGATCGCGGCCCGAACGATCAGAAAGAGCCACCAACATAAGGGCCTAGATTTTAGCTCAGATTCTGACTTGTCCCCCGTCCGTCGCAATGGTCTGGCCCGTGACGAAACCGGAGTCCTTCGAGCAGAGGAAGGAGACGACACCCACCAGATCCTCGGGCTCGATTACGCGGGGAATGGCCTGCTGCTTGGGGAGGTATTCGAAGATATCCTCGTTTACACCCCGCATCGTTGCTGTGTTCGTCAGGCCGGGTGCGATAACGTTGGCCGTGACACCGTCGGCGCCGATCTCGCTGGCCAGCGCGCGGGTGAAGCCGATGACGCCGCCCTTGCTGGCGATATAGGCCGTCATCTGCGGCGCGTTCAGCCAGAAGGTCGTGCTGGCGACATTGACGATGCGGCCGTATTTGCGCGCCCTCATGCCCGGCAGGAAGGCCTTGCTCATCAGGAAGGGGCCGTCGAGATTGACGCCCAGCACCTTCTTCCATGTGGCGAAATCCGTGTCCTCGAACGATTTCCAGGGGTAGATTCCGGCATTGTTGACCAGCGCCGTCACCGGCGGCAGCGCCGCCTCGACGGCAGCGGCGAACTGAAGCGTCGAGTCCGGCGAGGTCACGTCGACGACGGCCGAGTAGAACTTCCTCCCCTCGGCTTCCACGATGGCGCGGGTGGCATTGGCTTCGGCGACATCGGCAACGGCGATGTCGAATCCGTCGGCGGCAAGCCGTTTTGCATAGAACTGGCCGATGCCGTTTGCGGCCCCTGTAATGACGGCGGTTCCTTGGGTCATTGTACGTCTCCTTCGAAAATCGGGTTGAGAGGAAGACGTGTCGAGGGCTGGATGGCAGGCGGGCCAAGCCTCGCGATCGGCACGTGTAGTTTTGTCGGTTCAGCGGGAAAGGACATTCCCGCTGAACATGCCGCCCTTGAAGACCGGCGCGGCGGTGTCGGTGGTGAACAGCACGAGATCGGTGTCGACCTCAGCCTCGATCACCTGGGCCTTGTCGTCCAGCACCAGGCTTTCGCCCTCGACCAGAGTGGTTGTCCCGACCGATGCGCGGCCCGCGAAGACATACAGCAGCCGTGTCGCGCCGGAGACCGGCGCGTCGGGCAACGCCAATGAGCCGCCGGCGGACAGATGGCTGTCGTGTACCCAGGCGGCGGCTCGCAGTTCCAGCGGCGCCTCGCCCTTTGGACCAGCGATCAACCGCCACTCATCAAGGCTGACCTCCTCGGGGAAGTCATGGAACTGCACCATTGGTTCCAGATCCGGATCACGTGGGCGGATGAAGATCTGGAGGCATTCGATGTCCTCGGTTCCCGTCATCTTTTCTTCGTGCTGGAACGTGTGTCCAGCATTCATCAGCATCAGCCGGGTCTTCGTCAGCGCTTCCTCGTTACCGACCGTGTCGCGGTGCAGCATGGTGCCGGCCCGCATATAGGTCAAAATCTCATCATCGCGGTGCGGATGCATCGCGATGAATCCTCCCGGCCCGATCCGCGCGTGATCGATCCGACCGATCGCACCGATGCCGCTGTCGCCCTGACCAAGCGTCACACCGGGAAAGAGGATCTCGATCCCGAATGCCCCTGCCCGGTGCCCACGCTTCATGCTGCGATCGAGTTTGACGGGTAAGATTTCCTTGACGAGGGTCATTTCGCACCCGCCATTTCGGATAACGTCGGGTAATCGATATAGCCCGCGCCGTCGGGGCTGCCGCCGTAGAAGCTGCCGCGGTCGGGCACGTTCATCGCAGCACCGATCTTGAGCCGCTCGACGAAATCGGGCGTCGACAGGACAAACTGGCCGTAGGCTTCCAGATCGGCGAGCCCAGACTTCACGTCCGAACCGACGTTTTCGAGCGCACGATCAGGGCGATTGAGAATCAGCGCCTGATCCCACAACCTGCGGATATCCGCGAGCAGCGCCTCGTTTCCGAAGTGCATGATGTGGACAAAGGCCAATCCCAGCTTATTCAGTTCGCGCACGAGATAGCGGTAGAGGTCCGGCCCTTCCGCACCCTCGTCGAGGCCACCGAGCGTCGCGCCGGGCGAAAGGCGGATGCCGGTGCGCTCCGCGCCGATCTCTTCCGCCACGGCCCGGGCCACCTCTATGGCGAAACGGGCACGATTCTCAATGCCGCCGCCATAGGCATCGGTGCGAAGGTTGGCATTGGGAGCGAAGAACTGCTGGATCAGATAGCCGCTGGCCCCATGGTGTTGAGTTGCACTGAGAAGTGACCCGGGATTTTCATTGAGAAGTGACCCGGGAGGGCGTGGATGATGTACTGCCTGCGACGAGCAGGGTCAAGCGGGTGATTTGTCCTTTCTGGATTTTGGGGCGGCGGAACTGGCTCTGAAGCGGAAGCTGTCATTGCCGGTTTCAAGGATATGGCAATGATGCGTGAGGCGATCCAGCAGGGCGGTGGTCATTTTGGCATCGCCAAAGATACTGGACCACTCGCTGAAGCTCAGGTTGGTGGTGATAACAACGCTGGTCCGCTCATAGAGTTTGCTGAGCAGATGGAACAGCATGGCCCCGCCTGAAGGGCTGAAGGGTAGATATCCCAGCTCATCAAGGATGACGAGGTCGAGGCGCAACAGACGCTCGGCCAACTGGCCCGCTCTGTTTGCGGCCTTTTCCTGCTCCAACGCATTGACCAGATCGACGGTGGAGAAGAAGCGGATCTTTTTGCGGTGATGCTCAACCGCCTGGACGCCCAAAGCCGTCGCGATGTGGCTTTTGCCGGTGCCTGGTCCGCCGATCAGTACGACGTTGTCGGCGCTATCCATAAAGTCACCACGGTGAAGTTGACGCACGAGCGCCTCGTTGACCTCACTGACGGCAAAGTCGAAGCCTGCCAGATCCTTGTAGGCCGGGAACCGGGCTGCCTTGATCTGGTAAGCAATGGACCTGACCTCCCGCTCGGACATCTCCGCCTTGAGAAGCTGTGAGAGGATCGGAACGGCAGCATCAAAGGCTGGCGCGCCCTGCTCGATCAGATCACCAGCGGCTTGCGCCATGCCATACATTTTGAGGCCACGTAGCATGACAACCACAGCGGCGCTGGCCGGATCATGACGCATGGCGTAACGCCCTCAGCGTGTCGTAGCGTTCGACATCGGCAACAGGCTCCTGGGCGAGGCGCAGGGCCTGCGGGGCATCGATTGGGGATGCCGGTGGAGCCTTGCCATCGATCAGGCGGTGCAGAACATTGAGGATGTGGGTTTTGGTCGGCACCCCAGCTTCGAGGGCCAGTTCGACGGCGCTGAGCACAGCCTGTTCGTTATGCTGTAGAACAAGGGCGAGGATTTCGACCATCTCCCTGTCACCACCGAGCCGCTTGAGCAGATGCCCCTGCAGTTGCCGGAAGGCTTCGGGCATTTCGAGGAATGGCGCCCCATTGCGCAAAGCGCCAGGCTTGCGCTGAACAACTGCCAGATAGTGCCGCCAGTCATAGATCGTCTGCCCCGGCTTCTGGTGAGAACGGTCGATAATCCGGTTGTGCTCGCACAAGATTTGCCCCTCGGCCGCGATGACCAACCGATCAGGATAGACCCGCAGGCTCACTGGCCGGTTCGCAAAGGATGCAGGAACGCTATAGCGATTGCGCTCGAACGCGATCAGGCAGGTCGGCGACACGCGCTTGGTATGTTCGACAAAGCCATCGAAGGCCCGCCCCATCGGCATCAGGCTGATAATCTCAACGGCGTGCACATCGGCAACTGTGCCGGGGAGGACGCCATGCTGGATTTCTCCCCATTGTGCGATGCACCGCTCTTCCAACCAGGCATTGAGGGCATCAAGATCTGGGAAGTTGGGCATTGGCTGCCATAACCGTCGACGCGCATCCTGAACGTTTTTCTCGACCTGACCTTTCTCCCAGCCTGAGGCCGGATTGCAAAAATCCGTTTCGAACAGGTAGTGGCTGGCCATGGCAGCGAACCGCGCATTGACCTGTCGGACTTTGCCCTGGCCGATCCGGTCTACAGCCGTCTTCATATTGTCGAATATTCCACGCTGAGGCACGCCGCCCAGCACCCGGAAGGCCTGCGTCAGTGCGTCGAACAACATCTCGTGCGTTTGCAGCAGATAGGCTCGCGTGATGAACGCCCGACTGTGGGAGAGCTTGGTATGGGCCACCTGCAGCTTGGTAGGCCGGCCATTCAGAAGGGCGTAATCTTCACTCCAATCGAACTGAAAGGCCTCACCGGGCTGGAAGATCAGCGGTACGAATGTGCCGCGCCCACTGGTTTGCTTTTCATATTGGCGTTCGGTCTTCCACGAGCGGGCGAAGGCGGCAACACGGCTGTATGATCCCTCGTAGCCCAGCTTAACCAGATCTGCATGTAGCTGCTTGGCTGTTCGCTTCTGTTTGCGCGACTTGCCAGATTCCACCCGCAGCCACGTCGTCAGTTTTTCTGCAAACTGATCAAGCTTGCTCGGCCGTTTGGGAACCTTGAACGTCGGCTCCACCGCGTCATCGCGCAGATATTTGCGGATCGTGTTGCGCGATAATCCAGTCCGCCGCCGGATCTCGCGAATGGGGATGCCTTGCCGAAAATGCCAGCGGCGGATCACACTGAGTAGGTCCATGTCGATCACTCCGATGCCTCCTGACTGTCAGCCAGGGGCGAGGAAAACATGGGTCAATTCTCAGTGAAAACTTATAACCCTCCCGGGTCACTTCTCAGTGCAACTCAACAACGTGACTTCCAATCATAGCGCCCGCCCACAGTAACAAGGCCAGAATCTATCGATATGTCGTAATAGGCACCAGCACTGACGGCATATTTAGGTGCGGTAGGAAGCCTGTTATCTTCAAGATCTATTCCTTGCACTGGGATACCGTTGATGATCTTAGTGTCTGGCAAGAAAGTAGGGCGCGAGTCATCGCGTGAGAAAAAATCGTCAAACCTAGCATCCAACCAAGAAGCATTCAGATCGACACGAAAAGCTTGGACCGGGCGAATTTTCAGCTCCGCTTCAAAACCATTTATCGTCGCACGGGCCGCATTTGTGACTAGAACGACGGCGCCCACGGCCTGATTTACCTGTAAATTCTTATACTTCATGTGGAAGCCCGCCAGATTCGCCTGCAGGGCGCCCCCGAGATAGTTCCCCTTGAGGCCTATCTCCATATTTGTATTGGTCTCGGGGTTGAACGCAATCGCATTAGCAGCGGCAGAATACCCTCCGCCCTTATAACCCGTGCCGTATTTTGCGTAACCAGTGACGTTCGCATTCACCTTCAGCGAAGCACCTAACTCATATGTCGTACGGCTCCAGCTTTCGCGACCTGCGGCCGGAGACACGCCAAAATTGCTATAATTCTCGATTGCTTTCCGATCGCGAGAATAGCGCAGGCCCGCGAAAACGCGAAACGCATCAGAGATCTTGTATTGCGCCTGTCCGAAGGCGGCATAGGACGTAGACTTGAGCGAGGATGCACCAGCATCATAAACGACCGGACCCAGGACATCGAGAGGCGGCGGCAGGGTGCTGATCGGTATTGAGAAGGCCTGCGACGAGCGCTCATGGAAATAGTTCGCGCCGAGAATCAGGCCCAACGGCCGTGCTGGATCCGATGCGTAAATGAGCTCTCCAAACGTTTGCTTGGCGTTATTCAGCGCGTAGGTCGACGTGTGGTCGACAGCGGTACCGTCTCCATCCGTCAGGGTCTCAATGCGCGTCTCTCCATATGAGGCAGTCGCCTTGATCTGCCCCTGCCCTATGTCGAGCGTCGATATGAGCGTGGCAAATTTTGCCTCATTATTCTTGTAACCGTAATTGTTATAAACCTGACGCTTATCGAGATTGCCCAACGGCGTGTTCGCAACGACCGGAGGCAACACGCCGCTTGGTGTGCCCGTCAGCCATATAGAGGGACCGGCCCCCTTATCCTTCATATATTCGAGCGACAGCCTCGTGACGAACGCTCCCGTTCCAGCTTCGAGCTGGGCGCGAATGGAAGCGCTGTCCGCATCGTCCAGCCTGGACGGCACCGCACTGGAGCCCGAGGACGCAACGAGATTCTTGGTATAACCCTTGTTATAATTTTGGCTGAGCGACAGGCGTCCGCGCAGCCCCTCGACGACGGAGCCGCTGACATAGGCCGAACTGCGCACCATCGCGGGATCGAGGCCGAACGATGCTTCGACGCCATAATGAAGATCTTCCGTCGGACGTTTGGGGATGATGTTGATCGCGCCGCCGGTCGCGTTGCGACCGAACAGAGTTCCTTGGGGACCGCGCAAAATTTCCACACGTTCGACATCGTTCATTGTTGCCAGCGCCAACACCGATTGGCCGAGATAGACACCATCGGAGTGGACAGCCACGCCGGCATCCGAACCCGCCGCGAATTGGCTGTTGCCAACACCTCGGATCGCGATGTTGGCGTTGTTGAACGAGGTGCTGATCTGGATGTTCGGAGTGGAAGAAGCTAGATCTGCCAGGTTGGCGATTTGATTTTCCCTCAGCGCATCTCCGCCGATAGCCGTGACAGCGATCGGCGTGTTTTTAACACTGTCACTGCGGCGCGAGGCTGTCACGACGATTTCGGCGCTGTCTCCATCTGCATCAGAAATTGAAGATGCCGTTTCAGCATTACCCGATAGGGCCTGAGCAACTGACGGGCTTGCGAGACCCGGCAATATGATCGAAGCACTTATCAATAAATAGCTGCGCATGTCGGTCTTCCCCCGCTTAATTTCGCCTGTGTTGGATCGACAGGTCGTTCGGCCGAGGCAGGGCGGACCGCCCCCACCGTATCGGTCGGCAGTGCGCGTGATGAACCTATTCTCGAACTTCCATCGATCGATACAGGTATTATCCGGCCAGCACCTTTATGGCTTGTGCGCGAGCGACGTTTCAGTTGTGCTGAAGGGAACGTTAGCTTGAGCTGGGTCAAGGCGCGTCGTCTCTTGCCAGACTGCGGATCCTGACTCCTCCGCCATGGGCCGGAAGGGATCAGGCATGGACAAAAATCGGGTTGAAGCTAAGGCCTACACCGCATCAGGATATGTACGCGATCACGCTTACCTTGATCACCAACATTGTGATCGAGGCTGAACGCAACTGTCACGTCGGAAGCGCGCTGATCAAGAGGGGTAAGGTGCAGCCGTCGGAGATCCCTCGCCCTGCCACTGAGCTTCTGCACATCCATATGAAGCGCGACACGGTCGCCTGCTCCATCAATGATGGCGGCACGCAACGGCGCTGTTACGAAGCCCTGATTGATGATCTCGACGCTGAAGTCTCTCGCATCGCCGCATTTCGGTTGGAGCGGTAAGGGCTGGTGTAGGGCCGCGCTTACGCGCGCCTCCGGATTGATGGTCACGACGATATGAGCATCCTGCCCGAGCGCTTCGGACTTGTCATTGTGATGCTGGTGATGGTCCTGCGCGCCGGCAACCGAGGCCATGAGCAGGAGCGGCCAGGCGATCCACTTCACGTTAAGTCGCTTTCGGCGATGATCCGATCATAAGTCTGGCGCGCATGATCATATGCCGCGGCCGCGTCGGCCAGTTCCGTATCGCGGATCAAACTGTGCTTCTCATTCCAGAGCGCATCCACGCAGGTGCGTAGCCATTCGGCGCTACGCCGCGAAGCACGGATCGGTTTGTTTCCGATGGTGACGAATACGGGATAGGTATGGCCGGACCCAAGCACCCGCATTGCGATCCAGGAACTGCGGTCGATCTTCTCCTTGAAGGAGATCTGCTGGAGCGAGCCATCGGCAAGCATTTCCTGGCGTTTCACCGCCACGCCATTGACGATAAGCTCGACCGCTACCTTACGGCTGTTGCCGATCCGCGCATGTTCGATGTGCCACGGCTCTTCCGAGGCGTTCTGCACCGTCTCAGGCGATGGAGTCAGTTCGAGCATCGCGGCTATCGTGGCGCTCACCCTGACGTTACTAGCGCGGACAAATGCGAGGGGCTGCTTGCCACTCTCCCGCCCGTTCACCGTGAAATGTAGAAAATGCGTTCTGCCGTCACCCCAGTAGAGGTGGCCATTCTCAAGACCGTCCACCCAGGCGCTGTAACCCGCATCGTCCACTGGCCTTTGTGGCAACTTCACGTAGGTGCGTCCGATCCCCGGCCGAGAGTCGACCGAAGGCACGATACACGGATAATCCGTCTCGCCTGCCATCATCAGCGTGTAACCGCAGTTGAGCAGATGATACCACGCATTGAGCTCAGCAGCAGGGGGACCATTGCAACCTGCCAAGAAATCGACCGCGCCGTGGGTCACGCCAACAATCGCTTCGTTCGTGCCGACGCTGTTGAAAGTTGGAATTTCGTAATTTGGTAGAGCGTTGGTGCCGACTATCATACCAAATGAACAATGGGTGTATCCTACCAGTGCTCCTTGGGCTTTCGCCCATTTCGCCACCGGGAGATTCCAAGATGGCCAGTCCTCCACCGCGTGCGTACCAGGGTAGCTAAGCTCCTTAAGTCTCATCAGGATCAAATGCCCGGAAAGACTTGACGGAAAACCCGAGATCTCGAGATCGTAGCGGAGCATGCTCTCTCGATCTTTCGGCGTGGGCATGGGCTTCCAGTCTGCGTTGTTAGCAGCCTGCAGTTGAGGATGTTCGAGCCGCGCCTCGGGACTGATCGCAGCACCGGAAAAGAACTGCTTCTGGTAGGAATAACCTCCAGCCCAGGTTAAGACCTCGCCAACGGAGAGAGCTTCGCCTCTTATGTGACGGATCATCGTTTCAGGTGCTACCCCTTCGGTAGGCAACATATAATGAGCACAACCTGCGGCGTGGAGATGCGTGTCGCCAGAGTACCAGCCCCATTTCGCCGGATCGATCCATCGTTTGAGCCGCACCGCTATTCGTGCGTCGCTCGCCGAAACGCGAACGGTGGCGCGCTGCACCAGATACTCAGGCCCCCTACGGACCATTATATGATACTCGCCGTCTGGCAGGCGGACGGTCTCGCCATCGGCTCGATATATGTGGGGTTGAAACGCAAGGTCGGGTGCTAGGCGCATCACCTGGGGCGGATAGATATGCTTATTGGCGTCATGGATCATCAGCGATGCCATGCAGCCGACACCATCATCATCGAGGATCTGCAGCTGAATATCGCGAGATGGTTGAGAGACAAAATCGGTTACGAGCGGGTTAGCTACCGATGCGCGACTTACGGCCCCCCAGGTAGGATTGTCCTGCAAAATTCCTGCCCCAAAGCCCAACCTGCCCGTCTTTCTTCCCCGGTCCCTGCTGTAAATCGTGGCGATCTTGTACTCCACGACATTGCCGCTCAGCACTGGCGAAGCTTCGATTTGCGACATCAGCCACATTCGTTCGATGAGGGCTTCCTTTCGAACGGTATCGGCAAGATAGGCCTTCTGCTCAGCGGCGAACTTCGAGGCCTGTGGGAACATCCGCGCAGGCATCGCACTGCCGCTGTAAATTTCGAATGCCTGCGTTAGCGATGATGGGTTAGAGACCCTCACCAAGAACGCGGTCCATCCCTGCTCGACCAAATGGCGCTTCGCTCCGCCTAACGCAGCGGCGCCCATGCCGCCTTTGTCGAGCGTGACCCTAGCGAGTGTATAGCGCTCGAGAAGCGCCTCGGCGGCAATAACTGCCTCAGCATCTTCCCTCGAGAACAGACTCGCCAGCCTGGCCATATCCGCATCGGCAATCGGCTGCCCCATTGCGGCCAGTTGCTCGACCGCGCGTTTCACGCTCGCGAAGTACGGCTGCGGCTCAATTGCGTCAGTCGAGGCGAAGACAGGCCAATGGCTGGCGCCCAGCAGCAATGTTGCGCCTGCCAGAAGTTGGCGACGATCTGGTTTGAATGGTTGGTCCAACGTTTCGCCTTCCTGTTGAGTTGCACTGAGAAGTGACCCGGGATTTTCATTGAGAAGTGACCCGGGTGGGCGTGGATGATGTACTGCCTGCGACGAGCAGAGTCAAGCGGGTGATTTGTCCTTTCTGGATTTTGGGGCGGCGGAACTGGCTCTGAAGCGGAAGCTGTCATTGCCGGTTTCAAGGATATGGCAATGATGCGTGAGGCGATCCAGCAGGGCGGTGGTCATTTTGGCATCGCCAAAGATACTGGACCACTCGCTGAAGCTCAGGTTGGTGGTGATAACAACGCTGGTCCGCTCATAGAGTTTGCTGAGCAGATGGAACAGCATGGCCCCGCCTGAAGGGCTGAAGGGTAGATATCCCAGCTCATCAAGGATGACGAGGTCGAGGCGCAACAGACGCTCGGCCAACTGGCCCGCTCTGTTTGCGGCCTTTTCCTGCTCCAACGCATTGACCAGATCGACGGTGGAGAAGAAGCGGATCTTTTTGCGGTGATGCTCAACCGCCTGGACGCCCAAAGCCGTCGCGATGTGGCTTTTGCCGGTGCCTGGTCCGCCGATCAGTACGACGTTGTCGGCGCTATCCATAAAGTCACCACGGTGAAGTTGACGCACGAGCGCCTCGTTGACCTCACTGACGGCAAAGTCGAAGCCTGCCAGATCCTTGTAGGCCGGGAACCGGGCTGCCTTGATCTGGTAAGCAATGGACCTGACCTCCCGCTCGGACATCTCCGCCTTGAGAAGCTGTGAGAGGATCGGAACGGCAGCATCAAAGGCTGGCGCGCCCTGCTCGATCAGATCACCAGCGGCTTGCGCCATGCCATACATTTTGAGGCCACGTAGCATGACAACCACAGCGGCGCTGGCCGGATCATGACGCATGGCGTAACGCCCTCAGCGTGTCGTAGCGTTCGACATCGGCAACAGGCTCCTGGGCGAGGCGCAGGGCCTGCGGGGCATCGATTGGGGATGCCGGTGGAGCCTTGCCATCGATCAGGCGGTGCAGAACATTGAGGATGTGGGTTTTGGTCGGCACCCCAGCTTCGAGGGCCAGTTCGACGGCGCTGAGCACAGCCTGTTCGTTATGCTGTAGAACAAGGGCGAGGATTTCGACCATCTCCCTGTCACCACCGAGCCGCTTGAGCAGATGCCCCTGCAGTTGCCGGAAGGCTTCGGGCATTTCGAGGAATGGCGCCCCATTGCGCAAAGCGCCAGGCTTGCGCTGAACAACTGCCAGATAGTGCCGCCAGTCATAGATCGTCTGCCCCGGCTTCTGGTGAGAACGGTCGATAATCCGGTTGTGCTCGCACAAGATTTGCCCCTCGGCCGCGATGACCAACCGATCAGGATAGACCCGCAGGCTCACTGGCCGGTTCGCAAAGGATGCAGGAACGCTATAGCGATTGCGCTCGAACGCGATCAGGCAGGTCGGCGACACGCGCTTGGTATGTTCGACAAAGCCATCGAAGGCCCGCCCCATCGGCATCAGGCTGATAATCTCAACGGCGTGCACATCGGCAACTGTGCCGGGGAGGACGCCATGCTGGATTTCTCCCCATTGTGCGATGCACCGCTCTTCCAACCAGGCATTGAGGGCATCAAGATCTGGGAAGTTGGGCATTGGCTGCCATAACCGTCGACGCGCATCCTGAACGTTTTTCTCGACCTGACCTTTCTCCCAGCCTGAGGCCGGATTGCAAAAATCCGTTTCGAACAGGTAGTGGCTGGCCATGGCAGCGAACCGCGCATTGACCTGTCGGACTTTGCCCTGGCCGATCCGGTCTACAGCCGTCTTCATATTGTCGAATATTCCACGCTGAGGCACGCCGCCCAGCACCCGGAAGGCCTGCGTCAGTGCGTCGAACAACATCTCGTGCGTTTGCAGCAGATAGGCTCGCGTGATGAACGCCCGACTGTGGGAGAGCTTGGTATGGGCCACCTGCAGCTTGGTAGGCCGGCCATTCAGAAGGGCGTAATCTTCACTCCAATCGAACTGAAAGGCCTCACCGGGCTGGAAGATCAGCGGTACGAATGTGCCGCGCCCACTGGTTTGCTTTTCATATTGGCGTTCGGTCTTCCACGAGCGGGCGAAGGCGGCAACACGGCTGTATGATCCCTCGTAGCCCAGCTTAACCAGATCTGCATGTAGCTGCTTGGCTGTTCGCTTCTGTTTGCGCGACTTGCCAGATTCCACCCGCAGCCACGTCGTCAGTTTTTCTGCAAACTGATCAAGCTTGCTCGGCCGTTTGGGAACCTTGAACGTCGGCTCCACCGCGTCATCGCGCAGATATTTGCGGATCGTGTTGCGCGATAATCCAGTCCGCCGCCGGATCTCGCGAATGGGGATGCCTTGCCGAAAATGCCAGCGGCGGATCACACTGAGTAGGTCCATGTCGATCACTCCGATGCCTCCTGACTGTCAGCCAGGGGCGAGGAAAACATGGGTCAATTCTCAGTGAAAACTTATAACCCTCCCGGGTCACTTCTCAGTGCAACTCAACAGCCCGTGCTCCATTCTTCATCTTGGGATCGGAAAGCCGCCGTCCGCTTGTTCGCGGTGCGTGCCGGCCCCTGTCCCACGATCAGCAGTAGCTTGGATCAGGAATTAAATCAATCATACGATTTAGTTTGTGCTTGATGAATGAGCCAGACCGGTGGGCTGGCCGGTATCCGGTTTTAGCGCTGCCAGCATTTCGTTCAGCTCGGCGCATCAAGCCGCGCGATGGCGGGCAGCGCTGCGATACCTGAAGCCTCCGCGCTGCCTGCCCATCGGTCACGCCCGATCCTGCTTGGGCTGTGACTGGTTCGCGTCGGCCGCTGACAGGTCTGGAGCGGTTGACGGATCAGTTCGGTTTCGGATTGTGAACTGAATGCTCGTCGCAGAATCTGAGAAGTGCTGCAACCTGTTGCGAACCGGCTTCGATGCCGGTCGGATCGACGCCGACAAGAGTCACGACGACCTGGGCCTCTCCTTGCCAGTCGAGGATCGGAGCGGCAGCGGCGACCAATCCGGGAATGAAACCTCCGTTCACCGAGGCAAATCCCTGTTCGCGGATGGCAGCCCGCAGCATTTCCAGCCCCTCTGCCGTCGAAGGGGTGTCGGGTAGCAGGGAGGGGTTCCGCGCGGCGCGGCGCAACTCGGTCTCGCGGGCCTTATGTATCGCGCCCCTGGGCGCATAGGTGAGAAAGATGCGCCCCGTGGCCGAAGTCAGAAGCGGCAATGTGGTGCCAAGTCCGATAGAAGTCACCGTTGGCGACAGGCCGCGCTGCCAGCGGACTACCGTTGCGCCTTCATTGGCCCAGACCGCCAGTAGCACGGTCATGCCGGTCTGAAGCGCAAGCTCGGGCAGGCCGTCCGCTGAATCGTTTACGAAATCGTGCCGGGCAATGGCGGCCAACCCCAACTGCATGGCCTCCGGTCCAAGGTCATACCGCCCCGAGCGTCCCTGCTGCCTGACCAGCCCCGCAATGACGAAAGAGGCGAGGTAGCGATGTGCCTTGCTTGGCGGCATGTCGCAGCCACGGGCGATATCGGAGAGTGTCATCGGGCCTTGCTGCCTCGCCATGAAGGCGAGGACGCCAAGCGCGATATCCAGCGATTTCAACCCGTGACCAAAGTCCTCCGTCATTTCGTCTTCTCCAGCTTGTCGCGCAGTGCACTGATGTCTCCCGCGACAATACCGCCATTCTCCCGAATGAAAAGGCAACGGACCTCCCGGGCCTCGAAGGCCAGACGCGTGCCGACGCGGCCTTCGTAGACGAGGGTGACGCTCCGGCGTGACCATTCCGCGATGGAGACGCTGACGTCCAGCACGTCGCCGTCTCGAATTGCGCTGCGGAAGTGGGCCTGCGCATCGACGAGGCCAAGACCGGCGCTGCCAAGTTCTTTGCAAATCCCGTGGTGCCCGCCGAGCGGCCGCAGAAGTTTGTGAAAGGCGGCGTCCAACCAGCGAAAAACGTTTGGATAGAAGACGATACCAGCCGGATCGCAGTCTCCGAAGGTGACGTCGGTGGTCAGAACAACCGTCATGATGATTTCCTTTATATAAAACTCATTGCACAATATAGAAAAATAGCTTAGAGAACGAAGAACGTCTAGCGAATTTGGGGGGAGCCATGTCGGCACTGGGCAAGATCGAAATCCTCGGTGGTGGGCCGGGGGGGCTTTACACGGCCATTCTCATCCGCAGGCTGTTGCCGCACGTGAAGGTGCGGGTAACGGAGCAGAACCCGGAAGGTGCAACCTTCGGTTTCGGCGTGGTTTTTTCCGATCGCGCGCTCGATTTCCTGAAGGCCGACGACCCGGATACTCATGACCTCATCCTGCCGCATATGGAGCGTTGGCAGGACATGACACTCAACCTTCCCGACGGCCGGGTGACGCTGGACGGTGTGGGCTTTACCGCCATAGGGCGCCTTGAGCTGATCGAAATCCTGAAGGATCGCGTGCGCGACCTCGGAGTTGAGATCCGCTTCGACACGGTGGTGGAATCGCTCGATGCATTCGATGCGGATCTGGTGATCGGGGCAGACGGGCTGAACTCGCTGACCCGCCGCTCGCTGGAGGCTCAGTTCAGGCCGACCATCGAATATTTCGACAATCATTTCGCCTGGTTCGGCGCATCAATTCCCTTCGATACGCTGACCCAGACCTTCATCAGGACCGAAAAGGGGCCGTTGAGCGCGCACCATTACCGCTTCGCGCCGGATCGCTCGACGTTCATCGTCGAATGCGAGGATGCAACCTTCAAAGCCTTTGGCTTCGACAGGATGGACGAAGGGCAGAGCGCGAAGCTGTGCAGCGATCTGTTCAGCGAGACTCTCGGGGGCACGCAACTGATCACCAACAAATCCATGTGGCGCCAGTTCCCTCGGCTGTGGTGCGAAAGCTGGATCGCCGGGCGAAATGTCCTGCTTGGCGATGCGGTGCACACCGCGCATTTTTCTATCGGATCGGGCACACGTCTGGCGATGGAAGATGCCATCGCGCTTGTTCATGCGCTCAAGGATTTCGGCGACGTGGACGAGGCGCTTGCCCATTATCAGGCCACCCGTCCGCCGATTGCCCGCAAGATCGTGGACGCCGCCAATACCTCGGCAAGCTGGTATGAGAATTTCGGCGAAAAGATGCGCCTCGCACCGATGGATTTCGCGCATGACTACCTGATGCGCTCGGGGCGGATGACCGAAGAGCGTCTGCAAAAAATCGCGCCGAAATTCGCAGCGGATTACGCCAGATACAGCGCCGTAGCCGGCTGATCGCCTGACGGGGCGCTCAGGCGCCTGGCGTTCTCGGAACAATAAACCGGACGGGGAAGCGCGTATCGCACCCGTGCCGGATTCCACCGCAATATCTGGGAGGATATATGACCGACATGACCACCGCATACGCGATCCTCGATCCCGTGGCCGATACGACGCCGGGGTCCAGGGAAATTGGTTACGTCAAAGCCGATCACGGAAACTGCTCGGAACTGCTCTGGCAAAACCTGACACGGAATCCCGACAAGCTGGCGGTGATCGGCCCACTCGGGAACCTGACCTATGCGGAGTTGATCGCCGAAGCCGCACGGTGGGGCAATGCCTTCATCGCCGCCGGCCTGACGCGGGGGGAAAGGATCGCATTTTTCCTCGATGACACCCCTGTCTTTCCGGCGGCCTTCTATGGCGCGGTTCGGGCGGGCTTCGTGCCGGTGCTGCTGAACATCCAGACGAAACCCGATGTGGTCAGCT
Organism: Rhizobium sp. X9; assembly: GCF_018873185.1. NCBI lineage: Bacteria > Pseudomonadati > Pseudomonadota > Alphaproteobacteria > Hyphomicrobiales > Rhizobiaceae > Rhizobium > Rhizobium sp. X9. The sequence goes on along the minus strand of NZ_CP071312.1, from coordinate 1,751,234 downwards.
ATTTTCTCAAGGACAGCGGCGCGCGGTTCGCGATCGTCGATGCCGCGCTTGCCACGATCTTCTCCGGCGAAATGCTCGACGGCACCTGTCTCGAAACCACGATTGTCGCCAATGGCTGTGCCGCCGGTGCAGGGCAGATCGATGCCAGTGTATTTTTGTCCGGCCATGCCGATGAGATGGACGCGGCCGCCACTGGCCCGGACGACATGGCTTTCTGGATGTATTCCTCGGGATCGACCGGGCGCCCAAAGGGCATCGTCCACCTGCATCACGATATGGCCTATGTGCAACAAAGTTTTGGGGCACATGTACTGAAGCTTGACGGGGATGACATCTGCTATTCCGTGCCCAAGGCCTACTTTGCCTACGGGTTCGGAAACTCACTGATTTTCCCCGTTTCCGTTGGCGCGACGGCGCTGTGGATGCCGGGGCAACCGCGCCCAGAGGTGGTGCTTGGCGCGATCGAGAAGTATCGCCCGACCGTTCTTTTCGGCCTGCCGACACTTTATACCGCGCTCGCGCGGGCCGACGCGGTCACGCATCACGATCTGTCGTCGCTGCGCAAGTCGATGTCGGCGGCTGAGATCCTCTCGGAAGATATCTACAAGACCTGGAAATCGCTTGTCGGACATGGGCCGACCGAGGGGCTGGGCTCAACCGAGCTGCTGCATATCTACTTGTCGAACGCGCTTGACGATCATCGTATCGGTGCCGCCGGTGCACCGGTGCCCGGCTATGAAGTGCGGCTTGAAACCCCCGAGGGCAAGCCCGCAAGGCCCGGGGAAGAAGGCGTGATGTTCGTCCGTGGTCACTCCTCGACGCCGACCTACTGGAACCGACCCGACAAGACTGCCGAAACCGTGCGCGGAGACTGGATCTATACCGGCGACCGCTTCATCGAGCGAGATGGATACTACTATTTCCAGGGGCGCGCGGACGACCTGATCAAAGTTTCCGGGCAATGGATCTGGCCGATGGAGGTGGAGCGTTGCCTGAACGAACACCCTGACGTTCATGAATGCGCGGTTCTGGCGATTCAGCTTGAGGACAAACGCATGGCGTTGCGGGCTGTCGTCCGTCTTGCCGCAGGCGTCGAGGCCCGGGATGAGCAAACGCTCAAACTGCGGGATTACGTCAAGTCGCAACTCGCGCCGTTCAAATCGCCGCGCCTGTTCGACTACGTGGACGACCTGCCGAAAACCGGCACGGGAAAGATCGACAGGCAGGCCCTCGTGGCGGACCACGCAAAGCATGGCACGTCCGCCGCGCCCCAGACTGAAATGAAGGATTAACTCTCACCCCCGGTTCGAGGGGATGGGACATAATGAAAGAAAGTGCCGCCCATGTCTTACGTTTTTCCCCCAGCCGCACAGGCAAGCGTTGCCGTCGATGGTACGGATGATCGCTTCCCGGTCCGACGCATTTTCTGTGTTGGTCGCAACTATGCCGCCCATGCCCGCGAGATGGGTAAAGATCCCGAGCGCGATCCGCCCTTCTTCTTCACCAAGCCGGCCGACGCCGTGGTGGAGAGCGGCGAAACCGTCGCCTATCCGCCAGAGACCGGGAATTTTCACTACGAGGCGGAACTCGTCGTTGCTATCGGCAAAGGTGGCAGGAACATCGCGGAAAAGGACAGCCTTTCCCATGTCTGGGGTTACGCCGTCGGCAATGACCTGACCCGCCGCGACCTCCAGCTCAAGGCCCGCGAACAGGGCCGTCCGTGGGACTGGGGCAAGGCGTTCGACAGCTCTGCCGTCATCGGGTCCGTGTTTCCGGTCGAAAAGGTCGGGCATCCGTGCAAGGGGTCGATCCGGCTGACCGTCAACGGAGAGATCCGGCAGGACGCCGATCTGGCGGAGCTGATCTGGTCCGTGCCGGAGATCATCTCGATCCTGTCGCATTCCATGACCCTCGCCCCGGGCGATCTGATCATGACTGGCACCCCTGCCGGTGTTGGCCCTCTGGTGCCGGGCGATATCTGCGTCGTCGAGATCGAGGGGCTCGGCACGATCGAGACCCCAATCGGACCGCGTGAGGCATAAGCCATGACGCTGAGGCTGCACAACTTCTTCCGCTCCTCCACGTCAACGCGCCTGCGAGCCGCGCTGAACCTCAAGGGACTGGACTATGACTATGTTCCCTATGTCCTTCGCAACGGGGAAACGCGGACGCCCAATTATCTGGCGAAGAACCCGCAGGGACTGGTCCCTACCCTTGAAAAAGGGGACGGCACCTTCCTGACGCAATCCCTCGCCATCATGGAATGGCTGGAGGAAACCTACCCTCACCCCCCGCTTTTGCCTTCCGAACCGGATGCCCGCGCCAGGGTGCGCGCGCTTTCCTACATGATCGCGCTGGAAATCCACCCGCTGAACAATCTGCGTGTGCTTGCCCGTCTGCACGATCAGTTCGGCGCCGACGACGACGCCCAAAAAGCGTGGTTCACCCATTGGGTTACGCTTACCTTCGACGCGCTGGAAGAGGAACTTTCGCGCGCGAAGGAGACTGGCACCTGCTGCCACGGCGACACGCCCACCATGGCCGATTGCTGTCTCTATGCGCAGGTCTGGAACAACCGTCGTTTCGACATTCCGCTAGCCGGCTGGCCCACGATTTCCCGAATCTTCGGAAACCTCGACGGGCTTCCTGCCTTCACGCGGGCCGCCCCGCCCAATCAGCCGGACGCGGCCTGACCCGCGCCCCCATTCCGTCAAGGAGGTCCCTATGCAGAACGAACAACTCGATCACGAGAGCGTCACACAGGCGATGCAGCCGAAGGACACACCGGAACTGCGCGCGCTTTACAAGAGCTTTGAGGAAGAAAGTATCATTCCCCTCTGGACCCAGCTCGGGGATCTGATGCCGATCCACCCGAAGTCCAAGGCCGTGCCCCACGTGTGGAAATGGTCCACTCTTCTGCGGCTGGCCCGGAAATCCGGTGAACTCGTCCCGGTGGGCCGTGGAGGCGAGCGCCGAGCACTTGGCCTTGCGAACCCCGGCCTTGGCGGCAATGCCTATATCTCCCCGACGATGTGGGCGGCAATCCAGTATCTCGGTCCGCGTGAGACCGCGCCCGAACACCGCCATTCCCAGAACGCCTTCCGTTTCGTCGTGGAGGGCGAAGGCGTCTGGACCGTGGTGAACGGCGATCCGGTGCGCATGTCTCGTGGCGATCTTCTGCTGACGCCCGGCTGGTGCTTCCATGGCCACCACAACGACACCGATCAGCCGATGGCCTGGATCGACGGTCTCGACATTCCCTTTTCTCAACAGATGGATGTCGGCTTCTTCGAGTTCGGCTCCGACCGCGTGACCGACTACGCGACGCCGAACTTCTCTCGTGGCGAGCGTCTCTGGTGCCACCCCGGCCTGCGCCCGCTGTCGGGTCTGCAAAACACCGTGGCCTCGCCCATTGGAGCCTATCGCTGGGAATTCACCGACCGCGCCCTGACCGAGCAACTGCTTCTGGAGGATGAAGGCCAGCCCGCCACCGTCGCCCCGGGCCATGCTGCAATCCGATACGTCAACCCGACCACTGGGGGCGACGTAATGCCAACACTTCGTTGCGAATTTCATCGGCTACGTGCGGGCACCGAAACGGCGACGCGCAACGAGGTCGGCTCCACCGTGTTTCAAGTCTTCGAGGGGGCGGGCGCGGTCGTGATGAACGGCGAGACGACGAAGCTTGAGAAAGGCGACATGTTCGTAGTGCCGAGCTGGGTGCCGTGGTCGCTTCAGGCCGAGACGCAGTTCGATCTGTTCCGCTTCTCGGATGCCCCGATCATGGAGGCCCTGTCCTTCATGCGCACCAAGATCGAGGGGCAGAAGTGATGTCTCTTGCCGAGACGGATCTGGCCGCCCGTGAGGCCCTGAAGGCCCGCCAGGGCAAAGGGGCGCGTTACGACGCCCCCAATGCCCCGGCAGAAGATCTTCTGCTTGCGCGTCGCGGCACAGCCCATTTTGCGCGCAAGTTGATGGAATTGCCGGATGCGGAGCTGTATGCCCCCTCGGCCGTCGAGGGCCTGACCCGCGCCCATGTCGTCGCTCGGATCGGCTATGACGCCCGTCATCAGGCACTTGCGCTCGAAGCATTCGGCAAGGGCGAAATCTACACCCTGCCCGTGCTGGAAGAGCAACAACTGCCGTCGCTCGACCTTGCCGCAACTTTGCCGGCACGAGCTTTGCGGCACCTGTTCCAGCATTCGGAGGTGCATCTGAACGTCTGCTGGCGTGATCTGACGGAAGAGCAGTGGGACATGGAGGTGGTGTTGGTGGACGGCACGACAGTCCCGACCCGCGCACTCCCCGGTATCCGCGCCGCAGCCGTCTGGCAAGGAGCGCTGGATCTGGGCAATGGCATGCGCGACGCGGAATTGCCCGCCGTCGCTCTGCTCGCAGCAGTCCGATCACGGCCCATCGGCAAGATCGGCGGGTCCTGATCCCGGCGTTTTGCCCTCGACACTCCGGCAATGCCGGAAAAATGCGCATCCGACCCGAGGCAGGAATTGCCAAAGGGTGTCGCCCCAGGCTTCGGCTCTCGGCGCAAAAACAGATGCGGAACGGCAGGGACGGTTAGAGGAGACCGTTTCTATTTAACCAAGGGAGGAGAAAGAATGAAAGCCGAACTTATTGCGCTTCTCGCAGGCGCAACCCTGACACTTGCCGCCGCCCCGGCACGTGCTATCGACGTGGCACCGGGCGACTATGTAATTGCACCGTCGGGTACGAATATCGCTCTGCTTTATCTACAGCATCAGAGCGCCGACAGCTTCGAGCTGAACGGCAGCGACATTCCCGGCTCCGAACTCGGAGCCAACGTCATGGTGTTGCGCGGGCTGCATTATTCCGAGGCTTTCGGAATGCCCGCGCTCTATCACGCTATTCTGCCTGTCGTGGGATTCGACACCGCGAGAATCGGCGGGGCGGACCAGGGCACATCCGAAGGTGTCGGAGACCTCACTCTGGGCTTTACAGTGTGGCCGGTGCAACCTGACAATCCCGATACCGGGACCACCTTGGGCGTGAGCATGTTCGTGACTGCACCGACAGGCAACTACGACGTGACCGAAATCGGCGCGGGGTCCGGCGCCTGGACGCTGACACCACAGATCGGCCTGGTTCAGGGGCTGGGAAACGGCTTCTTCCTCGACGGGGTCGTGGATGCTGCATTTTCCTTCGACCATGACGAGAATGGCGTGACGGTCTCACGTGAGACCGCCTATCAGGCGCAGATCGCGCTGCGCAAACAATTCTCGCCGACGACCTCGGTTTCGCTGGGCCTGTCCTCGCAAACGGGAGGCAAGGTCGAGATCGGTGGTGTCGATACTGGGTTGCGCACCCGGCGCGATCAGGTTCGGCTTTATGCGAACACATTCTTGACGCCGACAGTGCAACTGCAAGGAATGCTGGCCAAAGATATCGAGGTCGACGGCGGTTTCAAGAGCAGCTCGGTGATCGAACTTCGGCTTCTGAAGCTGTTTTGAGCAAAGCCGGATAGAGCCGCCTTTACTGTGCGGCTCTTCAACTTGCGCGATGCGGACCAGGGAGGCATGCTGAATCCGCTCGCGCTCGGCTCTGCCAAGCAGGACGGGGGGAGGAAGGCGCATGTATCTCAAGAGGTTGAAGTATTTTATCGCAGTTGCCGAAGAACTGAATATTGGCCGCGCGGCTACGAGGCTCGATATTGCACAGCCCCCCCTTTCACGCCAAATTGCCCTGCTTGAGGAGGAATTGGGGGTTCATCTTTTTGACCGCTCGCGCAGCCAGATCCAGCTTACCCAGGCCGGCTGCGTGCTGCGCGACCGGGCCCGCGAGATTATTGAGCGGCTTGAACTGGCCCTGAGCGAAACAAAACGCATCGGCTCGGGCTTGGCGGGACGGCTCAGCATCGGTTTTGTCGGATCGGCCTCTTACAGCGTGTTGCCGGCGTTGATCCGAATCTATCGGCGCGAGTACCCGGATGTGCATCTCAGCCTGCGGGAGATGAACAACGCCAATCTGCAACGTTCGCTGGTTCAACGCGAGATCGACGTTGCCGTGGCTCGGCCCGGGCTTGAGGACGATGAATTCCGCAAAGAACCACTGTGTGTCGAGAAATTCATTCTGGCGTTACCAGAAGGATCCGATTTAAGCAGCCGGGATACGATACGGCTTGCCGATCTGACCGATCAAACAATCATTCTATCTGTCACCCAGTCGCGCCCGAGCTATGGCGCCGTGGTCCTGGACATTCTTTCGCATGAGGGTGTTACGCCGGGCAGCACCGAACTGGCCCCAGATTTTCAGTCCCTGATCAGCCTCGTCTCTGTCGGAGTGGGGATCGCCTTGGTGCCCCAATCCCTAGGTCTCGGGGCGCGGCCGGGCCTGATCTTGCGCCCCTATGAAGGATATAATCCCGGCATAGGGCTGATGGTTCATACCCGTCTCGACAATCGGGCGCCGCAGGTCATGCAGTTTATGGACCTGACGCGGAGATTCGCACGCAAACTTTGAACCGCCCCTAAGCTGGCCAGTTCACGTCTGACGACTGCCTGCCGTTGTTCCATGATGGATCGGGCGGCTTTCGACAGGAACGCACGCGACCCTGGCTGGCGCGCTCGCAAGTCCGGTCTGCCAGGAAGCACTTTCAGAATGTTCCCCGACAGGCTCGACGCCTAGGCCCGAGGCTTTTCCGGCCGAACCAGCCTGACCCGGCGCCAGCGCAAGCCGCTTATTAGTTGGGATCGTGATGGCGCTGCAGACGCAGCGAGACACGCCGCGCGGCTTCCACGACGATGTTGCGAAAGGCCCGAGGCTGAATCTCGTGACGACTGCGCGGAACAACTAGAACCAGCGCCGCAACAGGCTGGGAAATGTGGTTTTGGATCATTGCGCTTACGCAGATGACATCTGGCTCGTTCGCGGGTGGACCGGCGAGAAACCCCTCGCTTGCTATGTCGGCGAGGCGGTTGCGGAAGCTCTCCCGATTGTGGAGTGCGTTTTCGGGCTGGGCGTAGTGATCGAGATATTCGTCTATCTGCTGGTGCGAGTATTGCGCCAGATGCAACAATCCCGGCGGGCTATCATGAAGCGTGACTCCGGTCCCAAGCATCTCGCGCGAGACGCGCAGGGCTTGCGTGCCTTCCAAGGCCTCCAGAATCAGCAGCCGCCCGTGGTCCTCCATCGTCAAATATACGGTCTCGCCATAGCCACGCAAAAGTTCGGCGAGGACCGGGCGGGCGGCCCCCATCAGGGGCGAACTATCCTCAAACGCGCGATGGAGCGTGGCCACTAGCGGCCCGAGGCGATACCGCCCCCGTTCGACCTTTCTGAGCAGGCCAATTCGCCCGAGCCCGTTCACAAGGTCATGCGTTCCGCTGACCGAATTGTTGATCGCACGCGCGAGATCCGTCACGGAATGCTCCGGCTGCTCTGCTGTGAACTGCCGCAACAGACTTCCGACCTTATGAAGCGTTTTCATGGGTACTCCCCTCCCTCCCCGCACCAGCTTTCCGGTATTACCGGAAAAGTATGCGGTATTTCAACATACCTTTCGACAGCCATGCAAATTTTGCAAGGTAGGGTGCTCATTACAGCAAGACGATACGGAATGAGACTTCGGCGCTTCGGTGGCCGGATCTTTGGGAGGAGGAAAAATGAAAGACGATGTCAAGCCCAACGCGGGGGTCAGTGCGACCCAGCCGTACACGGGGAGCGAATATCTCGACAGCCTGGACGACGGTCGCACGATCTTCATCCATGGGGAACGGGTCAAGAAGGTTGCTGACCATCCAGCCTTTCGTAACTCGGCACGCATGGTCGCGCGCTGGTACAACAGGCTGCACGAGAAGAAGGACCAGATCGGTCGGCCGACCGACACCGGCTCGGGCGGCTGGACGCACCCCTATTTCAAGGCAGCCAAGACGGCCGAGGAACTCATCGCGGGGCGAGACGCTATCGCCGAGACGCAGCGCGTGGCGCAGGGCTGGATGGGCCGCGCGCCGGACTACAAGGCCGCCTTCATGGGCACGCTGGGCGCCAATTCGTCTTTCTACGGGGAATATGCCGGCAACGCGAAGGCCTGGTATGCCCGCACGCAGGAACGGCTCGACTACTGGAACCACGCGATCGTCAACCCGCCGATCGACCGCCACCTGCCCGTCGAACAGGCCAGCGACGTCTATATGCAGGTCGAGAAGGAAACCGATGCCGGGGTGGTCGTCTCGGGCGCCAAGGTCGTCGCCACCGGCTCGGTGCTGACGCATTACAACTTCGTCGCCCATTACGGCGTTCCGATCAAGGACAAGAAGTTCGCCCTGATCTTCACCGCCCCGATGGACAGCCCCGGCGTGAAGTTGATCAGCCGCGCCAGCTATGAGCTGAATGCCGCGGTGATGGGAACGCCCTTCGACTATCCGTTGTCCAGCCGGCTGGACGAGAACGACGCGATCCTGGTGTTCGACAAGGTGCTGGTGCCCTGGGAAAACCTGTTCGTCTATGGCGACATCGAGAAGATCAACGCCTTCCTGCCCGCCTCGGGCTTCGGCGCGCGCTTCACCATGCACGGCAGCACGCGCCTCGCGGTCAAGCTCGACTTCATCGCCGGCCTGTTGTCCATGGCGCTTGACGCGACCGGGGTGTCGGCCTTCCGCGGCCCGCAGACCGCCGTGGGCGAGGTCGTGGCCTGGCGCAACATGATGTGGGCGCTGAACGACGCACTGGTGAAAAGCCCGGTGCCGTGGGTCGGGACCGACGGCTACGTCCATCCCAACCTGAATGCCGGCACCGCCTATCGTGTGCTTGCGCCGATGGCCTACATCCGGATCAAGGAACTGATCGAACGCCATGTCGCCTCGGGGCTGATCTATCTGCCCTCCTCGTCGCTGGACTTCGAATCCGAGGAGGTACGGCCCTATCTCGACCGCTACGTCCGCGGCTCGAACGGGATGGTCGCGCTGGACCGGGTGAAGCTGCTGAAACTGCTGTGGGATGCGATCGGATCGGAATTCGGCGGCCGGCACGAGCTTTACGAAACCAACTACGCCGGCAGCTACGAGGCGATCCGCGTCGAGACCATGATGGCGGCCCAAGCCTCGGGCGAGTTGGCGCAGATGCAGCAGACGGTCCGCGACTTCATGTCGGAATACGACCTGAACGGCTGGACAGCGCCCGACCTGATCAATCCCTGGGATGTCAACCGCCTGCGAGCCGGCTTCCAGAAATGAGAGCCGCGATGCGGCCGGTCCGGCCGGCCGCATCGCCGAACACTTGAAGGGGGGGTGGCCGTTGTCTCTGGATTATTCCGGGTGCCAAACGAATGTGATGCGTGACGATCAGTTGGCCCTGCCGGCCAGCATCGTGACGATCGGTGCCTTCGATGGCGTGCATCGCGGCCATCAGGAGCTGATCACCCGCGTCGTCGCCGAGGCGCGGGCGACCGGGCTGCCAGCGGTGGTCTGGACCTTCGATCCGCCGCCCAAGGTGTTCTTCGGCAAGGCGCGGCAATTGACGCCGGTGTCGGAAAAGCTGGCCCGGATCGCCCGGCTCGGTCCCGATTACATCGTACTTTCAAATTTCGGCCACAGCTATGCGGCGCGCAGTCCTGCGGATTTCCTGGCTGATCTATCCCGTATCGGGCCGAAGCGCATCCATGTCGGGGCCGATTTCCGCTTCGGCGCGCGGCAGGCTGGCGACACCGATCTTCTGGCGCGCCACTTCAAAGTCGTCCTTGCGCCCCCGGTGCTTTGCGAACGGGGCGTGACGATCTCGTCCAGCCGCATCCGCGCGCTGCACGAGAGCTGCCTGCTCAGCGAGGCGGCCTCGCTCCAAGGCGAGACTGCGCCTTCCGCCCTGCTCTGTGGGGCGCTGTTAACCAATGACATGAGGTATGAGGAGAGTTTCGATGTCTGGTTTTGACCCGCGCGAGTTGCGCGATGCCTGCGGCCGTTTCGCCACCGGCGTGACGGTAATCAGCACCCGCACCGAGGACGGCGATCACGGAATGACGGCCAATGCCTTCATGTCGGTCTCGCTCGACCCGCCCCTGATCACCATCTCGCTCGACCGCAAGAGCCGGATGCTGGAAAAGGTGCGCTCCTCCGGGCGCTATGCCGTGAATGTCCTGGCCCAGGACATGAAGCCGCTGGCGATGCATTTCGCCGGCAAGCACGACCCGGAGTTGGTCGGGGTCTTTTCCGAGCGTGACGGACTGCCGGTGATCCCGGATGCCCTGGCCGTGTTCCTGACCGATGTCGAGCAGGAAATCGAGGCCGGGGACCACACGCTCTTCATCGGCCGGGTGACGGACATCGGCCGTGAAAACGGAAACCAGCCGCTTGTCTTCAGCGGCGGAAAGTTTGCGACGCTCGCCACGGCCGACGAATAGGACCCGGCAGGCGGACTTATTACTAAAACAGGGAGGATACTCATGGAAACGACTCTGCATATCGACAACGAAGCCCGGCCGGCCAGCACGCAGGCCCGGTTCGAGCGCCGCTCGCCCGCATCGGGCGAGGTGGTGACGATCAGTGCCGCCGCCAATGCGCGCGACGCCAGCGCCGCCATCGAGGCGGCGGAGCGGGCATTCGCCTCGTGGTCGCAGACCGGCCCCGGCCTGCGCCGGGCCCTGCTGATGAAGGCGGCCGACGAGATCGAGGCACGCACCGAACAGTTCGTTGCCGCAATGAAGGCCGAGGTCGGCGCCGGCGAGCTGTGGTCGCGCTTCAACGTCATGCTGGCGGCGAACCTGTTCCGCGAGGCGGCCTCGCTGGCCACCCAGATCCAGGGCGAGACCATCCCCTCGGACAAGCCCGGCACGCTCTCGATGACTGTCCGCCAGCCGGTCGGCGTCATCCTCAGCATGGTGCCCTGGAACGGTCCGGTGGTGCTGGCGGCGCGGGCGATCGCCTATCCGCTGGTCTGCGGCAATACGGTGGTGTTCCGCGCCTCGGAAACCTCGCCCCGGACCCACGAGTTGATCGCCGAGGCGGTCTATGCCGCCGGCTTCCCGCCCAGCACGCTGAACTTCATCACCAACGACCCCAAGGACGCTCCCGAGCTGGTCGAAGCGATGATCGCCCATCCCGCCGTGCGCCGCGTGAACTTCACCGGCTCGACCCATGTCGGCCGGATCATCGCCGAAAAATGCGGCCGCTACCTCAAGCGCTGCATCCTGGAACTGGGCGACAAGTCGCCGATGGTCGTTCTGGGCGATGCCGACATCGAAGGCGCGGTGAACGCCACCATCTTCGGGGCCTTCCTCTATCAGGGCCAGATCTGCATGACGACCGAGCGGGTGATCGTCGAGGAGAGCATCGCCGACCGTTTCGTCGATCTTCTGGCCGAACGCGCCGCGACGCTTCAGGCTGGCGACCCGCGGGTCCAGGCCGCCTGCGCCCTGGGGCCGGTCATCAACCAGAATGCCGCCGACCGGCTGAACGCGCTGCTGAAGGACGCCACCGACAAGGGCGCCCGGCTGCGCGCCGGGGGCCATGCACAGAACACGCTGATGTCCGCCACCGTCCTGGACGGCGTCACCTCGGGGATGCGCATCTACAGCGAAGAGGCCTTCGGTCCGATCCTGCAGGTGATCCGCGTCAAGGACAGCGACGAGGCCGTCCGCGTCGCCAACGATACGGAATACGGCCTGTCTGCCGCCGTCTTCGCCACCGACATCAACAAGGCGGTGTCGGTCGCAATGCGGATTCAGACCGGGTCTGTTCACATCAACGGCTCGACCGTCGCAAACGACGCCCAGGCGCCCTATGGCGGAACCAAGGCCAGCGGCTGGGGCCGTTTTGACGGCGGCCGCGCGGTGATCGAGGAGTTCACCGAACTGAAATGGCTGACGATCGAGTCGCCCTCGCAACAGTATCCGCTCTGACGGCACGACCGGCACGGAGCAGTGTGACCGACGAGAAGATACGGATCAGGCCGGGTATCTGGCGCGATCCCAGAACCGAAAGTGGTAATTATGAAGAAAACTCTACTTACCGTCGATGACGTTACCGGGTGCTGGGCAATCATGCCCACACCTTCGAAACCCAACGCATCAGACATCAATGCAACCGATACCGTTGATCTGGATGAAACCGCCCGCGCCGCCGAGGCTCTGGTCGCGGCAGGCGTAAACGGCATCCTGACGCAGGGCACGCTTGGAGAAGCCGCGACAACGACCTGGGAAGAAAAGCAGGCGTTTCTGCGCACGGTGGTTGAAACGGTCGGAGGGCGGGTTCCAGTCTTCGGCGGCACGACCAGCCTGAACACCCGCGATACGATCCGCATGACCAGGGCCGTGCGTGAGATCGGTGTCGATGGTGTCATGCTCGGCCTTCCGATGTGGTGCACGCCTGACGTGCCGACGGCGGTTCAGTTCTACCGGGATGTCGCCTCTTCCTGCCCTGACGTGGCGATTTGCGCCTACGCCAATCCCGAAGCGTTCAAGTTTGAATTCCCACGGGCTTTCTGGGCACAGATCGCTGAAATCCCGCAGATCGTTTCCGCCAAATACATGAGCACGGCGGCTCTCTATACGGATATCAACCTGACGAAACGCCGGATTCGCCTGATGCCGCTCGATGTGGACTACTATGCGGCTGCGCGGATTGATCCGGAAGCCTGCACGGCGTTCTGGACCAGCGGTGCGGTCTGTGGTCCGTCGCCCGTGATCCAGTTGCGCGATCTCGTCTCGAACGCGCACAGGACGGGAGACTGGAGCAAGGCAAAAGCGCTGACGGACCGGATCGCTTTTACCTATCGCACCCTTTTCCCGAACGGGTCGTTCAGGGAATTCTCGGTCTACAACATCGGAATCGAGAAAGCGCGCATGGACGCTGCGGGCTGGATGACGGCCGGGCCATGCCGGCCGCCGTATCATGTCGTCCCCGAGCAGATTCTTGCCGGCGGCCGTGAATCGGGCCTTCAATGGGCAAAGCTCGCGGCCGAACTTGACGGCGGGAAACCGGCATGAGCAATCGTGCCCTTGATTTCTATTTCGATTTCATGAGCCCGTTTGCATATCTGGCGTTTCAAAAGCTGCCCGGGATATGTGAACGATACGGGCTGGAACTCCGGCCCCATGTCGTCGATCTGCCAAAACTGAAGCTGCTGGCTGGGAATACCGGGCCTGCGAATGTGGCCATTCCGACGAAGATTCGCTACCTCAAGACCGATCTTGATCGTTGGGCAGGCCGCTACGGGGTGCCTCTGAAATTTCCGAAGTCACTGGATACCGGCGCGCTCAACCGCAGTTTTTTGCATGCGCATGACGCGGGAAAAGGACCTGACTTCATCCGGCTCGCCTGGGATGGGGTGTGGGGGAAAGGTGGGGATCCGACAGATCCGGCCCTGCTGGACGATCTGGCCTCGACCTGCGGCCTGAACCCGGAAGAGCTTGCTGCCTGGACGGCCTCGGAGGAAGCCTTCGCACGTCTGAAAACTGCGACCCAGGCGGCGCATGAGGCCGGCGTTTTTGGTGTTCCGACCATGATCGTCGGCGATCAAATGTGGTGGGGCAACGACCGCCTTGCCTTCATGGAGGATGCCCTGAGCCAGGGCATCCGTATCTAACTTTCAATAAACTTCAAACGGAGGAGGAGCCTCTCATGTCCCTGCAAAAACTATCTCATGCGACGCTAAGGGTGAAAAACCTTGAGGAATCGCTGGAATTCCACACCAAGGTTCTCGGGCTGGAAGAGATCGCGCGTCAGGACGGACGTGTGTATCTGACCTGCGGCACGGACGGAACCTATGACCTCGCCGTGACCGAAGGAGGCACCGGCGTCATCAGCTTTGCGATCGCCGCGGATGATGAGGAAGATCTGGCGCACTATCGCCGCCGCGTGGAGGAGGCGGGTGTCGGAGTGCGCGAAATGACGGACCCGGACCCCGGCGTTGCGAAGGTGATCGAATTCGATCTTCCGCCGCAGAAGCAGAAGATGCAGATCGCCCTGCGCAAACCCGAGGTGCGTCAGCACTATTACAATCCGGCCCGGCGTGGGGCCAACCATCTCGGCGGTCTCGCGCCGGTGGATCTGGACCATATCACGTTGCGCGTGGGGCCTGACGCAACGCAAACGATCGAATTCCTCTCGAAGTACGTCGATTTTCATGCGTCCGACATCGTGGACTTTCCCGGCGGTAACGGTCGCCTGGCATCCTGGATGCATGTCGGCGACTACCACCATGATGTCGCGATGTTCGCCGGCGCGCCGCATGAAACCCTCGATCACCTCGCCTGGACCATCCCGAACCTCGAATACATGAAGATGATGCTCGACCAGGTCGCTCGCGGGGGCGTCATGACCGAAGCTGGTCCCGGACGTCATGGGGTCGGTTCCAACATCTACTCGTATTTCTGGACCCCCTGCGGTAACCGCTACGAACTGTCGGGCGAGATGCCGCGCTGCGTGGATCGTAAAGCCGGGCCGAAGATGTGGACTGCCGATCAGCCCACCATCTTCAGCTCGTGGGGGGCACCCTTCCCTGAAAGTTTCAAGACTGGCTCCTGAGCAAGAACTGGTCCGCGCCTCTATGGCGCGGACCAGCGCGATTTGAGCGTCTTTAGTTTTCTTAGGCTCCACTCCGCGCTAGCCGGCCGATGTTGGGGATATTAATGGATTGTGCCGAAACCGAAATGCCGAGGCATTCAGATTGGATTGAGCTTCGCCATCTCCGTTATTTTGTAGCTGCAGCCGAGCATGGAAGCTTTCGCAAAGCCGGCGCCGCACTCGGGCTTTCACAGTCGACAATAAGCCGGTGTATCGCCGACCTCGAAGACCAGATCGGCGCGTCTTTGTTTCACCGGCACACATGGGGCGTGTCGCAGACTTATGCCGGACAGCGTTTCCTTGTGCGAGCCAGGCAGGCCATCAGAACTGTCGGGATAGGAGCGCAAGATGTCGCCTCTGTCGGGCGATCCGAGCAAGGTCGTGTCAAGATCGGCATCTATTCCTCGATCGCTTCCGGCTTTCTTACTGAATTGCTGGTAAGCTTTGGCAAGCGCTACCGCAATGTTAGCATAGAGATGGTAGATGGGAACCCTGCCGAACATGTGGCGGCAATCCGGCAACTCAGCCTCGACGTCGCGTTCATTACCGGAACTCGGGAATGGCCAGACTGTGAACGCGCACCCTTGTGGTCGGAACGTGTGTTCGTTGTCCTGCCCGACAGTCACGCCCTGACCAAGAGGGAAGAACTGGTGTGGCGCGATCTCGCCGACGAAACCTTCATTGTGAGCGAAACCGCCCCAGGGCAGGAGATTCACGATCATTTGGTTCGCTGTTTGGCAGACCTCGGCCGGCATCCCGATATTCAGGTACAGCATATCAGCCGGGACAATCTCGTGCCATTGGTTGCGTTCGGCCGGGGGCTAACGCTGGTAAGCGAGGCCATGACCGTTGCACAGTTTCCTGGTGTTGTTTACCGGCCAATCCTCGGTGAGGTTCTGCCCTTCTCGGCCGTCTGGTCTGCAAGCAACGACAATCCCGCTTTCCGTCGGTTCCTTAGTCTGGCAAAGGCAATGGCCGTCAGACCTACACCTTTGGAGACCGGGCGGAGCGCCGTGCCTTCGCAAACCCCCGATCCGTAGCGATGAAGCGCTCCAGCATCGGCACTATCAGCCTGACGGGATCGGCGGCGGGCTGGCCGCTCTCGCGGGCGAGCACCTCGGCATAGGCGACCAGATCGCGGTGAAGCGGCGCGGGCAGCTCCACCATCACCTTGACGGGCTTGTCGTCGGGCAGCGGGCCGAGTTTCAGCTTGGTCATGGTCAACCTCCGGCGGGCTCGAATACAAGGTCGCGGGTGACGATGATCCTGACCGGGAAGCCCGGTCGGATGGTGAGCGTCGGCGCAACCTGCAACTGGCGCTGGACGATCTGCTGGCCGGCCTGATTGACGGTATCCTGCGCCCCGTCGCGGATGGCGCGGATCAGCCGATCTTCGTCGCTGGTCGCCAGCTCCGTGCCGACTGCGAGCAGCGTGGAGAGGCCAGCCGCCTTCATTAGATCCCACCAATGATAGTCGACGCCATCCTCAAGTCCGGCGTAGCCCGAAGCATCCGCGCCCGGCAGGCGCTCCAGAACGATGGAGCGGCCGCCCGGCAGGATCAGGCGATTCCACACCAAGAGCACCCTGCGCTGGCCGAAGGTCACGCCGTCATCGTATTGGCCGATGATGCGGGTGCCTTGCGGGATCAGCAACAGCGCGCCGGTCGGGCTGTCGTAAACGTTCTCGGTGACTTGCGCGGTGATCTGTCCGGGCAGATCGGAACGGATGCCGGTGATGAGCGCGGCCGGGATCACGGCCCCGGCCTGAAGGATATAGGGCGATGCCGGCGGCGCGACACGATCCGGGGCGACGGTTTGTCGATCCACCGGCCCGTTGAGGAAGGCGGCATGTCGGTTCTGCCCGGACCCATCGGGTTGTTGTCCGCCAATCCCGGCGATACCGGGCATGGCCGTTCCCGCTGTCCCGCCGGAACGCGGCCCCGACTGGAAGAACACGTTGCTGAGGCGGGCCGCTTCTTCCTCGGCAAGACGGCGCTGTTCCTCTGGATCAACGGCGGGCGTCGTGATCGCTGCCGGCATCACTGGCTGCCCTCTGTTCTGTGCCTCAAGGATCGGTCGGCCGAGATCGCCAGGCAGCGCCGGCCCCAGAACGGGGCCGGTGTAGTCGCGCGGCAGACCGGCTAGGCCGTCCGCTGTGGAACGATTTTCCGTTGAATACAGTTCTTCACCTCCAGGCCCTGCATCACGGATCTGGAGCGCATAGATCAGTGCGCCCGAGATGCCGAGAAGCGCGATCCCGCCAACGCCCGCCAGCACTCTCCTGGAAAGGCGAGTGACGCGGGGCGGTTCCGCACGAAGCCGCATGGGTGCGACGGTTTCGGTCTCACTCATGAGGACGATCCTCCTGTGGTCGTGCGGACCGGCGGGATCGCGGCCTGCGTTTGTTCCATACGAACGATCCTGACCACCTGCTGACGGTCGCCGCTGCCAAGGCGCAGCTCGGCCGCGCCGAAGAGGCGATCCACGATCAAAACGTTCTGGTGCACGCGGCTGTTGACGATCTGCGTTTCTCCGTTCGACCCGATGACGAACAGAGGCGGCATTTCGCCCTGCACGATACCGCGCGGGAAAACGACATAAACACGGCGGCCATCGTCGAAGACGGAAACAGGTCGCCATGGCGGGCTGTCGCCCCGCACCTGCAATCCGTAGCGATAATTACGGGCTGCCTCGGCGGGGATGGCGGGCGTGGTCGGCGTGGTCACTCGGCTCCCTGCCGGCGGCGCGGGATAAGCCCATGCCACGGAAGGCATGTAGAGCGCTTCCCGCGCACGCAACTCGATCATGTAGGTGCGCCGGTCGGTGGTCACGACAAGGTTAGTGGAAATGTCCGGGCGCGTCGGTTTCACCAGGATATGGACACGACGGTTCGAGCCTGAGCCGCTTTCGGTGTCGCCGATGATCCAGCGCGTCGTGTCGCCTGCCGCAATCGGTCCCGCCCCGGTCAGGCTCTCGCCCGGCTCCAGCGCGATATTGGTGATCTGGCCGGGCGCTGCATAGACCTGATAGAGCGCACCTTCCGACCACGGATAGATCTGGATCGCGTTGTAGTAGCCTTCTCGGCGCGGCTCGACGCGGGCGGCGGCATTGGCGTTCTCGACGCGGCCGGTCGGCGTGCCGGCTGTGGTGCCGCCGCGCGCCACGGTCCATGCCGGGGGAACGTGCAGGGGCCGGGGCCGGTTGTCCGTGGCGGCGGCCTGCACGGTGGGCAGCGGCAACACGTCGGCGTCGTAGCTGAATTGCGGCGGCTTGTTGGTCGCGCAGCCCGTCAGCATGGTGGCGGAAAGCAGCAAAGCCGCGAAGGCGGGTTTAAGGAAAGCCGGAAACGCGGCTTCGCGGAAAGGCGTGCGGGTCATTGGCTCATCTCCCGCGACCAGTTGATCGCGTTGACGTAGATTCCAAGGGGATTGGCGCGCAGGCGCTCGGCGTTGCGCGGGGTCTGGATCACGATGGTGAGGATCGCGGTCCACCTCTCCGTGGTGGAGAGCTGCCCGTTCTCATAGTGGCGTTCGGTCCAGGCAACCCGAAAGCTATCCGGCGAAGCCCGGATGACGGATGACACCTCGACGGCGACCTGCTGGCGGCCGACGCGGGTAAAGGGATCGTTGTTGCGGGCGTAGTCGTTCAAGGCGGCCGCGCCGCGATCGGTAGTCCACTCATAGGCACGGAGCCAGTTCTGCCGGACAATGATCGCATCTGCCGGGATCGCGCGGACTTGCTCGATGAAGCGGCCGAGATGGAAGGCGATCTGTGGATCGGTGGGGCGATAGTCGGCAACAGCAGGCGCGACGGTTTGCGCTTGGCCGAGACTATCTACTTGTACGACCCAGGGCACGACCGTCCCGCGCGCCGATTGCCAGACAAGAGCGCTGGCAAAGCCTGCGGACAGGATCAGGCAGCCGAAGGCCATGTAGCGCCAGTTCCGTGCCTGCAAACGGGCTGAGCCGATCCGCTCATCCCAGACCTGTGCGGCCTTCTGGTAAGGTGTCTCCGGTTCTGGCGTCTTGCCGTAATGGGTTGCTGGTCGTTTGAAGATGTTCATGTGCGGTCACTTTCGGAAAGACTGACGGAGGAACCGCCGCCGTGGCTGTCGCCGGAACGGACGGCATGGGCGACGGTGGAAGCGCCATGGCTCATGGCCCGGCCGCGCTGCATGCGCTGTGCCCAGGCTGGCGGACTATCGGTGGTCGCAGGAGATGCCGGCTCGCGGGATGTGGTGCCGCCGACCGTGCCCATCGAGGAGCTGCCACCGGAGGCTCCGAACCCGCCCTTGACGCCATCCGAATAACTGGATTTCAGGCTGTCGGTGGCGCGGGCGGCGGCATGCTTCAGGGGCGAGACGGTCGCTGACGCACCCGCGCGCGCTACACCGCCAAGCCCGGATGCGATACCGGCTGCGCCGGACCCGCCCATGGAGCCAAGGGTATAGGCTGATGAGGCAGCGCCGGCGGCGGAGGCGCCGCCGCGCGCGAATGCAGCACCACCGGAGAGTGCGGCGCCACCACCCTTCGCGGCGAGCATGGTCGCACCACCGGCAGCGATTGCCGCGCCACCAACGGCGAGACCCGTGCCGACAGCGGCACCGGCGCTGAGTTGCGGGCCACCAGACACGAGGCCCGTGGCGATGCCGGGTCCGAAAATGCCGAGGCCGAGAAGGGAAAGGGCCGCCAGCACGATGGCCATGGCATCATCGATAGTCGGCGTCGCGCCGCCGAAGCCGGCAGTAAATTGGCCGAAGAGCGTCGAACCGATACCGATTATGACGGCGAGGACCAGAACCTTGATACCACTGGAGATCACATTGCCGAGCACCCGTTCGGCCATGAAGGCGGTCTTGCCGAAGAGGCCGAAGGGAATCAGCACGAAGCCGGCGAGCGTGGTCAGCTTGAACTCGATCAGCGTCACGAAGAGCTGGATCGCCAGGATGAAGAAGGCGAGGATGACCAGCGCCCAGGCGAAGAACAGGCAGAGGATCTGCACGAGGTTTTCGAATACCGCGACCCAGCCCATCAGATCGGAGATGGATTCGAGCAGTGGCCGCCCGGCCTCGAGACCGGTCTGAGCGACGCGACCGGGTCGCAGAAGATCGGCGGCCGAAAACCCGGTGCCCGACGCCATCAGGCCAAGACCGGCAAAGCTCTCAAAGACGATCCGGGCGAGGTTGTTCCAGTTGGAAATGATGTAGGCGAAGACGCCGACGAACAGCGTCTTTTTCACCAGCCGGGCGACCACATCATCGTCAGCGCCCCATGCCCAAAACAGGGCGGCGAGTGTCACGTCGATGACAATGAGCGTCGTCGCGATAAAGGCAACCTCACCGCCAAGCAGGCCGAAGCCGGAGTCGATGTAGCTCGTGAAGATGCCAAGGAAGTTGTCGATGACCCCCGTTCCGCCCATGGTTTAACGCTCCCCGTTCGGGCCGGGAGCCGCCTGCGCGGGCGTCCGACCCAAGAAACGGTCACGGGTCTCGGACCAGGTGCGGAGGCAGTCGGGGTCACTAGCCGCGGCCTCACCCATTTGCTGGCAACGCCTCTGGTCGAGGCGCAGGGGATCGGGCGGAGTCTGACGCGCTGAAGCAGAAGGTGCTGGCGCGGGCGCTTCCTCGCGCGTCGTCTCGATGATCGCCGTGGTGATCGCAACAGCAACGAAAACGATGGCCGCGATCCGGGCCAGCACCTTTCTTTCCATGATCTTCTCCCCCGCCTCAGTTGAACATCTGTGCGTTGCCGGGCTGGTAGCCCGACCCCGGCGTCAGGAAGCGTTCGCGTTGGATGCGCCCCTGTTCGGCGGCGGTCGCCCGCTCCGCTTCCGACAAGGCATCGGCCCGGCCATTGGCCGAGATGACCGCGATCAGGTCGGAGAGCTGCTGCGATTGCAGGGCGAGGAGCTGGTTGCCGGCCTGGGTCGCCTGAAGCGCGCCGGTCGCTCCCTGGCTTTCGCCGACGAGCGTTGCCATCTCGGCACGGTTGGCGTCGATGTTGCCGACAACACCAGCCTGCACACGCATGGCGTCCTGCAAGCCGCCGACGGTGTTCTCCCAGCGAGAGCGGGCATCCGCGACCATTTGGGCGTCGGTCGCGGAGAGCGAGACATTGCCATATTGGCTCTGAAATGCCTGGTCGATCTGGCCGACCTCGAAGGCGAGATTCTGCGCCTGGCCCAGAAGCTGCTGGGTGCGCTGAACGTTCTGCTGGAGCGCCTGAAGCGAACTGTGCGGCAGGCTCGCGAGGTTGCGGGCCTGGTTGATCAGCATCTGCGCCTCGTTCTGAAGCGAGGTGATCTGGTTGTTGATCTGCTCCAGGGTGCGAGCCGCCGTCAGCACGTTTTGCGCGTAGTTGGACGGATCATAGACAATGCGCCAGGCATGGGCCGGGCTCGTCAGCACGGGCGTGAGCGTGACGGGAAAGGCCAGCGTCAGCGCAAACATGGAGGCGCTGGCCATGCGAGAAATCCGGGGCATCGTGCGCGTCATGGGGTAATCTCCTCTTCTTCCAGGGTGAACTCGAACTCGTCCTCATCGAGAATGAGGGACGACAGATCGTCGCTTTCGGTGGCCAGATTGCTGAGGTCCGGGATCAGATCGGCGGCCCAGTCGACGCCGCGCGCTTTGAGCCATGCGGCGAGGAAGCCATCGCGGCCGTGTTCGGCGAAGATCTCGTCGATCAGCGCCTGATCGGATTTTGATGAAACCGCGCAGAGCGCGAGGCCGACCTCGGACAGGCCCAGCTCGAACAGCCGGTTGCCGCGCCGGGACTGGCAGTAATAGTCCCGCTTCGGTGTAGCCCGTGCGAGGATCTCGATCTGTCGGTCATTGAGGCCGAAGCGGCGATAGATCGTGGTGATCTGTGGCTCGATGGCCCGCTCGTTCGGCAGCAGAAGCCGCGTCGGGCAGCTTTCGATGATGGCCGGGGCAATCTTGCTACCATCTATGTCGGACAGGCTCTGCGTAGCGAAGATGACGCTGGCGTTCTTTTTGCGCAGGGTTTTCAGCCATTCGCGGAGCTGTTCCGCGAAGGCGTCGTCATCCAGCGCCAGCCAACCCTCGTCGATGATCAGCAGCGTCGGCCGCCCGTCCAATTTGCCGCCGATGCGATGAAACAGGTAGGACAGGACGGCAGGCGCCGCGCCGGTCCCGACAAGGCCCTCGATCTCGAACGCCTGCACATCGGCGGAGCCGAGATGTTCTGCCTCGGCATCGAGCAGTCGGCCATAGGGACCACCTACGCAATAGGCGCGCAGCGCCTGCTTCAGATCGTTGGACTGAAGCAGCACAGCAAGGCCGGTGATCGTCCGTTCCCCAACGGGCGCAGAGGCAAGCGAGGTCAGCGCCGTCCAGATGTGTTCCTTCACCTCCGGCGTGATCTGGATATTCTCGCGCATCAGGATCGCGACGATCCAATCAGCGGCCCAGGCACGTTCGGCCGTCTCGTGGATGCGCGCCAGCGGTTGCAGCGAAACAGAAGTCTCGGAAGCGTCGGTCAGCTCGCCGCCGAGATCATGCCAGTCCCCACCCATCGCGAGCGATACGGCGCGGATGCTGCCGCCAAAATCGAATGCGAAGACCTGCGATCGCGCGTAGCGGCGGAACTGCAGCGCCATCAGTGCCAGCAACACCGACTTGCCCGCGCCGGTCGGCCCAACGACAAGCGTATGGCCGACATCCCCGACATGCAGGGAAAACCGGAACGGGGTCGATCCTTCGGTTCTGCCGTAGAGCAGCGGGGGTGCGCCGAAGTGGTCGTCCCGTTCCGGCCCCGCCCACACGGCAGACGAAGGGACCATGTGGGCAAGGTTGAGCGTCGAGACTGGCGGTTGCCGGACATTGGCATAGGCGTGTCCGGGCAGGCTGCCGAGCCAGGCGTCGACGGCATTGACCGTCTCAACCATGACGCTGAAATCGCGGGACTGGATGATCTTCTCGACCAGCCGCAGCTTTTCGTCTGCGCGGCGGGCGTCCTCGTCCCAGACGGTGACGGTCGCCGTGACATAGGCCATGCCGGCGATGTCCGCGCCGAGTTCCTGCAAGGCCATGTCCGCATCGGCGGCCTTGTTCGCTGCATCAGTATCGACCAGCGCGGATTGCTCGTTGGTCATCACCTCTTTCAGGATGGCGGCGATGGACTTACGCTTGGCGAACCATTGCCGCCGGATCTTCGTCAGCAGCCGGGTCGCGTCAGTCTTGTCCATAAGGATGGCGCGGGTGGACCAGCGATAGGGAAACGCCAGCCGGTTCATCTCGTCGAGCAGGCCGGGTGTGGTCGTGCCCGGAAAGCCGGTGATGGTCAGTACCCGAAGGTGCTGATTGCCCAGGCGCGGCTCCAGCCCGCCGGTCAACGGCTGGTCAGCCAACAGCGCATCGAGATAGATCGGCGTCTCCGGCACGCAGACACGATGCCGATTGGTCGAGATCGTCGAATGGAGATAAGTCAGCGTCTCGGGATCATCGAGCCAGCGGCATTCGGGCATGAAGCCGTCGAGCAGCGCCAGCACGCGGTCGGTACGATCGGCAAAGCTGCGCGCCAATTCCCATGGATTTACACCCGAGGTCTCGCGCCCCTCATAAAGCCAGGATTCCGAACGCGCGGCGTCTTCGGCTGGAGGAAGCCACAGGAAGGTGAGAAAGTAGCCCGAGACGAAATGGCTGCCTTCCTCCTCGAAATCAGCTTTCCGCTCGGCATCGACCAGCGCCGAGGCCGGATCGGGGAAACGGCTCGCCGGGTAGATTGCAGCTTCCGACCGCTGTGCCTCGACGAAGATGGCCCAGCCCGAGCCAAGCCGGCGGAAGGCATTGTTCAGCCGTCCGGCCACCGCGACCAGCTCGGCCGCGACGGCGGAATCCAGGTCCGGCCCACGAAACTTTGCCGTGCGCTGGAACGAGCCGTCCTTGTTGAGGACAACACCCTCCCCCACAAGCGCCACCCAGGGCAGATAATCGGCAAGGCGGTATGCGGTGCGGCGGTATTCTGCAAGATTCATCATGGCACGTGCCTCACACCGAGAGATGGCCGGGAATACGGAGATGACGGCGCGCAACCTCGACGAAGAGCGGATCGCGTTTTGCCGCCCAGACGGCTGCAATGTGGCCGACCGCCCAGATCAGGATGCCGGCGAACCAGAGCTGGAGGCCGAGGCCCACGGCCCCGGCCAGCGTGCCATTCAGGATGGCGACGCTTCGCGGTGCGCCGCCGAGCAGGATCGGCTCGGTCAGGGCGCGGTGGACCGTCACGCTGAAGCCCGGCACTGCATCGAGCGCCTCGAAACTCGCCGCCATCACACCAGCGCTCCGCCGCCGAAGCTGAAGAACGAAAGGAAGAAGCTGGACGCGGCGAAGGCGATCGAGATGCCGAAGACGATCTGGATCAGGCGCCGGAAGCCGCCGCCGGTATCGCCGAATGCCAGCGTCAGGCCCGTGACGATGATGATGATCACCGCGACGATTTTGGCCACCGGCCCTTCAACGGATTCGAGGATGGACTGCAGCGGGGCCTCCCAGGGCATGGAGGAGCCCGAGGCAAAGGCCGGTGTCGTCATCAGGCTCACCCAAGCAAAGGTGGCGGCAGTTGCGACATGGTGACGGATAGGGAAGGCGCAACGGATCATGCAGGTTCTCCAGTGGTGTGAGTGGTGTCGGGTTCTGAAAAAGCGGGGGAAATCCGGTAGTCGCCGTCCGGCCCGAGCCCATTGACGCGGGCAAGTTCGGACAGCCGGCGCGCGGAGCCGCGACCGGAGAGGACAGCAACAAGATCGATGGTCTCCGCGATCATGGCGCGCGGCACGGTGACGACGGCTTCCTGGATAAGCTGTTCGAGGCGGCGCAGGGCACCGATGCCGGAACCGGCATGGATGGTGCCGATGCCGCCCGGATGGCCGGTGCCCCAGGCTTTGAGGAGATCGAGCGCCTCGGCGCCGCGCACCTCGCCGATGGGAATGCGGTCCGGGCGCAGGCGCAGCGACGACCGCACCAGATCAGACAAGCTGGCGACGCCATCCTTGGTCCGCATGGCGACGAGGTTGGGCGCGGCGCATTGCAGCTCTCTGGTATCTTCGATGATGACGACGCGATCATGCGTCTTCGCCACCTCGGCGAGCAGCGCATTGGTAAGGGTCGTCTTCCCGGTGGACGTGCCGCCCGCGACGAGAATGTTGGCGCGGGATGTGACAGCCGTGCGTAGCGTTTCCGCCTGGCCTGCGGTCATGATGGCGGCGGCCACATAATCTTCGAGCGTGAACACCGCGACTGCGGGTTTACGGATCGCGAAGGCGGGTGCAGCTACGACGGGCGGCAACAAACCCTCAAACCGCTCACCTGTTTCCGGCAATTCTGCCGAGACGCGCGGGCTCCGGGCATGCACTTCCACACCGACATGATGGGCGACCAGCCGCACGATGCGTTCCCCATCGGCAGCGGACAGCATCGCGCCGGTGTCGGCCAGCCCGGCGGACAGGCGGTCCACCCAGATCCGGCCATCGGGGTTCAGCATGACCTCGACAACGGACGGATCTTGCAACAAGGTTGAGATGGCAGGCCCGAGCGCCGTCCGGAGCATACGTGCGCCGCGGTCCACCGTTGCTTGTTTGTGTTTGATGCCTGCCATCTCGTCCCCGTTCCACCGGGGAGGCGAGAGACGATCCCCGGATGGGGATGACTAAAAGAGACCCAAAACGGGTTGGTTCAACAAGTATCTAGCGTCGTAGTAGTGTGGGTTAAAAATACAGGAGAACGGCGGTGTAGTCTGTCCCGCCTTGAACACTGCAAGCGACTCATAGCGATCTCCAGCCCAGCCAATTGATTCGATGAAAATGGCTGTTCGCGAGAGTTGTCCGTCTTCCGCCGCAGGAGCGGAGCGTGATTGGCAAGCGCAGGACAAAACGGAAATCCTGTGCTTCCTTGCGACGGGACTACCTGACGCAGACGTGTAGGCGGATAAGGTTGCAATGCGGGCCGTATGGGTGATGGTCGCTCAGGTCGCCTCCGTCCCACAGATGCGCATGATCGACATCAATCCGGCCCGTGAGCCGGCAAGCCGAGGATCCGGGCCATGAAGTTCGCTTACCTTTTCACCCTTCTGGTCCTTTCCATCCCGCCTGCAGCCATAGCACAGGAGCCGGGCGGCGGCGGGCCGGCGGTGAACCGCAGTGTCTTTGTCACCGACACTATCGCGAGCGTCACAGCCGTGACGCAGGTGTTCGGGCGCAGCCAGAACGTGACCGCGGCCATCGTCGAATTCGCGGCCCCGCTGTCGGCCGCCGCCCTGTCGCCCGACAGCTTTGCCGTGGACGGCCGCCGCATCCTGTCGGTCCGGGTGACGACCGTGCCGGACCTCGACGCGCCCGCCGCGGATGGCCGCTTCGCAATCCTCGAACTCGATCCGGCGGACGAGGCCGCAGTCGTCTTCGCCCCCGGTGTGGACGAAGCGCCGCAGTTGATCGTGCATCTGGCAGCCCCGTTAACGCTGGCCGATGGCGGGGTGCTGGCAGCCACGGACAAGGGCGTCATCAACACCCGCGTTACCAACCTGATCGTCGACGATTTCCGCCAGTTCCGCTTCACCGATCCCGAAACCGGCCTGCTGCTGGACTACAACCTGTATATCCC
This sequence comes from Rhizobium sp. X9, assembly GCF_018873185.1. NCBI lineage: Bacteria > Pseudomonadati > Pseudomonadota > Alphaproteobacteria > Hyphomicrobiales > Rhizobiaceae > Rhizobium > Rhizobium sp. X9. The sequence goes on along the minus strand of NZ_CP071312.1, from coordinate 1,725,093 downwards.
CGCGGGCGCCGAGGCCGGGCAGGACTATCCGCTGGTGATGTTCCTGCACGATGCCGGCGTGACCGGATCGAACCCGCGCCGCACCCTGCAACAGGGGCTGGGCGCCGTGTCCTTCGCCAGCCCCGAGGATCAGGCGCGGCACCCGGCCTTTGTGCTGGCGCCGCAGTTCCCGGTGCCGCTGGCCAACGATGCCTCGCAGACCTCGGTCTATGTCGCGATGCTGCCGCGACTGCTGGAGGCGCTGGCCGCCGAGCATGCCATCGACCGCGACCGCATCTATACCACCGGCCAGTCGGGCGGCTGCATGACCAGCATCGCGCTGGGGGTGGCGCATCCCGACCTGTTCGCCGGCACCCTGTGCGTCGCCGGGCAATGGGACCCCGCCGTCACCGCGCCCTTGGCCCACGACAACCTCTGGGTCATCGTGTCCGAGGACGACACCAAGGCGTTCCCCGGCATGACCGCCATCATGGAGGTGCTAAAGGCCAACGGGGCCAAGGTCGCGCGCGGCAGCCTGGATGCCAGGGCCGCACCCAAGGCGCAGGCCGAGGCGGTGGCCGCCATCCGGGCGGCGGGGGCGGACAGCAACGTGTTCTTCACCACCTTTACCCCCGGCTCTGTGCTGCCCGAAGGCGGCGCAAACACGGGCGGCGCGGGCCATGTCAACACATGGATCTACGCCTACGACATCCCCGCCGTCCGCGACTGGCTGTTCGAGCAGCGTAGGTGAAACGGCCTCGCCCACATCTGATTCATTCTGACCGAACGCCGGAACCGGGTTCAAAGCTAAGGTCCGTTCAACTCTTCTGTTGACGGGTTTGCTCCGGCCATGTCCTCGGAAATCTCCTGCCGCAGCTTCGGCCCCTGTGCGAGACGGCGCCCGAGCGCGGTGATGAACGCCTCGTACCGCTCGCCAACCTTGGCCTTCGCCGCCTGCGCGGCAGGTTCCGGCAGGGCTGGCGTGGTCGTTAGCCAGAAGCGGATAAAGACGGCCAGGGTCTCGACGGCGATGCCTATGTCGCGCTCCGTTCGGCTCATGCGGCGGTCGAGTTGGTCGAGACGTCGGGCGATGATCGCTTCCCGGCGCTCTGCATCGTCCGGCGACAGGAACGAGGCGATGGCGGCTTCCGCGATCATGGATTGCGACTGATCCCGGCGCGCGGCGAAATCCGCCAGGATCTTCTCGATGTTCGGGTCCAGATAAACTGAGACCTTTTTCTTCTTCCGAGGGTTGGTCATAGCACTACAGATCCATGCCATCATTGGGGTCCATCGCCACTTGGCGCGCGATGCCTTGCACATGACGAATCATGCGTTGGTTCTGGACAACCTCCTCATCGAGGTCATCCGACAACCCAGCCTCAAACTCGTTCTCGATAGGCTTTTTCTTCTCCACCGGCTTCGCACGGCTAAGTTCCGGTTGCAGCCGGCGTTCGGATTCGGTGGGATCTTCATCATCGACCGATAGATCGGAAGAAGCCTCAGCGCTCTCCGGCCGCGCCGGGATCGGCAGCGAGGTCCAGTCGTCGGGACGGGCTTCGTCGGGCTGCTTCAATTCCGGTGGCGCCAGGAGGCGCTCCCGAAGCCGGGCATCTTCGTAATAGCGTGCTTTCGTCGCCCGGATCGGTGGGATGCCCGCCACCATGACGATCTCTTCGGTGGGCGGAAGCTGCATGATCTCGCCCGGTGTGAGCAACTGGCGGGCTGTCTCCGAGCGCGAGACCATGAGATGCCCGAGCCAGGGCGACAATCTGTGGCCAGCGTAGTTCTTCATGGCCTTCATCTCGGTGGCGGTGCCGAGGGCATCGGATACACGCTTGGCGGTGCGTTCGTCATTCGTCGCAAAGCTCACGCGGACATGGCAGTTGTCGAGGATCGAATTGTTCGGTCCATAGGCTTTCTCGATCTGGTTCAGCGACTGCGCGATCAGAAACGATTTCAGCCCGTAGCCCGCCATGAAGGCCAGGGCCGTCTCGAAGAAATCCAGCCGCCCCAAGGCCGGAAACTCGTCCAGCATCAGCAGCAGCCGGTGTCGCCCGACGTTCGCCTGCAGATCCTCGGTCAGGCGGCGGCCAACCTGATTCAGCAGCAACCGCATCAGCGGCTTGGTGCGGTTGATGTCGGACGGCGGCACGACAAGGTAGAGTGTGGTCGGTTGCTCGCCGCCGACTATATCGCTGATCCGCCAGTCGCACCGGCGCGTAACCTCGGCGACGACGGGGTCGCGATAAAGCCCCAGGAAAGACATGGCCGTCGACAAGACTCCCGAGCGTTCGTTGTCGGATTTGTTGAGCAGTTCGCGTGCTGCGCTGGCAACAACCGGGTGCGGCCCGGCCTCACCGAGATGCCGGGTTTCCATCATGGCGCGCAGTGTAGATTCGACCGGACGCTTCGGATCGGAAAGGAACCTGGCAACACCGGCCATGGTTTTGTTGGGCTCCGCATACAAAACATGCAGGATCGCGCCGACGAGAAGCGAATGGCTGGTCTTTTCCCAATGGTTCCGTTTGTCGAGGCTGCCTTCGGGATCGACGAGGATGTCGGCGATGTTCTGAACGTCCCGCACTTCCCACTCGCCGCGTCGCACCTCGAGCAGCGGATTGTAGGCCGAGGATTTGGAGTTGGTCGGGTCGAAGAGCAGGACACGGCCATGGCGCGACCGAAAGCCGGAGGTGAGCTGCCAGTTCTCACCCTTGATGTCATGGACGATGGCAGAGCCCGGCCAAGTCAGCAGCGACGGGACGACGAGGCCGACGCCTTTGCCGGATCGGGTCGGCGCGAAGCAGAGCACATGCTCCGGCCCGTCATGGCGCAGGTATTCCTTTTCGTAGCGGCCGAGAACCACGCCATCGGGATCGAGGAGGCCAGCGTCCTTGATCTCGTTCTTCTCGGCCCATCGTGCCGAGCCGTAGGTGGCAACGTTCTTGGCCTCGCGCGCCCGCCAGACCGACATGCCGATGGCGACGGCGATGGCGATGAAGCCGCCTGACGCTGCGATGATCCCGCCCTTGGCGAAGATCGGCGGCGCATAGGCTTCGTAGAAATACCACCACCAGAAGAGCGTGGGCGGATAATAGACCGGCACACCGAACAGCACGAACCAGGGCGGCCCGAGCTGCGGCTGATAGCCGAGGCTCCAGGCAACATACTGTGTCGCGCCCCAGGTGGTGACGAGGATGATGAGAAAGACAACGGTGATCTGTCCCCAGAGGATCTTGGTCGCGGACATTGCATTGGTCCTTTCCGGTTGAGGCTAGAGGCCGAGGCCGCGCTTGCGCCCGAAATCCCAATCGACGCCGCCATCGTCGCGGGCGACGCCGGAGACATGGCGGCCGATCTGCTTTTCGAGGGAGGGCGACCAAGGCACGAGCTGGAAGCCGAGGCCGTCATCGAGCATGGCGAAGCGCCCGGAAGCGAGGGCAAGGCGCTGGCGATAGGTGCCGGCGACATATTCGCCGCTTCCGGTGCGGTTGAACGGCATGCCGGTCTCGGAGGCGAGTTGCTCTCCGACTGCCCGCAGTTCCCGATTGCGGAGCGTGTTGAGCAGCCGGCGCGCGAAGACGACGCGGCCGCCCTGCCGCTCGGCGAGGTTTTCACCGATGAGATGCTCGGCACGCGCGTCCATCGCCTGACGGACTTCCGCGCCGAAACCGCTGTCCGACAGGGCAATAGGCTCGCGGGCGATGGCCTGCCGGTCGAGCCAGGTCGCGCCGGTGGCGCCGACCTGTGCGGCGAGATCGAGATCAGAGCGGACGGCCAGTGCGACCCGGCGCTGCCCGTTCGCATCCTCGTAGGCGCGCAACTCAACGATCGAACCGGGCGGGCTATCGCCGGCAGCGTCGATATGCGGCAGCTTGATGTGATGGCTGCGCCCATCGACGCCATCGACGACGGCATAGGCCGTGCCCTTCAGCTCGTCATCAAGTCCGCGCTCGACCAGGCGGCCGATGACGGGAACGTCGAGGCTCTCGCCTGCGAGGACATAGCTGGCCGAGCCCCGCTCGATGCCGCGCTCGGTCAGGGCACGGTGCATGCGCTTGATGATGTCGCCACGCTCGCCGAGTTCGCGCAGCACCTTTTCAGCCTCGGGCTTGATGAACCATTGCGAATGCCCGACCTGACCAGCCACGCCGAGGATTTCGAGGGTGCGCAGCCGACCGACCTTCAGCGTGTGAAGCGCATCTGGCTGCCGGTCGGCAAGCGGGGCGAGATCGAGTATGCCCGACTTCCCGGCATCGCGAACAAGCTGCCGGTCAAGTACCGTCCAGCGTTCCGCCTCGACCTGCCGCTCCAGATTGCGATGGATCTCCAGATCGGTACGCTGGCCGAGTTCCTGCGTGACGAGATCCTGCGCGCGGGCGCGCATGCCTTCCTTGATGTAGTCGCGGGAGATCACGAGGTCCTGACCGTCATCCGCGCGGCCGCGCAGGATGATATGAATATGGGGATTGTCGGTGTTCCAGTGATCGACGGCGACCCAATCGAGGCGCGTGCCGAGATCCTTCTCCATCTGGCCCATCAGCTCTCGGGCATGGGCCTTGAGGTCGGTCATGTCCGCCGCGTCCTCCGGGGAGACGATGAAGCGGAAATGATGCCGGTCATCCCCGCATCGCTCGGCGAAAGCGCGGGCATCCATGTCGTCGTTCTCCGGGCCGAACATCCGCGCCCTTCCCCCATCGCGGGTCACACCGTCGCGGCGCAGGTAATTGAGGTGCGCGCCGAGCGGGGCGGAACGTGCGGTATGACGCACCACGCGGGTCTTGATCACGACGATGCGCGAGCGCCCGGTGAGGAGACGATTGGCTTGGATACTGGCGCGCTGGCCGCGCCCGAAGCGGGATCGCTTGCCGGAGGTGATCTTGCCGGAGCGCGAGACCCGCCCGCCGGCCTTCTGCGCGGCGGCGAGCGCCTGGGCGATGAAAGGCCGGACCTGCTGCGCACGGGTCGAGCGGATGCGCCCCGGACGGATGCGGAACTCGCGCTCATCGGACATGGCGCTGGCCCGCACGGTGCAGAACAGGATGTAAATTCAAGAAGATGGGTGCGCAGCGCACGGTGCGCGCCAGCGCCGCACGGTGCGGAACGCACCGGAAAACCCCGCAAAAACAACCGCCCAACCGAAGCGCACCGTGCGCCTTTTTATCTCGCCATCTTCCGGTCGTGGTGCCTGCCGCCACCCCCAGCGCCGTCCATGATGCGCCAGAGCCCGATGCAGCGCGAAAAACTGCGGAGCCGCTCATGGTCGGTCCTCACCGGCATTGCGGGCGACGAAGAGCCCCTCGGGCTGCAAGTCGGTGAGCGCCTCGGGTGCCGCCGGAACGAGGGAATTGGTATCGTCCTGCGCGCGGTCGAGCGTAGCCGGATCGGCGGAGGAAGCGTCACCGCCGCGCGAAACGAAGAGCCCCGCCTCGCGCCAGTCGAGCGGCCTAGCGACAGCGGATGCGTCGCCCGAAGGCTGCTCGCCGAACAGCATGGGCGCAAGCGTAGCGACATAGGCGCGCGTTTCAGTGGGTAGCGGACGATCCGCCATCCGGTATTCGTCATAGCGGGCGGGACCGGCATTGTAGGCCGCGAGCATCGCGGCCACATTGCCGTAGCGGTCCCACATCTCACGCAGATAGGCGGTGCCTGCGAGGATATTGTCGCGCGGGTCATAAGGATCGCGGCCGAGACCATAGCGGATGCGCAGTTCGGCCCAGGTGTCGGGCATGACCTGCATCAGCCCCATCGCGCCTGCCGAAGACACGGCGCGCACATGGCCCGCACTTTCGGCCCGCATCACAGCGACAATCCATGCCGCCGGGATGCCGAAACGCTGCGATGCTTCGGTGATGTGCGCCGCGTGCGGATGCGCTGCTGAAGCGCGCGATAGTGGCAAGACCTGTGCAAGCACAGCGGGCGACGCGGCTGAGGTGAAGATAAGGCCGGAAAGAAGAAAGAGGAGCGCTGAGCGCCGGACGGTGGAATCGCGTCCGGCGCGTGCGCGGTGTCGGACCGCCGCCATTCAGTCCTCCTGCCGCTTTTTGGAAGGCAGGTTGGTGTGCAGCACCCAAGCGGAATCGTCGTCACCAGCCCGGAAGAGATTTGCGCGGAAAGTGCCGCCAAGGAGCGGGCTGTAGATCGTGATTGAGACGAACTCACCAGCGCGTTCACCGACATGTTTCCAGCCCGCTCCGATATCGAGGCCTTCGTCGCCGCCGAGCAGGACGCGATATTTCGGCGCGTTCTCGACCTCCGACGGCTCGGCGGGAACGAGCGCGATGTTTTCGCGGATGCCGAGCGTCCGAAACTCGCCTTCGAAGCCGGATTGAGTGCGTGTGAAATGTCCAATCTGGGCCATGATCGTGGTCTCCTGTTGTGCGGTGAGGTTGCGAATGACACGCCGTCACCGCATCGGCGCGCGCCAGACGAAGCGGCCATCGCCGTCTTCGTCGGTGAAAAGCGGGGTGGCCCGGCCGATCACGGTCGAGGCAGGCAGAGGGCCGAAATAGCGGCCGTCGAGACTGTCGCGGACATCCAGATTCATGAGGAAGAGTTGGCCCTCGGCGATGACGCGGCAGCCCTGCCAGACCGGCAGGTCGCGGCCGAATCTGTCGCGCTCCAACGCCTCGCCCATCTCGATCCCGTCCACGGTGATCGTGTGGCCGTTGCGGCATACGCGCTGTCCCGGCAAGCCGAGGACGCGCTTCAGGAGCGGCACGTCGCGGGCGACGTAGCCGCGCTCCATCATGAAGGCGGAGAGCGGTTCGGGCGGCATGACTGCGACCAGATCGGACACGTCGAGCCCATCCGCCGGAGCGATGGTGTAGAAGCCGATCGGCACGCTGGCCGATGCGTTCCAGACCAGTCTGGGCGCGATCTGGATACCGCTGGCGAGGGCGACAGTGAACACGGCCGCGACCGTCACGACGAGATAACGGGCGCGGGTCATAGCCCCATCCCCCGGCGGCGTAGCCATGCGGAATGGCGCTCCATCGTGTAGGGACGCGGCGCTTCGCCCGCGTTCATCCAGTGGGCGACATGGCGCCAGTGATCGGGATCGGCCTCGGCAGGATCGACTCCGAAGGCCTCGATCGCCTGGACATGGCGAAGAACGGACTCGACCTTGGGCCAGCCCTCGATCTTCAGCAGGATCTCGCCGCCCGGCCGCACGAAGGGCAGCGTCTGATAGGCGCTGCCGGGCGTTATCGCGCGCAGGATGTCGATACGCGAGATGACGGTGCCGTAGTCATTCGACGCCCAACGCACGAAAGCAAAGACTGCACCGGGAGAGAACGAGACGACGCGGCGGCTGCGGTCGAGAATCTGCTCACCAGTCGCGTGGCCGAACCTTATCCAGTATTCGATCTTCTTCTCCACCCACGTCAGTTCGACACGGGTGAGATCATCGTCATGGGAACCGATGCCAATCATGGGCGATCTCCTGACGTGTCGGGAAATTCGCGCGCGAGCAGTTCGCGCAGCATGTCGGCGACCGTGATGCCGCGATTGAACGCCGCAACCTTGATGCGGCCACGCATTGCGGGCGTGACGTCGATGGTCAGCCGGGCGGTGTTGGCCGGCGCAGTGCATTCGCGCGCTGTGGATGCGTCACCGGCCTTGATCCAGCCGTCCGGATCGGTCGGGCGCGCTGCAAAGCCGCGCCTGTCGCTGCGCACCGTCATGACGCGCCTCCGTCATGGAACGGCAGCACCGTGGCGATGCGCGCCCGCGCACGTTCGGCCATGTCAGGGTCGATCTCGCAGCCGATGTAGCGCCGGCCGGAGAGCCGGCAGGCTTCTCCGGCAGCGCCCGAACCGGCGAACCAGTCGCCGACCAGGCCGCCTTCCGGGCAACTGGTGCGGATAAGGATTTCCAGGAGTGCCGACGGCTTTTCGGTCGGATGGATTGCCCGGCCGTGGCAATTGCGTAAATAGATGACCGAACGCATCAGGCGCGGCCCGCCATCGTGGCTAACGTAATGCCCGGCGTCGATCTGGCCTGTATGGGGCGGGCGACGCTTGCGGCGAACCGTCCGCGCCGTTGCATCGGGCGTGGTCTGGACGTCGTTGTAGATGTCCCGCCAGGCCGTCTCGGCCGGGTAGAACTGCACGGCCAGCTCATGCACACGCTTGAAGCGGTCGGCATGAAACCCGGTGCCGTTCTGCTTTTCCCAGACGATCTCCTGCGCGATCCGCAAGCCGGCATCGGCGAAGCGGTCGGCGGTCGCCATGAAGCAGCGCAGCGAGCCGAAGACCCAGAGCGAGCCGGTCGGCCGGAGGGCGGCGCGCGCCAGCGCAATCCAGCCCTCGACGCGCCGATCCCAGGCGAGCGAGGTGTCGCCATAGGGCGGATCGGCAAGGATCATGTCATAGGGGGCGTGCCAGGGCATTTCTTCGCGGCAATCGCCGGTGAGGATGGTCATCGCGCGGCCCTCCCGATGCCCAGCCCTTCGATTTCGGTGGTGAGCGCCGCGATCTCGCGGGCGGCGGGAGACTGGCGGTCGATCTCGCGAACCAGCCGCCCGGCCTGCGCCGCGTCGGCGAAGACGACGCGCTGGCCGATGGCGGTGGCGAGCATCGGCGGATCGTGGTCGGCGAGTGTTTCGGCCGTCTCGCGGGCGATGACGGTGCGGGCGCCGCAGCGATTGAGCGCGAAGCGGGCGACGAGCTGGGGCCGGTAGATGCGGGCCTCTGCCAGGAGGGCCAGCATCTCGGCCGAGGCCCAGCCATCGAGAGGCGACGGTTGCACCGGGATCAGCACCAGGTCGGCGGCGAGAAGCGCGGAGCGCATGAGGCCGGCGACGCGGGGCGGGCCGTCGATGACGACGTGATCGGCATCGCGGGCCAGCTCCGGTGCTTCCCGGTGCAGCGTGTCGCGCGCGAGGCCGATGGTGCCGAAAAGCCGGGGCAGACCCTCGCGGGCACGCTGCTGCGACCAGTCGAGCGACGATCCCTGCGGATCGGCGTCGACCAAGGTGACGCGATTGCCTCGGCCGGCCAGTTCACCGGCGATGTGCAGCGCCAGTGTCGTCTTGCCGACGCCGCCTTTCTGGTTGAGGAGCGCGATGATCATTTGCCACCTCCCGGAAGATCGAGAGGAAGGCGTGGTGCTCCGGCGTCGTCGAGGCCTGTCGCCGCCTCCTGATCGGAGGCGGATCGAGATGCCGGAGGGGCGGCGGATGCCTTCTTCTTTGCCTCTACGCGGAGGCTTCGGGCGGTGTCGCGGATGAGGTTTTCCACATCGCGCGCGCGCTCTTCAAGGTTAGAGTCTATGTTAGACTCTAAGTTAAGGGCGCTATTTCGTGATTGTTTTCCGTGCATTAGGGCCGGTTTCGGTTCCCGATAGCACGATGGTCCGGTTCCCGATAGCACGATAGCCTGGGTTCCCGATAGCACGAGGCCATTCACAGGTTTTCCACAGGGCGGAACGGGCTCGAATGCGAGCAGCATCCGCCCGCCGATCTCGGCCTCCAGGAACAGCGTGTAGCCCGGCAGCGGCTGGCGGCGGATGATGTCGCGCAACTCGAAGGCGAAGCGCTTGAAGGGCGACAGGCTGCCGGATTTTTGGTGGAGGTGGTGGAAGTCGAAGCGCCAGCCACCCTGCTGACGGCCGCCGTGCTTGCGCACCAGGCGGTAGAGCCAGCGGTCGAGGCCGCCGGTCAGGTCGAAATAGGTCCGGTCAATGGTCAGCACGAGGGCATCGTCGAGGACGGCCTGGTAGAACCAGTCTGGCACGATCATCTCGATGCCGTCCGGGCGGCCGTTGCGATCGGTGCGCTCCTGCCACTCGTTGATCCAAGAGAAGCGGTGGCGGCGGCCTTCGGCCGGTTGCCGGATCGAGGTGGAAATCGTTGTCGATTGCAGCCGGTCGAGTGCGGCCTTCAGGCGCTGGTAGTCCCGAAGCGACGTGCCGCGACCGACATAGGTGAGGATTTCATAGGGCGTGGCGGCCATCAGCCGGGAAGTTCGGAGCCCGTTGTCGCGGGCTTCGACGATCTGGCTGGCGGCCCAGATCAGGATGTCGGCATCCCAGATGGTGGCCATGCCATGATCGGGGACCGCCTCGACCCTGATCGTGACGTTGCCGGCGGCGAAGTCGATGGGCGCAACGCGCTTCGACTTGGCGAGGGAGAAGAAGGGATAGGCCATGAGATCCTGCGCGTCTCGTGGAGCGAAGTCGCCCGGGAGCGCCCTGAACAGGTCGAGCTGCCCACGTTCGGCAAGGGAACGACGTCGCACCGTCATGAAGGGAACTGCGAGCGGTCAGCGCGCGTAGCGGCCGGCCCGGGGGCCGGAGCCGACCGATTGGCGTCTCGGCGGCGACACCCTCCCGCGCGGGTCGGAGGTGGACGTCACCGCGCCGCGATCGGCCCAGGTCTCCAGATCGTCGATCGCATAGACGACACGCCCGCCGAGCTTGCGATAGGCCGGGCCGGTGCCGTAGGTGCGGTGTTTTTCGAGGGTGCGGGCGGAGAGACTGAGGAATTCGGCGGCTTCCTTGGTGCGAAGAAAGCGCGGCGGCAAAACGACAGGTTCGTGCGGCATGGAACGGGCCTCCGTGGTGTTGAGACGGCCGCTGCGGATCAGCGGCGGGCAACGACCACGGTGGCGAAGAAGAACCGGCGAGTTGCAGGGCGAAATTGGGGGGTATCGAAATCGCCCACCATCGGGAGCGCGGAATCGCGTTAGCGGGGGCGGCGATGACGCAGGAGTTTCCGATAGCCGCCCGCGACCATGGATCGGGCATCGCGCAGGAGCGCCTTGATGGTATGACGGGCCGAGGATGCCTGCCATTCGTCACGGCTGAGTCTAGGAATGTTGAGGAGTTCTTCCGCGATCTCCTGCTGCGTTGCCCCGGCTTTATGGCCGTCGAAAGCGCGTAGCATCCGTCGCAGGCGTGCACGTTGCTGCCGGGTCAATCGTGTGTCCGGTGGGATCGCGCGGCCATGCAAAGCTGAGAGGAGCCGGCGAACGGCTTCAATACGGTCGAATCCGTCGAGATCAAGCGGGATGACGGCGACGGCGATTGTGCCGCCATCGATATTGCGGTCGAGGATCTGAAGATATTGCCCGTTGCCGAGAGCGAAGCGGAATTCTGCATCGGCGTCGCCCATCCGGAGATCGTGCCGCAAGTCTGCCGCAGGAGCATAATCAATATCGCCACCGATATCCGCAGGGGCTTCGGTCAGCACGACAACGCTTGTATCCTCCTGTGGAAGCCAGAAGACGGGGGCATCAGGAGGTGGCGTCTGGGGATCGACAGGGAAATCGCAGTCCCCACCGCTGACGGATATGGTCCCTCAGCGCGGTGGGGTCTCCACGGCCAGAGGCCGAAGCTTCAAAATCTGCGTCATAGCTGTCGTTTCGGCGGAGCCATTCCCAAGCCAGATCGGATGCCGTCATCACATCCAGATGCTCGTATTCCGCCGAGGAACGCCAGATCGATGCGTTGGGTGTCGTCATCGCAGCCTCCAGAGATTCGGTACAGGAATCTGGTAGGATTTACGATTCACCTTCGGGTTGAGTTAAGGAAGCCAGCCGCCGATCAACAGGTGATGCATGCCCCGCATCACGATCATGACTTCCGCTGGCTTTCGCGAACCAGCTCGCGATAGCCGCCCTCAGTCATCCAATGGGCGCGCGCAAGATGTGAGTCATGAATGAGACGACATCGTTCAGGATCGCGTTCGGGATCGAGTCCGAAGAGGATTCGCACCGCTTCACGCCAATCAGCACCGTCCCGCTCGGCGTCGAGAAGGCGCATATAAAGCTTCATATGCTCGCGATCATAAGAGGTGAGCGTATCACCGGAGGGTGGTTCGTCGACAAACGTCTGCGTGCCCTGTCCCATCATTCTCCTATACTCGCAGGTTACATGTTCGTTAACCGTCTCCCGTAGGAGGTAGCCATTTTCTCTAACAAGAATTGGTCATCACGCGATCCGCGACACTATCTTTGAACGTCGGTCCTGTCATGCAGGAGCAATACGCCTTCGCCCTTGTCTGTTGACAAGAGAACGATCCCGGCTGTTTCGAGGGCGCGGCGTACCTGATCGCGCGTCGACTCGAACACCTCAAGCCGGTTCTCGGATTCGAGGCGTTTGAGCGCAGTCAGCGATATGCGAGCCCTGTCAGCGAGCGTCTCCTGTGTCCATCCCAGCAGCGCGCGTGCGGCCCGTGATTGTCGGGCGGTGATCATACATGATCACCTCCCATTCGGACCTGCACACACTCCAGAACTACGACTAAAATAGTCGCTCCCAGATCAAACGTCATTCGGAATCTGAGAGGAACCCCCTTTTTCAGCGAAGTTTCTCGACATCGCCCGTTATCTGATTCGGTCGTCGGAAAGCACAGCCTCCAACGCTGTGAGAGGCCGATCTCACCGAATCATCTTTGGGGAGAGGAGGATGGGTTTGGGAAGGAGGGCGAGGGAACCGTCGCCTCCTTCCCATGGGAGGGTTCAAGGGAGGGGCTTCAGCCCTTCCCTTGGGGAGGATGTTTGAAGGAGGGGGCTTGCCCCTTCCTTCATGGGGAGAGTGTTGAGAGGGGGCTTGCCCCTCTTTCATCAGTCGAGGTGGCCGGTCGATCCGGCTGCCTCGGCTCATCGTTCAACGCAAGGAAGAGAGGCGGCGACAGCCGCCTCTCTTCCACGCACTATGAGCCATCGTTTCGATCGCAGCCGTGCAGGAGGGCGTAGATTGCCGAGATGTTGCCGTCGTCGTCGAAGCCATGCAGGTCTTCATAGCATTCCGGGTCAATGTCTTCGGGGTCGATTTCATGTGATGGAAATCTCATTGGTGGCAACTCCTTCGGGAGGGCCAAGCCGCTGGAGGAGAGAAAGACCCGTAGATCCCGATGGATTTGACCGAGGATGCGCCTGAACCCGACCATTCCCGACGGCACGACGTCCCAGAGATCGTAGTCGCCTTCCTCACACCAAAAGTCCTCGTAGTTCGCTCGGAAGTAGTAGAGTTCTTCGTCAAGGTCCGCGTCCTGCGACGGATCCGTATTGGTGAGGACGCGCCGCTCCGCCGCCAGCGCGCCCCGCGTGAAGGTGATGAACCGGCTGAGGAACTGCTCCACCCAGTCGTGAAGCACGCGCTCTGTTTCGGTCTCGCAACCAAGCCTGTTCGCCAGCACCATGATCCGCAAGCCGGTCGCGCTGGCGTAGAGTTTCAGAAAGTCGATATCACGCATAAGAAGCCTCCTTTTCGTTCTGACGAAAAGGTGTCCGCACCGTAGGCGCGAGGGGTCAGGGACCGCGGCACGCGGCCGCCAGCGGCGGCGAGTGGGGGAGCCGAATTTCTGGCGCGGCCCGCAGGGACGGGTCGGAAATTTGGGGGAATCACTCGTCCTTGACGCCGGAGTGGCGGGTGCACAATAGGATGTCAGAGAGAGAGGAGCCCGCGGCCCCGATCAGGGGCCGCGACCGCATGGGCCGGGGAAGTTTGGAGGGTGATCTGCCTCCGGTAAACGCCCTCGAATCGGCTTAGAGTTTTCCGCGCCATTTTCCTGGCTGGGAGAGGAGCGGAAGCGATGAAGGCATCGCAATTTTCGGACGCGCAGAAGGCGTTCATCATCAAGCAGGGCGAAGACGGCATGTCGGTGGCGGAGATCTGCCGGAAGGCTGGGATCAGCCAAGCGACCTACTTCAACTGGAAGAAGAAGTATTCCGGCATGATGCCGTCGGACATGAAGCGGCTGCGCGAGCTGGAGCAAGAGAACACGCGGCTGAAGAAGATCGTGGCGGACCTCAGCCTCGACAAGGAGATGCTGCAGGACATCGTCCGGCGAAAAATCTGAGGCCTGGCCGGAAGAGAACGCTGGTCGATGTGATGCGATCGGACTGGGCAATCTCGATCCGCCGTGCCTGTGCGGCGATCCTGTTCGACCCGAAGACCTACCGATACAAGTCACGTCGGCCCGACCAGGCCGCTCTGGAGCAGCGGATGAGGGAGATTTGTCAGGCCCGCGTGCGTTTCGGCTATCGGCGCGTGCATGTCCTGCTCAAGCGGGAGGGGTGGCCGATCAACCAGAAGAAGACATATCGGATTTACAGGGAGTTGGGCATGCAGCTCAGGAACAAGACGCCCAAGCGACGTGTGAAGGCAAAGCTGCGCGAGGATCGCGCCGAAGCCGTCGGCCCGAATGACGTGTGGGCCATGGACTTCGTGCACGACCAGTTGGCGACCGGCCGCAAGATGCGGGTTCTGACCGTGGTCGACACGTTCTCGCGCTACTCGCCCGTGCTCGATCCACGGTTCAGCTATCGGGGCGAAGATGTGGTTGCCACGCTGGAGCGTGTCTGCTCACGCACTGGATATCCGAAGACGATCCGAGTGGATCAGGGATCGGAGTTCATCTCCCGTGACCTCGATCTGTGGGCCTATCAGCGTGGCGTGACGCTCGACTTCTCAAGGCCGGGCAAGCCGACCGACAATGCCTTCATCGAGGCATTCAACGGCCGGCTGCGGGCGGAATGCCTAAGCGCCCACTGGTTCCTGAGCCTTGCGGACGCGGCGGAAAAGTTGGAGGCTTGGCGTAGAGACTACAATGAGCAGCGGCCACACGGCGCGATCGGGAACAAGGTCCCGGCCGCGCTCATGAAATCGGCACACGCAACCAGCCCGTGTTGCCAATGAAGGCCGGAAAACTCTAGCCCTTGCCGAGGGCGCATCGGGGAGCAGCCCAAGGGGGTGGACCACCCCCTCCATGGGTGGGGGAGTTTGAGGGGGCGGGGCTCTGCCCTGACCCTTCATGGGGAGAGCTTGAGAGGGGCGGCTTGCCCCCCTTTCATCAGACATGCCGAGCGGTCGATCCGGTCGGCATGTCTTCATAGACGTGGGAGAGGTGGCGGGCGGCTTCGGCCGCCCGCCACCTCGTTATCGGTATCGGAAATTGTTGATCGGGCGCTCGTAGATTTCGGGATCGAGATGCCCTGCGCCTTCGGGGCCGATGCTGGCATCGCAGAGATAGGTGGTGAAGCGAATTCCTGTCTGCGCGACTATCTTCTGGAGGATCGGGCCAAGACCGCACAGATGCTCGTCGCCAACGGTCATCCGTTCCGGGATCGGGCCGTGGCACCACATCGCCGCAACGGGATGGCGGTATCCGCCAAAGTCCGGGTCACGATCCACTGCATCCAGCAGATGCCAAGGATAGAAGCCTCGCCCGCCGGATTCGAGATCGCCCACGCAGTCGCCGAGGGTTTGTTCAAGAACCTCGCGCGCGGCGGGATCGGTCTCGGTCCGCAGCCGCCGCTGGACCCTCGCACCCTCGCGGCAGGTCTTGAGATGGCCATTGAGGGCAACAAGCAGCTTTTCATGGAGGGACTGCGCAAAGCGGGTGTCGCACCTGACGAGGTTCTTGCGAACCGCAGTCCTCAAGGCGCCAAGCTGCCGGGAAAGATCGAGGAAATCGAGATCAGACATTTGTTTCTCCTTTCGTTCTGACGGAAGGAGCCTGCACTGTTGCCGCGAGGGGTCAGGGATCGCGTAGCGACCGCCTGCGGCGGTGAGCGGGGGTTCCGATTTTCTGGCGCTGCCCGTCTCGGGCGGCGACTGAAAATTGGGGGGAACCGTGAAGTCCTTGACGCCGGAGTGGCTGGTGCATGATCCGAGGTCAGAGAGAGAGGAGCACCGCGGCCCCGACCAGGGGCCGCGACAATATTCGGCACAACGGCAAAGGGGAGGTTTGGAGGGGAAGCCCCTCCATGGGTGGGGGAGTTTGAGGGGGCGGGGCTTTGCCCTGGCCCTTCATGGGGAGAGTTTGAGAGGGGCGGCTTGCCCCCCTTTCATTCGGGGAGCATCGGACCAAAAAGTGGTTCCCGGTTTTTGGAACCGATCCGATGCTCCGACAAAGAAATCGGAACGCCAGCGCCCATGAGCGCGCAGCGGCTCCGGCCGGAAATATTGCACTGAAACAGCCGGGCGATCCGACGTGAACACGGGAAAACCCGGCGGCTTGCGCCGCCGGGTTCCGGGCGTTCCGCTCAGAACGGGATGTCATCTTCGTCGATGAACTTGCCGTCGTCGTTCTCGGTCTGCTTCGCCCGGCTCAGGAAATCGACCGTCTCGGCGATGATCTCGCAGCCGTAGCGCTCAACCCCCGCCGCGTCCATCCACTTGGTGTAGTGGATGCGGCCGCGAACCAGCACCTTCATGCCCTTGTCGCAATGCTGCTGGACCGTCTTGCCGAGGCCGTTGAAGCAGGTGATGCGGTGCCATTCGGTGTCCTGGACCCGATAGCCGTTCTCGTCGCGGAGGACGCGGCCTTCCGAGTAGCGGGGGCGCGAGGTGGCCAGAGTGAAGTGGGTGATCCCGGTGCCGCCCTGGGTGGTGCGGGTTTCGGGGGCCTGACCGATGTTGCCGGCGAGGATGACGATGTTCTGCATTGTAAGTCTCCGTTGCTCCTCGGAGGGACCATCCCTCCGACGAGACCCGGCCAAGGCCGTCGGGAGACTCCCGCAACTGCCGCCTTGGCGGCAGCTTGCCCCTAAGGCCCCAGGTGGGGCGGGCAGCCGCGCTTGCGCGGCAACACGGCTGGGAGCCGCGGGGGTTGCTGGTGGAAACCGAACGGACTTAGGGGATCAGTCAGTCGGAGGGATTGGTGCTTTCGAGAGCAGATCGGAGACGCACAGCACGTTCATCGTCAGTGCCGGCAACAGCGAACAGACAGGCCCTTGAACCCGGACTATCCGGTGCCGCCGCCGCTCATCCACCCTTCTTACCGGCCGCCCTTGCGCTCGCCGCCGGAAGGCCGTGTCCTCCGCGTCGAGAAGGAAACGGCCATCGGGTCCGGAAAGAACCAATGGCACGGCGTTGCCTTGCTTCGACTGAGGAGGGTCCGGTCCAGTGTCATTGCGCAAGGCGACAATGAAGGTGCTGGTTCGCGGCTGCACTCACGGAAAGGAGTGGATGGACGCGGCGGGGGTTGAGCGCTACGGCTGCGGGAATCATACCGATGACAGATTTCCAAGGCGGGCGAAGCAAACCCAGAGCGATTGGGGCAAGGCAGCGATGACATGACCGCCCAGCACTTGTACGGGACACCCGGAACCCGGCGGCGCAAGCCGCCGGGTTTTGCCTTGGAAGAGGATCGTCCCGCCGTTTCAGCGCGAGAACACGGACTCCCCGAGGGCGTTCAGATTGATGATGGCCGAGACGCCGATGACAAGGCCACCGATGCCGCCGAGCAGGTTGAGGGCGAGGCTCGAGTCGATGGCGTTCTTGGTGATGCCATAGACCAGCGCATAGCCTGCGATGACGGCGGGCACTGCGAAGAGAGCCAGCGCGATGAAACGCAGAACGGGATTCCGGGCGAAGCCGAGAACCAGAATCACCATTGCGACCGACAGCAGGGCGGCTCCTGCGGCACTAAGGCCGGACAACAGGACGCCAGCTCCGGCACCCCAGGCAAATTGAGCGGCGGTAATGGCGGTCATGACCGGGAGAGCATAGATCGCGAGATTCCAGGCGATCACGCAGGCGGTGAGGGTCAGAGAAATGGCGAGTAGGATCAGCGTCATGGAAACCTCCAGCGGAACGGTTGAGTTGCGCGACAGGCTGCCGGAAGATGCGCTCCGCCTGCGACTATGCTGCTTCGCCGGTTCTTCAGGGATGCTCCATCAAAGGCGGATGCGGGCCGACTGTCAAGGTCTGGCGGCCTTTCAGCCGCCAGAGGGCGGCGCTTACGCGCCGCCGTCGAACTTCATGACCGGGATGCCGAGCTTGCGGGCCTTGTCCGCGAGGTTCTCCTGAATCCCCGTGCCGGGGAAGACGAGGACGCCGACCGGCAGCACGTCCAGCATGGCATCGTTGCGCTTGAAGGGCGCGGCCTTGCCGTGCTTCGTCCAGTCGGGCCGGAAGGCGACCTGCGGCACCTTGCGGTGATCGGCCCAGCGGGAGGCGATCAGTTCCGCCCCCTTCGGCGAGCCGCCGTGCAGCAGCACCATCTCGGCGTGCTTGGCATGGACCTGATCGAGCTTCGCCCAGATCAGGTGGTGGTCGTTGAAGTCGGCGCCGCCGGTCACGGCCACCTTCGGGCCGGCGGGCAGCAGCACCTCGGTCTCAGCCCGGCGTTTCGCGGCAAGGAAGTCGCGGCTGTCGATCATCGCGGCGGTCAGGTTGCGATGGTTGACCATCGAGCCGGTGCGCGGCCGCCAGGCGCTGCCGGTGTGATGCTCGAAAGCCTCGGCGGCGAGGTCGCGGAAGAGTTCCATGCTGTTGCGCCGTTCGATCAGGGTTTGCCCCTCGGCCGTGAGGCGTTCGAGTTCGACCGACTTCACCTCGCTGCCATCCTGTTCCCGCTGCATCCGGCGCTGCGCCTGCTCGTTGTCGTCGAGATCGCGTTCGACCCGGCTGGTGGCGCGGTGGAATATATTGACGGCTCCCCAGAGCAGATCTTCGAGGTCGGGTTCGAGGCGGGTATCGCCGAGCGTCGCGACGAGGGCGTCGAAGATGTCGGCGATGGCGGCGGCGACGGTATTGCCCTCGGGCAGCGGCCGGGGATCGGGTTCGTCCTGGAACGGGCGCCAGCCGTAGAGCTGGAGTTCGGTGAGGGCGTGATCGGTCTGGGAGGAGGTGTGGAAAGGCTCGTCGCCTGCGTATTCGGTTTCGTTCGTCATCGGGAGCGTCCTTCGTCTGGAGACCGCGCCCATCGCGGCCTTCGCAGGCGTCGAAGCGCACGGACGGGACGGGTTGGCAGCCCTCGCCCGCTCCGCGAGGGCCTTGATGGCCGGGTGCGGGCTATTTTGACTTTCGCGATGCAAAGGCGGGGCTCGTCCCCGCCGGCGGAAAATAGTCCGCTCCCGGCCATTGCCTGCCCGGCCCGTTTGTGCGCCGATCGCCCTCTCAGAAGGCCGTGGGCGCGGGACTCTCCGACGAAGGATGCACCTGCCGATGACAGATGAGCGAAACCGGCAGGCGCCGAGCCGGGCCGTGCCTCCGGGGCCGATTACACCCTCACCCCTCCATGAACCGGCGGGCGTCTTCAGGACGAAGCTGATCCTTCAGGGCCGCCCCGAGGGCATCGGCGCCGTGGCGTCGCAGATCATCGTTGAAATCGCCCTCGCGCGGCGTGAGCGATATCGCCTCGATCCCGAAGCTCGCTGCTCTGGTGAGTAGGCTGTCTCTGGCACCGTCCCCGGCCGGGTCGCGATCGCACAAGACATAGAGCCGGCGCAGGGACGGCGGGAACAGGATGGCAGCGAGGTGAGCGGCCGAAAGCGCCGCCAGCATCGGCATGCGGGGCAGAACCTGACGGGGCGACAGCACGGACTCGATGCCTTCGCCGACGGCGAGCACCTCATCGGCGGCGCCGAAGCGGACCCCGTGCCCGAGAAGGTCGCCCATCGCCCGCCGCGGTGTCTCGACAGCCGCCTTGCCGGAACCGTCCGGGGCGAGCCAGGTGCGATGCGCGCCGGTCTGATGGCCGGCCAGATCGGTGACGGCTGCAACGAGCGCCGGCCTGATCTCGGTGGGCGAACGCTCGTCAGGTCTATAGTAGCACCGGGGATGGAAGCGCAGTGCGGCGGTGCCGGAGAGGGAGGTGATCGCTCGCCCGCTGAGGTAGATCTCCGCAAGCGTGCCGCGGATCGGCTGCGCCATGGCGAAGAGACGACGCGACGCTTCAGGCGAACCGGATGCCACGCTGGACGTGTTGCCGGTCGGCGTCCTCGTCTTTTCCGGCTCGGGATGCGGGAGAGCGAGGAAACGGCGCGCTTCCTCGGCCACGTCCCTGAAGTCGACAAGGCCAAGCGTCTCGCGGATGACGTCCAGCAGATCGCCATGTTCCCCCGTGGCCATATCGGTCCATTTTCCTGCCGCACCCTTGCCGCCCTCCGGGCCGATCAGGCGCACGAACATCGAGCGGCCGGGATTGTTCTGCACATCGCCGACCAGCCAGTATCGTCCGGCGCGATGGCCGGACGACAGGTAGTGACGGCAAACCGCCTCGGCCTCGCGGCCCAGACGGATCGCCAGCTCGGATGCGTCGTGCCGGGGCATCAGGCCGCCTCCCGCTCGCCGATACGCTCGACCGGCCAGCGGTCGAGGACTTTGGCGAGAACGGCAGAGCCAGCCGCATCGACGGGTACGAACATGCGCAGCTTCCAGGAGATGATCTCGTGAAAGAGGCCATAGGCCCGAAGCCGGTCGCGCATCGTGTCGGTGAAGCCTGACAGCTCGATCCGGTTGGCACCCATGACCCGGACCCGGCGGAGCTGGAGCCCCTCGGCAAGATCGAGGATCGTCCGGCCTTCCATCAGCGCGGCGAAGGCATCCTCCGGTGTGACCTTGGCGATGCCGGTCGTGGTCGCATTCGCGGCCCAGGCCGGCGAGACCTTGCGGCCGATGATGCGCTCGCCCGCATCGGTCTGGAGCCGATAGACGCGGGTGGAGTCGTTGGGCAGACGCTTCCAGATCGGCAGCAGCAGGCCCGTCACCATATGCAGCGTGCTATCCGCGAATTCCGGCACCTCTGCAACTTCGGCCTCCCAAGCCGATGCGAAGGCGTCCCGCTCGGCCTCGATCCAATGGGTCTCGCCCATCATCCGGACCGGCACATTATGGGCTTCCATCGGCCGGATGAGGCGGACGCGGCGTTCGATCTCGCCATCGTCCAGCATGACGCTGGTGGTGGGGATCTGCACCGCCGCGCGGCCCGAACGCTCGTTGATCAAGAGCTTCGCGCGCGGGTCATCGAGTTCGGCCAAGGCGCTATCCAGCGTCACCGGCCGGTTGCGCTTGCGCTCGGTGATCGTCAGCAGGCTGGTCTCGGCCCCGGTGCGGGGGTGGGTGTAGATGACCTGCCGGTCGGTGACGATGAAGCTCTCGGCGCGCAGGGTCTCCAGCCCGGCGTCATAGGTGCCGGAAGCGATGGCGCCCTCGATCCGCGCCGTCAGCAGCCCTTCAAAGGCGGTGAACAGCACGCCCTGAAGCTCGATGGTCAGCGCCAGCAGCCGGTTCAGGAAGGTCGTGATGCCGGGCAGATCGTCCTTGATGCCGTTGCTGTCCATCAGCTTCAGGCCGGTGGCGGCCTCGAACCGCTGAAGGCTGCAACCCTCGACCTTGCCGCGCACCAACAGCAGGTAGAGTTGGCGGAGCGCGTCGCGCGCATAGTGCGATTCCAGATTGTCCTCGGGCCGGAACAGACCCTGGCCGCCGGTCTGGCGCTGGCCGCGCGTGATCGCGCCCAGCGTGTCGAGGCGACGCGCGATGGTCGAGAGGAAGCGTTTCTCGGCCTTCACATTGGTCGAGATCGGCCGGAACAGCGGCGGCTGCTTCTGGTTCGTCCGATGCGTGCGGCCGAGGCCCTGAATGGCAGTATCCGCTTTCCAACCGGCTTCGAGCAGGTAATGGACCCGCAGCCGGGTGTTCCTGGCCGAAAGCTCGGCGTGATAGGATCGGCCGGTGCCACCGGCGTCCGAAAAGACCAGCACCCGCTTGGCGTCGTCCATGAACGCCTGGGTCTCGGCCAGATTGGCCGAACCCGCGCGGTTCTCCACCACCAGGCGGTCGATGGTGATGCCGCGCTTGCGGACGATACGTCGCGAGCGTCCCGTCACCTCGGCCACCGTGTCGGTGCCGAAATGCTGGATGAGCTGGTCCAGCGCGCCGGGAACCGGCGGCAGGCTGGCAAGGCTGGCAATCATCTCGTCGCGACGCGCCACGGCCTCGCGGCTCTCGACCGGCTGGCCATCGCGATAGACCGGGCGCGAAGACAGATTGCCTTCTGAATCCGTGAACGGCTCGTAGAGCTGCACCGGGAAAGAATGGGCGAGGTAGTCCAGGACATATTCGCGCGGCGACAGGTCCATTTTCAGGTCGCCCCATTCCTCGGTGGGGATCTCCGCCAGCCGCCGTTCCATCAGCGCCTCGCCGGTCGAGACGATCTGGATGACGGCCGAATGGCCCGCTTCCAGATCGGCGGTGATGGACCGGAGCAGCGTCGGGGTCTTCATGCTCGTCAGCAGGTGGCCAAAGAACCGCTGCTTGGCAGACTCGAAGGCCGAGCGCGCGGCGGATTTTGCCTGCCGGTTCAGCGTGCCGGAGCCGCCATCGCCGCCGGTTATATTGGCGGCCTGCATCGCCGCATCCAGGTTGTTGTGGATGATCGCGAAGGCATCGGCATAGCTGTCGTAGATGCGGACCTGTTCCGGCGTCAGCTCGTGATCGAGAAGTTCATATTCGACGCCTTTAAACGACAACGACCTCGCCGTGTAGAGACCGAGCGCCCGCAGGTCGCGGGCCAGCACCTCCATCGCCGCCACGCCCCCGGCTTCGATGGCCTCGATGAACTCGGCACGGGTCGAGAACGGGAAATCCTCGCCACCCCACAAGCCCAACCGTTGCGCATAGGCGAGATTATGGACGGTGGTAGCGCCGGTGGCCGAGACATAGACGACGCGGGCCTGCGGCAGGGCGTGCTGAAGGCGCAGCCCGGCGCGGCCCTGCTGGCTGGCGGCAACGTCGCCGCGTTCTCCCTTGCCTCCGGCAGCGTTGGCCATGGCATGCGCCTCGTCGAAAATCACCACTCCATCGAAGTCTGAACCCAACCATTCGACGATCTGCCTGACCCTGGAAACCCTTTCTCCGCGATCATCGGAGCGCAGCGTGGCATAGGTTAAAAATAGGATGCCCTCGCCCAGCATGATGGGCTTGCCTTGCGGGAATCGCGACAGCGGCGTGACCAGAAGCCGCTCCATGCCGAGCGCCGACCAGTCGCGCTGTGCATCTTCCAGCAACTTGTCCGACTTCGAGATCCAGACCGCCTTGCGCCGGCCCTGCATCCAGTTGTCGAGGATGATGGCGGCGGATTCCCGGCCCTTGCCGACGCCCGTGCCGTCGCCGATCATGAAGCCCTGCCGGAAACGGATGGCGCTCGTGGCACCCTCCGACGCGGCCGACAGGGTGTCGAAGGTATCGTCCACCGTCCAGGCCCCGGCGAGGAACCCGGCATGGGCCTCGCCGGCATAGATTACGGTCTCCAACTGCGCCTCGGACAGCTTGCCGAGAATGTCGCCGGGCAGCGTCGGCCGGTAGCTCGGCTTCGGCGGCGCGATGCTCGCCATCGAGGCGGATTGCACGAGCTGGGTCGGATGCGCCTGTGCCCCGGCGATGCAGATCGTCTGAAGGCCGTAGTCCTCATAGATCGCATCGGAGAGGCGGTCTGCCTCGGCCGGTTCCCAATCCACCGTCTCATAGGCGAGCGGCACCCCCTCCGGCTCGGCAAGCGGCGCAGCGGGTGCGGTCTTCGCTGCCCAGTTGACATAGCCTCGCACGGTGCGCGGCGCGGCCAGTCGTGCCACCGGCACGGCCAGGCCGGGATCGACCGGCAGCCGGGCCGGAAGTTGGTCCGCAAACCAGCCCATCAGCGTGGCGACATCCGGGGCGACGCCGGGCGCTGCCGGAAACACCGCCGGATCTTCGGCGGGCAGCTTGTCGATGATGGTGAGTCGTGTCGGGACGGTCGTGCCGTGTTTGGCATAAACCGAACCATCGACGGCGGCGGAGAAACTGACGCGGCCACGCTCCTGCAGCCGGGTCCAAGAGGCGGTCCAGGCCGGATTGTCGGGCGCGAAGCTTGCCCCGGTGATGGTCACGAGCCGCCCGCCGGGCGCCAGGCGCGCCAGCGCCGAGGCGACATGGCGGAAGGCGGCATCGGCCATGCGGCCCTCGACGTTGGCCATGACCGAGAACGGCGGGTTCATCAGCACCACGGTCGGGATCAGGCCGGGATCGAGGTGGTCATCGAGCTGGGCGGCGTCGAAGCGGGTGACAGAAAGGGCCGGGAAGAGGGAAGACAAGAGACCGGCGCGGGCCTCGGCGAGTTCGTTGACGAGCAGCGTGCCGCCGGCGATCTCGGCCAGGATGGCGAGGAGCCCGGTTCCGGCCGAGGGTTCCAGCACGCGATCGGCCGGCGTGATCGCCGCAGCCGTCGCCGCCGCGAAGCCGAGGGGGATCGGGGTCGAGAACTGCTGGAAGGTCTGCGCTTCCTCCGACCGGCGCGTATGCGTCGGCAGAAGCCCGGCGATCTTTCCGAGCTGGGACAGGATCGCAGCCGGGGAATCGGCTTTGCGGAAAAGCGGCTTTCCGTATTTGCGCAGGAAGAGGACGGTTGCGGCCTCGCAGGCGTCGTAGGCCACTTTCCAGGTCCAGGCGCCGGTGGCGTCGGAAGCGCCGAAGGCCGCTTCCATGGCACCGCGCAGCGTGGCGGCATCGATGCGCTGGCCACGTTCGAGATGCGGCAGCAGAAGCCCGGCCGCGGCGAAAACGCGCTCCGCGGTGTCGGCGTCATGGTCGAGCGCCAGCGGCGCGGTTGCGGATACCGCCGCGGATGCGGGGATCATGTTCATCGGAGATTCCTCGGGAGAGCGGAAAGGGATCGAGCCGCACAGCGCTCTCTCTCGACCGCACCGGCTCGGATCCCCTCCAGCCGCCCTCTCCCTCTCAAGCCGTAGCGATGGCAGACATGAAACAAGCGCCCGGCCGTCAGGCGGGGCGCTTGTCGAAATCAGCCGAACCGGCGGCCAGAGCCGGTGAAGGTGTAGTCATTGGCGATGATGCTCTCATCGACCGCCTCGTCCGAGGTCAGGTATTCGTATTCGCGTTCAAGCTGGCGATAGAGCCAGCGGGCGAGATCGCGCAGCGCCTCGGTGATGACGTCCTCGGCATCGGCGGTCATATCCTGCCAGGTCGGACTGTCGCGGGTGACGGAAATCGCCATGCAATATTCGTGGTGGTAGCGCCCCCGATGCGTTGCTTCGGCGCGAAGCTGGTAGAAATTCCGCCGCTGCACGGCCTGGAGGGCGTCAGCGATGCCGTGCAGCGTGGTATCCTGCGGTGCATAGGCCCGGATCGCGGCCGAGGCGTTCTTCCGGTAGGAATAGGAACCTTCGAAGCAGGCACCATCGCCTTGCGACCAGAAGCCCGAGAAGAAGATGCGCGGTTCCTGGCGCGACCCGCCACCCATGAGGCGGACGGTGCGGGTCTTGAAGTCGATGCCGAGGATCTCCGCGATCTGCCGGAAATCCTCATAAATGGCATCATACCACTCATAGTCGAAGCCGCCCTCGCGATACCAGGCACGGGCCTTGTCCTTCGCCTCGTCGGAAAGCTCGTTGAGCCGATAGACGGTGGTTTCGATGACTTCAGGCATAGGGGTCGCCTCCGTCCAGGACGATCTCCAACCAACTGCCACTGTAGATCCAATCCACCGTCTTGCCGGTGGCGAGATCGAGGACATGCGCGCCACCGCCAAAGGCGTTAACCCTGGCCTGCGAGCAGGTGGTTGCGTACTGGAAGCCCCATAAGCCGGTCAGGCCGAACGCGGCCGCGCAGCGCTTGACGAACTGGATCACATGCTCGGGATCGCCGGTCCCATCGTCGCGCATCCAGAGCTGGGTGCCGCCATGCTCGGGCTGGATCGACAGAAGAAATCCTTCCGAAGGAGGATCTTCGGCGGCGTTTTCCTCCGACAGCGCGTTGTAGAGGTCGAGCGCATGGGCGGCGTTTGCCGGGGTGCCTACGTCAAGCAGGCAGGAGAAATGCGTGAAATAGTTTGCCATCTCAGACTCCTGAAACGAGAAAGCCCGGCGCGAGGCCGGGCGAGGATGAAGGACGGTGACGCGGCTGGCCTCAGAGGCGGAATTGCATCACGCGCCATTGCGCTTCGGCATGGTGGCGCAGCATCTCGCGGTAGAAGTTTTTGCGCGCATCCCGCCTGCCCGGATCGTGCAGAGCGGTTCGAGCCAGCTTCCGACGCGCGGCGCGGATGACGGAGCGGTTGCCGTCCCAGACCCGGATGCCGAGGCGCAAATAGGTCGAATACATCGCGGCCTCCTAGACGTTGATGCGTTCGCAGAGGGCGTCGATCCGGTTGAGATCGAGGCCGGCATGCGCACCGTCATTGGTGAGGATGTCCCCGAGTGAGGGGTCGATGTCGCTGCGCGCAAGGGCAAGCTGAAGCAGCCGCAAGCCCGTCAACAAGGCATCGCGCTCCTGGGCGGTGACACCGATGGTCGAAAACGTCTCGATGGCCTCTCCGTCTGCCAGCAGGCGAACGCCACTGTGCTCGTCGATCTCGAAGTCGTCGAACTCTTGCGTATAGCCGGTGGCATGCCATTCGCCCTCGTAGTGGACACTTTGGGCGAGATCGCGAGCCGCATCGGGCGTCTCGGCCTCAAGGATGGTTTCATAATAGACGAAGGCGTCATGGCTTTTGCTGACGACAAATTTTGGCATGGGAAAACTCCATAGGACCGTGCCCGGCGAACCGCCGGGTCAAGGGGTGGAAATGGGAAAGGGTCACGCGGCCTGCGGCAGCCGCAGAAGCTCGGCGGCGGTCACGCGCCAGCAGGGATCGACCAGCCGCGCCTCGATCAGGCTGGCGCGAAAACGATGATCGCGGGCTGCCGCGTGATCGCCCCGGCCGGAGGCGGCGAAGGCCAGCCCGCGCAAGCGGCTGGCTTCGATGATGATGCGGCGGGCCTCCGCGTCGGAGGCGACGGGCTGTTGCCAGAGGACGATTCCGGCCCGGATCTCGCCGCCGAGAACCAGGCCGAGATCGCCGTCCTGAATGACGATGACACGTGGGCGAAAGCGCAACGTCTCGTCCGTGCCGACGTTGATATCGCCATGCGCGACGCGCTGGCTGGCGAGGATCATGGCTTCTTCGGCGGATGCGGATTGGCCGATGACGACCGTGCGGTCGAATTCATCGGCCTCGTCGAGGCCTTCGTAACCGGCGGTGCCGATGCAGGAGAGGCGCAGCGGCACCTTCTGCGCATGGCGCAGCCGAGGCAGCACCTCGCGCGTGATGATGTCGCCGATTGAGGTAAATCCGGGGTGGCGGGAAAGGGTCATGGGGCTTACTCCACGACGGGCGGCGGAAGCCTCTCTCCCGCCTGCAACCCGTCACGGCCAACCGGCCCGCCCTCTCACTCTCTTGTTGTCGGGGTGGATCAGCACCACGGTTCACGGCGTCCCGCCCAGGTTCGGGCGAGTCCCTCGCTGACGAGAATGTCTCCGACATCTCGGCCCTCGACGCGGATCACCGCCAGAGTCCGGCCATAGCGGTCAGTGCCTTGGCGCAAGATTTCCACCCGCCGGCCGTTCAGAAGCTCTGCCAGTCTGACCTTCGATTGCAGCGCGAGGCCGGATTCATACGCGCACGGCCCCTCGATCTCGGGGGCGTCGATGTTGAAGATCCGGACGGTCTCAGCTTGCCGCGTCGTGCTCAAGCGGATGGAATCGCCATCCCAGACCCGGATTTCGGCCGGTTCGCAGGATGCCGTGCAGAGCAGGACGGAAACGACAATATGGCTGAACATGGCGAATGGCTTTCATCTTGAAGGAGCGAAATCGGCATGATCACCGACGGTTCTTTCCTATGCGGGTCGAGATCGCAATGCAGATTGGCACGGAAGCGGCAATCGGCGGCAATTGACGGGAGAAGGCCCGACGGTGCCTGGGTGCCGGGCCGTCGGGTTGAGGCGCGTTCGCGCCTCAACTCCATGGATCGAGTTCCAGCTTCACCATCTCCTCGTCGCCGTCGAACTCGTCGGCGGGCATGGCGGCATGGGTTCCGTCCCCGGCCTGAAACACGACAATCGAGACCATCAGCGTGGAAGCGAGGCTGGCGGCGAAGGCGATGGCATCTGCATAGGACATGGGTTCCGGCTCCTGTCTTTGGAGGCGGGGGACCATCCCCCGCGCGACAGGCGCCCGAAGTGTCCGGCCGGATCTGCAATCACCCTCGCGCGTTCGGGCATGTGCCCCGAATCCGCGAGGGCGGCACGCTCGCGTAAGCCGACCCCTTGCGGGTTGATTGACGAAGAGACGACCGGACCAAGGTTCGCGAATGGAAGCGGGGGATGGTGCCTTGCCTCTGACGGGATGCCGGGAAACCATCGCAGTTGCCTTTCCGCGCCAGCCTCGTTTCCACGCTGATTTCCCCGATGTGTTTCAGGCCGGGGATGGAATCCGCTGTTCCGCAGCGAGAAGCTGACAGCACAATAGTGAAGCTGGACCTCGATCCATCGCTGCCTGTGCAGCGATACCCGACGGCCCGGTGACAAGTGCAAGGTGCGCGCCGTTCAGTTCCAGAGCCCATCCGCGATCTCGCGGACGATCATCGCGCGGGCATTCATCATCACATCGTCGCCGGAGGTGTCGATATGACCGTAGAATCGCGCCCGCGCGCCATGTGCGGTCCAGTCGGTATAACGGCAGTATTCGCGGGCATCGAGCCGGAAGGCGCGCATGTCCTCGGCCCAATGCGGCTTCGGCTCCACGACGACGGTGAGGCCACCGCGCGTTTCCTCCCAGGGAAGCGACCGCTCCGAGGGTGGATTGCGGCGGTCGTCGGCGAAGATTTCATCGACGGTGATCATGATGCGCCTCCTGTCTCGGGTTGCGAGAGGAAGCCGGTCGGGTTGCCTGGGTCCGGCGGCAGATATGCGTCATAGGGGTTGCCATCGGCGAGATGGCCGAACGGGGTGAAGACGTAATCCCCGGCCTCGCGGCCCACGGCGCACAGGACGTAGCGCACCTCGCGGGTTTCGGCGTCGAGGCACTCCATCAGCGCCAGATTGCCGTCACCGGCAGCGCGGAGCAGAGTGTTGAAATTCGTTCGGACGGGATCGGGAATAGCCATGATGTTCTCCTGAAACGAAAATGGCCCGCCGTCGAAGGACAGCGGGCCATGTGGATGGGGTTGCGATGATCACGCGGCGGCGCGACCCTCGATCGCATCGGCGCCAACCTCGTCGGCCGTGATCTCCTCAAGACGGGCGCGGCTGTATCCTTTTCTGGCCAGCCAGAGTTCGGCCGCCTCGCGGTCCTCGGCGAGGTGCAGCAGCTCGACGTTCTCCCCGACATCCTGCACGACGCGGACCTGACCGATCTTTGGGCGCTCGATCACCCGGAAGCTCAGATCGCTGTCGATGCCGTAGCTGCGCATGACGGTGATGAGGATGATGCCGCCTTCGCCGAAATCGCCCTCATGCACGGTGAAGGACGGCGGGGTCGTGTAGGTCAGGCGCTCGCGTCCCGGCTCCTTGCGCACGAGGCGACCGACCCCGTTGCGGGATTTCCAAGCGGCGAGTTTCTTCGTGAAGCGCGCGGGCGGCTTCGGTTGACCGTCGCTGTAGGCCACGAGCGAGCCGAGCGGCGCGATGTCGAAGATGAGGGAAGCAGACATGAATCTGGTCTCCTGAAACGAAAACGGCCCGGCGAGATGCCGGGCCTTGGGGTGGAAAGGGATGGAACACGGGGCGACGGAGGCCGCCCCGCAGATGGGTGTCACTCGGCGGCGACGAGAGCCACCGGACCGTCGGCGGCCTCTACCTCGTCCTCATCGTCACCGGCGAGGAAGTCCGGCAGCGCCACGCCGCCGTCGTCCTGATCTGTCGCACCATCCACGGCCTGCGCCTCCATGGCGGGGCGCAGCGGCTCCGGCAGCCAGCCGGTGTCGGCCAGGAGCCGTTCTGCCTCCTTTGCCATGTCGCCCTTCTTGAGATGCCCGATGAGATCGGCGGCACGATCGCCGGCGCCCTCGCGCACCGCTTCGAGGATGCGGGTCTTGGTTACGCGGCCCAGGTAGTTCTCGACCGTCGGCCTCCAGCCCGCTTCGACCAGATCGAGGCCGGTGGCCTGAGCCAACCGTTCGGCCTCGGCCATACGCCGGTCGAGACCGTGCTGCGAGATGCCGTTCCCCGAATAGGGGTTGGGCCGCTCGTAGAGCGCGTTGACGCCGAAGCTGACGCAATGTGCGAGCAGCGCCTGGCGGCTGGCATCGTCGAGGCCGTCGATCCAGTCCCAGAGCCGGTCGTCATCGCCGGAGGGAATGTCCCCCCGCCAGGCGTCCGCGCGTTCGTCGATCATCTTCGCGGCGGCGCTGTCCGCAAGCCCGGTCGCATCGGCCGGGAGGTAGATGTAACGCACCGCGGCGTAGAGGCTCGTCCCCGAGGTGGAGGTGCGCTCGAAGGTGTCGAGAACGAGCTTGTGCAGCAGGGCCGTCATGGCGACGTGCGGATTCTCGGCGAGCGCATTGCGCAGGGCGAGCGTTCGCCAGGCCGTCAGGTCGGTCACCAGCCGCTCGGGCAGCGGCTTGACGGCATCGTCCTCATCATCGTCGCCATCCGGGACCGGCTCGCCGCCGACGGTGATGACGGCACGCTGCACCGCATCGGGATCGGACGGGTCCGCAGACTCTCCGACATCCTCGCCGTCGACGGTCTCTGGTTGCTCGTCCTCGGGGCGGACATAGCCGCTGCTGACGATCGGCTCACCGTCGCGGCCGATGCTGACGAACACGCCGGCCCGCGCGATATCCTCCGGGGCGAAGGTGATGGGCCGGTTCTCGAAGGCTTCCAGTTCGGCCTCGATCTCCCCGAGCCGCTGATCGACCTCATCGGGAAGTTCCTCGGCTTCGGCATACTGCGCTTCAAGTTCGTCATATTCGTCGCGCAGCGCCTCGCGGGCGGCGCGCTCCCCGTCGGTCAGTTCCTGGGTCACGCCGACCAGCCTGCGGAGCCCGTTGGTGTAGCCGTAGGGAAGTTCAACTGCAGCGTCGATCCACTTCCAGCCCTGACCGGCGATCTCGTCGGCCACGACCCGCAGCTTCTCGTCGACCAGCCGGTCGAGGAGCGTGACGTCCTGCAACCAGCCGCCGTTCTCATCGGAGAAGAGATCGCGCAGCACCGGGCCGCCCGCTGCCTCATAGGCTTCGACACCGACGAAGAGGGCGCGCTTGTCGGCAGCGGGAACCGTGGTCTCGGTCAGCATGTTGCGGATCTGCCAGGGCTCCTTCTGCCACGACGTGCTGATGCGCTCCCAGACCTGCTGCTGGCGCTCGTGGTCGGGGTTGACGGTGAAGGCTTCCAGCATCGCCAGCGTCATCTCGTTCCGCGCATAGGCATCGTGCAGGGACGGCGCGACGGTCGCGAGGCGAAGACGCTGCATGATGTAGCGCGGCGTGGTCCGCCAGGCGTCGGCGATCTCCTCCTTGGACATGCCCATGTCGAACATGCGCTTGAACGCCTTGAACTGGTCGAGCGGATGCAGGGCGAGGCGCAGCAGGTTCTCGGCCAGCGAGTCGTCGACGGCCGAGGTCTTGGCCTCGGCCTTCTTGACGATGCAGGGGACGAGCCCGTCGCCCGGGAAGCGACCAGCCTCGACGAGGCGCGCGATGGACCTGTATCGGCGGCCGCCGGCCGGGGTCTCGAAATCGCCGGTCTCGTTGCCGTCGTCGTCGAGGATCGCGCGGACATTGAGGCCCTGCACGAGGTCTTCGCGCCGGTCGATGTCGTGGGTGAGTTCGTCCAGACCTGCCTCGACGTCGATCTCGCGGACATTGCTGTCCGACAGCCTGATCCGGTCGAACGGAATGTCGCGCGCCCGCGAGAAGACGATCATCGGGACAGTGGGCTTCTTCTTGGCAGCTTTTGCCATCGTGGTATCTCCGCGACGGGCGCCGAGAGCCTCTCTCTCGACCCTAAACCCGTCACGAAGCGAAGCGCCGCCCTCTCACTCTAGGAGGGCAGCGCCATCAAACCGGCACCGGACTATCGCGGAACCGCAAACCCGCTTCCGATCAGTCGGCCTCGGCGACCTCCTGCGCGGACGGGTAGTCCCGCCTGTCGAAGACAATTGCCGGGCCGTGATCCGCATGTTGAAGGGCGCCTTCCACGAACGAATGCTGCGGGTCGAACTGCTCGTAGAAGGCATCGACCGCAGCCTCTTCGTCTTCGGCTTCGACCTCCTGGACGAAGCAGACCCACATCGCCCGGCGCTGGCGGACGAAATAGCGGCTCAAGGCGGGGACGCACTCGAACACCTCGTTGATGTCGCCGTCCATCTCCGCGCTGTTGAACTGCTCGACGGCGTGATCGCGGTCCTCGGCATCGCAAAGCCAGGACTCGTTTTCGGAACCGTAACAGACGAGGTAGATTTTCAGGGGGTTCCGCGATTGCGTGGTGGTCATTAACCTTTCTCCATGACGGGCGGCCGCGAGCCTCTCTCGCAGCCTGCAACCCGTCACGAGGCGAAGCGCCGCCCTCTGACTCCAGAGGCACGGCGTCGCAGAACCGGAAAGCCGCAAAGCCGGAAATCCGGCTTTGCGATTGCGCGGGTTTCAGGCAGGTCACACTCCGCACATTCCCTCGCATTCGTTCGGCCAGAGGTCGAGCTGGCCGTGATCGGCCTCGGTCGACAGATCGGCCAGGTCGAGAGGGACAGCGGAGCGGTGAAGATAGATCTCGCCGCGAATGCCACGGAACCCGGTGCGAATGGCGGCATCGACTGACACGGCGTCGGTCCATGCCTCGGGATCATGGTCGCGCATGTGCCGCCAACGATCGTCGGAATGGAACGGGCAGCCGATGCAGGCGCTCTTGGGCGGCAGGGGATAGTCGTGCCGCTCCAGCCAGCGCAGGCAGTCGTTGCGGGTCATGCCCCGCTCGATCAGGGGCCAGCGATTGACCTGCCAGCTCTCGAACGAGGGCTTCATGCGCAGCGCCTCGTCGAGCGAAATGCCGATCCATTGCTCGACGACCGGAAATTTTGGGGAGCGCCGCCCGGCAATGCCGAGCAGTTCGCGCACCTTTCGCCGGATCGGCACGATCTTGTAGTCGCCGGTGTTAAGGTGACCTCCGATTGAATTGACAACAAAGTGGCTTAACTTCCTGTTCAAAAGCCATTTTTGTCCTGTTGACGATCTCTCACTGGCGCTCACCATCCGGCTTTATGGGATACCTCGCCCAACTGTTAACTTTTGAGGATCCTATGTTGATGCGCCAAATCGGCTCTGTCCCGAGCAAGTATGTTTCACCACCTCACCGCATTCGAACCATTGTCTTTGGAAGCGGCGAACGCATGCCGATGCTCGTCCGAGTGGATACGGGCATGCCTGAGTTCGACGCGTGTGTTTACGCCACGACGGTAGTGCGCCCCGGAAGCGGGTCCGCTGCCACCATCGAACAGGCGCTTCGCGGGGTTCAGTTCCTTCTGGCATTTACCGAGCTTCGTTCGATCGCACTTCAGGAAAGATTTATCGACGGCAGATTCCTTGATGCGCACGAGCTCGATGAACTGGTTGCAATGTCGCGTCGAACACTTCGCGGCGAACAAGGTAGGCAGGGAGCGCTATCAGCAAAGCCAATGCGAGACAGTGTGTCAGCCACCACGGCAAGTATCCGTCTTCATTACGCCAGAACCTACCTTGGCTGGCTGGGCGAGGTGACCTCCTCCCGGATAACCTCAACGCTCCAGCAGCGCATCCGTTACATGGAATTGCTTCAAGGCTTCCTTGATCGACTGAGCGCTCGCATACCTTCCGGTCGGGTGATGCTGGCGAGAATGAGCCTGGGCAGGGACGCCAAGGCTGAGTTGCTTCGTGTCATCGATCCTCAGTCGATCGACAATCCGTGGTCGAGTGAATTCCATCGCGATCGGAACCGTCTGCTTATTCTATGGGGTATTGGCACTGGTCTGCGTCGAGGTGAGCTGCTGGGTCTAAGGATCAAGGCGCTCAACTTTCGTAGCAACATGGCTGACATTGTGCGTCGGCAAGACGATGCCAGTGACCCTCGGAGACTCCAGCCCAACACCAAGACACGGGAACGAAGCATCGGCATAAGCGATGAACTTGCCTATATGACCCATGAACACATCGTCAGGCACCGCTCGAAACTTCGGGCGGCAAGAAAACACGACTTTCTGTTCGTGGCAGATGACGGGGCACCCCTGTCGTTGTCGTCCGTCACCAAGATCTTCCGCGGGCTTCGACTACACCATCCCCAGCTTGGGGACGATCTGTCATGCCATGTCCTGCGCCACAGTTGGAACGAAGACTTCTCGGAAATCGCGGACCGGGCGAAACTTTCAACCGAAGATGAGCGCCGCGCACGCAATCATGCGATGGGTTGGTCGGAAACATCGAGGAGCGCAGACGTCTATCTGACACGTCGAACCCGCCGTCTTGCCGCCGATGCTTCTATGAAAATCCAACGCCATGTGATCGGTGAAGGAGAAAAGGAATGAAGCTCGCGCCGTTACATGCGGCGAAAGCTGCCATCGAATCTATGTCCGGGGATCAGGTTCTCCACACGGTCGACGGACATGCTTTCATTCCGATGGATGATGTGTGGGTGGTAGCGACACCGTCAGGACCCGCTTCATTCAACTTCAACAATCTCCCCGGCGCTTCACCTGAGCTACGTCAGCAAATCAAAGACGTCTGCCGTGCGTTGCTGGTGTCGGCGGCACCATCCCGCGCGTCTCAGGCGCTGACCGCCTACCGGGTGCTGATCCGCTTCCTGGCCGAGGAAATGCCTGGGAGAGCCGTGGAGATGATCAGTCTCAGGGATGTCTTACGGTATGGGGCATCGTTGAAAGCCAAAGAGCTTTACAAATTGCGACGCCTGAAGGAGCACCTGTTGCTCTGGGTCGATCTCGGCATTGGCGGCCTCGATGATGATTTGCTCATCAGATTGCCCGACCTCGAGACCAAACACCACGAGGTCGGCGCCGCTGTCAGGACGCTGGATCCGGAAACCGGTCCTCTCACGGATATGGAATATGAAAACCTCCTCTCCGCCATCCGCAACGCCTTCACCGAAGGCAAACTTACTACCTCCAATTACACGCTGTTGATGCTGGCGATCACGCTTGGCGCGAGACCATTACAGCTCGCCATGCTGAAATGTGGTGACTTCACGGTCAGCGCTCGGCAGGATAACAGCAAGATCTTTATCTTGCAGGTTACCCGGATCAAGCAGGGCAAGGGCATTCGCCCGCGAACGATCTTCCGCCCGCGTGAACTTGCGCCTGCGCTCGGCACGCTCATTCAACAGCAGTGCGATGAGGCCCGAGAATGGGCAGTCGCGCATGATGTTGCTCCCGAAGTAGCTCCGATCTTCCTGTCGGACCGCAGCTCGATCAATATGGGCGACATCGGACTGCGCGGTCATCATTCGGGTAAGTCCATGGCTGAGAAGCTACGCAGACTGCTGAAGGACCTGGCCGTTACATCCCATAGAACCGGACGAAAGCTTCACTTGTTCCAGAGCCGGATCAGGCGCACCCTCGGCACGCGGGCTGCGGCCGAGGGACATTCCGCTTCCGTTATCGCCGATTTGCTAGACCATAGCTGGATCGACTCTAGCTTGATCTACGTCGAAACCCGTCCAGCGATGATGGAACGCATCGACAAGGCGCTTGCACTTCAACTGGCGCCTGTCGCCCAAGCATTCGCAGGGACGCTCGTAATGCGTCAGGATACCGACCGCGGAAGGATCATCCATACCGCCACGCGCTCACAACTCGAATCCGTCGGCACTTGTGGCAAACACGATTATTGCCGGCTTGCAGCACCACTAGCCTGCTACACGTGCACCTTCTTCAATCCATGGCTGGATGCGCCACACGAAAGCTTGTTGGATAGCTTGCTGCAAGAGAGGGAAATACTTGCAAACACGGCCGACCTGCGTATCGCGGCCGTCAACGATCTCACGATCCTCGCAGTGGCCGACCTGGTTAGGAAATGCGGTGAGATGGTCGGGAGGGCAACCAAATGACTATGCCCACTCCGTTAATCTCTCGATCACGTGTCGATGCGCAGGCCAACATTGCCGCCTTCATTACCCATTCAAGGGACGAGGTCGCGGCGTTCGACCCACACCTCGATTTTGATTCCGATTGCTGGGATATCACCGCCCATAGCTTCGCCAAAGGCGATCGACGCGTCCGACTGGGTCGCATTCATCTGTTCTTCGACAGGATTCCCGACGGCGGGGGAACAGACCCGATATCCAACGTACGAATGTTTGCGAAAGCGTATGTGCGGAGCCAGACCGCGCATCTTAGCAGCACTGTGGTGGTACGCGCGGTCAAAGCCTTCGAGGCCATTGGAACGGCGATGGAGAAGGCCGGGATAGATTCGCTCGCCGATTGTGACAGAGCCTGCTTCGATGCGGCCGTGAGCGAACTCATTGCCAACGGAGCTGTTGCGACCACAGACGCGGTCGGCCCTCGCCTCGGCCAGATTGCCCGGTTCCTAGACCGGAACCTGATGTGCGTCCATCCCATCGCTCGCTGGAGATATCCCAAACAGAGGGCCAGCACGAATGGCCGTGTCGGCGACGCTTTCGAAGCGCGAAAGCGCAGATCTCTACCGGATCCGGAGGCAATCGACGCGCTTGCACAAGCGTTCCAATTGGCATCGGACCCGCGCGACGTACTGACCACGTCGGTCGCAGCGATCCTTTGCTCTGCACCGGAACGGATCAACGAAGTTCTCGCCTTGCCTGTCAACTGCGAAGTCGACCAGACCGGCGACGATGGACGCGGGTATCTCGGATTGCGGTGGGCGGGCTCCAAAGGCTATGCCGATCATGTGAAGCTCATCCTGCCGGCCATGGCGGATGTCGTCCGTGAAGCCCTACGGAAAATCCATGCAATCACCGATCAGGCGCGGAGTGTCGCCCGATGGTACGAGAATAACCCAACGCGACTGTATCTGCCGGAAGGCCACGAACACCTGCGCGGCAAGGAGTTTGTTGAACTTGAGGAAATCGCCCCTTTGCTTGGATTGGCAAAGCCCACACGACCGGTCATACGATATTGGGTCAAGACCGCAGGTCTTCAGGTAACCAAGGTCCGACGGCAATCAGGCCAATTCGCCCAGGTCATCAGGTTCGCGGATCTGGAGAAACATCTCATTGGTCTATTGCCGACAGGCTTTCCGATAGCCGATAGCAAAACAGGTCTGAAATATGCTGATGCGCTGACGGCGATTCCATACGGACTGTTCCGGAATGGAGAACCGAGCCTCTGCATGATAGAGCCGCTCCGCTACCACCATATCGCCTACGCCCTCGGTCAAAACAACGAGGCCGGAAGCGTGACTGTCTTCCAGCGTGTGGGTCTAGATCCTGAACGCCGGCTTTCCATTCGAAGCCATCAGTTCCGGCACTGGTTGAATACTCTGGCGCAGGGGGCAAACCTGTCGCAGATAGACATCGCCAAATGGAGCGGCCGGCGCAGTCCCGATCAAAATGCGTTCTACGATCATGTGACAAGTGAGGAAATCGTCGAACAAATCCGCGCGAAAGTGGGCAATCACGCAAAAGCCATCGGGCCGCTCGCTGAAATCCCGAAACATCTGCCGGTCTCCCGAGAGGAATACGTCACAATGGCGGTTCCAACGGCACATACGACTCTCTATGGGTTTTGCATTCACGACTTTGCTGCTTCACCTTGCGAGATGTTCCGCAATTGCCTGGACTGCCGCGAGCATGTCTGCATCAAAGGTCTGCCGGACAGGATGGAGAGGATCGAACGCTCTCTGACGCTGGCGACTGCACATCTGGAGCAGGCCCAAGCCGCAGTCACAGATGGAGTCTATGGCGCTGAGGAATGGGTTGAGGTTCATGGCGCCACCGTCAAACGCCTCGCGCAACTCATTGCCATCCTGAAAGACCCCGGTGTCGAGGACGGCGCTGTAATCCAGTTGGGCAAGCAGGAAACCTATTCGCTCTCCGAGGGCGCCGCACATGATTATCTCAAGAGCATCGAGACGTCTGAATCTCGGGCTGATCCGTGCGCCTTGCAAACTGCCATGGAGTCCTTCGCATGAAACGCAGATCCCCAAACCTGGTCCCCGAACGTGTGGATGCAATCATTGAGATGATCCGCGCATGGGAAGGCCGCCTCACATGGCCGGCGTTGATTGCGTCAATCGCCGCGAAGTTCCACGCCAGTTATACCCGGCAAGCCCTGTTCAAGCATGATCGCATTCGTATTGCCTATGAAACGCATCGCAGCAGCCCGGATAGACACGCCGGAAATGGCAATCTTCGACCGGCCTCAGCAACCCTGAAAGCCGCGCTCGAACGGCTTCAACGGCTGGAGCGCGAGAACGCCGAACTGAAAAAACGCGAGCATGCTCTGCTCGAACAGTTCCATCGATGGGCGTATCATGCCAGCACTCGGGGCTTAACCGAAGAGTTTCTTGATCGTCCGCTTCCACCGCTTAACAGGCGAGGCAATTTAGCACGTTCCCGGAAATTGCCGGCAGCACGATCAATGTGAACGCTACAGCGTCCGGCGCTTCAAAGCAAACTGTGTGCTCCAGGTGCCCCTCATCCGCACCCGCCCGACCCTCTGCAACCCCGGCCAGCGCCGGGCCGGTCGGGTGCTACCGTTGGCGCGTGTCGAAACGTAAATAAACTTCAGAAGAAGGAAGCTTCGAAGCAGATGTTATTTACACTTCAATGGCCGAATCCAGCATAGCCGTTGTCCAAAGCATTGTTGACAAGCCAAAACCGTCGTTGTTTACATACCGTGTATCCCCATAAGACGTGCATTGGCGTCGGATCATACCGATCCCGACGCGATCGGTCTTCACGGTGCGGGAGCCGACGACGACGAGGTCGCCGTTCTCGTCCTCGTCATAGACGGGTAGCTCGGTCCCGGCGGGTGTGACGGTGCGCGTGAAGGCGGGAATCGAGGCCCATCGCTCGCCGCGTGCGCCGGCGATGAGGTCGGCGCGCAGATCCCCGGCCGAGACGATATGGACGGGGAACGGCAGGACATTGGGCGACCGCAGCCAGTCGAGATACTCATAGACCGCCTTCGGCTCCCAGCCGGTATCGGCGAAGACCGCGCAATCAGGCATGGGGCCGATCTCGCCATGCGCGGCCATCAGCGCCAGCGTGGTGGACTGGACGCCGGCGCCGAGGCTGAGGACGCGCAGCCGGATGTCGGCCGCCTGCGCGGGATCGGGAGCGAAGCCTGGAAAGGCGAGCGCACTCATCACGCCGCCTCCCGCTCGTCGTCGGCCGTGCCGATCCCGTCCACATCGGGCAGGAAGGACAGAATCCAGTCGGCGGCTTTGCTGGCCTGCGAGGCGGCGCGGACGATGGCGCGGTTGTCCTCACGCAGCACCTCCAGTTATCCGCAGCAGCCCATAATGCGAAGGAAGGCGGCCGCACCGCTGGAAATCCGCGGGGTTCCAGCTTCCGCGAGCGGGATTTGCTCAGCATTATTTTGTGCCGGACCTTTGCTGTCGTTTTGACAAGCAGAGGAATCAATAATGTTGAATGCTGATTACGAGCTCATCGCCGAGCTCAGAATTGTACTGACCAACCAACGATACAGCCCGGTGGTGATCGGCAACTACTGCGCCTATGCGCGCGGGTTCGTCGAATACCTTGCACAGCAGAACATCGATGTTGTGGAGGTGACCGAGACGCAGGTGGTTCATTACCTGCATCATGCGGTAGCGCTGTTCCGGAAGCGCCATGGTCGATCTCCGGGGCCATACTGGCACTCTATCCCGCGCTCCGGAATCCATGCCTTGCTGCGGCTTGCACAGGGCCAATGGCCGTCCCCGCCGAAAGCGACCTGCGCGGCCGACGCACTGCGCTTTGCCATCTGCGACGAGTACGAGACCTGGCTGCGCGAAGAACGAGGCCTTGCTACGGCCAGCATCGACGCGCTGATGTGGGAGGGCCGTAACTTTCTGGTCTGGCAGCTCGATCGGCACGGTCCCGACAGCCTGATGGCAATGACCGTCAGCGACATCGACCGTTACATGGACACGCGCAGCCCTCATCAGACGCGCCGGTCTGTGAAGGATGTGGCGGAGCGCCTTCGCTCGATGCTGCGCTATCTCCATCGAACAGGGCGCGTCGCCATCGATTTATCGCCGCATGTCATCGCCCCCTTGCTCTATGCGTATGAAGGGGTGCCATCGATCCTTACGCCCGATCAGGTCACGGCGGTTTTGCAGTCCTCGGGGGAGGATAAGACGCCGACGGGCCTGCGGGATCATGCCATCCTGCAATTGCTGGCGACCTATGGCTTGAGATCGGGCGAAATCTGCAACCTGCGGATCGAGGATATCGACTGGCGGGCGGAAGTGATCCGCATCAGGCACACCAAGACCCGGGCCAACTCATTCCTGCCATTGATGGCGCCGGTGGGTGAGGCCGTGCTCGCCTATCTGCAGACGGGGCGGCCTGTCACAAATGCTCGCGAGATCTTTGTCCGAACACGCGCGCCTTATCGTAAGCTCGGCATGCTGGCCAATATGGTGCGGCGGCGGCTTACGACTGCCGGGATCACGCCGGCTGGTAAAAGCGGCTCCCATATCTTCCGCCATGCACGCGCCGTCGAAATGCTGCGCGCCGCCGTGCCGCAGAAGGTGATCGGCGATCTGCTCGGGCATCGCTCTACGGAGTCCACAGCTCCCTATCTGAAGCTCGCCACCGAGGACCTTCGGGCCATCGCGCTCGACGTGCCGGGACGGGAGGTGCGGTCATGACGAACTGGCCCGACCCTGATCGCAAGCTGATCGCGCGGTACATTGCAGGCCTCAACCTGCGCACCACGCAGAGCCCCATCTACTACAAGCAGGCGCTCAACATCTTCCAGGATGTCGCCGAACGCCACGGCAAGCTCGACAAGGACATGCTGGTGGCATGGTTGCATGTGTCGCCTGGCCGGTGGGCCTCGACGACACGGCTGCACCGCACCCGGATTATCGACCGTTTCCTCGATCACCTTGAAGAAACCGGAGCGATCGAACGCAATCCCGTCGCCAGTCTGCGTGAGGCTTGCAATATCAAACAGTGCAAGCCGGTGTGGCGCGCGCTGGCCTCCAGCGATCCGGATCGCGCGCTTGCCGAACTATACCGACCCAGGCCATTCGGCAGTGTGCTGGGCAACATGATGGCTGAGCACGTCACATTGATGCGCAACCGGGGTTACAAATACACTGCGCAAGCGATGCGGCTATGGCGGCTCGACCGCTTTCTTCAGCTAAACCCGGAGCTTCAGGACCAGCCGCTCGAGGTGATGCTTGAACACTGGTCCGCGGCGAAAACGACGCGCAATCATCCCAACGAGTGCGAAAAGCTCCGACGGGTCCTCACGAAAATCCTGCGCCATCAGGACCCATCGATCCCGCCCCGCCGACCTGATCCGCGCCCAGAAAAGGA
Source organism: Rhizobium sp. X9 (assembly GCF_018873185.1). NCBI lineage: Bacteria > Pseudomonadati > Pseudomonadota > Alphaproteobacteria > Hyphomicrobiales > Rhizobiaceae > Rhizobium > Rhizobium sp. X9. The sequence goes on along the minus strand of NZ_CP071312.1, from coordinate 1,684,105 downwards.
AGTGGCCAGACATTGGCGAAAACCGCATATTTACACACCGTCCGATGTGCTGCGTATGCTCGACATCGCCCGCTCTTACCCTTCACCTCGATCGCCGCTTCGTCCGTCGAGCATCTACACCATGCTGCTGCTCGCCTATTGCGCCGGTCTGCGGCGAAGCGAACTGGCTCGCCTCGATCTTGGTGACGTGGACTTCCAAGGCGGCACGATCACGATCCGCCAAACCAAGTTCTACAAGACCAGGATACTGCCGCTGCCCGACAGTGTGATGGTAGAACTTCGATCATATACGGAAGCGCGACGCCGCGCCGGTGGGTTCCTTGATCCGCGCTCCGGCCTGTTCTGGCACGAACAGCGTGGTGACCGCTATACGAAGCAGGCCGTCGCCTGGCTGCTGGTTGACGTCATACGCCGCGCCGGGCTGAAGCCGCCTCGGGGGCGAACTGGACCTCGCCTGCACGATCTGCGGCATTCGATGGTCGTGAACCGGATCCTCGAATGGTACGAGGCAGGCATCAATCCGCAGGATCGTCTGCCGTTCCTTGCGACCTATCTCGGCCATCGGGACATCAACTCGACCCTGGTCTACATCACCGTCACGCAGGACTTGCTGCATCACGCCAATGAGCGGTTCCGCGTGCTGGGCGCGCCATGCCTCAATATCGGGCAGGAGGTGCGGGCATGAGCAAGAACAATCAGTTCCCGTGGCTGATGCGCGCGTTCTTCTACGAGTGGCTGGTCGAGCAGCGCAATGCCTCCATCCATACGGTCCGGTCGTATCGCGATGCCTGGCGACTCTTCCTCCGGTTCGTCGCAAAGCGCTCAGGCAAGAAGGTGGCGATGATCACGCTGGCGGATCTAACCGCCGGAGAGGTCATTGCGTTCCTCGGTCACGCCGAACACGAACGCGGCGGCAAGATCGGCACGCGAAACTGCCGGCTTGCAGCGATACGCAGCTTCTTCAACTTCGTTGCAACCAAGGATCCCGGATCGATCGCCCAGTGCGTCGAAATCCTCAACATCCCGATTAAGCGCGGTCCGGTGTCGGAACCCTGCTATCTGGACCCGGCGGAAGTGACGGCTATCCTGGCTCAGCCTGATCGTTCGACACTCGAAGGTATGCGCGACCACGCCTTGCTCTCGTTCCTCTACAACAGCGGCGCGCGAATACAGGAAGCGCTCGATCTGTGCCCCGATGCGGTCCGGTTCGACAGTCCGAGCTGCGTGCGCCTCACCGGAAAGGGTCGAAAAGAACGCATCTGCCCGCTCTGGCCGGAAACCGTGATATTGTTGCAGAAGCTGCTCGAACGGCAACCACGGGCGCCAAACCAGAGGCTGTTCGTTAACCGCTATGGCGAACCGCTCAGCGCATCGGGGGTCCGGTTCAAGCTTGCCGCCTATGTGAAGGCAGCGGCCGAAACCTCACCAACCCTGCGCGACAAGCATGTGACGCCCCACGCCTTCCGGCATGCAACCGCCGTGCATCTCATATCGGCGGGCGTCGACGTCACGGTCATCCGTAGCTGGCTCGGTCATGTGAGCCTCGACACAACCAACCACTACGCCAGAGCCAACCTCGAAACAAAGCGCAAGGCATTGGAAAAGGTCGGTGCTCCCGAAACACCCACCCGCCAGCCCTCGTGGAAACGCGATACGAGCGTTCTCGCCTGGCTCGACACGCTCTGAAATAATGCGGAGGAAGGTGGCCCGAAACCCCGAACTTTAGGCAATCTGGCCGCCTTCCTTCGCATTATGGGTTGCTGCGGATAACTCGACTTATGACGAGGTGAGCATAACTCCAGCCAGGAACCGATGTAATCGGCATGGCGGACAGTCGGCACGATGCCGAGCGACGCGCAGCAGAAGGCGGCGTTGATCTCGGCCACCAACTCCTCGAAGGCGTATTTCTTCGTGCCGAAGGAGCCGGAGAAATCGCGGTCGAGGCGGGAGGGGTGTCCGGTGGCGTGAATTTTATGCCGATATCGGCATAACGGTCATTATGCCGTAAGCTGGATTATGCCGCATGGCCGAGTTCGGCGGCTGCTGCGTCTGCTGTCGGCCATGCGGCAGTTCGGCATAATCAGAGCGCTTTGAAGAAGGCGAGTATGGGGTGGCAAGCTGCCCGACCGCTTCTGGGCGCCCAAGCCGGGAAAGCGGCCGTTCAGCAGGCTACTGTACTTTGACCGCAATGCGCCCCCTTTCCGGCCGTTCGACTGCCGCTTGCGGCGTCCCGAAAGCCGACATTGCTCACGGCGTAGCCAAGCGCAAGCCGATTACTTCGGCGTATATGTTCGAATCCCACCCGGTCCGCCACTTTGGTAAAAACCGGGAACGCCGATTCCCGCCGACTTTCCTCCTTTGGTGGCTACCGGCGTCCTCAATAGGGTGTTTTTTGCTGCCCTCGATGTAGATCGCGTCGTCCGCGATCTCGGCGTGTTGGGCGAAGGCGCGGACATGTTCCCGCCGATAGCCGCCCTTTCCAAGCCGGAGGCGAGTGCGAGCTTCGCTTGCCAGTTCCGGCACGGCCGCTTTGGCGTGAATCTAAATTCAAACAGCAAAGCGCCCGATGGATTGCACCGGGCACTTCTTTCTCAAGTCACCTCCAGATTACTTGGTAGCGAGGATTTCGAAATTGTGGACGTTCGCCACCACACCGTCGTCCCATCCACCTGAGATCAATTCTGAAGCCTTTTCATTCAGGAGTCCGGCGACTTGTCCGGCAAAGTGCGCTTCGCGGCCAGAGTTGTCGGCAAAGATGTCGAAGATGGCGAAGTTGTTCCCGTCAATCTGCAGCGCCGCCCAGAACAATGTCTTGGGTTCAGTTTCTGCGACGATGGGGCCGGCGGCGGTCAGCAAGGCTGCCAATTCGGGGCCTTTACCTGGAGCAGCTTCGAGCTTGATGTAAGTTGCGGTCGTTGCCGTGTAGAGATCAACCGGCGCCTTTACCGACAGGACATCGGAGTTGTTGATATTCGCGACAACACCGTCGTCCCATCCTCCGTCGACCAGCGCGTCGGCGTTTTGCTTCAAAGCCGCAGCAACCGCTCCTGAGAAGTGAGCGTCGCGTGCTTCTTCATCTGCGAAGATGTCAAAGATTGCGAGCATATCGTCGGCTTGCAGAGCAAACCAAAGTACAGTTCCCGTCTCTGTTTCCCGCACGATAGGTGCGGCACCTGCCAGAAACTCCGCGAAGGCTCCGGTCTGGCCTTCGGCGGCGGGCATGGCGATGTAGCTGGCAGTATGATTTTCCATTGGGTTGTCCTGTGCAGTTGCAGAAGTTGTGAACAGAGCCAGTGCGGCGAATGTCTGAAGGATTTGCGCTTTCATGGTCGTCTCCTGATTTGAAGTGCATCGTGTTTGGCTTCGATGTACTCTTGTCCCATGCTGGGTGCGCCGGGCTCCAATTCCGAAATTCTATTCTTTGATAGACGTGGACTATCGAACTTGTTTTGATGGCCTGAAATGAGATGTGACGGAGAATGTGGCGATGGAAATGAACCAGATCAGGTATTTTCTTGCCGTCTGCGAGCACCGAAACTTCACCCACGCAGCCAGTGCCTCCAATGTCTCCCAACCTTCCTTGACGACTGCGATCAAGAAACTTGAAGACGAGCTTGGAGGTGACCTGTTTGTCAGAGACCGTGCGGGCTGCAGGCTGACGGCCCTCGGAAAACTCATGCGGCCGAGGTTGCAGAAGGTTCACGATGAGACGCGACAGGCTAAGGCAGAGGCGGTCCGTCATATGCGCTTGGAGCGGGTTCCAATCTCTGTCGGTGTCGGCGAAACGATTGGCCACAACAGGATTTCGGCAGCTATGGAGCGTACTCGTACGCGATTGCCGCAAGCCGAAATCGAATTGATCGTTGCGTCAACCTCCGAGCTTCTTGCCGGGTTACGAGATGGTGAATTTGACGTTGTAGTCACCGCAGAGAAGGTCAGTGAAGACCTCTATCGTATAGACCATCTCTATGAAGAGGACTACAAGGTCGTGGTGTCAAAGTCGCATCCGTTGTCTGAACTAAATGCGATCTCTCTTTCGGCTCTTGCTAAAACTGACATGCTTGACCGCCTAAATTGCGAAATGCGGGATGTTTTGCATGGGGCCTGCGCGGATCATGGTCACGAACTCTACGCGGCCTATCGGTCAAATCGCGTGGATTGGTTAGTTGAACTTGCTCGGCAAGGGTCAGGTGCGGTGATCCTGCCAGCCACCGCTATTCCTTCGGACATGGGCCTGGTGTCGAAACCCATCGATGGCCTTGAAATATCAAGAACTGTTTTGGCCCTTCGATATCGGCACCAAACGACGAGACCAGAGACAAATGATCTGATCCGTGAGATGACGCGCACGCTGGCGTAGTGAGGTCGGTAATCGACATTCGCCCATCGTGCAGCATTCGTCACTTTGGGCTCAGACCAGACTTTCGCGGCATCACGCTCGAACGTCCGTTCTACTTTTCTTCGAGATCTCGCCCGCAATCCGCCACTTAGCGCTGGAGAAATTGCGCCAGATTGCGGTGAAGGTCACAGCGAACCACACCCATTGTGTGCGGTGATAGTCGTCGGTGACGAGGCCGTACTCTTCAAGAAGCCACCGCGCCGCGTGAGGCGACCTTCGGCGCGGGTAACAGTGGGTGGGTTCTTTTCAATCTTGAAGAGCCGCTTGATTTCCCTGATGACCTCTTCAGCAGACGGCCCCGACTTTGCCGTCGGGTGGAAGTGAATGAACGGCAGGTTTCGGGCGCCGAACGCGGCGCTCCGAACGGCGACAATGGGGTCGGAAGCTGTCGCAAAATATGGTCGAAAGATATGTCTTTGTCGTGAAGGTTGTCGCTCCAACAACATGGAGCGCAAGAAATGGAAATATCAGATCAGACTACCTCCCTTGATCCCTACTTCGCGTCGTTCGAGGACAGTCTTTCTGCAAAGAACTACAAACCCGATACCCTGGCGAATTACCGATACCTGCTTCGCCGCTTCGGGCGATTGCTCGAAACCGAGGGCATTGCACCCTCGGCGTTGACGCCAGAACTTGCCGTCGAACTAGGGCGACGGTTGCCGGTCACACCAAAAAGCCAGATCAAGGTTCCCAATCTTGCCAGGCTGTTTGTCGCGCATCTGATTGAGATCGGGGTGGCGACACGGCCACCGTTGACACCTGCGCAGGCCGAACGTGCAGAGTTGCTGAGCAATTTTGAAACCTATCTTCTGCAGCAGCGCGGCCTCAGCCCGCGAACGATTTATCATGTGCTGCGGTTCGCGGATCGCTTCCTCGATCATCGCTTTGGTGACAATATGCTCGATCTTCCGGCGATGAACATCCGGGATGTCGTGGCGTTCATGGAGCACCTGCTCGCGCGCAAGCACCCGTTCCGCGACAAGACGCCGGCCACGCATCTGCGCAGCTTCTTCCAGTATCTGTTCGCACAGGGCCTGACGACGACCAACCTGTCGCTCAGCGTGCCTAGGACGCATAAGCCCTGGGGCGCCAGGCTTCCGCGTCATCTGTCTCCCGATGAGGTGGAGGCAGTTCTGGCCTCGGTACGGGTCAATCCGCGGCGCGGCGCCCGCGACTACGCAATGCTGATGCTGATGGCCCGCCTCGGCTTGCGCGCACCGGAGGTCATCGCGATGCAGCTTGATGACGTGGACTGGCGGGCCGGCGAGTTGCTGGTCCGTGGAAAAGGCCAGCGTCATGATCGGTTGCCAATCCCGCCCGACGTCGGCGAAGCCATCATCGGCTATTTGCAGCAGGAGCGAACGTCAACGACCACGCGCACGCTGTTCGTGACGCACCGAGCGCCAAACCGCCCATTCAAGGACAGCCAGGTCATAAACGACATCTTGAAGGAAGCGTTCGCGGCGACGGGCGTGAAGCCGCCGACGCCCTATGTGGGCTCGCATGTTCTGCGCCACAGCCTAGCGACGAATATGGTGCGCTCCGGCGCATCGCTTGAGGAAATCGGCGATCTGCTACGGCATCGGTCGCGGGCGACGACGATGATCTACGCGAAACTCGACACGGATGGCCTACGCTCCATCGCCCAATCTTGGCCCGTCGCGGAGGAGGCACGATGAGCTTCCTTGCCGAACTTGACCGCTACGTGACTCTCAGAAGAGTCCTCGGCGCCGATCTGAGTACCGATGCACGGATACTCCGTCGCTTCGCCACCTTCGCCGACCGCGATGGCGCGCAGCACGTGAACACCAATCTGGTCATGCGCTGGCTCGAGAGCCTGCCATCCGCCAGTCCCGGAACCCGGGCAACACGCTTCAGGGTGGCCCGTCAATTTGCGGAATGGTTGCATGGCATTGATCCGAGGCACGAGGCTCCACCCCGAGGATTGGTGCCTGGCCGCCTTCAACGCGTGCATCCATATATTTATAGCGAAGCTGAAATCGTTGCGATCATCGATCAGGCGCGGACGTTACCATCGGTCTACGGCCTGCGTGGCCTGACCTGCTCGACGCTCTTCGGGCTGATCGCCGTGACCGGACTTCGGATCAGCGAAGCTCTCGGTCTCGATCCTGCTGACCTGGAGGTTGAATCCGGCATTCTTCACGTCCGGCAGGGCAAACTCGGCAAGGAGCGATTGCTGCCGCTGGATCATAGCGTCGTGCAACGGCTCGAAAGCTACGGCCGCGAGCGGGACCGGCTGCTCGGGCGCAGGCCGGGAGCATTCTTCGTGACCTGCGAGGGGCATCGTCTTGGCGATTGCAGCGCCCGCTACAACTTCGCGCATGTGTGCCAGCAGATTGGGCTACGAGAGCCGCAGCTTTATCTTCGACATGGCCGTGGGCCGCGCATTCACGATCTTCGCCACACCTTCGCGGTGCGGACCATGCTGAACTGGTACCGGTCGGGCAAAGATGTCAGCCGCGAGATGATCAAGCTCACGACATGGCTGGGTCATGCAAGCCCTGCCAATACCTATTGGTATCTGGAAGCGGTCCCGGAACTGCTGGAACTGGCTTCGTCCCGAATGACTGGCGTGGCGGCGGAGGCGGGAATCCGATGAAGGCGACCAACTTCCCCGCGCTGATCCAACGCTTCTTCACCGACCGGCTCTCTACGCAAATGGAGGCGAGCCGCCACACCGTCGCTGGCTACCGGGACACATTCCGGTTGCTGATCCGGTATGCGAGTTCCAGGTGCGGGAAGCCGCCGACGAAGCTCACGATCGAGGATCTCGACGCCGATCTCGTTGCCGACTTCCTGACCCATGTGGAAACGGCGCGCGGCAACACGGCGCGCACCCGCAATACACGCCTTGCCGCGATCCGATCATTCTTCCGCTACGTCGCAATGACCGATCCGAGCTGGCTTCTTCATTGCCAGCGTATTCTCTCGATGCCGAACAAGCGGTATGTGAAGCGAAGCGTGACGTTCCTTGACGCTCAAGAGATCGCGGCGCTGCTCGCAGCACCAAATCGAACGATATGGGTGGGACGCCGTGATCACGCTCTGTTGCTGCTTGCGCTTCAGACCGGATTGCGAGCGTCAGAACTGATCAATCTGCGCTGCAAGGACGTGGTTCTTGGGACTGGCGCCTACATCCGCTGCATCGGAAAGGGGCGGAAAGAACGCAGCACTCCTCTTCGTCGCGATACAGCTAAGCTGATTCAGGGCTGGATAGGCGAACGCCGTAACAGCGATGGGCCATTGTTCCCGTCGATCCGGGGCGAGCGGCTCAGTCGCGATGCGTTGGAACACCTGGTGCGCAAGCATTGCCTAGCAGCATCACGAGTTTGCCCGAGCCTCGCAGGCAAGCGCGTCACGCCGCACACGTTGCGGCACAGCACGGCGATGGAATTGCTGCATCATGGTGTCGACCAATCCGTGATCGCTCTATGGCTTGGGCACGAATCCGTGGAAACAACCCAGATCTATATCCACGCCGACATGCGGCTGAAGGAAAAGGCGCTCGCGCAGGTTGCCAGCCCAGAAACGCATACCGGGCGTTATCGCCCAAGCGATGAGCTGCTCGCTTTCCTCGAAACGCTCTGATTATGCCGAACTGCCGCATGGCCGACAGCAGACGCAACGGCCGCCGAACTCGGCCATGCGGCATAATCCAGCTTACGGCATAATGACCGAGTTCATGCAGCGCCGTCCGATGCCAGTTGATAGGCTCGAAATACGCCTGCGGAGGCGGCACCTGCACGAAGTCCTGCGAGGGCATATAAAAGGCGCGGTCGCCGCCGATGCGGAAGTCGATGCTGGTGGCCCGAATCAACGCCTCGGCACGCGGCTCGATCAGGCCGGGCGCGGGCGGCGGCGCGGCAACGGCGATCTCCTCGGGCAGCCCGTCGCATTGGGCGGCGTTGAAGACGGTGAACCGCTTGAGGAACGGGATGCGGTCCGGCTCGTCTCCGGTCTCGCGGGCGCGTCGCTTCTCGTCCTCGGGAGTGAAGCGGTCGGCATAGACGACGGTGGTGCCGCGTTCGCCCTTGCGGACATTGCCGCCGAGCGAGAGCGCCTGGCGGAAGGTGAGCCAGCTCTGGCCGGGGAAGCCATGCTCGATGACGGCGCCCCAGAGGATCAGGACATTGATCCCCGAATAGCGCCGGCCGGTTGCGGCGTTCTGCGGCATGGCGAGCGGCGCCTTGACGGCCGCCGCGCCCCAGGGCTGGACCCAGGGCAGACGCCCGGCCTCCAGCTCGCCGATGATCTTGTCGGTGATTTCGTCGTAAAGGCTCGCCCGGTCGGGGCCGGGGCGCGTGCGGCGATCCTGTCTGGTCATCGCGGTTCTCCGCGACGGGCGCCGGAAGCCTCTCTCCCAGCCCTCAACCCGTCACGGAAAACCCGTCCGCACTCTCACTCTATAGGGGGCGTTGCGGGGTCTCCCCGCAGATGGGGGTGCGCTGGCAACGAAGTGCCGGCCAGGGGGAAGGCTTTCCCCGCTAGATTGGCGACGCCCCATTTTCGATATTCCCAGTCCAAGCGCCATCCTTCAGCCTGATCCCAAGATGGAAAGGCACACGTGGGGAAACTGGTGGAAGGGTAGCGCCAAGTGGTTTCAGATATCTGGCTACGACACGCTTGAATTCCATGGTTGCGAACGAAGCATTTTCCATAGACTTGCCAGGCACGAGATTGGCCGAGCCACTGAATATCTCGCATGTGTCTCCCACGCCGATATAGACCTTGGCATGGAAGTCCTGCTTCTTGGCACCGACGCCGATGATCCTACTCTCCAGGCCAAAGGTGGCGAGCATGTCGTGGTCGAGCCCTGACTCCAGCAGCGCTGTCTTATAGTCCTTGTAGCTACTTGATCGGGTAATGAAGAGGGTGCGTTGGGGGGCGAGGATGCCGAGGAGCCACTCCCAGACCTTCAGCTTCTCTTCCTTCGACATATACTGATGGGCGATGAAGGGGCTGGCGATGACAATCTGGTCGAATTTGAGCTGCCAGCGGGCAATCAATTTTTCCAGCGTGTTCATCAGAAACGATTTCGAGTGAATGCCAGTCAGTTCGATGTCCAGCGACGCGCCCTGGACATCGGCGAGCAGCATTTCCGAAGCCTTGGGCGCAGGCGTATCATTGAGGAGGAGACGGAAATAGAAGACGGCGTTGTGGTGAGTACCGCATTGGCACGGCACGGGGACCGTGACCACGACATGATCGATATCTGGAACCTTGTTCGCGAGCATGTAATTCCGAGCAATGTAAAATTGGTCATGAACCGCGGAAAGATGGGCCTCAAGCTGCCCTAGCGCTGCTTTTTCGAGATCGGTTCCAGACTGCGTACAACGGTAGATTGGGCTGCTGCTGTAATCAAAACGCAGCCTACTCTCATTTAGATCAAGCGAGTGCTCGACCACCTCTGTCGCGGGCGGTGCGGAACCGTGATAGCCACCACGTTCATCATCGAACCGCTGCGAAATGCTGAAGTCGCGCTGGCTCGATTCCTCCGGATTTCGCAGGCGAATGATGAAGGGACTGCCGCATTCCAAGCATGCGACCTCCCAGCCGCCGCGATCGTTCTCGACCGGAAATTTTACCTCGACATAGTGATGCGGTTTTCCGCATGCGGGGCACTTCGCAACGTGCTGGCTTTGCCTCACACCAAAACTCATACGGGCTCCGTTAGGGCTGGACATCCGCCACCATCACGGCGATGTCAGAAATCGCCCGCAGCAGGACCAGCGGATCATCCTTGGAGGGCATGAAGCCATGTCTCTGCCAGAACCGTGCAGCCTCGTCATCGACGGCATTGACCATCAAGGCCCGTCCGCCGATCAGGCGGGCAGCCTGAACGCAACGCTGAAGCGCGTGTTTCATCAAGCCGGTGCCGATGCCCTGCCCTGCCCATTCTGTGTCCGTGGCGAGTTGTCCAAGAAGCAGGCAGGGAACCGGGTTGGGCGGCTGCCCGGTGCGGATCGCGCGCGGCAGGATCGAGGGCACCACCGCCGTCGGTGCGAGGCCATAGTATCCGACAACGCGCCCTGCGTCGTGAACGACGACGACTGCCGTGAAGCCCTTTTCCTGATTGGCAAGGGCGCGGGTCTTCAGCCAGTGATCGAGCGTGGGCTTGCCGCATGAAAACGCTGAAACGTCATGGGCCGCAGTCAGCGGCTCGGGCGCAGATAAAGCCACGGCTCACCGCTTCGGCTCAAAGCCGGGCTCCCACGGCGCGGGCCGCTTCAGCACTTCCATCATCTCAGGGACGATGGTGGGCGGGCGGGACAGGATTTCCATGAAATCCGCAAATCCCTCCGGGCTCATGCGGATCAACCCCTGCTCCATGACGACTTCCTCGGCCGCGCGCACGGCGGCATCCCGCACGAAATCCGTGCGGGAGCGGCCGCGCAGACTCGCCGCGCGATCAATCATCGCAACGTCCGCCTCGGGCAGACGCATCGAGATCGGGTATTCCTTACGTTCTACGGTGCTGGCCATGTGATCGTCTCCTTGAGGGGAATATAGAGACTTGTAGCGCCAAACGCAATACGCTAAAGTCTGTTCACTTGCGCCTCGGTTAACTTCTTATCAGGACAAACGATGGGCGCCCGCCGAGGAGATCACATGCGCCAGCAGCGGATTTCGCAAAGAACCCATAGGTTATTTTACTCCGACAGGGCACGCTCCTCTACGCTGTTCTGCGCCGCGACACGCGGGAACGCGCCAGATGCCGCCGCCAATTCTCCCTTGGATTCAGTTGCTTATTCGGGATTTGCCGTGATTTTCTTATGGCATGACCCAGGATGCACGCAAATCGACGAAGGCATTGCAGAGCGAGCGCGAGGCGCTGCTCGATGCGATGCCGGTCGACGCATCCGAACTCACCTTCACCCCGCGCGGCGACCCGGACCCGCGCCTCGTGCGGCTCGCCCGTCTGCTCGGCGAGCAACTGGCGCGAGAGAATTTCCTGTCGCAGATGGACGGACGGCCCTCGCGCGACTCCCGATAAGGAGGGATGCCCGATGAGGATCGCACTCTACGCCCGCTACAGCTCCGACAACCAGCGCGAGGCCTCCATCGCCGATCAGTTCCGCATGTGCCGTCTGCGCGCAGAGAAGGAAGGCTGGACTGTGGTCGAGGAATATTCCGACCACGCCATCTCCGGCTCCAGCATGATTCAGCGTTCTGGCATCCAGGCGCTGATCATGGATTCCGCCCGTGGGCGCTTCGACCTGATCATGGCCGAAGCGCTGGATCGGATCAGCCGCGATCAGGAGGACATCGCCGGCATCTACAAGCGCATGCGCTATGCCGACGTAAAGATGTTCACCTTGTCGGAGGGCGAGATCAGCGAGTTGCATGTCGGGCTCAAGGGCACGATGAACGCCCTGTTCCTGAAGGATCTGGCCGACAAGACCAGGCGCGGGCAACGCGGCCGGGTCGAGGCCGGCAAGTCAGGCGGCGGAAATGCCTACGGCTACGATGTGGTCAAGAAGTTTGACAGCAACGGCGAGCCCGTCCGCGGCGACCGGACGATCAACGAGGCGCAGGCCGAGGTCGTCCGGCGTATCTTCCGCGACTATGCCGCCGGCAAGTCGGCCAAGATGATCGCCGTCTCCCTGAACAGGGACAGCATTCCGGCGCCGACCGGCGGAGATTGGGGCTTCAGCACGATCAACGGCAATCCCCGGCGCGGGAACGGCATCCTCAACAACGAGATGTATGTCGGCAAGATCGTCTGGAACCGCCAGCGCTTCGTCAAAGACCCCGATACCGGCAAGCGCCAGGCGCGTCCCAACCCGGAATCCGAATGGGTCACTCAGGACACGCCGGAACTGCGTATCCTCGATGACGAGCTTTGGAATGCGGTGAAGGCACGGCAGGGCGAGAACCGGACGGAGCGGGACCAGAGCGGTGTCGCCGACGTCCGGAAGATGAACTATCGCCGTCGGCCGAGGTATCTGTTTTCCGGGCTGACGAAGTGCGCGTGCTGCGGCGGGGGCTATTCGGCGATCTCGGCGTCGCATATCGGCTGCTCGACGGCGCGCAACAAGGGCACCTGCGAGAACCGGGTCAACATCCGTCGTGACGAGTTGGAATCGCGTGTCCTGAACGCACTGCGCACCCGGATGCTCGACCCGAAGATCTTCGCCGAGTTCTGCGACGCCTATACGCGCGAGACCAATCGCCTGCGAATGGAAAGCAGCGGCCACATCGACCGGGCGAAGGCAGAGATCGAGAAGATCGACCGTGAAGTCCAGAAGCTGATGGACCTGTATCTCAAGGACGCCCTGTCCGTCGATGACGTCAAGGAGCGTGGTGACAAGCTTCGGGCGCGCAAGGCCGAACTCAGCGACTTCCTGGTAACGGCCGACGAGCCGCCTCCCCTGCTGCACCCGAACATGGCGCTGCAATACCGCAAGCGGGTCCAACAGCTCTACGAGACGCTGCAAAGCGACGACGAGGAAAGCAGGACGGCGGCGGCCGAGGTGATCCGCACGCTGGTTCAGGACATTGTGCTGACGCCTGTGGATGGCAAGGTCGAGATCGACGTTCGCGGCGATCTTGCTGGAATCCTTACACTTTCCGCGCAAAGCAAAAACCCCGCTGCGGGTGCGGCGGGGTTGCAAGTAAAGATGGTTGCGGGGGCAGGATTTGAACCTGCGGCCTTCAGGTTATGAGCCTGACGAGCTACCGGGCTGCTCCACCCCGCGGAATGCGTTATCATAGCATAAAGGCCGCTTTATGCGGCCTTTTGATCGGGGCTTGAAGCCCTTTATTTGTGATTGAGAAGATGTTTGTTGCGTTTTGCAGACCTGGCAGCGACCTACTCTCCCGCGTCTTGAGACGAAGTACCATTGGCGCTGGGGCGTTTCACGGCCGTGTTCGGAAAGGGAACGGGTGCAGCCGCCCCGCGATAACCACCAGGTCGGCAAAACGCAACATTGAACATGTTTTCACATGCGTGTTGTTTCGAGAAGCTGGGAAGCTTGCGCTTCGTTTTAATTTACACGTCTTTCTGTGACTGGTCCGCTTGCCTGCCTTGCTCGATGTTGAGTTTGGCAGCCATACAGGACGCTAGTCCGTCGCCAATCGTTTGGCGCGCCGTCCGCAGGGCCTTTGGCCCGTGAGGACAGAAGATGATGTCATCAAGCTTTGCTTGATGAACATGAACAATGGGAACGAAGAAGTCGATCGAGCTATTAGTAACGGTAAGCTTCACATGTTGCCATGCTTCCACACCCGTCCTATCAACGTGGTCGTCTTCCACGGCTCTGATAGGGAACACTCGTTTTCAGGTTGGTTTCCCGCTTAGATGCCTTCAGCGGTTATCCATTCCGTATATAGCTACTCTGCTATGCCCTTGGCAGGACAACAGATCCACCAGAGATACGTCCATCCCGGTCCTCTCGTACTAGGGACAGATCCTGTCAATATTCCTACACCCACGGCAGATAGGGACCGAACTGTCTCACGACGTTCTGAACCCAACTCACGTACCGCTTTAAATGGCGAACAGCCATACCCTTGGGACCTGCTCCAGCCCCAGGATGCGATGAGTCGACATCGAGGTGCCAAACAACCCCGTCGATATGGACTCTTGGGGGTCATCAGCCTGTTATCCCCGGCGTACCTTTTATCCGTTGAGCGATGGCCCTTCCACACGGGACCACCGGATCACTATGACCGACTTTCGTCTCTGCTCGACTTGTCAGTCTCGCAGTCAGGCGGGCTTATGCCATTGCACTCGACGACCGATTTCCGACCGGTCTGAGCCCACCATCGCGCGCCTCCGTTACTCTTTCGGAGGCGACCGCCCCAGTCAAACTACCCACCATACACTGTCCCGGATCCGGATAACGGACCGCGGTTAGACATCCACGAAGATAAGGGTGGTATTTCAAGGATGGCTCCACAAAGACTGGCGTCCCTGCTTCAAAGCCTACCACCTATCCTACACATGCCTTGGCGAATGCCAGTGTAAAGCTATAGTAAAGGTGCACGGGGTCTTTCCGTCTGACCGCAGGAACCCCGCATCTTCACGGGGAATTCAATTTCACTGAGTCTATGTTGGAGACAGCGGGGAAGTCGTTACGCCATTCGTGCAGGTCGGAACTTACCCGACAAGGAATTTCGCTACCTTAGGACCGTTATAGTTACGGCCGCCGTTTACTGGGGCTTCAGTTCAGAGCTTGCACCCCTCCCTTTAACCTTCCAGCACCGGGCAGGCGTCAGACCCTATACGTCGTATTGCTACTTCGCAGAGCCCTGTGTTTTTGATAAACAGTCGCTACCCCCTGGTCTGTGCCACCCCATCATAGTTGCCTAAAATGGGGTCACGCTTCTTCCGAAGTTACGCGTGCAATTTGCCGAGTTCCTTCAACATAGTTCTCTCAAGCGCCTTGGTATACTCTACCTGACCACCTGTGTCGGTTTCGGGTACGGTCTATACGGTGGAGCTATTTCCTGGAACCTCTTCGCCGCACATTCAATCCAATAAGAATGTACAACACACGAGATCCGTCACTACCACCAGGCCCACGAATATTAACGTGGTTCCCATCGACTACGCGTGTCCGCCTCGTCTTAGGGGCCGGCTAACCCTGCTCAGATTAACTTTAAGCAGGAACCCTTGGTCTTTCGGCGAGGGAGTCTCTCACTCCCTTTATCGTTACTCATGTCAACATTCGCACTTCCGATATCTCCAGCAGCCCTCACGGGTCCGCCTTCACAGACTTACGGAACGCTCCGCTACCACATGCCTTACGGCATATCCTCAGCTTCGGTGCATGGCTTTAGCCCCGTTACATTTTCGGCGCAAAGACCCTTATTTAGACCAGTGAGCTGTTACGCTTTCTTTAAATGATGGCTGCTTCTAAGCCAACATCCTGGTTGTTTTGGGATCCTCACATCCTTTCCCACTTAGCCATGACTTGGGGACCTTAGCTGGAGGTCAGGGTTGTTGCCCTTTTCACGACGGACGTTAGCACCCGCCGTGTGTCTGCCGACTAGTACTCCTCGGTATTCGGAGTTTGGTTAGGATCAGTAAGACGGTGAGTCCCCATAGCCCATCCAGTGCTCTACCCCCGAGGGTATTCGGTCGACGCTCTACCTAAATAGATTTCGCGGAGAACCAGCTATTTCCGAGTTTGATTGGCCTTTCACCCCTAGCCACAAGTCATCCCAATCTATTGCAACAGATACGGGTTCGGCCCTCCAGTTGGTGTTACCCAACCTTCAGCCTGCTCATGGCTAGATCACTCGGTTTCGGGTCTAATGCAACTAACTCAATCGCCCTGTTCAGACTCGCTTTCGCTGCGCCTACACCTACCGGCTTAAGCTTGCTAGTTACACTAAGTCGTTGACCCATTATACAAAAGGTACGCCGTCACCCTTGCGGGCTCCGACTGTTTGTAGGCATCCGGTTTCAGGTTCTATTTCACTCCCCTCGTCGGGGTGCTTTTCACCTTTCCCTCACGGTACTTGTTCGCTATCGGTCATGCACGAGTACTTAGGCTTGGAGAGTGGTCTCCCCATGTTCAGACAGGATTTCACGTGTCCCGCCCTACTCAAGGACAATGACTGTTCTACGCGTAAGGGGCTATCACCCTCTATGGCCGACTTTTCCAAATCGTTCCGCTTTATTCATCATTGCCACTGGCCTGGTCCGCGTTCGCTCGCCACTACTTGCGGAGTCTCGGTTGATGTCCTTTCCTGCAGGTACTTAGATGTTTCAGTTCCCTGCGTTCGCTTCTTACCCCTATGTATTCGAAAGTAAGATACCTTATCACAATGCTTGGAAACCCAAGCCGTCGAAGACGGTTTGGATTTTCCAAGCATTTAAGGTGGGTTGCCCCATTCGGAGATCCATGGATCAAAGCTTATTCGCAGCTCCCCACGGCTTTTCGCAGCGTATCACGTCCTTCTTCGCCTGTGCATGCCAAGGCATCCACCAAATGCCCTTAATTCACTTCTTCGTTCTCATTGTCTATGCTCATCCATAGCCGTTCAATTCAGAACGGCAACCTGATTACCTTTTACAATCAAGCCATTTCATGATGACATCGACGTGTCGGTACGGTCTTCTTTGAGGGCACGCCGGTGCACCTCGAAGCCATACCATTAAGACCAGCTTCTCGAGATATCATCCGGTGATGCGCGGTCAGGCAACATCAATCCAGCATGTCCATCAGATGAAG